>CBFHHV010000001.1:0-134865 GCA_965655775.1 Candidatus Marisimplicoccus sp.
GAGCATATCTTCCCGAAATTAGATCTATAGTTGCTTATAATGCCGAATCAAAAGCAGTAGAAAGTATGAGACCTAATGGAGTCCTTCTTGCACAAGTTACCCCCAATGGAGGTATTATTTCTGGTAAATCATCTGTAGTTCAGTTTGATGCGTGGAATTGGGAAGATGCCGTAATAAAATATGATCAAGGAATACATTTAAATTGGCCAAGTCCATACACTTATGGAAGATGGTGGCTTGGTGAAGATAGAGGTTTAAAAGCAAATAGTAATTATAATAAACAGATTAAAGACTTAAAAGATTTCTTTGAAAAATCAAGAGTAAATATGTCTATTGAAAACTCAATGAACCTTAAAAGTATTGCAATGAGACCAATATTTGAGGGTTTAACAACAGTTTACCTTTATGCTGACGATGAAAAAGAGATTGTAGATGGTGTTACATTTTTAAAAGGTTATGGAATTGATAAAATTGTAATTGTAGGTGCTACTGGGTCTAAGAATCAATTGAATTTTATCAAGAAAAATAATATTCCCGTTGTTGTAAAACAACCTTACAGATTTCCCCAGTCAACTGATTCAGATCCTATGGAAACTTTCGAAATTGCAAAAAAAATGTTAGATCAAGGCATACTAGTTAGTATTGATCCTACTGGAACTACTATGGCCAGAGTATCAGTTCGTAATTTACCTTTCTATGCCGGTAGTTTTTCGAGTTTTGGAATTGATAAAGAAATTGCTTTGTCTCTAATTACTCTAAATCCTGCTAAAATTCTTGGAATTGATAAAGATTTTGGAACTTTAGAAGTAGGAAAAAGTGCTACTTTATTTGTTTCTAGCGGAGATGCACTTGACATCATTTCAAATGATGTTAAGCATGCATTTATATCAGGAAGGAACCTTAGTCTTGAAACTCATCAAACTAGATTATGGAGGAGATATTCAAATAAATATTCAGATTCTCAATAATAATAACCCTTTCAATCCATAATTATTATTTGTAAATTTAGATAAGTAAAATTTACAAGTGCTAATTGAAAATAAAATATTACCTAAAAGTATGTCTGATCTTTATGATGATTTAATAGATAGTAGCTATCAAAAAATATCATCAAAAGAAAAAAAGGTAATATATCAGTCTCTTGTTATAGCTTTCAATGGTCATGATGGTCAGATAAGAAAATCTGGCGAACCCTATATTCATCATCCTATAGAAGTTGCAAAAATTGTTGCAAAAGATATTGGACTTGATTACATATCAATAGCTTCAGCACTTCTTCATGATGTTGTTGAGGATACTGATGTTACTTTTAAAGATCTAAATGAAAGTGTTGGAAATGAAATCTCAAGAATTGTAAATGGATTAACAAAAATATCAACCTTAAAAAAGAATGAGGACTATTCAATTCAAGCTGAAAATTACAGGAGGATGCTACTTACTCTTCATAGTGATATAAGAGTTATATTAATTAAAACAGCTGATAGACTTCATAATATGAGAACAATTGACTTTCTATCTAAAGCTAAGCAAGATCAAATGGCATCTGAATCACTATATATCTATGCACCTTTAGCACATAGAGTTGGCCTTTATAATATTAAAAATGAACTTGAAGATTTGAGCCTAAGAATTCTTGAGACAAGAAAATATAATCTAATAAAAAATAAAATTGATAAAGAATCTGTAAATCAAGAGAAGTATGTTGAAACATTTAAAAGTCTTATTAATAACAATCTTGATGATCAAAAAATTAAATACTCCATAATTGGAAGGAATAAGTCAATTTATTCCATTCATAATAAAATTCAAAAGAAGAATATATCGTTTGATGAGGTATATGATCGATTTGCTATTAGAATTATATATAAGTCAACTCCAAAAAATGAGAAATTTATAGCTTGGAAAATATATTCAATCATTACTGATCATTTTACTTCCAACCCAACAAGGCTAAGAGATTGGATTACTCTTCCTAAAACTAATGGATATGAAGCACTACATTTAACAGTTGTAGGACCTAAAAATAAGTGGGTAGAAATTCAAATAAGGTCAGAAAGAATGAATGAGATTGCTGAGAAAGGTTATGCAGCACATTATGGATATAAACATAAGGAATCAAAGAAAAATGAGGTTGATCTTTGGTTAAATAGACTTCAAGAAGTTTTAACTCATGATAATGAACATGCTGTGGATTTTGTCGAAGATTTTAAATTAAATTTTTATTCAAAAGAAATCTATGTTTTTACTCCAAATGGAGATTTAAAATCACTCAGAAGTGGATCAAGTGCATTAGACTTTGCATTCCATGTCCACACAGATGTTGGAATTAAAACCAGAGGAGCGCGAGTTAATGGAAAACTTGTGCCTCTTAGTCATACACTAAAAAGTGGAGATCAAGTAGAAATTATTACATCAGAGAATGTTAAACCAAATGTAAACTGGTTAAGCTTTGTTGAAACTTCTAAAGCAAAATCTAAGATAAAATCTTCAATTAATGAAGAGAAAAAAAGAATATCATTAGACGGAAAGGAAATTTTAGAAAGGAAGCTGAAGCAATTAAAAATAAAACTCGATGATAAAGTCTCGGGTCAAATGATGAAATTTTTTAAAATTAATGCGAGTAACGATCTATTCTATAAAATTGGAACTGGATCTATTGATAATAAGCAGATTAAAAGCTTTGCTAATGATTATAACAGCTACATTGGATTCTTCAAGAGAAGGATTGGTTCAAAAACTAATAAAGTTGATAAAATATTGGAATCTGCAAATTTTATAAAGTTTGATAAGCTAGTATTTGGAAAGGAAAAAGAAATACTAAAATATTCAATAGCTACCTGCTGTAATCCTATACCAGGTGATAAGGTTTTTGGGTTTATATCTGTAAAAGATGGAATAAAAGTTCATAAACAAGATTGTCCTAATTCAATTTCACTGAGATCAAATTACGCATATAGGATTATCTCAGCTAACTGGATAGATTCGGAGAATCATGAATTTAATGCACAAATACAAGTAAGTGGAATTGATGATATTGGTTTAATAAATAGTATTACCTCATTAATTTCTAATTCAATGAATGTTAATATGAATAGGATATCTTTTGAAACAAATGATGGAACATTCTCAGGATTTGTAAGTGTAGAAGTAAAAAATAAAGTAATTTTGAATAAATTATTAAAAAAACTTTCTTCAATTGATGGAATTGAAAAAGTGTCAAGAAAATAATAAGAATGATTACAAAAAAGAAAAAAAATAATGATGAAGTTTTAGATGTTTTTACAAAATTTTTAAATCATCACAATCACAGGAAAACTCCAGAGAGATTTAGTATCCTTAATGAGATCTATTCTATTGATGGGCACTTTGATATTGACTCATTGTATGAAAAAATGAATAAGAAAAACTATAGAGTAAGTCGTGCAACTCTATATAATACAATTGAGCTTTTACTTGAGTCAGGTCTTGTAAGAAAGCATCAATTCGGAGATTCTTTTTCACAATACGAAAGGTGTTATTTCAACAATCAACACGATCATATAATAATCAAAGACACTGGAGAAGTAAAAGAATTTTGTGATCCAAGAATTCAATCTATTAAAAAAGATATTGAAGAGATTTTTGATGTAAATATTGAGGATCATTCCCTATATTTATACGCTACTAGTAAGAAAAAAAAATAAATTTTTATGTCGTTAGATCTTTTGTTAGGCCTTCAATGGGGAGATGAAGGGAAGGGGAAAATTGTTGATGCGATTACACCAGATTATGATATAATAGCTAGATTTCAGGGAGGTCCAAATGCTGGACATACAATAGAGTTTGATGGGCATAAACATGTATTGCACACAATTCCATCAGGAATTTTTAACAAGAATTCAGTAAATGTAATAGGTAATGGTGTTGTAATTGATCCTGCAATTTTTTTAAAAGAAATTGATGGCTTAAATAAGTTCAATATAGACCTAACTAATAAGCTGTTAATTTCTAAAAGAGCACATATAATTCTTCCAACACATAAAATTATAGATGCTTCATCAGAAGCCTCTAAGGGAAAGAAAAAAATAGGCTCAACATTAAAAGGAATAGGCCCAACTTACATGGATAAAACTGGTAGAAATGGAATAAGAGTCGGAGATATAATCGATGCTAGTTGGAAAGATAGATATGAAAGTTTAAAAGAGAAGCATCTAAATTTAATATCAAATTTTAATCAAGAGATAGATTTAAACTTGAAATTACTTGAAGATCAATTTTTTAAAGGTATTGAATGTCTTAAATCATTTAATTTAATAGAGAGTGAAAACTTTTTGAATCAATCAATTTATGAGGGTAAAAAAATTTTAGCAGAAGGAGCTCAAGGCTCTCTACTTGATATTGATTTTGGCACATATCCATATGTAACATCATCCAATACAACTTCTGCAGGAGCGTGTTCAGGTTTAGGTGTTCCCCCAAATAAAATTAAAAATATAAGAGGTATTTTCAAGGCATATACAACAAGAGTTGGGTCTGGACCTTTTCCAACAGAATTATTTGATTCAACAGGAGAGAAAATAAGAGAAATAGGACATGAATATGGAGCAACTACTGGTCGTGATAGAAGATGCGGATGGTTAGATTTAGTTGCATTAAAATATTCGATTCAGATAAATGGTGTTACTGAATTGAATATTATGAAATCTGATGTTCTAAGCACAATTAAAGAACTTCTTGTATGTACATCATACAATGTAGATGGAGAGGAAGTTAATTTTTTCCCATATGACATTGTGTCAAAAAAAATAACTCCTAATTATAAAGAATTTAAAGGATGGGATGAAGATATTACTCAAATCAAAGATGTAGATGATCTTCCTAATGAGCTTACAGAATATATTAATTTTATTGAATCATTTGTTAAAGTTCCTATCAAATTAATATCTGTAGGTCCTGACAGAAAACAAACAATCATTAGAAAAAAATGAAATTTTTTAAAAGTTTTTTAATCTTTCTATTGACTCTAAGCCTAGTTAATAGTCAAGAACAGAGAACTATTGAAATAATTCAGGCAGGTAAATCTATAAGAAACTCTACCGATTTCCCAGGTGCAAATATCTTACAAAAGGATAATAATTTAAGAGTAATCCTTTTTCATGATGGAGCTAGAATAGAATCAGACCTTTCGTATTATTACTTCAATGAAAATTCATTTAAAGCTAATGGAAAAGTTAATTTCAATCAAGGAGACTCTTTATTACTTACTTCTGATTTTCTCGAGTATGATGGTAAGACAAAAAAAGCTTTTGCATATGGTAATGTTCTTCTAACAAGACCAGACATGAAGCTTGAGACTGA
The DNA here is from genome assembly GCA_965655775.1 of Candidatus Marisimplicoccus sp. Classification (GTDB taxonomy): domain Bacteria; phylum Bacteroidota; class Bacteroidia; order Flavobacteriales; family Flavobacteriaceae; genus Marisimplicoccus. The sequence continues at coordinate 5,338 of CBFHHV010000001.1, forward strand.
TACGCTATATCTTGATAGGACCAAGAATATTGCCTTTTATAATTCAAGAGGAAAAATAATTGATAATGAGAATACTTTGAGGAGTAACTCAGGTACATATTTTATGGGTCCAAAAAAATATATATTTAAGTCAAATGTAACTATTGAGAACCCTGAGTATAATGTAGATTCTGAAGAACTTGAATATTTTACAGAGTCTAATTACACATATTTTAATGATAAAACTCTAATTACTGGAATTGATTATTCAATATTATGTAAAAATGGATTTTACGATACATATAGTCAAAGAGGTTTCTTTAGAGATGATGCAGTTATTAATTATGATGGAAAAATAATATATGGCGATAGTATTTTTTTTGAAAATGAGAAATCATATGCCTCAGCAACATACAATGTAAGAATTAACGATACTATAAATAATTCAATAATTACTGGACATTATGGAGAAATATTTAAGGAAAAGGACTCCGCAATTATCACTAGGAATGCTCTTGCTGTTAACATAGTTAAAAATGATTCTTTATATATTCACTCTGATACAATTACTATAACTGGACCGGATGAAAGAAAAATATTAAAAGGTTATTATGATGTTAGAATTTTAAAATCAGATGTAAGAGGCTTGTCTGATTCTATACATTTTAATCAAGAAACAGGCTTGATAAAATTATTAAAACAACCGAAAAGCTCTAAGTTTTTAAAAACTCTAACAGATGAAGAAAAAAACAAAATTAATCCAATTATTTGGTTTGGAAAGAACCAAATAACTGGGGATCAGATATTTTTAAAGTCAAATATGCAGACAGAAGAGCTTGATTCTCTAATTATTAGGGGAAATGTATTTATGAGCCAAAAAGATTCATTGGTCAATGATAGATTTAATCAAATAAAAGGAGAAAAACTTGATGGTTTTTTTAGAGATGGTACATTAGATAATGTATACATAGTTAAGAATTCTACCCTCCTATACTATATGTATTCAGATGAAGGAGAGTTTATAGGAATGAATAATACTCTTGCTAGCTCAATTTTAATTAGATTCAAAGAAAATGAGATATCTGAAGTCTCATTTTATAGGAATCCAGACGGGAATGTTATTTCTGAAAATAAAATTATTTTAAATGAGATGAAACTTCCAGGCTTTATTTGGAGAGAAGATGAAAAACCTGAAACAATTAATGATTTATTTAGTGAATCTGATAAAGAGCTTGAAATTATTAAGATAGAGTAAACTAAGATGTTAATTATTTTGTTGAAAATAATTTTATTGTAAAATAATTCAGGCTTATGTGATAACTAACTTAGATAAAAAATAATATTTGAGTAATCTAAGTAGTTCAATTTTAAGATTTGAGGAAATGTTAAAGACAAATACTGTCTTTTATTTTGACTCAACTGAATTCATCTCAATTTCTCACCACTATATAGATCAAGCTAATTATTCTCTTGCTGAAAAATCGATTAAAATGGGGTTAGATCAGCATCCAAACAATACTGACCTAATGCTTCTAAACTCTGAATTACTAATATTCAACTCAAAATATGAAGATGCTTATAATATTTTAAACTATTTAGAAGAAGTTGATCCTGAAAATCGAGAGGTATATCTTCAGAAAGCAACTATTTATTCAAAGAATAATCTCAGTTCTGAAGCTATTGCTATTTTAAAAAGAGCTCTTCTTTTTATAGATGATAAATTAGAGATATGGAATATGATTGCTATGGAATTTCTTTTAAATGAGGATTTTAATTCAGCTATTCCATTTTTTAAAAAGTGCCTTGAGTATGATAATGAAGATTACCAGTCTTTATATAATTTGATTTTTTGTTATGAGAATCTAGATATGATTGAGGAATCAATTAGTGAGCTGAGCTCAGTTCTTGAGAAAAGGCCTTATTCAAAAATAGCTTGGCATCAATTAGGTAAGATATATAACAAACAACAAAAATTTAAAGAGAGTATATCAGCTTTTGATTTTGCAATCATCTCAGATGATCAATTTGTTTCAGCGTATATAGAGCAGGCAAAAGTTCTAGAAAAAGTTGGTAGAGTAAATGAAGCGTTAGATAATTTTAGATTATCAATAGAACTTAGTGAGCCTAACTCATATATCTTTTATAGAATTGCTAAATGCTATAGAATATTAAATAATAAAAATTTATTTCTAAACTATATCAAAAAAGCTGTTAGAGAGGAACCAGGCAATGAAAAAGCTTGGTTATTCCTAATTAGATATTATCTAAAAAAGAAAAATTATAGACAGGCAAAATACCTATGCGCTAAGGCACTTGATAATAATCATAATAGTATTAAACTTCTTGAAATGAGTTCTAAAATCCAACATAAAACTGAATGCTACGAAGATGCCATTAAATCTTATAATCAGATTCTTAATTTTAAAGAAGATGTTTCATGGAGAGTGTGGAAGGGCTATATGAAATGCTTAATTGATGCTAAGCTTTGGCCAGAACTTCTTAAAGTATCCCTAAAGGCAAAAAAACATTTTCCTAATAAAGCATTTATTGATTTTACAATAAGTGGGTGCCTACTAAAAGATGGAAAATTAAATGAAGCTATTTATTTCTTTCAAAGCGGTAATAAAGTTTGTGAAATTCCTAGTAAGCTAATTGAGTCATTTCCAGAATTTGCTAAAAACAGGACTTTACTTGTTTAATTTATTTTATATTAAAATATGCTAAAAATGAATTTTTTTCTTTTTTTAAAGGGCCTTGCCATGGGTGCTGTAAATAAGATACCTGGCGTTTCAGGGGGTACAGTCGCATTTGTTACAGGTATATATGAAGATTTACTTAACTCAATAAAAAGAATAAATTTTAATGCAGTTAAAATTTTATTTTCAAAAGGATTTATAGCGTTTTATAAAGAAATAAATGGAAAATTTTTAACTATAGTTTTTTCAGGTGTTGTTGCCAGTTTTTTTAGTGTTTCACTTATACTTGATAGTCTTATTGAAAAATATGAATTATATGTTTTTGGACTATTTTTTGGAATGATTGTTGGATCTTTTTATGTTATTTATTATCAATTAGAAAGAATTACTACAAAAAGTTTAATTGGGATAATTATTGGAGTTCTATCAGGTCTATTAATTAGTTTTGCAGATAACTATAATGTTGGAACTTCTGACTTAATAATATTTTTTTCTGGTGTAATTGCAATCTCTGGGATGATATTACCTGGATTATCTGGTTCATATTTATTGTTATTAATGGGTAATTACACATTAATTATGGTTGACTCAGTAAATGCTTTATACTTCACTATAATTGAATCAGCCTCACTTGATTTTACGTTTATTAATGATCCTGAAAGGTTATATCTATTGAAAGTTCTTATGTTGTTTACACTAGGTTCTGTTTTTGGATTAATTTTTTTATCTAATGTTTTAAGCTCATTACTTAAAAATTTCAAAACAATTACGATTTCGATAATAGTTGGTTTTATAGCAGGATCATTAGCTGGTGTATGGCCATGGAAAGACGTAGACATGATTGGGAATGTATATTTATTTTTTCCTGATTTTTCAATCGCACAAACTTGGATAACCATTTTTAATATTGTAATTGGTATTTTGTTTGTAGTTTTATTAGAGAGATTAGCTAACAAACATTGAGAAATAGAAAACAATTTGGATTAATTGGGAGAGATATTGAATATTCATTTTCAAGAAAATACTTTTTAGAAAAATTCAATTCTAATCTTAATCTTTCAGATTATAATTATAGAAATTTCGATATAGAATCTATTGACTTAATCAAAGATTTCATAGATGATAAAGATCTAGGCGGATTAAATGTCACGATTCCTTACAAAATTGAAGTAATTGAATATCTTGACGAAATCTCAGATGAAGCAAAAGAAATTGGAGCAGTTAACACTATATGTTTTGAGGATGGTAAAAGAATAGGATATAATACAGATATATACGGTTTTAGTGAATCCTTAAAAGCTAACTCGATTAATAGGATAGATAGTGTGATTGTATTGGGAACTGGTGGTGCTTCTAAAACAGTTATTTATTTCTGTAAAAAAAATAATATTCAATTTAAAATATTATCCAGAAAAAAATCTAAAGATTGTCTATCATATAAGGAAATTAATCATAGTTTTTTTGAAGGAAACGTATTAATTGTGAATTGCACTCCAATTGGAACATATCCTAAAATCAATGAATGTCCTGACCTCCCTTATAATCTATTAAATAAAGAGAATATTTTATTTGATTTAGTTTATAATCCACCTGAAACTCTTTTTATAAAAAAAGGAAAAGAAATTGGATGTAAGACTCTTAATGGATATGAAATGTTAAAATTTCAGGCAGAAAAGGCTTGGAATCTATGGACAAAAACATTCAAATAGGATTGCAATTTTTTTTTGTTAATTTTAGTGAATAAATAATATCAAATAAACTTAATGAAAGACTCGAATAAAAAATCGGACAAGTCTTCATCGGATTCTATTAGTCCAGTTAAAAATACAATTCCTGAAATGCCTAAGGATAAAAGAACTAAGGCATATAAAGAATGGATAAAAAAATATGGTGATCAAACTTTAGAATCAAATGTAATTCCTGAAAAGCCTAAGGATAAAAGGACAAAGGCATATAAGGACTGGGTGAAGCAGTATGGTGATAATAAAGTACCTTCGAAAGAAGAGAAAGCATCTTCAAAATCAAATAAAAAACAAACGAAAAAGACTAAGACTAAAAAAAGCAGTCTTTCCGATAAGGTAGATCTTTTTCAAGAGCATATAAATGCAGAGGATTGGTTTAATAAGAGGAAAGAAATTGAAGAATTAAGATCAAATATTAATACTTCAATAAAAAAAGATGAATCTGATAATGCTAACAAGATTAAGTCTCTATTTTTTCAGACACTAATAATATATTCGAACAAAAAAAGAAAATATTTTAATGATTTAAATTCAAATCAGAAAGAGAATCTTATTAAAAGACAGGTTTTAATTGAAAAGATAAAGGGTCTGATAGTTGTTGATGAGAATCCTAATAAATTATATTCCAAATTTAAATTACTAAAGGAAGAATGGCATAATACAGGTCAAGTTCCAATTACAGATAGAAATAATATTTGGGAAACCTACAGACACCATGTTGGAAAATTTTATGATTTTCTTCATCTGAACAGAGATCTTAGAGAACTTGATTTTAGGCATAATTATGAAGAAAAACTGAAAATTATTGAGAGAGCCGAGCAATTAGATAAAGTTGATGATATAATTAAGGCTTCAAGAGATTTAAATGATTTACACAGATTATGGAAAAATGAGTTAGGTCCAGTTTCAAGAGAATTTAGTGATGACCTTTGGTCAAGATTTCAAGCTGCATCTCAAAAAATTCATTTAAAAAGACAAAACTTTCAAAAAGAGATTTCTTCAACTCAACAAGAAAATTTTGAAAAAAAACAAAATGTAATTACTAGAATGAGAGAGTTAATATCTAGTTTACCTAAGTCTCATTCAGAATGGCAAAATAAAATAAAAGATTTTGAAAAACTAAAAGTTGAATTTCAAAGCATTAAAAATCTCCAAAGAAATAAGAATAAAAAATCATGGAATGACTTTAGGTTAGCTACAAAAGAATTTAACTCCGAAAAAAATAATTTCTATAAAAATCAAAAAAAGGAGCTTAAGAAAAGTATCGATATTAAAAAATCACTCATTGAAGAAGTAAAGGGTATTATAGAAAGTAATAAGATTTCTGAAAACTCGAAAAGAATTAAGGCAATACAAGAAGAATGGAAGAAAGTCGGCTATTTACCTAGGAAGATTTCAAATTCTCTTTGGGATGACTTCAAACCATTACTAAATAACTTTTATGATATACTAAAATCAGGAGCTTTTAACATGGATGAAAATGAGCAGGAAATTTTTGATAAAAAATCTAAATTTATTGACAAACTTAAATTTTCAAAAAAGAAGTTCACAATAGATGAGCTTCAAGAAGAATTTATAACATCAATAAAAAGCTTCAATGATCTTGGTGAACTTAACTTAAGTTCATCAAATACGCTCAATAATAATATGTTAAGAAAGATTTCTTCGATTATTAATTCTCTTGAAATAGAAAAAAATAAAAAAGATGATTTATTATTTGATTTAGAACTTGAATTATCTAAATCAAATTCTAATAAGATTAATAAAAAGATTCAAACTATAAAAAGAAAGATATCTGATCTTGAGGTTGAGTCAAATCAATTTCAAAATAATTTAGAATTCTTTTCAAGTTCAAGTAGCGAGAATCCTCTATTTAAAAATGTTTCAACTAAAATTAGTTCTATTGAAAAAAAGATTGAGTTTTGGAGAGATAAGCTTAGGAAAATTGAAAAAGTTTAATCAATATTATTAAAGAAGCTCATTTCATATTTTACTTCAATATCTCCTATTGATATTAAATTTAGTTCTTCTTTTAAATACTTTCTTTTCTTATATGAAAGTTTATCAGTAAATAAAATACCCTGTAAGTGATCATATTCATGCTGAATTACTCTTGCGATTATTCCTGAACATTCCATCTCTTGCATTACTAAGTTTTCATCTAGAAAGTTAATTTTCAAACTACTTTTTCTTACAACATTTTCTGATATGTTTGGTATACTCAAACAACCTTCTGGATATGTAAAATCCTCACCTTTTTCTTTAACAATTATTGGGTTGATGAATACTTGTTTCATATTTATTAGTTCCTCTTCAAAAAAATTTTCTTCATCCTTAAAAAAAGAAAAATCAGCAACAAAAACTGCTTTAGATACTCCAATTTGTGGAGCTGCAATACCTACTCCTTTAGCGTTATACATTGTATCCCATAAGTCTCTAATTAATAATTTCAATTCATTGATTTGACTTAAATTAATTTTTTCTGACTTTTGTTTTAAAACTGGATCTCCGTATGCAATTATTGAACGTATCATTTGGCTGTTTTGATTAGATAGGATTCTAAAATCAAAGATGCACTAATTTTATCTATAATTGATTTATCCATCCTAATTTTTTTCTTTGTTTCTAGTTGGTTTAGAATCTTATTTGAAATTTTAGATGTAAATCTCTCATCAACTCTATGAATACTTATATTAGGGAAAGCTCTGTTTATTGATTCAATGAAATCAACAATTTCATTTTCTAGAGCATGAATTTTATTATTTAATTTGACAGGCTTGCCAATAATGATTTTTTCAATTTTCTCTTTTTTTGTTAGATCTTTTAAAAAATTTATAAGATTAGTAGTTTCGACTGTCTCCAAAGGAAAAGAAATTATTTTATCATAATCAGAAATTGATATTCCTGTTCTCTTTTTTCCGTAATCAATTCCGATATATTTTGTAAGTGGATTATTTAACAAGATTCTAACTTTTTGAAAATATTAATTAAAGATCTTTAGAATTAATTTCAATACTTTTACATGTAAAATTATCAAAAATTGAAGAATGAATTAAAAAATGCTCTGAAAGCACTGGAATCAGGTGAAACAATATTATATCCTACGGATACTATTTGGGGTATTGGCTGTGATGCAATGTCAGATAATGCGACGAAAAAAATATTTGAAATAAAGAGAAGAGATTTCTCAAAAGGTTTAATTTGTTTAGCTTCAAGCTTTGAAATGGTTCAAGATTACGCAGACATAAATGAAATAGAGAGATATAAGAATGCATCAAATGAAACTCCAACTACATTTATACTAGAAAATCCAAGGAATATCTCAAATTATGTTTTAGGTAATAATAACTCTATAGCTTTTAGAGTACCCAATAACAATTTTTGCATTAGATTAATTGAAGCCTTTGGAAGACCTTTAGTATCTTCATCTGCTAACTTGTCAGGAAATCTAATACCCAAAAGCTATGATGATATTAGTCCTTATATAAAGAAAAATGTTGGATACATAGTAAAACTAAAATTTAAAGATTGTAAAGTATCATCTAGAATTTTAAAATTTAATAGCAATGATGGTAGCTTCAATCAGTTAAGATGAATTCAAATAATATCAACATATCTAAATATCTTAAATCTGATATTTTTGAAATTATTTCTGAAGCTGCAGATAAACTGTCTGTTGAGACATATGTTGTAGGTGGTTATGTTAGAGACATGATATTGAAAAGGGAACTAAAAAAGGATATAGATATAATGTGTGTTGGCTCAGGGATAGAGTTAGCAAAATATATTCAAGAGAAAATCAATCCTAATAAGAAAATAAATATTTTCAAAAGATATGGTACTGCAATGATATCTTACAAAGACTATAAAATTGAATTTGTTGGTTCAAGAAAAGAATCTTACTCAAAAGACAGTAGAAACCCTAATACTCAGCCTGGTAGCTTTATTGATGACATGTTAAGAAGAGACTTTACAATAAACACACTTGCAATAAAATTAAATAAAAAAAATTTTGGAGAATTGGTTGATACATTTGGAGGTATGGAGGATATTTCTAAAAAGAAAATAATAACTCCTACAGAACCTGACAAAACCTTTTCAGATGATCCACTAAGAATGCTTAGAGCAGTTCGATTTGCTTCGCAGCTTGATTTTAATATTGATAAAAAAACTAAAAAATCAATTCAAGAAAACTGTAATAGGATTGACATACTATCTCCGGAAAGGATATCTGATGAAATAAATAAAATTCTTTTAACAGATTCTCCTTCAATTGGATTTAAAAATTTAGAAAATTTAAATCTTCTAAAATCAATAATTCCAGAATTAATTGACCTAAAAGGTATTGAAGAAGTTGAAGGTCAGACTCATAAAGATAATTTTTATCATACTCTAGAAGTTGTTGACAATATATCTAAAAACACTGATAATCTATGGCTTAGATGGGCAGCACTTCTTCATGATATTGGAAAGGCTCCTACTAAGAAGTTTGATAAAAAAATTGGTTGGACATTTCATGGTCATGAGTATGTTGGTTCAAAGATGGTTAAAAAAATCTTTAAGAGATTGAGCTTGCCATTAAATGAAATTCTTAATTACGTTCAAAAGATAGTAATGATGAGTTCGAGGCCAATTATAATTTCAGATGATACTGTAACAGACTCAGCTGTAAGAAGATTAATTTATGATGCAGGCGATTCAATTGAAGACCTACTAACTCTTTGTGAGGCAGATATTACTACAAAAAATCTTAAGAAGTCTGTTAAATATCAGAATAATTTTAAGATTGTTAGAAAGAAAATAAAGGATGTAGAAGAGAGAGATAATATAAGAAACTTTCAACCTCCTGTTACTGGTGAGATAATAATGAATCATTACGATATTAAACCTTGTAAAGAGATTGGTTTAATAAAAGAGAAGATAAAGAATGCCATCTTGGATGGTGATATAAAGAATGATTATGAAGAAGCATTCGAATTAATGCTTGAGATTGGTAAATCAATAGGATTAAAAGATGAATAGTCTATACAAAAAAACAATAATTTCAATTGTGATAGTATATCTGGTTATTCTTGCTGGTGGAATAGTTAGAATGACTGGAAGTGGAATGGGTTGTCCTGACTGGCCTAAATGTTTTGGATTTTTAATACCTCCTACCGAAAGATCTCAACTAGAATGGAAATCAAACTCTAAATACAATAAGAATCAAATAGTAATTATTAATGAGACATTATTTTATGCTAATGATAAATTTAAATCAAAAAATAAATTTGAAATGTCTAATTGGAGTGAGTACACTAAACATGATTATTCAAAATTTAATGTTTATCATACTTGGATTGAATATATAAATAGGCTCATTGGAGCTATCGCTGGATTATCAGTTTTAATCCTCTTTGTTAATTCATTAAAATTTTTTAAAACTAAAAAAATAATTACGGGATTGTCATTCTTAGCCTTAATTGCAATAATTTTTCAAGCTTGGTTAGGAAAAATGGTAGTAGACAGTAATCTTATGGCAAATACTATAACCATACATATGTTAATGGCAATAATTCTATTATTTATTTTATTTTCAATTTTAGCAATTTCTAATCCTAGCAAAAAAAGAGTCAGAGTATCAAAAAATATCTCAATATTAGTTTTGATATCAATAGTTCTTCTTCTAATCCAAATAATCACTGGTACTGAAGTTAGAAAATTCATTGATATAAAAATGGAGTTACTCAATTATACTGAAAAGGAAAGATGGATTGAGAATATTTCTAGTTCATTTAGTTTTCACAGAAGCTTTTCGTGGGCAATCATAATTGTAAATAGTTTAATTTACTTTTATGCTAGAAAAAGTGGATTAAAATTAAAAATTATTCATATTGTTAATAGTTTAATTTTTTTCCAAATTTCTTCTGGTATAATCATGTACTATTTTCATTTTCCATTTAGCTCTCAACCTATACACCTTCTTATCTCTACCATGATTATAGGTATTCAATTTTATTTTTTATTACTATACAAAACTTCAAAAAATGCAATTTAAATTTAGGATAATATTAAACGTTAAGAATGATGTGTTGAGAGATATAATAGTAGACTCTAGTATTTCACTCATAGAATTTAGTAAAATAATTTCCAGTGAATTTGGATTTGATTCATCTGAGATATCTACATTTCATCATACAGATGAAAATTGGGAACAACTTGAAGAAATTAAAATTTTTAAAATAGATGATCAAGACAAGATCATGGATAATATTTCGATTTCAAATTTCTTTATTGCTAAAGATGATAAACTTATTTTTATTTATGACTTTTTAAATTATTGGACATTCTTCATTGAGCTCTACGAAGTTGGTGAATTTAATATTAATGATAGAAAATATATAACAATAAACTCAATAGGAGAGGTCCCAAAAGAAGCTCCATCTGATATATTTAGTAAAAGTGATGAGACTAATCAAATTGACTTTGATGATAACCTGATTGATTAATGAGTTTCTCACTTACATCAGAATTTAATCCAACTGGAGATCAGCCAAGTGCTATAAAGAGTATAGTTGATTCATTTTCTAATAATCAGAATTATGTTACTCTTCAGGGTGTTACTGGATCTGGAAAAACCTTTACTGTTGCAAATGTTATACAAGAAATAAAAAGACCAACTTTAGTATTAGCTCATAATAAAACATTAGCTGCCCAGCTATACTCAGAGTTTCAAAGCTTTTTCCCTAATAATGCTGTTGAATATTTTGTTTCTTATTATGATTACTATCAACCTGAAGCATATATTCCATCATCAGGTCTTTATATTGAAAAAGATTTATCAATTAATGAACAGATTGAAAAATATAGACTAAGTGCAACTTCTTCTTTGCTCTCTGGAAGAGATGATATTATTGTAGTTGCTTCGGTATCCTGCATATATGGGATTGGCAACCCATCTGAATTTAAAAAGCATGTAATTGAAATAAAGGTTAATCAAGAAATCCAAATTTCTAAACTGTTGTCATTATTTGTAAAAAGTCAATACTCTAGATCTATAAATGAATTAAACAGAGGAAGTTTTTCAGTCAAGGGAGATGTTGTAGATATTTTTCCAAGCTATTCAGATATTTTTTATAGGATTAATTTTTTTGGAGATATAATTGAAAGCATTGAATCAATAGATCCTCTTTCAGGAAATAAGATTGAAGATTTTAATAGCTTAAGAGTTTTTCCAGCAATGATTTTTGTTACATCTGAATCTAGTATTAAATCTGCAATAAATAATATTGAATTTGATCTTGAAGAGCAGATAAAGTATTTTGATGAAATTGAAAAAAATCTTGAAGCAAAACGAATAAAAGAGAGAACAGAATTTGATCTTGAAATGATAAAAGAACTTGGATATTGTTCTGGAATTGAAAACTATTCAAGATACTTGGACGGAAGAAGTCCTGGTACAAGACCTTTCTGCTTATTAGACTATTTTCCAGATGATTACCTTATGGTTATTGATGAGAGTCATGTAACAATACCTCAAGTTCATGCTATGTACGGGGGAGACAGAAGTAGAAAAGAGAATCTAGTTGAATATGGGTTTCGATTACCAGCTGCACTTGATAATAGACCTTTAAAATTTGAAGAATTTGAAAACCTTCAAAATAATGTATTATATGTTAGTGCGACACCTGCAGATTATGAGCTTAAAAAATCAGAGGGTGTATTTGTAGAACAAATTATTAGACCTACAGGCATATTAGATCCGATTATAGAATTGCGTGGGTCAGAGAATCAAATTGATGACTTAATTGAGGAGATTCTAAAAAGGGTTGAACAAGATGAAAGAGTTTTAGTAACTACTTTGACTAAGAGAATGGCCGAAGAGCTTACAAAGTACCTTCATAAATCCAAGATTAGGGCTAATTATGTTCATAGTGATATTGATACTCTTGAAAGAGTTGAGATAATGCAAAATTTAAGAAAAGGAATATTTGATGTTCTTGTTGGTGTTAATTTATTAAGAGAAGGCCTTGACCTACCTGAAGTATCATTAGTTGCAATCTTGGATGCTGATAAAGAAGGATTCCTGAGAAGTCACAGATCTTTAATCCAGACTGTTGGAAGAGCAGCTAGGAACATCAATGGAAAATCTATAATGTATGCTGATATCATTACTGAGAGTATGAAAAAAACAATTAAGGAGACTGAATATAGAAGGAAAAAACAGGAGGATTTCAACATAGAGAATAATATTGTTCCAAAACAAATGGAAAAATCATTCACGAACTCTTTTGAAGAATCAAAAGAGATTATCAGTAATAATTACGAAGACTTTGAAGAGGAAATTAAGAGCTACCATACCAAGAATCAGATTGAAACTAAAATTAAACAGTTAAGGAAAGAGATGGAAAGTGTTGCTAAGAAACTTGACTTTTTAAAAGCTGCTGATCTTAGAGATAAAATTGAATATCTTAAGAAAAAGGTAAAATAAAAAAGGTGCACATTAGTGCACCTTAATTATAGATTATTAACCACAATTTAGCTTATATCAATTACCCTATTTGGTTTTGTTATACTATCTTTTCTCTTCGGTAACTTAATCTTTAAAATTCCATTTTTATAATTTGCTTTGATCTTATCAAGTTCTACTGATTCAGGAACCCTAAATGATCTCTGAAAAGAAGAATAATTAAATTCATTTAATCTTGTTCTTTCATTTTGATCATAATTTGAGTTATCTGATGAAATCACTAAAATTTTATCATTTAATTCAATTGTAAAATCATCTTTTTTCATTCCTGGCACTGCAAGATCGATTTCAAAAGAATCATTATTTTCAACTGAATTAACAGATGGAACAGAATGTCTTCTATTAAAGAAGTTCATTATTAAATCATCATTAAAAATTTCATTCCTTAATGATGGAAATACATTATTGTTATTATATTTTACTATTCTCATAATTATATTTTTTTGTTAAACATTGAATATTAAATTCAATAAATGATAGTCAAATAGAATACCAAATAAGAATATATGACAAAATGACGTTAAATATTAAAAAAAGATGACTATATGTCAGTTAATGGCAGCTTGAACCTTTGTAGCTGCCTCATCAAACGCAGTAGCTGAAAGAACATTTAACCCTGAGTTATCAATTATTTCTTTAGCCTTATCTGAATTAGTACCCTGAAGTCTCACTATTATGGGTACATTAATATTATCTAAGTTCTTGTAAGCAGAAACAATACCCTCTGCTACCCTATCACACCTTACTATACCGCCAAAAATGTTTACCAAGATTGCTTTTACATTTGAATCCTGAAGAATAAGCCTAAAAGCCTTTTCAACTCTTTTTGAATCAGCAGTTCCACCAACATCAAGAAAGTTTGCTGGCTCACCTCCAGCAAGCTTAATAAGGTCCATAGTAGCCATTGCTAACCCAGCACCATTAACCATACATCCTACATTCCCATCTAAATCAACATAGTTTAGACCGTTCTCTCTCGCTTCAACCTCAACTGGATTCTCTTCATTTAAATCTCTTAGGGATTCATAATCTTTATGTCTGTAAAGGGCATTCTCATCAATTGTAACTTTTGAATCTACAGCAATTATTTTATCATCTGAGGCCTTGAGCACAGGGTTTATTTCGAACAAAGAGGCATCGGAGTTTACATATGCATTATAAAGATTGGTAACAAATTTTGACATATTCTTAAAGGCCAGACCTTCCAGACCTAGATTAAATGCAATTTTTCTTGATTGAAATGGTAAAATTCCAGTTCCAGGATCAATTTCTTCATTAAAAATTAATTCTGGAGTATTTTCAGCAACTGCCTCAATATCAACTCCTCCTTCAGTTGAATAGACTATCATATTTTTAGATGAGGCTCTGTTTAATAAAACTGATATATAAAATTCTTTTCTATCAAACTCTCCATCATAATATACATCCTCTGCAATAAGCACTTTTCTAACGAGCTTTCCATTTTTTGATGTTTGAGGAGTAATAAGTTTCATACCTATAACATCTGATGAAGTTTTCTTTACTTCTTCTAGACTCTTAGCAATTTTAACACCCCCTCCTTTTCCTCTTCCACCTGCATGTATTTGAGCCTTTACTACAAATATTTTAGTTCCTGTCTCTTCAGTAAGTTTTTCTGCGCATTTTACTGCTTCATCCGGTGTATTGGCAACATAACCTCTTTGGATTGAAACATTAAAGTTTTTTAGTAGTTCTTTTCCCTGATATTCATGTAAATTCATGGCGACAAATATAACTACAAAACTTAAGAAATTTGAATTATTTAAAATCAGATTTATATTTAAAGATTAATTCATCATATGAATATTGAAAAACTTAAAAAAGCTTCTAAAAATTTTGGAACTCCACTTTATGTATATGATTTATCCATAATAGATAGTCAACTTAAAAAACTTAAAGAGGCATTCAAAAAATTAGATAATTATCAAATTCACTTTGCAGCCAAAGCTCTCTCTAATATTTCAATATTAAAATATATTAAAAATCTAGGCTTAGGACTTGATACAGTTTCCATTGAGGAAGTTAGAACAGGAATTAAATGTGGATATGACGTAAAAAAAATACTATTTACACCAAATGGTGTTAATTTTTCTGAAATAAAAGAGGCGATGGCCTTAGGGGTAAAAATTAATCTGGATAGCCTTGAATCTTTGATAGATTTTTCAGAAGCTTATCCCAATCAAACTGTATCGGTAAGAATTAACCCAGGAGTCAAGGCAGGCGGTAATGAAAATATTAGTGTAGGGCATTTAGATTCTAAATTTGGTATTACTGAAGACAGTCTAGATAAGATTGTGAAAATGGATAAGGAGAAAAAAATTAAAGTAACCGCTCTTCATGTTCATACAGGTAGCGATATTATTGAGAATAATCATTTTGACCTGGGAATAAGAAAAATATTTTCTATTGCACATAAATTTAAAAATATAGAAACCATAGATCTTGGAGGTGGAATTAAGATTCCCTATTTTTTTGGAGATACTGAAACCGACCTTACTAGATATGCAGAGGTCATCAATGAAGAAGTTGAAAAATTTAAACTAAAAAAAGGAAAAGACTTAAAGCTTATTTTTGAACCAGGAAAATTTTTAGTCAGCGACTCAGGATATTTTATTACTAAAGTTAATTATTTAAAAAAATCAAGTAAAAATACATTTGTTCAAGTCAACTCCGGTTTTAATCACCTTGTTCGACCTACTCTTTACAAATCATATCATGAAATAGTAAACTTATCTAATCCAAATGATAAAAAATTTGATTATTCAGTAGTCGGTTATATATGTGAGAAAGACACTTTCGCAGAAAATAGAGAGATATCAAAAGTTTCAAAAGGCGACTTGTTATGCTTTAAAAATTCTGGAGCTTATGGCTTTACTATGACTAGCAATTATAATAGCAGGCTTAAACCAACTGAAGTCTGTATTTATAAAAATGAAATAAAGAAAATCCGAGAGGGAGAAAAATTTGATGACTTATTCCGCGGTCAAATCGATATATTTAGTGAATAATTTATTGTTTAAGCTTTTTAGCTTTTGGCGTTTCTAAATGATATTATATCTAATTTATTGTTAAATACGCTATTAGATTTACACTATTTAAGAATATTATATTTAATATTGTCCTGAGAATTTACAAATGAAATACATATTTACCTTTATACTAACTGCCGTTGTTACATTTAATTTACAATCTCAAGGTAACATTAACGGTAATATCACAGGAGCCACTCAACAAGCCTTAATTGATTTTGGTAACAAATCATCAAGAGTTCCTCAACCACTGAATGTTCAAGGAACTCATTACTTTGATGCTAATTTCAATATTGCAACGCTTGAATATTTTGGTAAAGAACTAAATGACACTGGTTATATGAGGTATAATGCTTTTAGAGATGAAATAGAAATGGCTGATACACCATCTCAATCAGAATCCGATGTGATTTTAATCAAAAGCGCAGATGTTATTCCTCTAATTAATGGTGAAAGATATGAGTATCTGCCATACAGGTTAGAGAGTGGTAATGCTTACATTGGTTATTTGATAAATATATTTGATGGACAAAAAGCCAAGATATTTCTGAAGAAAAAGAAGACTTACATGGAGGCAAAAATTGCAAGAACTTCTCTTGAAAACTCCTTCCCACCAAGGTATGTTGAAAGTGTTGAGCTATATATTAGTTCAAATGGAAGCACACCTGTAAAGCTAAAGCAATCAAAGAAGTCAATAATCAATTATTTTGGAGACAACTCAGATAAAGTGAAAAAATTTATAAAATCTGAGAAGCTAAAAGTAAGTGAATTGAGTTCAATTATTAAGATTTTCAAATTCGCAGAGAATTTATAAATTTATTGAGAATATGTTAGTTGTTTAATTAAAAACCTATCATATTATCATTAATTACCCTTTTTTAATATAAAAATCCTTTTTTTTTTAAATTTGTTCCAATAAAATTTAGAAGTTTCTTTTTTTTTTGAATTATTGACGTAACTTAGCGTTTACGAAAAATTTAAGAAAATTTTAACAAAAATTTATTAATAACTAAATAACTAAGTATGAAAAGCTTATTCAGATTACTAGTGGTTTTCTTGCTAACGGCTCAACTGTCGTTTGCGCAGAAGACAGTAACTGGTATTGTTTCTGATCCAGATGGACTTCCTTTACCGGGAGCTACTGTTCTAGTTCAGGGTACAACTACTGGTGTAACCACTGATTTCGATGGGAACTTTTCTGTTAATGTATCTGAAGGCCAGACTCTGGAATTCAGTTTCGTTGGTTATGAAACGGCAGCAATAGCTGTTGGAGCAGGCAACGTCATTAATGTATCTCTTTCCCTAGGTAATCAACTTGAAGAAGTTATTGTAACCAGTTTAGGTATTACAAGAGAAAAACGTGCACTAGGATATGCTGTATCTGAGGTTGACAATAGTCAAATCGAAAATAGAGCCTCTGGTGATGTTGCGCGTGTACTTTCTGGTAAAGCCTCTGGTGTACAAGTAACAAATCAAGGTGGTATTTCTGGATCAGGAACAAGTGTTATTATTAGAGGTTTAAGCACCTTTAGTTCAAGTAACCAACCGTTATTCGTTGTTGATGGTGTCCCTTTCGCAAGTGATACTAACGCAATGGGTAGTTTTACCTCAGGTAACAACGGTTCTTCAAGATTCCTAGATCTAGATCCAAATAATATTGAATCTGTTAACGTTCTTAAAGGGTTAGCTGCGGCTACACTTTATGGATCGCAAGGTAGAAACGGTGTAGTATTAATTACTACAAAGTCCGGTACTACTGCTTCAGGTATGAAAGCTCAAAAAAATGAAGTGACGGTTAACACGTCTTACTTTGTAAACGAGCTTGCCATGAAGCCAGAATATCAAACGGAGTATGGTAATGGTTTCAACCAAAACTTTGGTTGGTTCTTCTCTAACTGGGGTCCAAGTTTCCGTGAGGAAGGTCCAGCAGGATGGGGAAAACAATCACAGATTAATGGTACAGTTTCAGGTCAACCTGGATTTTTGAAACACCCATACAATAGTAACTTAAATGCGAGGTTCCTTTCTAGAGATCTTCTACCTTTATTAGGTTTATCTGAAGACTCTCTTTGGGAATGGAAGCCTTATGACAGTGTTGGTGACTTATTCCAGCCTGGAAGCATTATTAATACAAACATTAACTTCAGAGGTCAAAGTGATGACGGAAAAGTATCTTATAATGTTAACTATGGTAATTTAGATGACGAAGGATTTACTCCTGGAAATACTCTAAGAAGAAACAACATTAGTTTCGGTGGTAGAGCTGTTTTATCTAACAAAATTACTGTTAACGGTACACTTAACTATTCATTTACTGACTTTAAAACTCCACCTATTGCTGCGGCATATAGTAGTGGTAGTTCTGATTCATCATTATATGGTAACGTATTCTATACTCCAAGATCTGTTGGTATAGCTGAATTACCATATGCACACCCTATTACAGGAGCATCTATATATTATAGATCATCTAATGGTATACAGCACCCACTTTGGACTGTTGCAAATACTCAAGATGCGCAGGCTACTCACAGGGTTTATGGTGGTACTTCAGTTCAGTATGACATCTCTGATAATTTAAACGTTCAATATAGATATGGTTATGATGTATATAGTGAGGATAACACAAGTTATCAAAACAAGGGTGGTGTTGACGGAAGTCTTGAAACACAATCTGGATTCTACGAAAAGTGGAATAACACTGCTACTATCTTTAACCACCAATTAACTGTTAATGGAGATTTCGAACTTGACAGTGATTGGTCTATTACTTTTAACGCTGGTGCTACATCTAATGCAAGAGAATATGATAGAAATGGTGTAAGAAGTACTGGTCAGAATGTATTTAATGTTTTAAGACATTATAACTTTAACTCTCAGGAAGAAATTGAATTTTATTCTAGAAGAAACGTACTAGGTGTATTTGCTCAAGCTTCTCTAGATTACCAAAACTACTTGTATTTAACATTAGCATCTAGAACTGACTGGGTATCTAACCTAGCAGAAGAAAATAGATCTATTACTTACCCATCTGCAAGTATATCTTTCGTTCCAACTTCAGTTTTAGACTTTGGTAACTTACCAGTCGATTTCCTTAAGGTTAGAGCTAGTTATGGTACATCTGCGACATATCCAACTGGATATCCAATTTCATCTGTACTTAACTTAGATACAAAAGATTATAAGATTGATGGTGTTGATGTAATTACAAACACATCTGGTTCATCTCTAGGTAACGTTGGTTTAAAGCCTGAGTTACTTGCTGAGCTTGAGTTTGGTTTAGAAGCTAATTTATTTGATAACAGATTATCTGCTGAAATTTCTTACTTCGATAGAACAACTACTGATCTTATTATAACACAACCACTTGACCCATCAACAGGTTATATTTCTACTAGTACAAACATTGGTGAAATTAGTGCAACTGGTTGGGAAATAGATCTTAACGCTGATTGGATTAGAGGTGATAAGTTTAACTGGAATACTAGTGTAAACTATACAACTAACCAAGCTATTGTTGAAGATCTTGGACAAAACACTGATCAAATTGTTTATGCTGGTTTCGATACAAGAGGTAACGCTGCAATTCCTGGATTACCATTAACATCTATGATTGGAACATCTGTTTCAAGAGATAGCTCTGGTAGACCACTAATTGATGCTGCTGGTAGTTATGGTACAAACAATGATACAAATTATGCGACTAACAAGTATTCATTAATTGGAGATAGTAACCCAGATTTCATTGCAAATATTGGTAACACTATTACTTATGGAAATTTATCTTTAAATGTTCTATTTAATGCTACTATTGGTGGTGATATGTATTCAAGTTTTATTATGACACTACTTGGTAGAGGTCAGACAATTGATACTGTTGACAGAGAATTACCATATGTTTTACCTGGTGTTCTTTCTGATGGTTCTCCAAACAATAAACAAATTGATAACGCTACAACTTACTTCGGTAACTTGATTTTAGGAGCAGACGAGTTAAGAACTTGGGATGCTAGTGTTTTAAGGTTAAGTGAAGTTTCACTTACTTTTGACGTACCTAAAAATTGGTTAGATAAAACTCCATTTGGAGCGGCTTCTGTTTCTGCACAAGGTTTCAACCTTTGGTATGATGCTTATAACACGCCTGAAGGTATTAACTATGATCCTAACATCGCCGGTCTTGGTGTTGGTAACGGTTCTGGTTTTGAATACTTCAATGGTGTAAGTGCTAGAAGATACGGTGTAAGTTTAAAATTAACGTTCTAATTCAAAATTCTAAAAATTATGAAAAATTTTAACAAACTTTTGATTTTAGCTTTTTCTAGTTTACTAGTATTAAGCTCATGTGAAACTACTGAGTTAGATCTTACTGTTAACCCTAATGCATTAAACCCAGCTCAGGCTAGTACTGACTTGTTTATCAACAACATTCAAGAAGACTTTGCTTCTTGGGTTGATAATATGGGTGATGTAGGTGCAAGACTTACAAGAGTTGCGTACTTAGGTGGAGACAGAATGTATAGAGATAATTATTCTCCTGGCTCATTCTCTGGTCCGTGGTCATCCGCTTACCAAGGTATGATGGAGGATATTAGATTAATGAATACACTAGCTACTGAAAACGGTCTTACATACTACGTAGGTATGGGACAGGTTTTCGAAGCATATATTCTATTAACTCTAGTAGACTACTTTGGTGATGTACCTTATACTGAAGCATTACAAGGTTCTGAGAACCTTAATCCTGCTGCTGATTCAGGTCAGTCAATCTATGATGCTGCAATTGGTTTACTTGATTCTGCAATTAGTAACTTTAATCAAGGTGGTGCTGCTCCACAGTACGATATGTACTACGGTGGTAATGCTGCTGGATGGATTAAAGCTGCAAATAGTATTAAGAAAAGAGCATACCTTAACCTAGGTGACTATGCAAGTTATAACTCTATCACTGATTATATTACTGATAGTGCAGATGACTTTGAATTCAAATGGGGTACAAATGCAATTAATCCTGATACTAGACATCCAATTTACAGATATAACTACTCTAATACTGGAGCTGGTGACTATCAGTCTAACTGGATGATGGATCGTTTAATGAAAGGTAGAAACGGTGTAAGAGACCCTAGAATACTTTACTTGTATTATAGAAATGTTTCTGAAACACCTGGTGCTGATGGACCTCCTAACGAAGTTCAAATTGAATGTTCAACACCTGGTTACTATATCGAACCTCACAGGGTTGCTTACGGATTGTACTGTGTACTTCCTGAGGGATACTGGGGAAGAGATCATGGAAACGATGAAGGTATTCCACCTGATGGTTTCGAAAGAACTCTAGCTGGTATATTCCCTGCTGGTGGTGCATACGATGACCTAAGTTTTGGTGGTCTTGGTGCTGGAGATGGTCAAGGTGGTGCAGGTATTACTCCAATAGTTGCTAACTCATGGATGCATTTTATGAATGCAGAAGTTGCAGTTATGACTGGAGGTGATCCTACAACTGAAACTTTAGCTGGTATTAGATCTCACATGAATAAAGTGGATGATATAACTGGAGCTCCTGCAATGGACCCTGCAGCAATTGATGCTTATATAGCAAACTTTACTGCTGACTGGGCTGCTGCGTCTACTTTAGATGCTAAGCTTGAGCTTTGGGCTGAAGAATTCTGGATTACTCAAAGAGGTAACGGAATCGATGCATATAATTCTTATAGAAGAAATGGTTATCCAAAAAACCTTCAACCTATGGTTGAACCAGATCCAGGCCCATTCCCTGTATCAATGTGGTATCCACAAAACTATGCGGCTAACAACTCTAATGTTACTCAGAAATCTGATTTAACATCAAGAGTATTTTGGAACACTAACGGACCAGCGGTCGATTAAAACTAAAAAACATGAAAAAATTATTTATATATCTTAGTTTAATTACACTAGTAGTTTCTTGTTCGAAAGAATTTTCTTCTGACGAATATGGAGGGTACGAGATGATGACTGACTACATGCTTAAAGAGTATGAGCAAGGTGCTGCACTTAGACAAATTTCAAAGTCTGGTGAGTATCAAGCAGCTACTCCTGGTACGTCAGTTGTTAACTGGACACTTGAGCCACACGATAAAGAAATGGGTGGTTTAACACAAAATGTGGAAATTTTTCTACAGTTTAACTCAGGTGCAGAACTTTTATATCAGACTGTTAATAGGTCTGAAATGTATGACGGTCCTGTTGGGCTACCTAGATTTGACTTTTCATTATCATTAACTCAAGCACTTGGAGCATTAGGTGTTGGTAGCTTTAAAGGTAATGATGTTGTTAATGTAAGATTTCAATTAAATCTTACAGACGGAAATTCTTATTCAAGATCTTCTGTAACTGGATCAATGACAGGTTCATATTTTAGATCTCCTTTCTTATATCCGATAATAATTGGATGTAGATTTGATGCTAACAATTCTGATGCAGTTGCTGGTATTTATACTGTTGCTGGTCAGGATAGTTATGGAGATGGTTGGAATGGTGCTACATTAAAATGGACAATCGATGGTGTTACTACAACATGGACTGTTGATGGAACAGATGGAACGACTTCGTTCACAGTTCCAGCAAGCGCTTCAACTTTCGGATTCGAATTTACTTCAGGAGACTGGGATAGTGAAATTACTTATCAAGTTAACTGGACAGATTTAGATGGTTCTGGATCTCAAACTGCTTTATCGGACGGTGCAAGTCCTGCGGTTGGATTCAAGGCTATGAATATTTGTCGATAATTTGATAAATTAGTATCTTAAAAAGGAGGTTTTTTAACCTCCTTTTTTTTTATATATAGATATGAATAAACAGGTAGAGATATACGGTATTAGGTCTATTATAGAAGCAATCGAATCATCAAAAGATATCTCAAGAGTATATCTGCTTAAATCAAATTCACATCAAAGTAGTTTATTTAAATCATTAGTCAGATTACTAGAGAATAATAGTATTAAATACTCATTTGTTCCAAAAGAGAAATTTAAAAAGTATATCAATAAAAATCATCAAGGAGCAGTAGCAATATTATCTCCGATCAAATTATTATCAACAGAAGAGCTAGTATCAACTACATTTGACAATAACTCCCCAAAAACATATTTATTACTAGATGGAGTAACTGATACAAGAAACTTTGGAGCTATTATCAGAACAGCTGTGGGAGCAGATGTAGATGGAATAATTATACCTCAAAACAATTCTGCACCAGTTAACTCTGATGTAGTTAAAACTTCATCAGGAGGAGTATTTAAAATACCAATTGCAAGGGTCAACAATATAAAAGATGCTATTCTACATTTAAGTTCTCTAGAAATTGATATTATAAGTCTTTCTGAAAAGGGAGAAGACACAATATACAGTTCAAATTTTAAAAAATCTGTTGCTATCATTATGGGATCTGAAGAAAGGGGTATCTCTAAAAGTATTTTAAATCTATCAAATAATATTTTAAAAGTACCGATAAGCTCAAAGATAGATTCACTTAATGTTTCTGTCGCATTTTCAGCAGTTGCATTTGAAATCATCAGACAAAGAAATTTTTAAGGTAAAAACTGTAATTTAGTAAAAAATTAAAGTTGTCTTCTAAAAAAAATCTTTACTTAATTCTATTTTTTTTAATTTTAAATGGCTGTAGTTCAAATATTTACGATCGGTTTGAAGATACAATACTTACAGATAATACTTTTATTGTTAATGATACAATAGTCAAAAGAAACCCTGTAAAATTACTAATAGACCCACCTACCCCTTCTAATAAGTTTCTAGGATACCCTATTGGACTGTACATTTACAACTTATCGATTGATAATGCTGATGAAAAGTTTGATTTATGGCTTAATAAAAAACCTAACAGGTATAATAGATTATCAAAAATATTATCAGAGAAACAAGTTAAACAGCTTAAAAAGTATAATAATTCATTTAATGAATTTTTAAAAAGCTTAGGTCAAAAACCATTTAAGCTTAGTAATACAAATGTTAATAACAATGTATCTAGGTTAAAACAGTTTTATAATAATGAGGGTTATTTTGATTCAAAGGTTAGTGTCGATACTATCATTGAAGGTAAGAAGGCTAATCTTCAGTATAGAGTAAAAACTAATACCAGATACTTAATTGATTCAATTTCATTAAAATTTAAATCTAATGATATTGACTCACTTTATAAAATTTCAAAAGGTGCGAGCCTAATAAAAAAAGACGAATATTTTTCTATTAATAAATTATTACTTGAGAGGAATAGGTTAATATCATTATTTAAAAACAACGGTATACATGACTTTCAACAAAGAAGTATAAATTTTAATGTTTTAATTGATAGTACAGGTAATAAAAAGAAAATTCCATTAGTATTAACAATTAACAATAAGGATGAAGAGAATGAATACAGCGTCAAGAATATCAACGATATAAAGATTTATGTTGAATCATTGGATGAATTATCAAACATCAGTTCATATACTGACTCTCTTAACTACAATGGTGTTAAAATATATTCAAAAGGTAATCTCAATTATTCCCCAAGATCACTAACTGAACCTATTTTTTTTAAAAAAAGTCAAAAATTTATTGAAAATGATAAGCTTTTAACTTCTAGATACTTTTCTAATTTAGGAGCGTTTAAATATCCCAGGATTATAGTTGAAGAACAAAGGGATTCACTCAATACCTCAATATATCTATTGCCAAGAGACAGATTTAGTTTAGGGTTTGATCTAGATTTTACTCATTCAAACATTGAAGATTTTGGAATATCATTCGGGACAAATTTTAATATTAGAAATATATTTAGAGGCACAGAGAACTTATCTGTTAATCTTAATAATAGTATTGGAGCATCAAAAGACATAGGAGATCCTGAAGATTCATTTTTTAATCTTTTTGAATTAGGAGGAAATCTTAATCTGAGAATTCCAAGAGCAATACTTCCTTTTAGATCTTATAAATTAATTAAAAAGGAAATGAATCCTGTCACTAATATAATTGTAGGTTCAACTGTTCAAAAAAATATCGGTTTGGATAAACAATACTATTCAGGAATATATGAAGTTAATTGGAATCCATCTAGATACTCCAAAATAAATTTTAAGTTTCTTGATTTTGAGTATGTGAATAATCAAAATGTATCTAATTATTTTAATGTCTATAAAAATTCCTACGATAAGCTTAATTATATTTCATCAATCTATAATCTTGATCAGTCAACACTTAATCAGGATGGAGATCTTACAATTCCTGAAGGTTCAGAAATGTTTATCTTACAAGTACTTAACAATCAAACAACCTTAGATTCAGGGACAGATTTTTATAAAAATGTAAATTCCATATTAGAGAGGAAGGATAGATTGACAGAGAATAATTTAATAGTTGGTTCTTCAATTACAATTAACCGGAATACTCAAGAAAACTTCTTAGATGAGGATTTTTCAAGATTAAGACTAAAGTTTGAAATGGTAGGGAATCTATTTAATGAGGTACTTAGAGGTAGAAACCTAAATTCGGATAATAAAGTTGAAATTTCTGATATTTTACCCTCTCAATATACTAAAGCTGAGGTTAATTATATCAAACATATTTTATTAAATAATGGAAACGTTTTTGCTCTTAGAGCATTCACTGGTATTGCAATACCTTATGGAAACTCAGATTACATACCTTTCACAAGATCATATTATGCAGGGGGTTCTAATGATAATAGAGCATGGAAGGCATATAAATTAGGGCCAGGAAGCAGCAATAATATAAATGAATTTAATGAAGCTAATTTTAAAGTTTCTTTAAATTTTGAATATAGAAACAAAATCTCTGGAAAGCTTAATGGTGCATTCTTTGTTGATATGGGTAACATATGGAACATTAATGATAACAATAATGATAACTCAATGACTTTTAATAATTTTTCTGATTTAAGTGAATTAGCTGTTGGGAGTGGTATTGGATTAAGATATGATTTTAACTTTTTTGTTTTAAGATTAGATACTGCCTTTAAAACTTATAATCCGGCTAAAGAGAAAAGTAATAGATGGTTTAGTGATTTTAGTTTAAATAAAGCAGTATTTAATATTGGTATTAATTACCCATTTTAGAAATAAGTTTAATATTTTTGACAAAAATTAACAATTATTTATTTTGAGAGACAACTTTATTTTCGGAGAAAAAAATCAACAATTATTTAGTAAAGCAAAAGAAAAGAAATTTGCTCTTCCTGCAATTAATGTTTCTGGCACAAATACAATAAATTCTGTACTTGAGACTGCTTCTGAACTAAACAGTCCCGTTATAATTCAATTTTCTAGTGGTGGATCTCAATTTATTGCTGGTAAAGGAATGCCAAATAATAGTTTTAATTCTTCAATTTCAGGATCAATAGCAGGTGCATACCACATACATAAAACTATTGGTAATTACGGTGCTAAAGTTATAATTCATACCGATCATTGTTCTAAAAAACTTCTACCATGGATAGATGGACTTTTAGATTATGGAAAAGACTTTTATAAGAAGAATAACTTTCCATTATTTTCCTCTCATATGATAGATTTATCTGAGGAACCTCTTGAGGAAAATATTGCTACCTGCAAGGAGTATCTCAAAAAATTAAGTGATCTAGATATGACTCTAGAAATTGAGCTAGGAGTTACAGGAGGAGAAGAAGATGGTGTTGACAACACGGATATTGATTCATCAAAATTATATACACAGCCTGATGAAGTAGCCTATGCATACTCTGAGCTTATATCTGTTAGTGATAAGTTCATGATTGCTGCTGCATTTGGTAATGTTCATGGTGTATATAAACCAGGGAATGTAAAGTTAACTCCTAAAATTCTTAAAAATTCTCAAGAATATGTATCAAAGAAATTTAATCTTCCTGAAAACACTCTGGACTTTGTTTTTCATGGTGGATCAGGTTCATCTGTTGAGGAGATAAGAGAGGCTATAAGCTATGGAGTGATAAAGATGAATATTGATACTGATCTTCAATTTGCATTTACAGAAGGAGTGAGAGACTATATGATTGATAAAAAAGACTACTTGATGTCTCAGATTGGAAATCCTGATGGCATTGATATCCCTAATAAAAAATTTTATGACCCAAGAGTATGGCTAAGAAAAGGGGAAGAAACTTTTAAATCGCGATTGACAAAAGCTTTTGAGGACTTAAATAATATCAATACCTTAGATTAAACTCCCCATTTATGAGTTGGTTTAAAAGAACAAGTAAGAATATAAATACAAAAACTGAGGAGAAAAGAGACATTCCTGCAGGACTTTGGTATAAAACTCCTACTGGAAAAATTATTGAGACAAAGGAATTAGCTGAAAATATGTACGTGAGTCCTGAGGATGACTACCACGTTCATATTGGAAGTAGAGAATATTTTGAAATTCTTTTCGATAATAAATTTAAAGAGATTGGAGCAAAAATATCACCTGTAGATTTCCTAAAGTTTCAAGATCAAAAAAAATATTCGGACAGGCTTAAAGATGCCCAGAATAAAACAAACTTAAAAGATGCAATTAGGGTTGGATATGGTAAATCCTATGGGAAAGAGATTGTAATTGCCTGTATGGACTTTAAATTTATTGGTGGTTCAATGGGATCTGTGGTAGGTGAAAAAATTTCTTTATCTATTGATCAGGCAATAAAAAATAAGTGTCCACTCGTTATTATTTCAAAGTCAGGTGGTGCAAGGATGATGGAATCTGCTACTTCACTAATGCAGATGGCAAAGACTTCTGCAAAATTAAATGATCTTTCTGAGGCAGGTATTCCATACATTTCATTATGTACTGACCCGACTACTGGTGGAACTACTGCATCTTTTGCTATGCTAGGGGATATTAATATAGCTGAACCAAAAGCACTAATAGCGTTCGCTGGACCCAGAGTTGTAAAAGATACTACAGGTCAAGACCTGCCTGATGGATTTCAAAAGAGTGAATTTCTTCTTGAAAAAGGATTTCTTGATTTTATAAGTCATAGAAAAGAGTTGAAGAAAAAAATCAATCTTTACATTGATTTAATTCAAAATAACACTCTTCGTAATTATGATTAAATAATTTATTTTCTAAATATATTCCATTATATTTGCGGCTCAAAAATAATTGAATGACAGTACTTAAGAAAGAAGATGTTTTTAAAGAATTTGGTAAAAGCAAGAAAGATACTGGTTCTTCTGAAAGCCAGATTGCACTTTTTACTAAAAGAATTGAAAGCTTATCAAACCATTTGAAATCAAACGCAAAAGATTTCAATACAGAAAAATCACTTGTAAAAATGGTAGGTAAGAGGAGGAACTTACTTGAGTATTTAAAGAAAACAGATATTCAAAGATATCGTGATATAATAAAAAAATTAGGTATCAGAAAATAGCATTTTTAGTTTGGTTGTCTTCATTACACACAACAAAAATATAACCAATACTAAATTATGAATCCAAAACCTTTAACACAAATTATAAAATTATCAGATGGTAGAGAAATTTCTATTGAAACTGGTAAACTTGCAAAGCAAGCTCATGGATCAGTAGTAATTAGAATGGGAGATTGTATGCTCTTGTCTACTGTTGTTTCAAGCTATGGTGCTTCATCTCTAGATTTTTTACCTCTAACAGTTGATTATAGAGAAAAATTTGCTTCAGCTGGAAGATTTCCTGGTGGATTTTTTAAAAGAGAAGCTAGACCTAGTAGCGAAGAAATACTTACTATGAGGATAGTTGATAGAGTTCTACGTCCATTATTTCCAAAGGACTACCATTCAGAAACTCAAGTTATGATTCAACTTATGTCCAATGATGAGAATGTAATGCCTGATGCTCTTGTTGGTTTAGCTGCCTCAGCAGCAATCTCATTATCTGACATTCCATTTGATGGTCCAATATCTGAGGTTAGAGTTGCAAGAATTGAAGGAAATTTTATAATAAATCCCTCTAGAATTCAATTAGAAGAATCTGATATTGATATAATGGTTGGAGCTACTGAGGACTCTGTTGTTATGGTTGAGGGAGAATTTGATGAAATCTCTGAAGAAGAAATGACTGATGCAATAAGATATGCTCATGATGAAATCAAAAGACAAATTGATGCACAAAAAGAACTTATTAAACAAGCTGGTATTAGTTTAGAAAAGAGGGAATACGATGAAGCAGAAGAAGATCAGGATTTAGAAGCTAAAATCTTAGATCAAATTTATCAAAAATCATATGATATTGCTAAGAAGGGACTTTCAAAAAATGAAAGAAGCGAATCTTTTGGTTCATTGAAAGAAGAACTGATAGACTCATATAATGATGAGATTATCGAAGAAAAGAAAGACTTGATTGTGAAATACTTTAACAAAGCACAGAAAAAAGCTATTAGAGATCTAGTTCTAAATGAAGGTACTAGGCTAGATGGAAGAAAAACAGAAGATATAAGAGATATTTGGACAGAAGTTGGATATCTACCTTCTACTCATGGATCTGCAGTTTTTACAAGAGGTGAGACTCAGTCTCTTGCATCTCTAACATTAGGAACAAGTAGGGAAGTAAACGTAATTGATATGCCTACAAATCAGTCAGAAGAAAGCTTCTATTTACATTATAACTTTCCCCCTTTTTCAACAGGAGAAGCTAGACCTCTTAGAGGGACATCTAGAAGAGAAATTGGCCATGGAATGTTGGCACAACGTGCCCTTAAAAAGGTAATGCCAGATGATTGTCCGTACACAGTTAGAATTGTATCTGAAATTCTAGAATCTAATGGATCATCTTCAATGGCATCTGTTTGTGCAGGATCACTTGCTCTGATGGATGCAGGTATAAATATTAAAAGTAATGTTTCTGGTATAGCGATGGGACTTGTTAGTGAAGGTGATAAATATGCTGTACTTTCAGACATTCTTGGAGATGAAGATCACCTTGGAGATATGGACTTTAAAGTTACTGGAACTAGAGAGGGTATAACTGCATGTCAAATGGATATTAAAATTAAGGGATTGAAATATGAAATTCTTGTAGAAGCATTAAATCAAGCAAAAAAGGGTAGACTTCATATTCTTGATAAACTTGACAGTTCAATTGATAAACCAAACGAAACTGTAAAACCTCACGCACCGAAAATGGTTACTATGGAAATAGCTAAGGACTTTATTGGTATGGTTATTGGGCCAGGTGGTAAAAACATACAAGAACTTCAAAAGGAGTCTGATACAACAATTGTAATTAACGAAAAAGATGAAGTTGGTGTAATTGAAATACTTGGTGTTGATCAGGAAAAAATTGATAACGCTATTGAAAGAATTAGAAATTTAGTTTTTGAGCCAGTAATAGATGAAGTATACAAAGTAAACGTTGTTAAAATACTTGATTTTGGAGCAGTTGTTGAGTTTGTTCCAGGTAAAGAAGCTTTGCTACATGTTTCAGAAATAGCATGGGAAAGAGTTGAAAAAGTAACTGATTATATAAATCTAGGTGATCAAATTGAGGTTAAATACCTGGGGATTGACAAAAGAACTAGAAAACAAAAAATTTCAAGAAAAGTTTTATTAGAAAAAAAATAATTTTTTTTCACTTTGGAACAATTTTTGTGGCTTTTATTAGTCTATGAGACAATTAAAAATAACAAAACAGGTAACTAATAGGGAGACAGCGTCTCTTGATAAATATCTTCAAGAAATTGGTAAAGTTGACTTAATTACTGCAGAGGAAGAGGTTGAGTTAGCTCAGCGAATTAAAAAAGGCGATCAATTTGCTCTTGAAAAATTAACAAAAGCTAACCTTAGATTTGTTGTCTCTGTTGCTAAACAATATCAAAATCAAGGCTTGACATTACCTGACCTTATTAATGAGGGTAACCTTGGTTTGATTAAAGCAGCTCAAAGATTTGATGAAACAAGAGGTTTTAAGTTTATTTCTTACGCAGTCTGGTGGATTAGACAGTCTATTCTTCAAGCTTTAGCAGAACAATCTAGGATTGTAAGACTCCCGCTTAATAAAATTGGCTCAATAAATAAAATTAATAAGACATATGCATTTCTAGAACAAGCTCATGAACGTGCACCATCTGCAGAAGAAATAGCAAAAGAGCTAGATATGACTGTAAATGATGTTAAAGAGTCACTTAAAAACTCTGGTAGGCATGTTTCAATGGATGCTCCTCTAGTTGAAGGTGAAGATTCAAATTTATATGATGTCCTTAATAGTGGTGAGTCCCCAAATCCTGATAGACAACTTTTACATGAATCTTTAAGAACTGAAATTGAAAGAGCCCTTGACACTCTTACACCTCGTGAAGCAGATGTTGTAAGACTTTATTTTGGTCTTGGAAATCAGCACGCAATGACTCTTGAGGAAATAGGTGAAACTTTTGATCTGACTAGGGAAAGAGTTAGACAGATTAAGGAAAAGGCTATAAGAAGATTGAAGCATACCTCAAGGAGCAAAATACTTAAAACATATCTCGGCTAAACTTTTAGCTGTTAATGTTTATATCTTTTCAAGCTTATTTTAATTAGATAATTATATAAATTTTACCTTAAATAAAAATTATTATGTCTACAAAAATAGCTCCTTCTATTCTAGCTGCAGATTTTGGTAATCTTTCCAGGGATTGCGAAATAATCGATAAAAGTAATGCAGATTGGTTCCATCTTGATGTGATGGATGGCTTATTTGTTCCAAATATTTCATTTGGTATGCCAGTAGTAAGCTCAATTAGGAA
The DNA here is from genome assembly GCA_965655775.1 of Candidatus Marisimplicoccus sp. Lineage (GTDB taxonomy): Bacteria > Bacteroidota > Bacteroidia > Flavobacteriales > Flavobacteriaceae > Marisimplicoccus. The sequence continues at coordinate 37,043 of CBFHHV010000001.1, forward strand.
AATGACAAAAAAGCCTTTAGATGTTCATTTAATGATCATTGAACCTGAAAGATATATCGATAAATTTATTGAGATTGGCTCTGACATATTGACTGTTCATATTGAAGCAACCTCAGAGATGGATGAAATCCTAGATAAAATTAAAGACTCTTCAATTAAGTCAGGAATTGCAATTAATCCCGACACTCCAATTAATAAATTAGAGGATTACATTAACAAGGTTGACTTGTTATGTCTGATGGGAGTTCATGCAGGTTTTGGAGGACAGAAATTTATTGAAAAAACATTTGATAGACTAATTGAGCTTAAAAGTCTAATCGATTCAAGAGACTCGTCTGCTGTAATTGAGATAGATGGTGGTGTAGACAATACAAACAGCAAAAAACTTAAATCTTTAGGAGCTGATATCCTAGTTGCTGGAAGTTATATATTTAAATCTTCCGATATAAACAATGCAATTAATTCATTGAAGTAAAGAATTAAAATATTATTTTGCACATCTAGGTATGAGACTTCATTTAATTTTTAAAATATTTTTTTATTAACTGTAATGAGCGGTTGCACATCAAATACAAATTATAATGATGAGGATTTAAATATTGATAGAGATGATCTTAGTGATACTTTGGTAGTAGAGGATAATCTTAATACTCCGCGTGAAAGCCCATACAATTTTATAGCTCTCGGAGATAGTTATACAATTGGGGAGGGAGAAAATGAGGATGAAAGGTGGCCTAATCAATTTGTTGATGTTGCTTATGAGAAAGGTGTCGATTTTGATCAACCTATGATAATTGCTGAAACAGGATGGAAAACTTATGACTTACTTAATGCAATAAATCAAACAAATTTTACTAAAAAATATGATATATCTCACTTTTAATTGGAGTTAACAACCAATTTAATTCTAAACCAATAGATGAATTTGAGGAAGACCTGGATAAGTTGACGGATGAGATGAAAAAAATAAAGAAAAATGATGGAAGTATAATTATAATTTCTATTCCAGATTGGGGTTATACGCCTTTTGGAGAATCTAGTGACATGAGTGATATATCAGAACAAATTAATCTATTTAATAGTAGTTTAAGAAAATTAGCAACTACCAATGGATTAATATATGTTGATGTTACTGAGATCTCAAGAAGAGGGATTAATGAACCTGATCTTATTACTAACGATAATTTACATCCCAGTGGAATAATGTATTTAGAATGGGCTAAGAAAATTTATAACATTTGGATAGATTAAAAGAAATAGCAAAAAATCTTGACTCTAAAGATGAACTATCAATATTTAGGAACAAGTTTATATTACCCAAAGACCAAGTATATCTTGATGGGAATTCACTTGGAGTATTAGCTAAGGATGTAGTTGATAATGTTAACCATACTATTAAAGAGGAGTGGGGAAACAATCTAATCACTAGCTGGAATAAGAGTTGGATAAAGCTTCCTAGAATTATTTCTAAAAAAATAGCTGTTATAATCAAATCTAATGAGGATGAGGTGTATGTTGGTAGTTCCACTTCAATAAATCTTTTTAAGCTTTTAAAGAGCATCTTAGAGTCAAATAGAGATATAAAAAATATTACTACTGACAATCTAAACTTTCCTTCTGACAAATATATTTGTGAAGTAATTGCAAAAGACTTTAACATTGACTTTAAATTTCTAGATTATGGTAATGACTTAATGCCAGATATTGAAAAACTAAAAGAATATATATTAAAGAGAGGAGGTGTAGTAGTATTATCTCATGTATCATTTAAGAGCTCGTTCAGGTATTCAGTTGAAGATATAAGTAAATTTTGTAAGGATAATAATATTGTTGTTATTTGGGATTTAAGTCATTCTGTTGGTGCAATTGATATTGACATGAGATCTAATAGGGTAGACTATGCTATAGGGTGTACATACAAATATTTAAATGGAGGTCCTGGTTCTCCGGCTTTTATTTACGTTAGAGAATCTAAACTTAAAAAGTTGAAATCACCCATAAAGGGATGGTTTAGCCATAGCAAACCTTTTGAATACTCAAATGAGTATATTGAAACCTATTCCATCGAGAAATTTTCAAATGGAACACCCCATATACTTTCTTTATCAACACTCAAAAGTTCTCTAGATATTACAATTGAAGCAACTACAGAAAAATTAGGTATTAAATCAGCGAATTTGTTTGATTTTTTCTTACTTATATATAATGATGAATTAAAAAAGTTAGATTTTGATCTACTATCACCATTAGAAAAAGATAAAAGAGGTTCCCATATTTCTATAAGTCATAAAGAAGCATGGAGAATATCAAAATGTCTAATTGACCCAGTTGACAAAGAGGCATTAAGAATTATCGTTGATTTTAGACCTAAGAATATAATTCGAATAGCGTTAACTCCATTATATACATCCTTTGAAGACATATATCTTGTATGTGAAAGAATCATTAAAATAATTCGAGAGAGAGAATATAGTCAAAAGGATAACTCAATGGAAGGTGTAACATAGAGCTTTAATCATTTTAGCTCATTAATTTTTTCTTAACAATCTCTGCAATAACTCTACTCTCAGCTTGTCCAGAGACTATTTCATTTACTTTAGAAATTACTTTACCCATATCTTTCATTGATTCAGCACCAACTTCTTCAATAACTTTATCAATTATTTCTAATAATTCAGATTCACTTAACTGAGTTGGTAAAAATTCAGAAATTATATTTGCTTGAGACACCTCTACTTCAGCTAATTCCTTTCTGTTTTGTTCTATGTATATTTTTGCACTGTCATTCCTTTGCTTTACCATTTTTTGTAAAATTTTAAGCACAACTGACTCTTCAACCAGATCTTTTGATGCAGATTTAGTTTTTTCGATAAGTATTGCAGACTTTATTGCTCGAAGAGAGTCCAGTCTAAGTCTATTTTTTTCTTTCATTGAGTCCTTTATAGACTCGTTAATTTTTTCTTCTATTTTCATAAATTAATCAACGTTATCGTGAAGATATGTATTTACATCAGGAAATTCGAGTTTATTTTCTTCATTTAAAACAGTTTTTGAATAAATATCTTCACCATTAGGTTTTGAATTGTCAATTTCAATTCCCATTCTCTTATATGCAGGTATTTTCTCTAAATCCTCTATCGAGGAACTATTATTTTTAAATATGTAATTATATTTTTTTAAGTTTTGTTTTCGAATAACATTTTCATTATTATCATCAGAGGCTATAGGTTGTTCAAATATATTATGGTTTTCTTCAATTTTATCTATATCAATATTACCTAAGTCTGAAAATTTATCATCTACATTATCATTTCCTATAATCTCTAATTCATTCTCAATATCTTGATTAAGATCTAATTTTATATACTCGATATTTGATTCACTATTATTAAAACTGTCTGATGATAAATCTGTTTCAGTTGCTTCATGATTTTCATCATTGGGATAAACATTTAAAGAAAGCTCCTCACTTTTATTATCTTCAAAATTATCGTTTGAGAAAAGACCAAATGAAATTTCTGATGTCTCTTGATTTATCTCAAAAGATTTTTCTTCATATGGAATTACATATTCAATATCATTTAATTCAATTTCACTTAATTCGATATCACTAGTATTTGAGTTATCAGTAGGTATTATATCTAGATCTGGATCTAAAACTTCATAACTGATATCAATATTTCTTAAAATTTCATTTATTTCACTGTCAATCTTCTTTTGATTAGAATCTTTAGCTAATATTTCATGATTTTTATTTATTTCATTTTTCTCCTCAGATAAAGTTATTTCCTCATCTAATATTTTTTGCTCAAAAGGGTGATCTTGATCTAAAGAATAAATTACTTTTTTTGTTTCTGAACTGACTAGACTATTTTGTTTTTCATCTCCAAATCCTGTTGCGATTACTGTAACAGAAATTTTATTTCCTAGGTCTAGATCCTCACCTACTCCCATAATTATATTAGCACAGTTACCTGTTTCATTTTGAATATATTCATTAATTTCTCCAATTTCATCTATTGTAATTTCCTCAGCTCCAGAAACAATTAATAATAGAACATTCTTACTCCCTTCAATTTTATTATCATTTAATAGTGGTGAGTCTAATGCCTTAATAACTGCTTCATTAGCTCTGTTAGATCCACTCGCAGTTGAAGATCCCATTATTGCTGTCCCACTATTTGATAATACAGTTTTTGCATCTTTTAAATCTATGTTTTGTGTATAATGATGTGTAATTACCTGTGCAACACCCTTGGCCGCAGTAGCTAATACTTCATCAGCCTTAGAGAATCCTTCTTTAAAGCCAAGATTACCATAGACCTCTCTTAGTTTATTGTTATTAATAATTATTAGTGAATCTACTGATCTTTTTAGTTTTTCAAGACCCTTGACAGCTTGTGATTCTCTATTTTTTCCCTCAAAACTAAATGGAATAGTTACAATACCAACAGTTAGAATATCAAATTCTTTAGCCATCTCTGCAATAATTGGCGCAGCACCAGTTCCTGTACCACCGCCCATACCAGCAGTAATAAATAACATCTTAGTTTGAGTCTCTAATAAATTTTTCAGCTCTTCGTAACTTTCTAAAGCTGCTAGCTTTCCAATCTCAGGATTTGCTCCTGCACCGAGTCCTTCAGTTAGATTAGCTCCAAGTTGGATCTTATTTGGAACAGGGCTTTCTTCTAAAGCTTGAGAGTCAGTATTACAGACAACGAAATCAACTCCTTTTATTCCCTGTTTATACATATAATTTACGGCATTACTTCCACCCCCTCCTATTCCCATGACCTTCATTACATTACTTCTATTTTTTGGTAAATCGAAACTAAAGTTTGTATCTATTTCTGTTTTCATTTTTTGAACTTTATATTAATTGTCAATTGTGTTATCTACGTTATCTATAAATTTTTTAAATCCTTCTCCCCATTTAGTAAGAATAGTCTTTCTTTCATGGTTTACTAAATCCTTTTCAGAGGTATTCATATTATTTATCTGTTCATCTGAATCTTTGTCTATTGCCTTCATTAATAATCCTACAGCCGTTGAATATATAGGATTATAATCATTTGAATCTCCAGCTAAATGCTCACCCGGAAAACCAATCCTTGTGTCCATTCCGGTAACATATTCTGTAAGTTGTTTTAAATGTCTCAATTGACTTCCACCACCAGTTAATACAATGCCAGCAATTAGTTTCTTTTTAGAATCCTCATGCCCATAATTCTTTATTTCTAAATAAGCTTGCTCAATAATTTCTACAATTCTTGCATTAATGATTTTTGATAGTGTCTTTAATGAAATTTCTTTTGGGTCTCTCCCTCTAAGACCAGGTATTGAAACTATGTCAGAATCTTTATTTTCTCCTGGCCATGCTGAACCAAATTTTATTTTTAATTGCTCTGCTTGATTGCCAATAATTGAACATCCTTCTTTAATATCCTCTGTAATTACATTTCCTCCAAATGGAATAACAGCAGTATGTTTTATAATCCCATCTTTAAAAATAGCAACATCAGTGGTTCCCCCACCAATATCAATTAATGCAACTCCAGCTTCTTTTTCTTCCTCAGATAGAACTGCGTCAGATGATGCTAATGGTTCAAGAGTAATATCTCCCATTTTTAATCCAGAGCTTTTTATACATTTTCCAATATTCCTTATAGATGAAACTTGACCAACTACAATATGAAAATTAGCTTCAAGTCTGCTTCCATACATACCTATAGGCTCTTTTATTTCAGATTGACCATCAACTTTAAAATCTTGAGGTAGGACATGGATAATCTCTTCACCTGGAAGCATCACAAGCTTATAAACTTGGTCAATTAATTTGTCAATATCATCTTCATTTATCACCTCATCAGGATTTTCTCTAGTTATATAATCACTATGTTGAAGACTTCTAATATGTTGTCCTGCGATACCAACTGCAACCTCTAGAATTTCAACATTAGATTTATTTTGTGCTTCATCAACTGCTATTTTAATTGACTGAATAGTTTGGGTAATATTGTTTACAACACCTCTATGAACCCCTAGACTTTGAGATTTACCAACACCTAGCACTTTGACTTTATTAAATTGATTTTTTTCACCAACCATAGCAACAATCTTTGTAGTTCCAATGTCTAATCCAACTGAATATGTTTTATCCATAATGTTATTTTTTAATTGCAACTAAACGATCATTGTAGACTAGGTCTAGTTGTTTATATTTTGTTTGATTTATACTTTTTAGTTGATATGCATAAAAACCTTTTAACATTTTTAACTTATCAATTATTTTATTTTCATTTCCTAGTTTTATATCCAAATTCAAGTTTTTTATTCTTACATATAAATGGTCATTTTTAAACCATATTTCATTTAATTTATTTTCAAAAAACTTATCTTTTTTAAAAGCTGATATAACATTTATAATTTTTAAAATTTGCTGTTCAGATATATTTCCATTAATTGTAGGAAGGGAATCATCTTTAGATTGCTCTTTTTCAAAAACTTTACCATTGATATCAACAAGACTATTTAAATCTTTTAAATACGCAATAGGAGTCCTGTCAGTTAATTTTATTCCAAGTTCATTTTTATTATTAAAATAAATATCAAATTTCTCAATTGATTTTATCTCTTTTATTTTTGTCTCAACTTTTACAAACTCATTATCTTTAATCATATTTTGAAAATGTTTTTCACTTATTAGACTTTTGACAATTTCTTTATTGTCAATAAATCCGTTAGATGTATATACTATATTATTAGTCTTTAAATCATAACTTTTTTCAGAATGGGTAAGTGAACTAAGTAATCCCATAAAAATAAGCAGTGATAACAACCCTAACGTTATAATTAATCTATACATTTTGAAATATTTGTTTATTAAGATTCTCTGATATATTACCAGCACCAAGAATAGAAATAACTTCTATTTTTGAGTTAAGTACTATATTATCAATTGATTTAATATCAATTAGCTCCTTCTTTGAACAATTAATTTTTTCTAATAAAATTTGTGAACTAACACCAATTATAGGCTTTTCTCTAGCAGGATAAATATCTAAAAGATATACCTCATCAAATTTAGATAAAACGGTTGCAAACTCATCCATAAAGTCCCTTGTTCTAGAAAATAGATGAGGTTGAAATACAACTGCTTTTGATTTATTCTTATAATTAGTTTGAATAGTACTAAGTACTGATTCGATTTCAGTTGGATGATGGGCATAGTCATCAATAATAACTTTATTATCTAGTTTATAAATATCCATTCTTCTTTCAATCCCTTTAAAATTGGAAAGAAATGGTAATAAATTTTCAATATCAATTTCTTTTATTTGGTCAATTATTGATAGTGCCGCTAGTACATTTTTAAGATTATGGAGACCTAAAATATTTGCAGAAATATTGGAGTAAAAATTATTAGGAGTTTTAAGGTCAAATCTAATTTCATTTTCTAAAATATCTATATTGTTTACATAATAATCTGAATCATTTTTGATTGAAAAAGAAAAATCCTTATTAAGGTTTATTTCAGAATCTGTGATTAACACATCTTTTACATTATTTGCAAATGACTGAAAGCTCTCAGTTAAAGACTTAAAGTCTCCGAAAACATCAAGATGATCATTTTCAATTGAGGTAATAACAGCGTAATTAGCATTTAGATTTAAGAATGATCTATCATATTCATCAGCCTCTACAACTATGTAATCATTTCCTGTATTGATATAATTTGAGTCAAAGCATTTCATAATCCCTCCAATAAAAGCTTTAAAGTGTATTCCTGATGAATGGAATAGATGACTAATTATTGCAGTAGTAGTAGTCTTTCCATGTGTCCCAGCTACAGCAATACATTTAGATTGTTTTGATATTTCACCAAGAATCTCAGATCTTTTAAATATTGGATTATTTCCATTCGACCTAAAATATTTTAAAAATATATTATCATCAGGGATAGCTGGAGTATAGACTACAATTACATCCTCCTTTTTCATATAATCTGGAATCCTCTCAAGGCTTAACTGATTAATTACTTCTACCCCTTTTTTTACAAGAATTTTAACTGATTTATTTTCTGATGCATCATAACCAAGAATAGTATTTCCTTTTTCATAGAGGTATTGAGCAATTGAAGACATTCCAATACCACCAATTCCAATAAAAAAATACTTTTTATTAATCATTTTTTAGATGTTTTTTTATTATGTCAACTATATCGTATGATGCATTTGGCATAGCTATTTTAGACATATTATATGATAGATCACCCCTTAGTCTCTCATCATTTAATAGAAGGTCAAGCTTATTTTTAAATATCAAGTCAAGATCTTTCTCCTCAATACATATACACGCATCTTTTTCTTCAATACTCTTAGCGTTTTTTAATTGATGGTCCTCAGCAACATTTGGAGATGGAATTAATATAGAAGGTTTTGAGACTATTGCTAACTCTGAGAGTGTTAAAGCTCCACTTCTTGCTATTATTATATCTGATGTAGAGTAAATTGAGTCGATATCATCAAAAAAGTCTGTAACAAATATCTTATCAGAATTGTAAATTTTATAGTCTTCATAATAACTCTTTCCACATTGCCATATGATGAAAATATTCTTAGAAATTAAGAATTCTATATTTTTTTTAATTGTTTTGTTTATTCTATCTGAACCTAAACTTCCACCTAATACAGCTATTACTGTCATACTATCTTTAATATTTAGTTTTTTTCTATGATTAACTAAATTGTTATTTGATCTAATGGATTCCCTAATTGGATTCCCTGTTTTGTATATTTTTTTTGAAGGAAAATATTTTTCCATCTTATCATAAGCAACAGATATATAATTAGTGTATTTAGATAAAAACCTATTAGATATTCCTGGAAATGAATTCTGTTCTTGAATTAATGTTGGAATTCTAAATATGGAAGATATGAAGACAATAGGAAAGCTTGCAAAACCTCCTGTCCCCACAACAAAGTTTGGCCTAAAGCTTAAAATTATAATGATAGACTGAATAAAACTAATTATAAGTTTAAATGGAAGTAAGATGTTCTTTAGAGATAAAGATCTTTGTAATCCACTAATTAAAAGTCCATGAATCTTATATCCATATTTTGGAACAATATTCATCTCCATTTTTCCCCTAGCTCCAATAAATTTTATTTTAGGATTATCAAAAGATTTTTTTATTTCATTTGCAATAGATAATGCAGGGTATATATGACCACCTGTTCCTCCTCCTGATATTATAAATCTATTTTTTGTCATTTTTATTTTTAATTGAGGAACTTACACTAAGAATCATACCCAGTGATATACAAGTCATCCATGCAGATGACCCACCGCTACTTATTAAGGGCAGATTCTGTCCAGTTACAGGGATTATCTGTGTCGCTACTGAAATATTTGTAAATGCTTGAGCTATTATAAAAATTCCTAGACCAGAAACTAATATTTTTCCAAACTTGTCTTCTGCTTTATGAGTAATAACTAGAATTCTAAAAAACATTAATGTATATAGTATTATTATCAATGATCCACCAGCTATGCCATACTCCTCTACAATTATTGCAAAAATAAAATCAGAGTTACTCTGGGGTAAATGATTTTTCATTATACTTTTTCCGGCTCCAACACCAATTATACCTCCATTATTTATGGCTATTTTAGCTCTTTGAATTTGATAGCTTTCATCTAAATTATCATTTGAATTGAAGTTTTCAATTCTACTGACCCAGGTATCTATTCTATTAGGAAATTGATCAGGATATGTCTTTGCAAGAAAGAAAAAGGTTGTTGAAAGAAACCCTAATATCAAGAACATTTTTAATAAATGAGTTATTGGAAACCCTGAAATAAAAAGTATTAAAATCAGTGAACCAAATATTAAGAGCGCAGACGATAGATTAGATGGTAGAATAAGGAAAATATATGCAAAAATTGGAAGCCAAAGAGGAATAATAGTCTCTTTAAACTTTGTTTTTGATAAATCAACTTTCGATAAATATCTAGCAGTATAAGTAATTAATATAATAGCTGCTAAAGAGGAAGTTTGAAAACTTATTCCTACAAATGGTATATCAATCCATCTACTTGCTGCAGAACCACCAATTGTTGTTCCCTGGCTTAATGTATAAATTAATAATAATAATCCTACAGGTAATAGAATTATTGACATTCCTCTGAAAAGTTTATGAGGCACTAACTTTATGGACATCATCAATAGAAGACCAAATAATATAACAATAAAATGTTTAACTAAATAGAAAATTGGAGAAGATCCATCTATAACATATGAAAGATATGAGCTAGAAGAAAAAACTGGGAAAAAAGAAAAGAGTGATAGCAATAGAATTATTACTAACAAAACTTTATCCCCAAATATTAAACTCTTTGAACTCATCTATAAATTTCTTACTGCCTCCTTAAATTGATCCCCTCTGTCCTCATAATTTTCAAACAAATCATAACTTGCACAAGCAGGAGATAATAGAACATTATCCTTTTTAACTGCAATTTTATTTGCAACTTTGACTGCTTCAGTAATTGACTCAGTCTCAACTATAATTTCAATTACTGGCTTAAAAGTTTCCATAATTTTAGTATTGTCGATTCCAAGACAAATGATTGCCTTAACCTTTTCCCTAACAATTGGAAGTAAATCAGAATAATCATTTCCCTTATCAACTCCACCTGCAATCCAAATTGTAGGAGATTGCATTGAATCAAGTGCGTAATATGTTGCGTTAACATTTGTAGCTTTAGAATCGTTTATATAATTAACTCCTTGTATTTTTAAAAATTTCTCTAATCGATGAGGAAGACCAGAAAAAGTCAAGAAGCTTTCCCTAATTATATCATTGTCTATTTTTAGTAAATCGGAGACTGTAATTGCAGCCATTGCATTAAGAAGATTATGCCTCCCTTTAAGCGCAAATTCGTCGGTATTTATCATAATAGTTTTTTTTTTGTTAGAAAGAATATTTTTATCTATTGTTATTTGATTTTGTTTGTTAGTATTCATTCCTATTGGAATTTTATTTACTTCTAATTTGTTTACTTTTAGTGCTTCTAATAAAATTTTATCATCTGAGTTATAAATTAAATAGTCAGATGATTTTTGGTTTTTTGCAATTTTCATTTTTGCATCAACATACTTACCAAAGTCATTCTCATATCTATCTAAATGATCTTCTATAATATTTGTAATAACAGAAATATTAGGTCTAAATTTTTTGATATCATCAAGTTGGAAACTGCTAATCTCAAGTACATAGATATCTCTATCACCAGATAAAAGCATTTTAGAAAAGCTATCACCAATATTTCCTGCCAGACCTACATCTAAACCTGCTCTGTTTAGTATCTGGTAGATAAGCTTTGTAGTTGTTGTTTTACCATTAGTTCCAGTAATACAAATCTTAAATGAATTTGAAAATTTACTTGCAAATTCAATTTCAGATATTATAGGTATACCAGATGACTTAATTTTTAAAATTATTTCAGACGTATTAGATATGCCTGGACTTTTAATTACATAATCTGATAACTTAATTTTGTCAAAAGAGTGATTTTCTTCTTCAAACACTATAGAATTCTTAATCATTTTTAATTTTCTGTCCTCATTTATTTTATTTAAATCAGAAACAAAGACGTCTAGACCCTTCTGACGAGCTAGCATAGCAGCTCCAAATCCACTTTCACCCGCACCAAGTATTGTAATACTCTTCATCTATCTAATTTTAAGTGTTAGTATCGTTATAACTGCTAAAAAAATTCCTATAATCCATAGTCTTGAAACTATTTTACTTTCATGATAACCGGCTTTTTGAAAATGATGATGGATGGGCGACATTAAGAAAACACGCTTTCCAACTCCTGACTTTTTTTTAGTTAATTTGAAATAACTAACTTGAATGATTACAGAGAGTGCTTCTAAGAGAAATACTCCACATAGAATTGGAATTAATAATTCTTTTCTAATGAGTATTGAAATTACCGCAATTAAGCCACCAACAGTTAGACTTCCTGTATCTCCCATAAAAACTGATGCTGGATATGTATTGTACCAAAGAAAACCAACTAATGAACCTAATAATGCAGCAATGAAAATTGTTATTTCACCAACTCTTGGTATATACATTATATTCAAATAATCTGAAAAGATTATATTTCCTGACGTCCACGCAAAGACTCCAAGAGTAAAGACAATTATAGCAGAGAGTCCTGCAGATAAACCATCTAAGCCATCTGTTAAATTATTAGAATTTGAAACTGCAGCTATAATAAAAATTATAATTGGGATTATTATAAGCCATAAGTAATTCGATCCTTTACCAAAAATAGCTTTAGATATTTCTTTGTAGTCTAACTCATTATTTTTGAAAAAAGGTATTGTTGTCTTATAAGATTTTACTTCCTCAATTTTAGAAAATTCTATTTTATCAGAATTTAAGTTATTATCAAATTCAACTATAGTTATATTATTATTGGTTAATAAGATTATTCCAACAAAAATTCCTAATAGTGACTGACCTGCTATTTTAAACTTTCCTTTAAGTCCTTTTTTATCTTTTTTAAATACTTTGATATAATCATCAATTAATCCAATTAATCCAAGAATTATAGTTGATATAATTAAAATTTGGATATAAATATTTTCAAGATTTGACATCAAAATCACAGGCACCAAAGTGCCAATTATGATAATTATTCCACCCATTGTTGGTGTCCCTTCTTTCTTGTCCTCTCCATCTAAACCAAGCTCTCTTACATTCTCTCCAACTTGTTTAATTTTTAAAAAATTGATTATTTTTTTCCCAAAAACTATTGATATTACTAGTGACATTATAACAGTGACTGCAGCCCTAAATGATAAATAACTAAACAGACTAGCTCCTGGAAGATTAAATTGACTTTCTAATATTTCAAATAGATAGTATAACATGTTTATTTATTAAAAATTTCTTTAGCTATTTTGTAATCATCAAAATAGATTCTCTTATTATTATTTAACTCTTGATACTCTTCATGACCTTTTCCTGCGATTAAAACTATATCACCTTTTACACTATTTTTTTTAGCTTGTTTTATTGCTTTTTTTCTTTCAACTTCAATTAAAACTTTATCATTGTTAAAATTTGAAACCCCTTTAACCATATCATCAATGATTGATTGTGGATCCTCAGATCTAGGATTATCTGATGTAAAAATTACTCTTGAGCTAAGATCAGTAGATATCTTTCCCATTATAGCCCTTTTATCTTTATCTCTATCACCTCCACAACCAATTACAGTAATTAAATTTTGATTTGATTTTTTAATATTATTTATAGTTGATATAACATTTTCAATTGCATCAGGAGTATGAGCATAATCAATTATAACTGTTACTTTATTTATTGAAAGAAAAGACTGGAGCCTCCCAACTACACTCTCCAGATTACTAATACCAGTTAATAAATTAATTTTATCTAAATTATATATCCTTCCAACAGAATAAATTGCAAGAATATTAGAGGCATTGAACTTACCAATCAGCTTAGCCCATATCTCGCTATTATCAATACTTAACAGCATTCCGTCCAATTGTTGTTCAATAATTCTACAAGAAAAATTTGACTTTGATTTTAATGAATAAGTATAAATGTTAGCTTTAGTATTTTGAATCATATATTCAGCATTCCTATCATCTTTATTAATTAGTGCAAATGAATTTTTACCTAGAGAATCAAAAACAATTTTTTTGGTGTCTCTATAGTCTTTAAATGTTTTATGGTAGTCAATATGATCATGTGTAAGATTAGTAAAGACCATACCTTTAAATTTTATCCCTTGAACTCTCTTTTGAAAAATTCCATGAGAGGAAACTTCAATAAAGCAAACCTTAATTTTTCTTTTTATCATTTCAGATAAATGAAAATTTATTGTTATTGGATCAGGGGTAGTATTATTGGAATTTTCAATATACTCTTGATACTTAATATTAATTGTTGATATTAAACCAGATTTAACTTGTAATTCATTAAATAAATTATTTAACAATGAGGAAATTGTTGTCTTCCCATTCGTCCCTGTTACTCCTATTAAATCAATTTTTGAAGATGGATTATCAAAGAAATTTGAAGCAATAATCGAAAGTGCAGTTTTAGAACATTTAACACATATAAAAACAATATTGCTTTCTTTAAAATTGTTAGGTAACTTCTCACATATAACAACTGAAGCTCCACTTTTAACAGATTGACTAATATAATCATGGCCATCATAATTATGTCCTGATAATGCAACAAAAAGTGCATTATTTTCTACCTCTCTAGAATCAAAAGTAATTTTAGAAACATTTATCTCAGTATCACCATATACTGAATCAATATTTACTTTAAATAATATTTCTTTTAATTTTTTCAAAACAATATGTCTGTATCTTTTTTACTTATCTGAATTTCATTTGGAATACCTGTTATAATTTTTTTTGCCACATTTTTAAAGACAGGAGCAGCTACTGAATTACCATAATACCCCTTTGATTTTTTGGGCTTATTGATTACTACAATTGCCGAATATTTTGGTTTATCTGAAGGAAAATATCCCACGAAACTAGAAACGTATTGAGTTTCCTCTGAAGTGTAGTCTATTTGACTTGTTCCTGTTTTCCCAGCAATTTTAATATTTTCATCATAAATATTATTTGCAGTTCCCCAAGGTTTTTCAACTACATTCCTCAACATCATTTTAACCGAACTTAAGGTCTCCTCTGAACAAATTGATGACATTATTACCTCTCTATCAATTTTATAAACAGGTTTTTCTCCTAAAGCGCCAATACTACTTATAAAACTAGGTTTAACCATTTCCCCATCGTTAGCTACAGCATTATAAAAAGTCAGAGTTTGTAAAGGTGTCATCATTACTCCGTAACCAAATGCCATCCATGGTAATGAGATTCCATTCCAGTTGTCATCTTGTGGATGAGGTATCCTAGGCTCTCCTTCACCTTTTATATCAATATTAATTTTTTGGTTAACTTTCATATTTATCAACCTATTGACTAATCTTTCAGGATTATCCTTGTAATTATCATATATGAGCTTAACCATCCCTGTATTTGAGGAGACTTCAAATGCCTTAGATATTGGAATTTTTCCATACCCCCTTCTATTAGAATCTTTTACTTCGTATTTATTATAAAATTTCAATATTCCATTACCAGTATCAACTGAATCATTAGGACTTACAACACCATCCTCTAGAGCTGCAATTAGTGTCATTAGCTTAAATGTTGATCCAGGCTCTTGAGTCTCCCATATACCATAATTAATTTTTTCAAAATATTTTCCTTTTTCTGTTCTTGCTAAGTTTGATATACCCTTAATCTTTCCAGAGTTAGTTTCCATAATAATCATAGTTCCATGGTCAGCTTCAAATCTTTCTAATTGAGATAATAATTCGTGATGAACAATATCTTGAATTTGAGTATCTATAGTTGTATGTACATCATATCCCTGAATAGGTTCTCTTTCAAAATTTGGAGTCATAGGTTTCCATTGTCCATCTGCTATTTTTTGCATTAGTCTTAAACCACTTTTACCAGATAGATATTCCGTATATGCACCCTCTAGACCAACCCTTAAATATTTTCCATCTTGATCAACTTTTTCATATCCTATAGTCCTCTCTGCAATCTTACCAAGATGACTCTGTCTTGTGTGACTTTCATTAATTATTAAACCTCCTTTATAAAGGCCTTTATTAAAAATTGGAAAAGATTTAATCTTTTCTACTTCAGTTATAGATAGATTTTTTCCAATTAATAGATATCTATTATTTTTATCTCTTGCGTTATCAAGATATTTTTTAAAGTGATTTTGATCTTGTTCAAAAAAATTAGACAATCTTTCAACAAGAGGAATAATATTTTTTTTATAATCTGACTCTGAAGGAATTTTTGAATCCCATCTCAATTCATACTTTACTACTGTCGAAACTAATAGATCTCCATTATCTGAGTAAATATTACCTCTAGGTGATTCAACCTCAATATTTTTAACTGCCTCAATTGAGTTCCTTATGTTATCATCAATTTCAAAATTCTGCAAATAAAATATTTTACCAATCAAAAAAAATGAACATAATAGAAGTAAAAAGAACATTATGTTCATTCTATTTACAATTCTATTGTTTAATTTCTTCATTTTAGTCAGTGATTATAATTTTTACAGGTGGATAGTTAGAGATCTTAAAACCGTTATCTTTCAATTTCGATGTTACTTTAGACTGCATCTTTATGTTCATTAAATCAACCTTAGTTGATACTGAAATACTATTTAAAGTATTAACCTCTTTGTTAAGTTTTGTTATTAAGAATATTTTTTGATCTGCACTATGACTACTGTATATAGATGCCATTAATAAGAATGATATAAATAGTAACATTCTCCAGTTTTTAGATGAATCTTTACCAGCTAAAAAATCAATATTTAAAAATGATAGAAAGTTTTTCATATTTTTTCAGCAATTCTAAGTTTAGCACTTCTTGATCTATTATTTATTTTAATTTCTTGATTTGATGGTGTAATCATTTTTCCTACTTTTTTAAAAATCGTATTCTTATTTCCATATAAATCAGTGGTGACTTCATCATTAAATCCACCATTCTGAATAAATTTTTTTACAATCCTATCCTCTAATGAATGATAAGAAATACAAACTAGTCTACCGCCTTTTTTAATATATTTTGATGTCTCACTTAATAAAGTTCTTATTACTTCAAGCTCATCATTAACCTCTATTCTTATAGACTGAAAAACTTGTGCTAAAAACTTATTCTCATCTTTTACTTTCACTAAAGGAGATAGGATTTTTTTTAGGTCTCCTGTTGTCTCTATAGGCGTCTTTGCTCTTTCAGAAATTATTTTTTCGGCTACCTTTTTGTAGTTCCTTAATTCACCCAAATTTTTAAAAATATACTCCAGTTGATCTTTATCATAATCATTGACAATGGCCTTAGCATCAATTTTTTGAGTACTGTTCATTCTCATATCAAGTTCAGAATTAAACCTTGTTGAAAACCCTCTGTCCTTATTATCTATTTGATGAGATGATATTCCAAAATCTGCCAAGAGTCCATCAATTTCATTTATTTTAAAGTAGTTTAAGAAGTTATTTAGATACTTAAAGTTTGACTTAACAAGATTTAGTCTCCTATCATTTGATTTGTTTTCAATAGCATCTTGATCTTGATCAAAGGCAATTAATTTACCTTTGGAATTAAGATTTTTTAATATTTCTTGAGAGTGACCTCCGCCTCCATAAGTTACATCTACATAAATTCCACTTGGATTAATATTTAAGCCAGATATTGATTCATTAAGTAAGACTGGATTATGATACATTATTATCTGTTTTATCACCCATCACATCTTCGGCAAGATTTCCAAAGTCACCTTTTGCATCATCTATAGCTTCTTCATAAAGCCCCTTATCCCAAATCTCTAGGATATTTACAGCCGAGGAAACAACTATATCTTTAGAAATTTTAGCATGGTTTATTAAGTCTTTAGGAATTAATATTCTTCCCGAAATGTCAATATCAATTTGTCTAACTCCAGCTGTAAACCTCCTTATAAAATCAATATTTTTTTTGTTGAACCTGTTTAATTTATTTATTCTAAGCATTAATTCGTCCCACTCTTTTAATGGATATAATTCTAGGCAAGAATTAAAAACGGCTCTTTTTATAACAAATCCATTTTTCAACTTATCAGATAATTGTTTTTTTAAGGAAACTGGAAGCATAATTCTTCCTTTTTCATCTGCCTTACATTCATATGTTCCTATAAAGTGTTGCATTAAATGGTTGCTTTACTCAAATATAAAATATATTTACCACTTTTTACCACTTTTTACCACTTTGTTAATAAATTATTTTTTCTCATTTTAATAGACTGACTAACAATGAATTAAGATGTAAAAAAAATAGGTTATTCTTTATGCATATATTTGTGCTTTACATAAAAATTATGGAGGAAAGTTTAATTAAAGAAGCAGGATTTGCATACATTGAAAAAGGTGAAGGGAGACCAATAATTATTCTTCATGGACTTATGGGAGGTCTTAGTAATTTTCAAGGTGTTTTTGAATACTTTCCATTAAAAAATTATAAAGTTATAATACCGGAGCTTCCAGTTGACTCAACTCCAATTCTCAAAACAAATGTTGCTAGATTTTCAAAATTTGTTTATGATTTTATTGACTTTAAGAAGTTTAAAGATGTAGTAGTATTAGGAAATTCTCTTGGCGGACATGTTGGTCTTCTATTTGCTAGAGATTATCCCGAAATAGTTAGTGGACTTATTATTACTGGTAGCTCAGGACTATATGAGAAGTCAATGATTGGTGATGGTTACCCTAAGAGAGGTAATTATGAATATATTAAGGGTAAAACAGAAGAAGTCTTCTATGATCCTAAGATTGCTACCAAAGAAATAGTTGATGAGGTATTTGAAAGTGTAAATGACAGAGAAAAATTAATAAGAACTTTATCTCTAGCTAAAAGTGCAATAAGACATAATATGGCAGATGATCTTCCGAATATGATGACCAAAACTCTAATTATCTGGGGTAAGCAAGATATTGTTACACCACCTAACGTAGCTGAGGACTTTAATTCTCTTCTTCCTAATTCAGATCTACTATGGATTGATAAATGTGGACATGCTCCAATGATGGAACATCCTGTTCATTTCAATAAATTAATGGAGAAATGGCTTTCGGAAAATAACTTGTAATCAATTTGATTATGAAAGTAATTAATTCAGTTTTTGAAAAAAGCAGCAAGTCAATTGACCAGTGCCCCGAAAGTAAACTTCCAGAATATGCTCTAGTTGGGAGATCCAATGTTGGTAAATCATCACTTATAAATTCTCTTTTAAATAATAAAAAAATTGCAAAGACATCATCAACACCTGGAAAAACCATTTTAATAAATCATTTCAAAATAAATGAGAGCTTCTACTTAGTAGATCTACCGGGATATGGATATGCAACTCTTTCAAAAAAAATTAAAGAAGAGATTAAAAAAACCCATAGGAGTTATTTTAAATTAAGAAAACAGCTTTTATATACTTTCTTACTTATTGATATTAGACATGACTTACAAAAAATTGATATTGAATTCATGAAATTCTTAAATGATAATTTATGCCCTTTTGTAATAATTTTTACAAAATCAGATAAATTAAAATCTAGCCAGATTGAAAGTCAAATTAATAATTTAAAAAAGCAACTTTCTGCTTATTGGGATGAACTTCCAAAATCATATGTGACATCGTCAAAAGACAAATCAGGAATTGATGATGTTTTCAATTTTATAGAGGACTCCATAAAAGAATATCAAATCTAATTTTTTTCAGAAACTCTTTTTTCAAATTCAACACAAAAGTCATCTACTAAATTAACAAGATTTTCATCTCCAGTAGCTTTAGAAATTGAATTTTTCATGGAGATAAAAGTCTGTAACATAAAAGATTTCATTTCATCAATTGGCATTTCTTTAGTCCATAAATCCATCTTTAAAGTTTCTTTTTTAGCACTATCCCAGAAAGAGAGAAGTATAGCTTTAGACTGCTCATCTTTCATCCCACCATCAGGAGCAGACCAATATATTTCTTCAGGAATATTGTTAGAATCTAACTTAACTTTAATTGTTATTTCTGTTTCTTTCATTTAATTTAAATATGTACTAAATTTGCACAAATATATAATTAAATATTATCTATGAAACACCCTGAAAAAGTCTCAACACATATAGTAAACTGGATTAATACATATTTGGAAAATAGCAAAATGGATGGTTTGGTAGTTGGAGTTTCAGGTGGAGTTGATTCAGCATTAACTTCAACATTATGTGCTGAAACTGGGAGGAATTTGATCTGTATTGAAATGCCTATTAAACAAGGAAATGATCAAGTTACTAGATCTAAAAAACATATTGAATGGTTAAAGTCAAAATATCCTAATGTAAGTTCGATTTTGATAAACTTGGATAATACCTACAATATATTCGTAGATTCTGTACCTAAAAATGGATCTGATAAACATGATCTAAGTCTAGCTAATACCAGATCTAGATTAAGAATGGTAACACTTTATTACTTCTCAGCCCTTCATAACTTTATAGTGGCTGGTACAGGAAACAAGGTTGAAGATTTTGGTGTTGGATTTTATACTAAATATGGAGATGGTGGGGTTGATATTAGCCCAATTGCAGATTTATTGAAGTCAGAAGTCTATAGTCTTGCTAAATATCATAATATTATTGATGAAATAATCAAGGCTAGACCAACTGATGGTTTATGGAATGATAACAGAAGTGATGAAGAGCAAATAGGAGCAACTTATGATGAGCTTGAAAAGGCAATGTTAGATGAATCAAAATCTGAATCAAATCTATCAAAAAGAGAAAAAGAAGTTATGAATATATATAAATCATTTAATTCGTCCAATAGACATAAAATGCTACCTATACCAGTATGTAAAATTCCAAAAGATTATATTTAATAAATTGAAAAAGTTAAAAATCTTAGTTGCAGATCCAAATCCAATTGTTTACATCGGACTAAAGTCTATTTTTAAAAACTCATTAATTTTTGAAGTTTCATGTCATAGTGAAAATAATGAAGACCTTAATCACTTATTGGAACATTTTAATATTGATTTAATTATTTCTGAGATTAATTTTAAAAAAGTCAACATAGATGACACTATAAAAAGATTAAAGAGAAAAAAAATTGAAATTCCAATAATTATATTTACATCAAAAGCAAATAAGAGTAAATCAGTCAATCTACTTAAGCTCGGAGCTTCTGGTTTTATTACAAAAAATTTGAAAAAGAAATCTATAAGAGAAGTAATTCAGGAAATAGCTTTTTCAAAATATGGCAATAATGAATTAAATAAATTCACAAGACTGAAAAACAGATTTAATTTTGACTACAACACCGAAAAATTAAACAGCCTATCTAAAAGAGAACTTCAAGTTTTAAAATTATTTTTTAGAGGTAAGAGAAACATTGAAATTTCTGAGAAATTAAACATAAATCAAAAAACAGTAAACACATACATAACTAGGGTAATGAAAAAGCTAGAAGTTAATTCAAAGACTGATCTTTATCTTCTCGCTAGCAAGCATATTAAACAACCCTATTGAGTTTTGCTGATAACATTTTTTTCAGCTTATAATAGCTCATTACCTCCTCCAATACATCTAGTTTACTTCCATCTTTTTGAAATTCTTGTAGTTCATTTATCTTTTTATCAATAAGATATCTTCTCATATTTAAGATTGTCTCATTCACAAGTTGACTTAACTCACTTCCAATTTTTTTAACATATATATTTTTTCTCTCCCAGTCATGTAATTGATATTTATCATCATTAATTAGAATATCAGAAACAATTTTACTTGAGTTAGAATCTAGATCATTAATGAAATTATCGATAGAGAGAGATTCCTGATTATGAAAGCCATCAATTAATTTATTATATATACTCTTAAAAGGAGAATGAGTAAATTCTATTTCATCTTGCTGTAAATCCAAATAGATTTTTTCAAATACCTTTGATCTAATATCTTTCTTGGTCTCAATTAATTTACCATTTTCATCCTTACTTAGTATGATATCTTCAAACATAATTTCTTCAGCTCCATATTTAAGTAGAATACTAATTATCTGTCTTTCTAATTGATATATATATGTTGAAGTATTCTTTTGATCTGAAGTCTTTACTTTAGTTATTTTAGATTTATAGAATTTATTTGAAGATCTATTTAATGTTTTAGCTACTCCAATATTTGATAAAGATCTAAATAATGAAGATTCATCAATTTCTAGAATAGATGACAATTTTTTTAAATAAATTTCCTGTTTAAGAGAATCTGGAATTAGTGATATAGATTTTAATATATTTTTAATTAAAGAAACCTTCTTATCCTCATCATTTTGATAGTCTTTATTTATTGATAGTTTAAAGTCAACAAAATCTTTCGACTCATCATTTATATATTCTAACATTTTATCCTTCTTGTTTTTCATAACAAAACTGTCTGGATCATCTCCATCTGGAAAAGAACAAATTTTTACATTTAGGCCCTCTTCTAGAATCATATCAATACTTCTCAGGGAAGCTGCTAGTCCTGCCTGATCCCCATCAAAGAGAACAACTATATTAGACGTCAATCTCTTAATTAATATTATTTGCTCTTTTGTTAGAGAGGTACCAGATGATGCAAGTACATTTTTAATACCATGCTCATGCATTTGGATAACATCCATATACCCCTCTACTAAAAGACACATGTCATCTTTAACTATAAATTGTTTTGACTCATAAATTCCATATAAAGTTTTACTCTTATTATAAATTTTACTTTCAGGGGAGTTTATATATTTTGCTATTTTTTTATTTGAGTCAATTATCCTACCTCCAAATCCAAGCACCCTTCCTGAAATACTCTTTATAGGGAAAATTATTCTTCCTCTAAATCTGTCAATTTTTTTATCATCATTAGATATAATCAAACCTGTTTCTTCTAAATACTCATCTGAATATCCATTCTCATTTGCTTTTTTGTAGAATTTGTTTTGTGAATCAATACTATATCCAAGATTAAAATTTTTAATGGTAGGTCCTGATAGACCTCTCTCTAATAGATATTCATTTATTTCCTCTTTCTGAGATAGAGTGTCTTGAAAATATGATGATGCAAAATTATTAATTATGAATAATGATTCTCTTTCGTTTCTTTCTTCAATATTTTCTGCAGTCTCTTCTGTTTCAATTATTTCAATATTATACTTATTAGCAAGATATCTAATAGACTCTGGGTAATTAAATTGTTCATGCTCCATAAGAAAAGCAATAACATTGCCTCCTTTCCCTGAACTAAAGTCTTTCC
Organism: Candidatus Marisimplicoccus sp.; assembly: GCA_965655775.1. GTDB lineage: Bacteria > Bacteroidota > Bacteroidia > Flavobacteriales > Flavobacteriaceae > Marisimplicoccus. Next base: position 60,006 of record CBFHHV010000001.1, read on the forward strand.
AGATTTGTTTTGAAGGGGACACGACAAAACTTGGAGTTTTCTCATTAGTAAAAGGACTTAAACCCTTATAATTTGCACCAGATTTTTTTAAAGCAATAAAATCAGATATTACCTCTTCTACTCTTGAAAACTCAAAAACCTTATCAATAGTATCTTTACTTATCAAAACTTATAATTTATTGTAATATAGCAAATTAATACTTTCGTTCTATTATGTAATCTAGTAGAATTTTTACAGAATTATTTGATTCATTCTGTGGGAAATCTTTTAATAGTTCTAGAGCATTTTTTTTGAAATCATTCATTCTTTTGTGAGCATATTCAAAACCATTGTATTTTGTTATAAACTCATTAACTAATTTTTTATCACTTAATAAATATTTTTTCTTCTTTATAATTGATCTTATTTTTCTTTTATCTTCTGAACTTGATCTTTCAATGGAATGAATTAATGGTAAAGTGATTTTTTGAGTCTTCAAATCTAATTTTGTAGGTTTTCCTATTCTCTTTGTGGAATAATCAAATAAGTCATCTTTTATCTGAAATATAATTCCAAGATAATTTCCAAATGTATTTATTTTATCTAAGTCCTTAATTCCAGAGGATATTGAACCTACCTTACAACAACAGGCAAAAAGAGATGCAGTCTTTTTAGAAATTATATCCAGATATTCCTTTTCAGATAAAGAAAAACTCCTCGATTTTTGTATTTGGAATAATTCCCCTTCAGAAATTTCTTTAACTGCCAAGGAAACTTCGTTTAACAAGTCATAGTCCTTGTTTTCAGTCGAAAGGAGTAAAGCTTTTGATAAAAAGAAATCTCCTACCAAAACTGAAATTTTATTTTTCCAAAGAGCATTTAGAGTAAGGAAGTTGCGCCTAATGTGACTATCATCAACTATGTCATCATGAATAAGAGAAGCAGAGTGGATCAGTTCAACTAAGTTAGCCGCCCTATATGACTTTTGACTAATATCTCCTTTAGAAAACATCTTTGCAAAAAGCAAAACTAAGGTTGGCCTAATTTGTTTTCCTTTTCTATTGAGGATATAGATTAAGATTAGATCTAATAATTTAACTTTTGAAGATATAGATTTATAAAATTGTTTTTCAAAAATTTTTAATTCTTGAGCAATAGGTTTTTTTATTTTATAAGTAATCTTCAAAATTTAACTCTAGATGATAATCATTGCATCACCATAAGAAGAAAAATTATATTTTTTCTTCATTGCCTCTTTATAAGCTTTCAAAACAAAATCTTTACCTCCAAATGCAGACACCATCATTAAAAGTGTTGATTTTGGTGTATGAAAGTTTGTAATCATTGAGTTAGCAATGGAAAAATCAAATGGTGGATATATAAATTTATGAGTCCAACCATTGTAAGGATTTAATGTTCCAAAGGATGAAACAGAACTTTCAAGGCCTCTCATTACTGTTGTACCAACTGCACAAATCTTTTTATTATTCTTAAGTGCATTATTTATTATTCTAACAGATTCCTCATTAATTTTTAATTCCTCTGAGTCCATTTTGTGCTTTGATAGATCTTCTACATCTACTGGGCTAAAAGTACCAAGTCCGATATGTAATGTTATTTCAGGGAGAAGTACACCCTTTATCTCTAATTTTTTAAGTAAATGTTTTGAGAAGTGTAATCCTGCAGTTGGTGCAGCAACAGCACCTTCATTTTTTGCATATATAGTCTGGAATCTATCCTTATCCTGAGGCTCAACAGGTCTATTTATATATTTAGGTAAAGGAGTCTCTCCAAGTTCTTGAAGCTTATTCCTAAATTCATCGTATGGGCCATCAAAAAGGAATCTCAAAGTTCTGCCTCTTGACGTAGTATTATCTATAACCTCTGCAACTAGGCTTTCATCTTCACCGAAATATAATTTATTTCCAATTCTTATTTTTCTTGCAGGATCTACCAAAACATCCCAAAGTCTTTGATCTTGATTAAGCTCTCTTAAAAGAAAGACTTCAATTCTAGCACCAGTTTTTTCTTTGTTACCAAATAATCTAGCAGGAAAAACTTTAGTATTGTTTAATACAATAACATCCCCATCATCATAAAAGTCAATCATATCCTTAAAAACCAAATGTTCAATTTTTTCTTCTTTTCTATTTAGAAGCATTAGCTTACATTCATCTCTCTCGTTAGAGGGATACTGAGCAAGATATTTATCAGGTAATTTGTAATCAAAGTCAGATAATTTCATGGTGATTTATTAAGACCGCAAATATAACCTTCTGAGATACCGAAAGTCAAGTATTTATCTATTTATTTTTTAAAATATTAAATCCTAAACTTTCTAAATCATTCCAAAAGTTGATATAAGACTTAGTTACAACTTCAGGATTATTTATTTTAAGAGGGACTTTAAGGGACAAAGGAGCAAAAGACATAGCCATTCTATGATCATTATATGTCTCAATTATAACTTGATGTTTTAAATTTGAATTATTTTCAAGTGTTATTGAATTTTCAGTTATTTCAACTTTATCTACATTAAATTTTTCAATTTCATTTTTTAGAGCAATCAGCCTATCTGTTTCTTTTATCTTTAGAGTATGTAAGCCATCCAACTTACAGTCAACTCCAAGCCCAAGACAAGTGACAATTATAGTCTGAGCTAGATCTGGACTGTCTTTTAAATTTAGGTTAATACTTTTAGGAAGATCAATTTTATTCTTAGTTAAAATAATATTATTTTCCTCAAATTTTGTTTCAACACCAAATATTTTATAAATATCAACAAGTCTTGAATCACCTTGTAAACTTTCTTTAAAGAAGGTAGAGAGGGTTAGTCTTGCTGAGTCAGATAAGGCGGCAATACTAAAGAAGTAAGAGGCTGAACTCCAGTCTGATTCAACAAATTGTTCCGGAATAGCTTTTTCTTTAAATGGCTCAATAGTAATCTCCCCATCATCAATTTTAGTAATTCCACCTATTCTGTCAATGATTTTTTTTGTCATCAAGATGTATGGTAAGGATGTAATCTCAGAAGACAACTCAATCTTTAGACCATTTTCAAGAGAAACACCCAACATCATTAGAGATGAAATGTATTGTGAGCTAACATCTGCAGGTAAAGTAACTGAGTTACTTAAAATATTTTTCCCATTAATTATTATGGGAGGAAATCCACTTTTTTCAGTATACTCGATATCACAACCTAGGTCTTTTAAGGCATCTACTAAAATAGAAATAGGTCTTTGCTTCATCCTATTTGATCCAGTTAAAACTTTTGAGTTTTCTGAAATGGATGAATAATATGAAGTTAAGAATCTCATTGCAGTTCCAGCATGCCCAATATTAATTTCTTTTTTATCAGATTCAATTGCAGATAACATTAATTGAGTATCATCCGAGTCTGATAAATTAAAAATTTTAAAATAAGACGTATATGCTCTTAATAATATCAGCCTATTTGATTCACTTTTTGAGCCACTAATACTTACATCACCTTGAATGTCTTGAAATTCTTTTGAAATCTTGTACACTATTTTAGTTTAATATTAGACTTGTGTCTATTTTTATCCCTTCTAGTTTTTTTGTTTAAATTTTCATGAAAAGATTTCTCCAAATCAATTCCTGTTTGATTTGCTAGGCAAATTAATACAAATAAAACATCAGATAACTCATCAGCAAGATTATCTTCATTGTCACTAATTTTTGAACTTTGCTCACCATATTTTCTAGCAATTATTCTTGCGACTTCTCCTACCTCTTCAGACAGAATAGCCATATTTGTTAACTCATTAAAATATCGAACACCATGTTCATTTATCCACTGATCAACTTTTTTTTGTGCATTTTTAATATTCATAACTATTTTTTTGATTTAGTGTTTCCCATAGTATCTCTTTCAAACTATTTACGCCATACGAGCTTACAGATGAAAATATAGTAAATGGAATTGATTTAAATTCTTTTTTTAAAATATTTTGAAATTCTTCCAATAGCTCCTCATCCATTAGGTCTGATTTACTAAAGGCAATTATAAAATCTTTATCAGTTAATTCAGGATTGTATTTTACAAGCTCTTTTTTCAAAACTTCAAAATCTTTCTTTACATTTTTAGAGTCTACTGGAATAATGTAAAGCAAAATAGAATTTCGTTCGATGTGTCTTAAAAAATAGTGTCCTAATCCTCTACCCTCACTCGCTCCCTCAATTATTCCAGGTATATCTGCCATTACAAATGATCTATAGTCTGACATTGAAACTATCCCTAGGTTTGGTTTTAAAGTTGTAAACTCATAATCAGCAATTTTTGGTTTGGCATCAGATAAAACTGATAATAATGTTGACTTACCAGCGTTAGGAAATCCAACAAGCCCTACATCGGCAAGCACTTTTAATTCGAGAGTTATCTGAAGTTCTTGACCTGTTAGACCTGATTGAGAATATCTTGGTGTTTGATTTGTTGGAGATTTAAAATGGGAATTTCCTAAACCACCTTTTCCTCCTCTCAATAGGATAATCTCTTCTTTATCCTCGTTTATTTCAAGTATAGTTTTTTCAGTTATTGAGTCTTTGACAATAGTTCCAAGAGGTACTCTAATAAAAATATTTTTTCCACTTAAACCTGATTTTTTAGAGCCACCACCATCACCTCCATTACCTGCCTTAAAATGTTTTTTAAATCTAAAACTTTGAAGTGTCCACAGGTTTGAATCCCCAACGACTATAATATTCCCACCATCTCCACCATCTCCACCATCAGGACCTCCTTTAGGAACGTATTTTTCTCGTCTTAGATGAGTAGAACCTCTTCCCCCCTTACCTGATTTAACAGTAAGTTTTACATAGTCTACAAAGTTATCAACTATCATAACATTAGATTAAGATATCTACTAGACCAAAAAGTCTTGAAGTGATATCATTAACTGAACCTTTACCATCAACTGAAAAGAATTTATCTTGTTTACTGTAGAAATTTATGAGTATAGAGGTCTTTGTGTTATACTCTTTAAATCTATTTTTAATTTTTTCTATATCCTGATCGTCAGATCTATTGGTAGTTTTACCACGATCTAGTAATCTTGTAATTAGTTCATCTTCATTAACATCAAGTGCAATTGTAGCATTTATCTTTAAATTAATTGAACTTAAGAAATCATCTAGAGATTCAGCTTGGTTTAAAGTTCTTGGAAACCCATCAAATATATATCCATTTACTTCTTTATTTGATAAAACTTCATTCTCCAGCATCTTAATTGTTACAGAATCAGGAACTAGATCTCCATTATCTAGATATGATTTTGCCTCAATACCTAGCTTTGTTTGATTACTAATATTTTTTCTAAATAGATCTCCAGTTGAGATATGATATAAATTATATTTTTCCTTGAGAAAGTTAGCCTGAGTCCCTTTACCAGATCCTGGTTTTCCAAAAATTACAATATTAAACATAGCAACAAAGATATTTAAAATGTTTCGTATTCTTTACCGTGTTTAAAGTTATGCTTATTTTTGCCAAATGTTTACTGAAAAAAAGAGAATTGGAATATTAGGTGGGGGTCAACTTGGTAAAATGGTGCTTGACGTTTCAAATAAATGGGGGCTTGATGTTTTTGTTCTTGACCCAAATAAAAATTGCCCTTCAAGTAAACTTTGTAATAGATTTTTTGAAGGTGATTTAATGGACTATGAAACTGTTGTTGAATTTGGAAAGCTCTCTGACATAATCACCATTGAGATAGAAAATGTTAATGTTGAAGCATTAAAATATTTAGAGTCTTTAAATAAAAAGGTTTATCCGCAAGCCAGTGTAATCGAAATAATTCAAGATAAGTCAAAGCAAAAAAACTTTTATCAAAATCACGGAATTCCGACTTCATCCTTTAATATTCTAGGTGGAAGCGATGAGATAAAGAATAAGGTAAGTAAGGGTGAGATATCCTTCCCATTTATATGGAAAGCATCTAAGATGGGATATGATGGATATGCTGTAAAGAAGATAATTGATAACAAAACTTTAGAAGAGATTACTAATTCTCATTGTATAATTGAGGAGTTAATTGATATAAAAAAAGAAATCTCAGTTATGGTTGCTTCGAGAGAGTCTGGAGAAAGAGTGGTTTATCCTGCGGTTGAAATGGAATTTAATAAAAATTCTAATCAAGTTGAGTATATTCTATCTCCAGCTCAAGTTGATGATAAGATCAAATCAAAAGCAGAAAATCTTGCATTTAAAGTCTCTGAAAAATATAATATTATTGGAATTATAGCAGTAGAAATGTTCTTAACAAGTGAGGATGAGTTACTCGTTAATGAGGTAGCACCAAGGCCACACAATAGTTATCATTTTTCAATTGAAGGTTCCTATACAAGTCAGTTCGAACAATTTATAAGATCAATCCTAGATCTACCTCTTGGAAGTACTAAAATCATAGAAAATTCTGTTATGGTAAATCTTGTAGGAGATTCTGATTCAGAGGGAGAAGTGGTTTATAAAAATTTCGATCAAATTATTGGAATAGAAGGTGTTAATCCTCATATTTACGGTAAATTTGAATCTAAGCCAAATAGGAAGATGGGGCATGTAACAATTATTAATAAAGATTTAGATAGAGCTAAAAAGATAGCAAAGGAGGTAAAAGATACTGTAATAATAACATCAAAAAAATGAGTCAAGTAGCAATTATAATGGGTAGTAAATCTGACTTCGATATAATGAAGGATGCAATTGATATTTTAAAGTCTTTTGGTATTGAGACCGATTATGATATTGTATCAGCTCACAGAACACCAAAAAAAATGATTGAATATGCAACAAACGCTGAAAAAAATGGAATTAAAGTGATTATAGCTGGAGCGGGTGGTGCAGCTCATTTACCTGGAATGGTTGCCTCAATAACTAGTCTCCCTGTCATCGGCGTACCTATCAAGTCTAGAAATTCAATTGATGGTTGGGATTCAATTTTATCAATTTTACAGATGCCTGGAGGGGTACCTGTTGCTACAGTAGCCCTTAATGGATCAAAAAATGCTGGAATTCTTGCTGCACAAATAATTGGATCTTTTGATTCAGTTATTTCAGAAAAAGTAAAAAATTACAAAAAAGATCTGGAAGATAGTGTCATTGAGAGCAGCAAAAACCTCAAGAAAAAATCCTAATCCTTAATCCAGTCATTATATCCTTTTTTATAATGATATATAATTTTAAAACCAAGGGATTTCATAATCAGACTAGCCTTTTCACTTCTGTTACCTGACATACAATAAATAATATATTCTTTCTCTTTATCAAGCGCATTAAGGTTATCAATAAATTCTCGTTTTTGGAAATCAATATTATAGGAATCTTTTATGCTTCCCTGGGTAAACTCTTTGTTAGTTCTAAGGTCAATTATATTTATACTACTTTTCTCTATTAGATCATTGACTTCCTCTTTGTTAATTTCTTGTATTATAGGAAGTTGCAAAAAAACTAATAGAGTATAAAAAAAAAGTTTTAACATTTAATGAACATTATTATTATAGTATTCAATATTACATATTTTTGCTAAAAAGTTTTAATGTATAAAGAAAATTTTTCTCGAAGACATATTGGCCCAAGCACTTCTGAGTTAAACAATATGTTACAAACAATTGGGGTTAATTCGATTGAGGACTTGCTGTCTCAAACCATTCCTGATAAAATTAGATTAAAAACTGATTTAAATATTCCTGATGCAATTTCTGAAATGGAATTTTTAAAAGAGATTAAAAAGTTTTCATCATTAAATAAAAATTTTAAAACATACATTGGGTTAGGTTATCATGACACTTTTACTCCTTCAGTTATACAAAGAAATATACTAGAAAATCCAGGATGGTATACAGCCTACACTCCATATCAACCTGAAATAGCTCAAGGTAGGCTTGAGGCATTATTAAATTTTCAGACAATGGTCTGTGATCTAACTAAGATGGAGATTGCAAATGCTTCTTTACTAGATGAAGGCACATCTGCTGCAGAAGCTATGATCATGATGTATAACAATAGATCAATAGATCAAAAATCTGAAAACCTTTCTAGATTTTTTGTTGATTCAAATATTCTTCCTCAAACTCTTTCAGTTATTAATACAAGAGCTTATCCTTTGGGTATTGAAATTGTAATAGATGATTTGGTAAACATAAATTCAAACGATTATTTTGGATGTATTATTCAGTATCCAGGTAAAGATGGGAACCTACCAAATATTGATAAAATTTTGTCTGAAATAAAGAATGATGATTTTAAAACAGTCTTGGCTGTTGATTTAATGTCCTTAGTTATTATTGAACCTCCAAATCCAGAGAAAATTGATGTTGTAGTTGGAACAACTCAAAGGTTTGGGATTCCTCTCGGTTATGGTGGGCCTCATGCTGCTTTTTTTGCTACAAAAGAAAAATACAAAAGAAATATTCCAGGAAGAATTATTGGTGTTACAAAAGATGTTGATGGTGACTATGCTCTAAGGATGGCATTACAAACTAGAGAACAGCATATAAAAAGAGATAGGGCAACCTCAAATATTTGTACAGCTCAAGTTCTACTTGCAGTTATGGCTGGCATGTATGCTGTTTACCATGGATCAAAGGGACTTAGAAATATATCTAGCTCAATCCATCACAAGGCTGTTTATTTATTTAATAAAATTTCATCCTTAGGTATAGAACTAAAATATTCTAAATTCTTTGATACAATTACAATAATTTCTGAATCTAAATCTATTCAAAAGATTGCTCTATCAAAAGAAATCAATCTTTGTTATCATTCAGATAATGAGATATCAATATCTGTAAATGAGAAGACAGATTTAAAAGACCTTGACTCAGTAGTATCAATTTTTGAAGAATATAGTGGGCAGAAATCTAAACATATTGATTTCCCAGATAATCAATTGACAGAAAATGATAGAAAATCAGAAATTTTGTCTCATCCTGTTTTTAATTCTTATCACTCTGAGACTTCTTTAATGAGATATATTAAGTCTCTTGAAAACAAAGATCTATCTCTTACCCAATCTATGATTTCTCTAGGTTCATGTACAATGAAACTTAATGCAGCCTCTGAGATGATTCCCCTTAGCTGGAGTGAGTGGAACAGTATTCATCCATTTGTACCGACCAATCAAGCTCAAGGATATCATGAAGTAATTGGTAAGTTAGAAAATTATTTAAGTGAGATAACTGGATTTTCAGCTACCTCTCTTCAACCTAATTCTGGAGCTCAAGGAGAGTATAGCGGATTAATGGTAATAAAATCTTACTTGAACAAAATAGGAGAAAAACATAGAAATATATGTTTGATTCCTTCTTCTGCTCATGGCACTAACCCTGCATCTGCAATTATGGCTGGATTAAAAGTTGTAGTAATAGCGACTGATGAAAGAGGTAATATTGATATAAATGATTTAAAATTAAAAATTGCTGAACACAAAGATAGCCTGGCTGCCTTAATGATAACTTATCCATCAACTCATGGAGTATTTGAGTCTGAAATTCAGCTAATAAATGAACTTATTCATCAAAATGGTGGACAAGTATATATGGATGGTGCTAATATGAATGCACAAGTTGGGTTGACAAGTCCAAAATTAATCGGAGCAGATGTTTGTCATTTAAATCTTCACAAGACTTTTTCAATACCCCATGGAGGTGGAGGTCCAGGTGTCGGACCAATTTGTGTTGCTGAACATCTTAAAGATTTTCTTCCCTCTAATCCAATTATACCCTCAGGTGGTAAGTATCATATTGATGCGATTTCATCTGCACCCTGGGGTTCTGCATTAGTTTGTTTAATTTCTTACGGCTACATTAGAATGCTTGGAAAACTTGGTGTAAAAAACTCAACAGAAATTGCCATTGTTAATGCTAACTATATGAAAACAAAACTTGAAAAAAACTTTAAAATTCTATACAGTGGAGAGAATGGAAGATCTGCTCATGAATTTATAATTGATTGTAGAGAATTTAAAAAATATAATATTGAAGTAGTAGATATTGCAAAGAGATTAATAGACTATGGGTTTCATGCACCAACTGTTTCATTCCCCGTGCCCGGAACTATGATGATTGAACCAACTGAAAGCGAAAATTTAAATGAAATAAACAGATTTTGTGAGGCACTTAATTCGATCTATTCTGAGATTACCTCAAATGATGAATCAGACAGAGAGATGCTAAGGAATTCACCTCATACATTAAAGATGCTTACTTCAAGCGAATGGAATTATGAATATTCTAGAGAAGAAGCATCCTTCCCAAAAAATTACTTGAAAGCTAATAAATTTTGGCCCTCAGTGAGAAGGGTTGACGAAGCTTACGGTGATAGAAATTTAATTTGTAGCTGCCCACCTATTGAGACTTATCAATAATTTAAGTAATTTTATAAGATGAACTACAGAATAACTGGGACAGGAAGCTGTATACCAGATATCACAAAAACAAACTCAGATTTTCTTAAAAATAAATTCCTTGATTTAGATGGGAATAATATTCAAAGTTCAAATGCTGAAATCATAGAGAAATTTAAATCAATCACTGGTATTGTTGAACGAAGATATGCCCCCGATGAAATAAATTCATCTGATTTAGCTGCTGTAGCTGCTAGTTTTGCAATTAAGGATTCTAAGTTAGATAAGGAGACACTTGATTACATAATTGTTGCTCATAATACAGGAGATATATCATGCAAAAGTGGGCAAGTAGACACATTACCATCAATTGCCTCAAAAGTTAAGGCAAAGCTCAAAATTAAAAATCCTAATTGTGTAGCATATGATATTATTTGTGGCTGTCCAGGATGGGTTGAAGGAGTTATTCAGGCTAAATCATTTATTAAATCAGGTATGGCAAAAAAATGTTTAGTTATAGGTTGTGATACTCTTTCAAGAATACTAGATGAAAATGACAGAGACTCAATGATATATGCAGATGGAGCAGGTGCAATAATTTTAGAAAGTGATAGTTCTTATGATGGTGGAATATTATCTCATAAGTCTGCTACATTTACTTATGATGGTGAAAATGATTTTATCTTTTATGGGACTTCATATGATACTAAAACAAGAGCAAAAAGTGATCAGAAGTTTATTAAGATGCAAGGAAGAAAAGTATATGAATTTGCTCTTACAAATGTTCCAGTGGCAATGAAATCTTGTTTTGATGATACTAATTGTAAAATTGAAAACCTAAAGAAGATATTTATCCATCAGGCAAATAAAAAAATGGATGAGGCTATCATCAAACGATTCTTCAGACTATATAAAACATCTGCGCCCAAAGATATTCTTCCAATGAATATTGAGGACTTTGGAAATAGTTCAGTTGCAACTATTCCTACTCTTTTTGATCTAGTTAAAAAAACTAATTATCAAGGACATAAGGTCTCCAAAGGTGATATTATTATGTTTGCTAGTGTCGGTGCTGGAATGAATATTAATGCAATAACATATAAAGTTTAGAAACCAGATGAGAATTTTTTTTCATATTGGTAGATACTTCTTAATGATTAAGTATACTTTCTCAAAATTTACCAAGTGGAGTGTACTTAAAAAATTGATTTTTCAAGAAATTGAGGATTTAATATTAGGATCAATTGGTATTGTTGCTTTTATGTCCTTTCTAATTGGTGGGGTTGTAGCGATTCAAACAGCTTTAGCTATTGAGAATCCGTTACTTCCTGGTAATCTTATAGGATTTGCAACAAGGCAATCTGTCATTTTGGAGTTCGCACCAACCCTTATTTCCATAATAATGGCTGGTAAAGTTGGCTCATTTATTACATCGAGTATTGGAACAATGAGAGTAACTGAACAGATTGATGCTTTGGAGGTTATGGGTATTAACTCATTTAATTATCTAATTTTTCCTAAAATTATATCATTATTACTATATCCCTTTTTAATTACTTTAGCAATGTTTTTAGGTATACTCGGTGGATATATTGCAAGTGTCTATGCTGGTTTCTCAACAAGCTTTGATTTCATTCAAGGGATCCAACTTGACTTTAAAGTATTTCATATTATCTATACTTACATCAAAACAATTTTATTTGCATTTGTTCTAGCAACTATTCCCTCATATCATGGATTTTTCATGAAGGGTGGCGCACTTGAAGTAGGTAAAGCCAGTAATATTTCATTTGTTTGGACAAGTAGTGTTATTATCATTATTAACTTTATTGTAACTCAACTTCTTTTGGCATAATGATAGAGATAAATAAAATATCGAAATCTTTTGATAGTCATAAAATTATTGAAGATATATCAGCAACTTTTGAAAAAGGAAAAACTAATCTAATCATTGGTCAAAGTGGATCAGGTAAAACTGTTCTAATGAAATGTCTTCTTGGTCTTCATGAAGTTGATAACGGGGATATTATGTACGATGGAAAAAAGTTTAATAAAGATGAGATTACCGAGGTTTCAGATTTAAGAAAACAGATGGGGATGGTTTTTCAGGGTAGTGCACTATTTGATTCTATGTCTGTTCTAGATAATATTATATTTCCTTTAAGGATGTTTTCAAATATGTCTCAATCAAAAATGATTGAAAGGGCTAGAGAAGTAATTCATCGCGTAGATCTAAAAGATGTTGATAATAAGTTTCCCTCAGAGATATCAGGTGGTATGAAGAAAAGAGTTGCAATTGCTAGAGCTATTGTACTTAATCCAAAGTATCTTTTTTGTGATGAACCAAATTCAGGTTTAGATCCTAAAACTGCAATTATAATTGATAAGCTGATTCAAGAGATTACCGTTGAGTATGATATTACTACTATTATTAATACTCATGATATGAATTCAGTAATGGAAATTGGGGATAAAATTATCTTCTTAGTTGAAGGAAAAAAAATATGGGAAGGTAATAATGAAGAAATATTAAATACGGATGATAAATTGATAAACGATTTTGTTTATTCTTCAGAATTATTTAAAAAAGTTAAACTTTCTCAGAAAAATAAATCTTAAGGATTAGAATTTGATACAGAAATTAATTTACCATTAAATAATTTATTACCATTAATGGCAAAATCAAGTATATACTTAGCCATTTCTTCTGGCTTTGTATCTGCATTATAATCTGGAAATGCCTCTTTTAACATTTTTGTTTGAACAGCACCTAAAGCTAAAACATTAAATGATGGTCCATTTTGATATTCTTCAGCTAACACTTCAGTTAAAGCTATTACAGCTGCTTTGCTGCTAGAGTATGCTGATAAGCCAGGAAACTTCTTAGATCCATTAACTCCTCCAATACTACTTATGTTAATAACATGTCCATCTGAATTAATTATTGGGATCAGGGATCTAGTAATTTCTGCAAGCCCAAACACATTTACATCAAATGTTTTTTTAAAAGAATCATACGTTGTATCACCAAATAACTCACTAACAAGATACCCAGCATTATTAATCAAAATATCGATTTTAATTTTTCTACTTTTCAAGTTTGCAATAAACTCATCAACAGAATCTTTATTTGTAATGTCTATTGCGAATGATTCAATACCACCTATATCTTTCAGTGGTTCAATATTTCTTGAAACCGATATTACAGCAAAATTCATTTTTGCAGCTTGAATGCATATTTGATGTCCAATGCCAGAGCTTGTTCCAGTTACTAAAATAGTCTTCATTAGATTAAAATTGAGACTGGGTTTTCAATGAACTCTTTAAGAGTTTTTAAGAATAGTGAACCTGTAGCACCATCAACAGTTCTATGATCACATGCTAAAGTTAATTTCATTGTGTTTCCAATTGATATATCACCGTTTTTTACAATAGGTTTCTCAATGATTGCTCCTATAGAAAGTATAGCAGAATTAGGTTGATTTATTATAGAAGTAAAACTTTCAATTCCAAACATACCTAGATTTGAAATAGTAAAAGTGCTTCCCTCAATCTCAGCAGGAGTTAATTTTTTATTTTTTGCACGCACAGCAAAATCTTTGATCTCTATATTAATTTCTGGCAAGTCTTTAGAATTTGCATATTTAACAACTGGGACGATAAGACCATCATCAACTGCAACAGCTACTCCCAAATGAACATGATCATAAAAAACAATTTTATCATCGTACCATCTAGAATTTACCTTTGGATGTCTTGCTAATGAAAGTGATACAGCTTTAGCAATAATATCATTAAATGAAATTTTTATGTTTTGAGTATTAATAAATTGATTTCTGAAAGAGATCATGTTATCCATCTCACACTCTATATTTAGATAGTAATGAGGCGCAGAAAACTTAGAGTCTGATAATCTCTTTGCAATAGCTTTTCTCATCGTAGAGTTTTGAGACTCATTAAATGATTCTGTAACACTTGGTCTTGGGTGAATAAATTGAGAATAATCTGAAGACTTATATGAATCAATATCTCTCTTTATAATTCTACCATTATCTCCTGAACCTTTAATTGATTTAATATCAATTCCTTTTTCATTTGCCAACTTTCTAGCAAGTGGAGATATTAAAATCCTATCAGTTGATTCATTAGATAATTCAACTGATTTAACCTCCTCCTTTACCTCTGGTTTCGGCTCTTCCTTTACCTCTGGTTTCGGCTCTTCCTTTACCTCTGGTTTCGGCTCTTCCTTTACCTCTGGTTTTGGCTCTTCCTTTACCTCTGGTTTTGGCTCTTCGTTGGCTGTATTAGTACCTTTAATGATTGATGAAATATCTTCACCCTTTGATCCAATAACAGCTATTATACTATCAACAGGTGCAGTTGAGCCTTCATCAATTCCAATATGAAGTAGAACACCATCATGAAAAGACTCAAACTCCATAGTAGCCTTATCTGTTTCAATTTCAGCTAAAATTTCACCCTCTTTTACTGAATCCCCTACTTTTTTGAACCACTTAGCAAGAGTTCCCTCTTCCATGGTATCGCTCAATCTTGGCATGTTTATAACTTCAGCCATATTAATCTATTTTATGTTTAATAAAAGGATAATCTTTTTGCTCATATACAACATCGTACATAATAGACTTATCAGGGAAAGGTGAGGATTCTGAGAATTCTTCACATTTTGTAATAATATTCTTTACTTTTTTATCTATTTTTTCAATATCAGATTTTGTTCCATACTTCTTTGAAAGAATAATTTTTTCAACTTGAGTAATAGGGTCGATTTTTCTATACTCTTCAACTTCCTCTTTAGTTCTATATTGTTGAGCATCAGACATTGAATGTCCTCTATATCTATAAGTCTTAACGTCTAGTAAAGAAGGTCCTTTACCTGACCTTGCATGTTTAACACACTCATCTATAGCTTCTGCTACTTTTACAGGATCCATACCATCAACAGGCATTGAAGGCATTTCATATGGCTCACCCAGTTTCCATAAATCTTCTTGGCTCGTAGTTCTTGCCACAGATGTTCCCATTGCATATCCGTTATTTTCAACAATGTATATAATAGGAAGTTTCCATAAAGCAGCGAGATTGATAGATTCATGAAATGCACCTTGACGAATTGCACCATCACCAAGATAACATAATGTAACACTATCTCTTTTAAAATACTTATCTCCAAAAGCAATTCCTGTACCTAAAGGTATTTGTCCACCAACAATTCCATGTCCACCAAAGAAATTATATTTTTTTGAAAAAATATGCATAGAACCACCCAATCCACCAGAAGTACCCGTTGCTTTTCCGAATAGCTCAGCCATAACAAACTTTGGATCTTCTCCAAGCCCAATTGCATGGACATGACTCCTGTATGAGCTTATCATACGATCTTTCTTTGGATCTATTGAGTGAAGACATCCAGCTAGAACAGCTTCTTGACCATTATAAAGATGGAGGAACCCTCGAATCTTTTGCTGAATATATTTTGCAGCAAGTTTATCTTCAAACTTTCTCCACAAAAGCATATTTTCATACCAATCCAAATAAGTCTTTCCTGTTATTTTTTTCATATAAATGAGTTGAAGTCTGTTAGTCTAAGACAAAGCAAAAATACTCATTTCTTTAGTATATTGCAATAAAATTAGATTGGACACTAAAAAATTATATTCATTATTTACCTCATCAAGCGGAGTTTCAATTGATACAAGAAATCTTATCAGTGATCAAATTTTTTTTTCATTAAAAGGTGAAAATTTTAATGGGAATCATTTTGCTTTAGAAGCATTAGATAAAGGTGCTTGTTATAGTATAATTGATGATAAAAGTATTTTAGATAAAAATCCAAATCTTATATATGTCGAAGACTCACTCAAAGCTCTTCAGAAATTAAGTAGTTATCATAGGTCTCAATATGATACAAAAATAATTGGAGTTACTGGAAGTAACGGAAAAACAACCACTAAGAATCTAATTTATTCAATACTTTCTCAAAAGTATAATGTAATAAAAACAAAGGGTAATTTAAATAATCATATCGGGGTTCCTATTTCTCTCTTTGATATAAATGAAGATGTTGATGTTGCAATTATTGAGATGGGAGCAAATCATATAGGAGAGATAGAAAGTCTTTGTGAAATTGCAATGCCAGATATTGGATTAATTACAAACTACGGCAAAGCCCATCTAGAAGGTTTTGGTGGATTTGAAGGAGTAATTAAAGGAAAAACTGAAATGTTTGACTACTTAACTCAAAATTATGGTCATATAATTTTGAATAATGATGATGAACTACAGGTTGAAAATTGTAAAGGAGATTTGGCAGTGACCTTTGGTGAAAATCAAGATTCAGAATATAAATTTAACTATATTAAAAGGGATAATCAATTAATTCTAAAAAGAGAAGATTATGAATTTAGATCAAGTATTTATGGAGACTATAATTTCTCTAATATAGCATCAAGCATATCAATAGGTAAATTTCTTGATTTGACAAATGATGAAATTCAAAAAGGTCTTGATATATTTAAAAATGATTCTAATAGATCTGAAATAATTCAATTTGGTTCTAATAAAATCTATCTAGATGCATATAATGCTAACCCAACTAGTATAAAAGCCGCCATATCTAATTTTGATAAAGAAGTAATATCAAATAAAGTATTAGTTCTTGGTGATATGTTTGAACTAGGAGAACACTCTGAAAAAGAGCATCAAGATGTTGTTGACTTAATTGATAATAAAAATTATAAAAAAGTTTATCTCGTTGGTAATATTTTTTTCAATTGTGAGAGTAAAGAAGCACATATTGAAAAGTTCAAATCTTTAAATGAAATGTCTAAAGCAATAAATTTAAATAATCTTCATTCAATGAATATCTTGATTAAAGGGTCAAGAGGAATTGGATTAGAAAAGTTACTTAATTACTAGAACCTTTAATAATTTCATCAACAACATCTGGGTTAAGTAAGGTTGAAGTATCACCTAAATTATCAAAATCATTACTTGCGACTTTCCTTAGTATCCTTCTCATTATTTTACCCGATCTTGTCTTTGGTAAACCACTTACAATTTGAATTTTATCTGGTTTCGCAATAGGCCCAATAACTCTTCTTACAACATCTGTAATTTCTTTTTTAATTAAATCATCTGATGATTTAGAATTAACTATAACATATGCATATATTCCTTCACCCTTAATCTCATGAGGATAACCAACAACAGCAGATTCAATTACCTCCTCATGTTCGTTTATTGCATTTTCAACCTCTGCAGTTCCCATTCTATGCCCCGAGACATTTATTACATCGTCAACTCTTCCAAGGATTCTTAAGTACCCATCGTGATCTCTTTTTACTCCATCTCCAGTAAAATACATACCCTTATAATTTGAGAAGTAAGTATTTATACATCTCTGGTGATCTCCATAAGTAGTTCTTAATATTGATGGCCATGGAAATTTAATACATAGATTACCTTGAACATTATTACCAATTAATTCGTTCCCATCTGAATCAACAATTACAGGTTGAATTCCAGGTAGAGGAAGAGATGCATGAGCTGCTTTATTTGGAGTAATTCCAGCAAGTGCAGAAATCATTATACCACCTGTTTCAGTCTGCCACCATGTATCAACTAAAGGACAATTTCCTTTTCCAATATTATCATGATACCAATGCCAAGCTTCCTCATTAATTGGTTCTCCTACAGATCCTATTACCTTTAAAGAATCTAAAGAATTATTTTTTAAAGGTTCTAGTCCATGAGCTTGAAGTGCTCTAATTGCAGTAGGAGCAGTATAGAATTGATTGACTTTATATTTATCAACAACATCCCAGAACCTACTGACATTAGGAAATGTTGGAACACCTTCAAACATTACTGAAGTAGCACCGCAAAGTAGAGGTCCATATACTATATATGAGTGACCAGTTATCCAACCAACATCTGCAGTACACCAATAAATATCATTTTCATCATATTGAAATACATTCAGGAATGTATATGCAGAATATACCATATATCCAGCAGAGGAATGAACAACGCCTTTAGGTTTTCCTGTTGATCCAGAAGTATATAATATAAACAACATGTCCTCTGAATCTAAAATCTCAGGAGCACATTGTGAGGAAATACCATTAATACAATCATGCCACCAATAGTCTCTCCCCTCTGTCATATTAACTTTTTGTTTTGTTCTTTCTAATACAATGACACTCTCAATTGTTGAGCACTTTTCAAGTGCCTCATCAACAACAGGTTTAACGGGAATGGTTTTATTACCCCTAAAATTACCATCAGAAGTTAGCATCATTTTTGCTTGACAGTCATTTATTCTATCAGCAAGAGAGGTAGATGAAAAACCTGCAAAAACTACAGAGTGAACAGCACCAACTCTAGCACATGCTAACATTGCAATTGCTGCTTCAGGTACCATTGGCATGTATATAATTACTCTATCTCCTTTTTTAATTCCTTTATCTCTTAGAGCATTTGAAAACTTACAAGTTTCTTCATAAAGCTCGTTGTATGTTAAATGAATTGAAGACTCTGTAGGATCATTTGGTTCCCATATAATTGCTGTTTTATCACCACGATCTTTTAAATTCCTTTCAAAAATGTTTTCAGTTATATTAAGCTTTGCATTTTTAAACCACTTAATATCTACACTCTCAAAATTCCAATCTAATAGCTTGTCCCACTTTTTTTTCCATATAAAATTGTCCGCTACCTCTGACCAAAATTTTTCAGGATCTTTTTCACTTTGTTCATATTTCTTAAAATAATCGGAAAGACTAGTAATTCTTTGCATGTCTATTTAGGGTATCTTATACTTTCAACTAAATCTTTAATTTTATTTGGTGTTGGTCTTGTAATTCTTGAAACAATTAAAGATACTATAAAGTTAATAATCATACCAATTGTACCAATACCTTCAGGAGATATTCCAAATAAGTAATCTTCTGGTAAGCCTGGTCCACCTAGTTGAGGCTTGAAATAGAATATATATATAGTTGTAAAAACTATTCCTATTATCATTCCAGATAAAGCTCCCTCTTTGTTCATCTTTTTATCAAAAATCCCTAAAATAATAGCAGGGAAAAAAGATGAGGCTGCCAAACCAAATGCTAGTGCAACAACCTCTGCAACAAAACCTGGTGGGTTTAGCCCTGCAAGACCTGCAGCAACTACTGCTACTGCTATAGAAATTCTTGCAGCCCATAATTCTCCTTTTTCAGAAATATTTGGATTAATATTTTTCTTCAAAAGATCGTGTGAGATTGATGTTGAAATTACTAGAAGTAAACCAGCAGCTGTTGAAAGTGCAGCAGCTAATCCCCCTGCAACTATTAATCCAATCACCCATGCTGGTAAATTAGCAATTTCTGGATTTGCTAAAACCATAATATCTCTATCAATAGTTAACTCATTTACTTGACTATCTGCAACATATTGAATAACCCCATCTGCATTTTTATCATCAAATTCAAGAAGTCCAGTGTTCTCCCAATTCTTAAACCATTGAGGCATTTGAGCATATTTAGCATTTGATACTGTATTAATCAAATTCACTTTAGCAAAAGCAGCAACTGCAGGAGCAGTTGTATAAAGTAATGATATAAATAATAGAGCCCATCCTGCCGAGATTCTTGCATCTCTAACTTTTGGGACAGTAAAAAATCTTACAATTACATGAGGAAGACCTGCTGTTCCAAACATAAGAGCTGCTGTAATAAAAAATACATTTATTAGAGTTGTTCGGTTAATATCAGTATATTTTTCAAATCCGAGATCTACTGATAGTTGATTTAAATTTTCTAATAAATATACTCCATCTAATGTTTTACTTCCGAATCCAATTTGAGGTATTGGATTTCCCGTAGCCTGAAGAGATATAAAAATTGCCGGTACAGTAAATGCAAATATTAAAACACAATACTGTGCAACTTGAGTGTATGTTATTCCCTTCATTCCTCCAAGTACAGCATAGAAAAAAACAATACCAATACCAATAATTACTCCTAAGTCATATGGTATCTCTAAAAACCTTGAAAAAGCGACACCTACACCCTTCATTTGACCAACAACATATGTAAATGAGACAAAGATTGCACAAATCAACGCAACTGTTCTAGCAGTTTGGGAATAGTATCTTTCACCAATAAAATCAGGAACAGTAAACTTACCAAATTTTCTAAGGTATGGAGCTAAACATAGTGCTAATAGTACATATCCACCTGTCCAACCCATCAAATATTGTGAACCACCATAACCAAGAAATGAAATTATTCCAGCCATAGATATGAATGAAGCAGCAGACATCCAATCAGCAGCAGTTGCCATTCCATTTATCACTGGATGAATTCCTCCACCCGCAACATAAAACTCCTTAGTACTTTGAGCTCTTGACCAAATTGCTATTCCGATATAAAGCGAAAATGTTACGCCAACTAATAAATATGTCCAAAATTGCGCATCCATTTTATTCTTCTAAATTATGTTCTTTGTCTAATTTGTTCATCAAATAGACATATATGAAAATTAATATTACAAATATGTAGATTGAGCCCTGTTGAGCAAACCAAAATCCAAGAGGAAAGCCTCCTAAAAAAATTGAGTTAAGATTTTCTGCAAACAAGATCCCAAATCCAAAAGATGATATAAACCAAATTGTCAAAAGAATTCTCAAATACAAAATATTTTTTTTCCAATATTTTTCCTTCATTTTATTTTCATTTTGCGTTAAATTATCGATTTAAATTAAAAACATAAAAAATAACAATACTTCATTATTACTGCTCATTAATGATATTTTCTGGATATTTTCCGTGCTTTCTCATATCTGCCTTAGTTAGTATTTTAAAAGAATCTGATTTTGAACAGTTTTTAAAAATTTCAAACGATTCCTCTGGCATTGATGTCAGTTTCCTTGTATCTGTATTTATAAGACCGAAAGCTAGATCAAGATGAGCAAGATGATTTCCAGCATTATCATAAAAATTTTGAAACAACGAAAAGAATCTTCCATCTTCACTATATCCATTTATCTCAACATTAATTTTAAATTCAACCTCCATTAAAATTTCCTTGTAGTAGTGTATATGTTCATAGAACAATACTGGTCCTATTTTAAAATTTTCAAAAACATCTTTATTCAGTTTAATAAAAGAAAAAAAAGACACTCTAGTATCAGTTGCATATTTAATATATGCATGATTTGCAACATGCCAATTTGGATCTAAATCTGTCCATGATACAAAAAAGGTTTTTTCAAATTTTTTCAATGTATTTATTTAATTGGTAAATTCAATTTAGGAAATTATTTTAAAAGAAACTCTCGCGATATCCCCAAAAAATATCAAAATAAAAAAATAAAAAACTTAGACTAATTAAAAATTTAATAACACTTCCTGCAATTACACCAACAAATGATCCAAATGCAGGTTTTATTGAATCCTGAAAGGATTTTTTTTCAGACATTTCACCTAATAATGCTCCTAAAAAAGGGCCAATAATAATACCTATAGGTCCTAAGATTATTAGAGCTACAATTAAACCAACAGTGGTTCCAATCTGACCAGATCTAGTACCACCCAACTTTTTTACACCTAATATTGGAATAATATAGTCTAAGATTCCAACAGATATTGCTACGGTTAGAGTTATTAAAACGAAGTTTAAGTTAAATTTTACTACTGACGTTAAATTTAAAAGTAAAATACCCAGCCAAGCAGTTACTGGGCCAGGTATTATTGGTATAAAGCTTCCAACTATTCCGATTAGGCATAACAGGAATCCTATTATTAGTATGAATAAATCCAATTTATATTTTAATTCTGAGATGAAGGTCTTGCCTTCTCATAAAATATTATTCTGGAAAGTTTATCCTCTGTAAATTGTGCGTCAACCATCAGTAAACGTGATTGTTTACCTTCTTCAGTAGTAGTATCTTCAACAGAGCCTGCAATTATCCAAACCTCAGCATTGTTAACTCCTACATATGGCAATGCCCAATACATATTAAGCTCAGGATCAAGAGTAAAATAGCCTTCAAGACCTTGTCTATGAGCTTCCTTTCCTTCTACTGTAGTCCCGTCAGGTAAGTCAAGAATAACACCATCAGTCTCATAGGATAAAACTTTATCAATATCTTTTTCGTTATGAGCTTCAAGCCATTCTTTGAATATATCAGTATAATCGTCTGAAGCGTTAACAAATTTTTCGTTACCATCTTCTGCTATCCAATATCCTGATCCTTTTGGCTCTTCAACTGGCATTTCACATGATGCAAGTAAAATTGCAAGTAAAAAAATATATTTTTTCATTTTTATAATTATTGGTTATTCTATAAATATATGGAAAGTAACCAAGAGATACTATCAATATTAACAATTTGGTTATATATTTGGACAAATAATTAATCATGAAAAAAATTTTTATAATACTATTAACCCTATCATTAGGGTTCTCTTATTCTCAAGATAATATTGCTTGGAATAGAGTTGATATATATGTACCAGCCAACCAAGCTGGAGCTTATCTAGAGGCTATGGATGAGTTTTACTCAAGTATAGATATGCCAGAGGGGGTTTCAGTCTCTCTTGTAAGATATTTTTATAGACCACAAGACTTAAAAGCAACACATTCAATTGTTTTTGCAGGTCCTGTTGATGGGATAATCAAGCTGAGAGAAATACGCTCTGGTGAAAAATACGAAGATTTCTATGATGACCTAGAGGCTTTAGATTCCAAAGTTGTTGCTAACTCTGCTGGACAAAGTTTAATTAGAATAAATACAGATTCAGAGAGAGGAAATTGGGCTCAATCATGGCAATGGAGAGTGGATGATCAAAGAGTTTTTGCTACTGCTTTTGTAGAATTGATGAGTAATTTTAAGTCAGTAGAAACATATGTTGCTCTAGGATCTATTAATCAAGGAGTAAGCAGAGATGGTGAGAGTCATTATATATACTCAAATCAAGGAAGTTTTGCTGATAATCTTAAAGGTGGTCCTCAGAATCAGCCAGAGATAGAAGCATTTGAGAAGTTTGGTAAAACTGTTGCACCTATATCAACTTTTCTGGGTACTAGAACAGAAGTTAACCTTAAGACTTGGAATTAATTAAATTTTAATATTCATCAAAAAACCCTCTGTAATATGAGGGTTTTTTTATTTTTAATAAAAATAATTATGGCAAGAACTCCTTCAAATATGATTTCTCTTGGATCTGTAGCACCTGATTTCAATCTAATTGATGTTACATCTGATTCGAATTTTTCTTTAAAAGAAAATAAGGGGACTGTTGGAACAGTAATAATGTTTATATGTAATCACTGTCCATACGTTAAGCATGTAAACCCAACTATAAGTAAATTAGCTAAACAGTATCAAAGCGATGAAATAAAATTTATTGCTATCTCTAGTAATGATATAATTAATTATCCTGAGGATAGTCCTGAAAAAATGAAAACAAATGCTGTTGAAAATGATTTTAATTTTCCGTATTTGTATGATGAGACTCAAGAAGTAGCTAAAGCATATGATGCAGCATGTACTCCAGATTTTTATTTATATAATGACAACCTTAAATTAGTTTACAGAGGACAACTTGATGATTCAAGACCGGGTAACGAAGTTGAGTCCAATGGGAATGACATTAAAAATGCAATTGATTGTCTTATAAATGGTATTGAAAATAATGACCTACAGAAACCAAGTATTGGTTGTAATATAAAATGGAAATAAAAAAATTAGATTTAATAGATTGTCATAATCGTATTAAACCATTAATTCATAATACTCCTGTTTTAACATCAAGTTACATTAATGAATTAACAGAGGCTGAAGTCTATTTTAAATGTGAAAATTTTCAAAAAATGGGTGCATTTAAAATGAGAGGGGCAGCAAATGCAATTCTTAGACTCTCTGATGAACAGAAAAGTAAAGGTGTTGTTACTCATTCTTCAGGGAATCATGCTCAGGCAATTTCACTAGCTGCAAAAAAAATTGGAATAAAGGCTTACATAGTTATGCCTTCAAATGCTCCTAAAATAAAAAAAGAGGCTGTTAGAGGTTATGGCGGGGAGTTAATTGAGTGTGAGTCAAATCTTAAGGCTAGAGAAGCAGCAGCTGAAGATGTAGTGCATTTTAAGAGTGCTACTTTTATTCATCCTTCAAATAATTTAGATGTAATAATAGGACAAGGTACTGCATCTAAAGAGCTTATAGAACAATATGGTTCTTTTGATCACATATTGGTTCCAATAGGTGGTGGAGGTCTTATAGCTGGAAGTGCATTAGCAGCAAAATATTTTGGGGATAATTGCTCAGTAATTGGAACAGAACCTTTTGAAGTCGATGATGCCTTCAGATCTTTAATAAGTGGTAAAATTGAGACTAATATTACTACTAATACTATTGCTGATGGTTTAAGAACTCAGCTTGGAGATAAAAACTTTCCTATTATTCTTAATGAAGTAAAAAAAATTATAAGAATTACAGAAGATGAGATAATTGATTCAATGAAATTAATTTGGCAACGCCTCAAGATAATATGTGAACCATCTTGTTCACTTCCACTAGCTGGAATCATAAAAAATAAAGATGAGTTTAAAGGAAAAAAAATTGGAGTTGTTATTACAGGCGGTAATATAGATTTAGATAATCTTCCTTTTTAAGAGAGTTTTCTATACCCCCATAATGAGACTAAAAACATAAGGATACTTCCCCAACCAAGGTAAATAAAAGGAGAACTAGGTATAAGGATGTATGCCATTGTCTGAGCAGATATTACCATTAACCCAATACAAATCAATAAGTTTCTTGCAAAGACTTTATTTTCAATAAATTTTGTTTTAGCAAAAGAGACTATAAAAATACCAATTATAGAAACCCAAAGACCAAAGAAACGATAGATTTGCTTGAGGTAGCCCGGCAGAGTTTGATTAATTTCTTCATTAAATAATTGATCAAAAGTCATATTGAGCCTTTCTTCATTTGCAACTTTATCAAGCATCCAAGGCTCGTCAACTAGCATCCATCTTAATCCAAGAATGATAAAAATAATTCCTAGTGTAACTATTGGTGTTAAAAATATTTTTTTTATCATAGTGGGTGATACTGGATTCGAACCAGTGACCCCTACCCTGTCAAGGTAGTGCTCTAAACCAACTGAGCTAATCACCCGAGCATTACAAATTTAAAAGATTTCTTTATACTTTTGGTTAATGAAACATTTATCCAAAAAAGACTTTGACGACTTACAGAAATTTTATAGAATCAATCTTATAAATTCATGTACGGGTTATAAATCTGCTAATCTTATTGGCAGTATCTCAAAAGAAGGAGTTGAAAATGTAGCAGTCTTTAGTTCAATTACACATTTAGGTAGTAATCCTGCAATGCTTGGATATATTTTAAGGCCTACAACTGTTCCAAGAAACACATTTAAGAATATTAAGGAAACTAAATTGTTTACAGTAAACCATATAGTTAGTGACATTATTAATGATGCTCATCATACAAGCGCAAAGTATCCAGAAGAAATCTCTGAATTTGACAAGACTAATCTTGAGCAGGAATATAAAGATGGATGCAAAGCACCTTTTGTTAAAGGCTCACCAGTTCAGTTAGTTTGTAAATACCTTAATGAATATAATATTGAAGAAAATGGAACAATACTTGTAGTTGCATCTATTGAAGAATTATATTTCAATGAAGATTTAATAAGTGATTCAGGATTTCTACAATTAGATAAAGGCAATGTTGTTACAGTTAACGGTTGTGATGGATATGCATTACCAAGTTTATTAAATAGATTTGACTATCAAAGACCAAAAAAATAAATGGATTTTATTTCTGAAAAATTAGCTGAATATCTCTCGCAAAACTCTGATAAAGAACCAGAAATTTTATCAAAACTCAATAAAGAGACACATCAAAAAATTCTTCAACCAAGAATGTTGAGTGGTCATATTCAAGGAAGGTTTTTAAGTTTAATATCTAAAATTAAGTCACCGCTTCATATACTTGAAATAGGAACATATACTGGTTATGGGACTTTATGTCTTGCAGAAGGTTTAGCAACTAATGGAAAAATTTTCACTATTGACAGAAATGAAGAACTTATTAATATTCAAAACAAATACTTTGAAGAAAGTGGTAATAGGGATAAAATAGTTCAACTTACTGGAAATGCTGTCGATATATTAATGGATCTCAATGAAAATTTTGATCTTATCTTTATTGACGCAGATAAAGAAAATTATATAAAATACTTTGAAATAGTCTCCAAGAAATTAAATCCAAATGGTATAATAATATCTGATAATGTTTTATGGTCAGGTAAAGTGGTAGAGGAGAGTGATAATGACGAAGAGACAGATACTTTAATTAAGTTTAATAAGCTTTTGAGCAAAGATGAAAGATTTGAAACTATAATTCTCCCTCTTAGAGATGGGCTTTCTATTTCAAGATTAATTTAAATCTCTTTTTATTGAGTCTTTTAGATCATCAAAATCTTTTTTGATGTCACTGACACTATCCTTTAAATCTTTAGTCACAGATTCTGTTGGATTTTTCATATCAGTGTTTTTTGATATTTCTGTTTTTATTTCGTTTGTAGCTTGCCTAATTTGAGTCATACCTTTTGCCAATCCTTTTGCAATTGAAGGAATTTTATCTGCTCCAAATACTAATAAGACAATAAAAAAGACAAAGACTAACTCTGCACCACTAATGAATAAAATCATAATATCAAAACTAATCATAAATTCAACCTCTTAAAATTTTTTTTAAAATATTCTATTACTATTGTGTAATTACCCATCTTAAATTCCTCTTCAATAGGAAAGTTTTGTTATGTAGATGTTACAAAATCATGAACGGCAATTTCTTCAAGCTTAAACTCATCAATAAAAAATTTTCTCATTCAACCCTAAGTTCTTTATATGTATCTGATTTATTTAATAAATAGTCAATTAGCAAAAATTGATTCTTTTTTATTATTAACTGCTTAATTTTTGGATCGAGATCTAATTGTAATAAAAAATCATTTACCTCAAAAAATTCTAACTTAAGAATATCAGTAAAAAAATTTTCCTCTAAAATATGTGGGAGAGCCTCACTTGGTAGAATACTAAGTTTTTCTTCTTCTGATTTAGAATCAACCAGAGAAGAGAGAAGTTTAAAAATATTCACAAAGTTGAGTCCATTTACAACTTGTCTATTATCAGTAAGTATATTTTCAATTTTAGTAGATTTATCAGCTATATAATCAAAACCTTTAAATTGTTCTTCTTTTAAGTCTAAAAACTTATCGGTATCATCAGGAGTAATAACAACTTCATCTAATTGTCTAACTCTTTGATTTATTTGTACAATTAATCTTTTATTTTTTAATATTTCATCATTTACTTTGACTGTTCTAATTATGTATTGGACTGAAGAAAAGATTATTTCATCACCTTCTTTGGCAAAAATCTCAAATTCTCCTTGATCATTAGTTATAGTTGATGTCTGGGAAGTATTGTTTATAACATTAGCTGCAGGCACATTGATATTTCTGTATATGACTTTTCCCTGGATTAATTCTCTTTCTTGTGAAAAACTAAACTGTGCTAGAGTAAGTAATAAAATTATTTTTTTAAACATCAGCTTTTGATTTATTTAAATTTACAAATAAATCAATGATAAGTTCAATATATAATTATCTAACAAATACTGGCTCTAAAGGATTACTAGTTTCATCCTGACTAAACATGTATCCAGAAGAGTTGAAACCCTCAATATCTGAAATAGTCTTGATATTATTATCTATTAAATATCTTGTCATTAAACCTCTAGCTTTTTTGGCATAAAATGAAATAATTTTAAGCTTTCCATTCTTAAAATCTTTGAATTGAGGTGAAACTATAGTATTAGGAATAATTGTTTTATCAATCACAGAGAAATATTCATTACTAGCAAGATTTACAATAAAATCATCCTCATTTATTTCCTCTAATAATGAATTTGTAACATTCTCTTTCCAGAATTCATATAAATTTTTTGAACCATTAATAGAAATTTTAGTTCCCATTTCAAGTCTATACGCTTTAATCTTATCAAATGGTTTTAGAATACCGTAAAGACCAGATAGTATTCTTAATGAATCTTGAAGTTTTTCATGATTAGACTCATTGATAGTATTAGCATCAATACCATCATAAACATCTCCGTTAAAAGCAAAAATGGCTTCTTTTTCCTTTGAATTATTAATTTTAAAGTCTTGATTTCTAGACCAATTTAGCTCACTCAATTTGGGTGATATGCTCATAAGGTTAGAAAGGTCTGGCACAGATATATCTTTAATTATATCATTTATCTGATATGCTTGATCAGTAAATATAGGTTTGGAGCTGAGACTTGTTTCAACTTTGCTATTGAAGTCAAGAGACTTTGCAGGAGAAATAAGAATTTTCATTTTTTATTTCAAATTTATAAATTTTTATGTTTAAAATAAAACCTCCATTTGTTAATTACGGAGTTCATATCTTGAGGAATTTCAGAATCAAATGAAATTTTTTCATTTGATTTAGGATGAGTGAAACCTAATGTTTTTGCATGAAGTGCCTGCCTTGGTAGAATTTTAAAGCAATTGTCTACAAACTGTTTGTATTTTGTATATACAGTTCCTTTTAAAATTTTATCACCTCCATATCTCTCATCATTAAATAGTGTATGACCAATATGTTTCATATGAACCCTAATCTGGTGTGTTCTTCCAGTTTGAAGCTTACAACTTATAAGAGTAACATAACCAAACCTTTCAATTACTTTATAATCTGTTATAGCATCTTTTCCACCATCAATATCTTCATAGACTATCATTTGAAGTCTATTTTTTGGATTTCTTCCTATTGGGGCATTAATTTGTCCTTCATCATCCTTAACATCTCCCCAAACTAATGCATAATATTCTCTTTCTACACTTTTTTTAAAAAATTGCTTTGCTAAAAGCGTCATTGATATCTCTGTTTTTGCAATTACTAAGAGACCTGATGTGTCCTTATCAATCCTATGAACCAGGCCGGGCCTATTTGAAGAGTTATTTGGAAGATTATCAAAATGATATAGTAAGGCGTTGATAAGAGTTCCAGAGTAATTTCCATGACCTGGATGGACGACCATTCCACTTTCTTTATTAATAATTATTATATAATCGTCTTCATACACTATATCTAGATGTATTTTCTCTGGGGTTAAAAGGTTTTCGTATGGTGGATGAGTAAAAAGAATTCTTATTTCATCATTCTTTTTTACTTTATAACTAGATTTTACAATTTTATCATTTACTCTTATAGACCCCTCTTTTGCTGCTTTTTGAATTTTATTTCTTGTTGCATTTTCAATTCTGCTCATAAGAAATTTATCAATCCTTATGGGTTCTTGCCCTGAATCAATTTTAAATGAAAAGTGTTCATGGAGCTCTTGTTCAAAGTCTTCCTCTCTTGAGTTATCTTTCTCCATTTCCAAGAATTAAATCTATTTCTGAATTCATTGGAATTTTTTGACCAGGTAATATCTTTTCACCTAGATATAAAACATCTAAAACCATATCCTTTCCAATATTATCAACATAACTGTAATCTCTAACTTTAAACCCAAGTGCAGTAAGGATAGACTCAGCGTTTCTTTTTGTTATCTGAATTACATTAGGGAGTGAAACTTTTTGAAAATTTTTAGGGTTGACATTTAAGTATATCTTCCTATTTTTTTTCACTAGCTCTAATTCTTTTGGTATTTGAGATATGACTGAATAGTTTGGTATGTTTACAAAAAACTTCGAAGAGTCCAATACTTCATATTTTAGTTTATTATTATTAAGGATACTTATTGCTTCGTCAAGATTTTTTCCAGCTAAATATGGAACTTCTATATATTTATTATGCTTAGTATAGATTTTAAGGAAATTATACACCAAAAAAAATACTATAAATATGATGACTAACATCAGGAATATCTGTTTAGCTAATGAGTTACTTTTAAAATGATCCAAAATTTTCATTTCGATAATTTAATGTAAATATACTAAGACATAATTGTCTTTTGATATAATGACTTACATTTGAAAATAATATGAAAAATATTGCTGTAGTTTTTGGTGGTTTTTCCTCTGAATATGAGGTCTCTGTAAAAAGTGGAAAGTTCATTTACGATAATATAAAAGATAATCCAAATCTCAATGTTTATCAAGTTTGTATTTCAAAGGAATCTAATTATGTTACTTATAATAATGACAGGTTTGATTTTGATTATGATAATTTTTCATTTACAATAAACGGTGAGGTAGTTAAATTAGATGGAATTTTTAATATTATTCATGGGGAACCAGGAGAGAATGGTGATTTAGCTTTCATTCTTGAAAAAAAGAATTTATCTCAAACTGGTTGTAATAGTTTTGTTTCAAATTTAACTTTCGATAAGAAAAAATATATTGAGTTTATTAATACCCTTGATATTCCATCATCAAAACAAATATTATTAACTAATGAAGCTTCTTTAGATTTATCTAATATTAAAAGACAAATTAGTATACCATGTATAGTTAAACCAAATAATGGAGGAAGTAGTATCGGAGTTTCAAAGGTTAATCATATTAATGAACTTGAGGACAAAATTAAAATTGCATTTAAAGAAAGTTATCAAATCTTAATTGAGAATTATCTTTCTGGTAAAGAGGTCTCAGTTGGTGTAATTGAGACTAACAGTAAGAGGATTATTCTTCCAGTAACCGAGATTATAAGTGAAAATGAAGTTTTTGATTATGGGGCTAAATATTTAGGTCAATCTAAAGAGATTACTCCTGGAAATATTTCTCGTGAGGAGGAAAGTTTGTTACATAAGTACATAAATAAAATATATGATAACATTGAATTAAAAGGGTTTACCAGATCTGAATTCATAATTGTTGATGGAATCCCTCACATACTTGAAACAAATACAATTCCAGGATTTACAAAACAAAGTATTATTCCTCAACAAATAGAAGCTTTTGGATTATCTGTAAAAGAGGTAATTAATAATCAAATAGAATCTATTCTTTAAATTATTTTTAATTTTAAATTATGAAAAAAGCTGTTTTTCCAGGTTCATTTGATCCAATCACAATTGGCCATGTAGATATTGTAAAAAGGGGAATTAAGGTCTTTGATGAAATTATTATTGCTGTTGGAGATAATACAGACAAAAAGTATATGTTTCCAAAAGAAAAAAGAGTTGAATTTGTTAAACAGACATTTAACAACTATGATAATATCATGATTGAGTCATATGATGGTTTAACTGTTGATTTTTGTAAAAAAAATAATATTGAGTTTATGATAAGAGGTCTCAGAAATCCTGCAGATTTTGAGTTTGAAAAAAGCATTGCTCTAACCAACAGAGAAATGACCCATATAGAGACTATATTTTTTTTAACATCGCCAGAAAACTCTTTTATTAGCAGTAGTATTGTCCGTGATTTAATTAGAAATAATGGTGATTATAAATTATTTATTCCAAAGGGTATCACTTTTTAATACCTCTAAAACAATTATTCTAATATTTTCAAAAGAATCGTTTAAGATTTCATCAATTTTTTCTTTTGACACCCATTCAGTTTTTTTTATACCTTCCTCAGTTTGAGGCTTAGTTTTACCCATATAGGATGTTGACATCTTAAACCAATATGTCTTCTTAAGTTTGAATCTTTTACCTTTTTTGAAAATATGAAATGTCTCAGATAGCTGTTTTTGAACTATTAAGTCTAATACGCCTGTTTCTTCAACCACTTCTCTTTGTGCAGCCTCAATTATAAGTTCCTTTTTTTCAATGCCTCCCTTTGGGAGATCCCACTTATTATTTCTAAAAATAAATAATAGTTTATTATCAGTTCTTTTAACTAATCCTCCAGCAGCTTCGACAACAGGAAATTTTTTTTTAAATGATTTCCATAGTTTATCACTGTCTTTATGATATAAAAATACTTTTCTATTTTTTGATGATTTTAAAGCTTTGATAATTTGAGCTACGCTTGTATACTTAATAAAAAGTAATGGCTCATTATCAGAGAAATCTTGGATTTCGTTTGTAAGAATCAAAGGCTTTTGGTTGAAAAAAACTTTATACATTTGTAATAATGGTATTAGACAAAAAAGTTGCAGAGCAAACAGTAAATTTTCTTACACAAATTAATGCAATTAAATTAAATACCAAAAATCCTTTCACATGGACAAGTGGTATAAAATCTCCTGTTTATTGTGATAATAGATTAGTTCTTTCATATCCAAAAATTAGAGAATTTATATCGGATAGTATGACCCATATTATTACAAATAAATATGGGAGTGACATATCTATTGCAGGAGTAGCCACTGGAGCAATTGCAGTTGGAGCGATGATATCTGAAAGACTTAATGTGCCATATGCATATGTAAGACCTGAACCAAAGGGACATGGTCTAAGAAACCAAATTGAAGGTAATATAGAAGAAAAGTCTAATGTTGTAGTTATAGAGGATTTGATTAGCACTGGTAAGAGTAGTCTTAATGCCATAAATGCTCTTAAGTCTGAAGGCATCAATGTAATGGGTATGCTATCAATTTTCTCTTATAATTTTGATTTTGCAAATAAAAAATTTATTGATGAAAAAGTTAATATTAATTCACTAGCAGATTACAATACTTTAGTTGAAGTTATAGAATCAAATGGTGATCTTAATAATGACGAGATAACTAGACTAAAGAAATGGAGAGAGGATCCTGAAAGTTGGAGCTAATCATAAAGTAATTTAACCTTTCTTGAATCGTAATTTCCCATTTCTTCTAAATCTTTACTCAATTTTATAACCCCAATATTCGATATACTAATTATTTTTCCGTTGAATTTTTTACCGTTTAAAATAAATTTACAACCTTCTTTACCATATATGTTTTGATTATACTCATCATTAATATATTTGGTGTCATTTATTTTAGTAAAGTAATATTTGTAACTATCAATCAACTCATTTAATACATTCTCAACAACAATATTTTTATTTGTGACTTTTTTAATAGATGTTGCATTTGGCAAACTTTTAAAAAATACTTGATTAATATTTATACCAACCCCTATTATAGAATGATTTACTTTATCTGAACTTAATGAATTCTCAACTAATATTCCAGCTATTTTTTTATTTACTGACAAAATGTCGTTGGGCCATTTAATTAGACATTTTTCATTATTAAATTTTCTTATTGTTTTTAAAACCGCAAGGCTTACTGCTTGATTTATTAGAAATGTTCTATCTGATTTAATACCGCAAGGCCTATAAAATAAAGAGCATAGAAGGTTTTTTCCATAACTTGAGTACCACTTATTCATTCGTTGTCCCCTACCTCCATATTGATATTTTGCAACGATTAAGTCTCCACTTAATATTTTTTTTGATTTAATTAACATCTTCACTTTGTCATTTGTTGACTTAGTGGCATTAACTTTGATTATCTTAGATACAGACATGTTGTTAAAAGTAATAAATTTGAAAAAAGAAAATTTACATGGTTAAACTTAAATCAAAAGAAACAAGTTTAATTGATGAAATAATATTTGGTATCGAAGACGTAAAAGGAATTGAAGTAAACATTATGGACCTAAGTAAAATTTCAAATACAGTTTGTAAATTTTTCATTTTGTGTACAGGCACATCCAATACACATGTCACTGCTATAACAAACTCGGTTAGAAAGAATGTTAGCAAAAAATTGAAAGAAAAACCGTTTAGTATGGAAGGTACTGAAAATCAAGAATGGGTTCTTATTGATTATGTTGATGTTGTTGTACATATTTTTCAAAGTGAAATCAGAGAATTCTATGATATCGAAAATCTATGGGGTGACGCAAAAATTATTAATGTTGAATTAAAAGCATAATTATGGCTAATAAGAAGAAGAATAACAAATCTAAAATTAATATCTACTGGTTCTATGCGTCCATAGTTTTCTTTATTTTAAGTATTGGACTACTTGGAGGAGACAGTGGTATTCAAAACACACAACAAACTGATATTTCATCTTTTGAAAATTACTTAAGGAATGGTGATATTGAAAAAGTAGCAATCATTAATCAAAGATATGCGAGAATTACTCTTACTGAAAATGCACTTGAAAAAGACATTCACCGAAGGGTTAAGTCTAAAAATTTCCTAGGTCAAGAGAACATAACTGGACCTCACTATCAGTTTGAAATTGGAACTCCTGAACTATTTGAGACAAAACTCCAAGAGATTAGAGACATTGAGGGTCTCAACTTTTCAGTTGAATTTATTACTATGGAAAATAGATGGCTGGATGTTTTACTTGGCTTCCTTCCCATAATTATTATAATCGGAATTTGGATATTTTTAATGA
Source organism: Candidatus Marisimplicoccus sp. (assembly GCA_965655775.1). Lineage (GTDB taxonomy): Bacteria > Bacteroidota > Bacteroidia > Flavobacteriales > Flavobacteriaceae > Marisimplicoccus. The sequence continues at coordinate 94,767 of CBFHHV010000001.1, forward strand.
GAAGGATGTCCGGAGGAGCTGGCGGAGCTGGAGGACAAATATTTAATATAGGTAAGTCAAAAGCTAAGTTGTTTGATCAGAATACAGAAGTTAAAGTTACTTTTAAAGATGTAGCTGGACTAGAAGGAGCTAAAGAAGAAGTTCAAGAAATTGTTGATTTTCTTAAAAACCCCAAAAAATATACTGTACTAGGTGGAAAGATTCCTAAAGGTGCTTTGCTAGTTGGTGCTCCAGGTACAGGTAAAACACTTTTAGCAAAAGCAGTTGCTGGTGAAGCTAAAGTTCCATTCTTTTCATTGTCAGGGTCTGATTTTGTTGAAATGTTTGTAGGGGTTGGTGCATCAAGAGTTAGAGATCTATTTAAACAAGCAAAGGATAAATCACCGTCAATAATCTTTATCGATGAAATCGATGCAATTGGAAGAGCCAGAGGTAAAAGTAATATAACTGGTTCAAATGATGAAAGAGAAAATACTTTAAATCAGCTATTGACTGAAATGGACGGATTTGGAACGGATACAAACGTAATTGTTGTTGCAGCTACAAACAGAGCTGATGTGCTTGACAAGGCTCTAATGAGAGCTGGTAGATTTGATAGGCAGATTTTTGTTGATCTTCCTGATCTAAATGAAAGAAGGGAAATATTTAAAGTACACTTAAAACCACTTAAGAAAAGTAGAGCCCTAGATGTAGAGTTCTTAGCTAAACAAACACCTGGTTTTTCTGGAGCGGACATTGCAAATGTTTGTAATGAAGCTGCATTAATTGCTGCTAGAAATAATAAAAAATCTGTAGGTAAACAGGACTTTTTAGATGCAGTAGATAGAATTGTAGGTGGACTAGAAAAGAAAAATAAAATTATTACTAAGGAAGAAAAGAATACAATTGCATTTCATGAAGCTGGACATGCAATAGTAAGCTGGCTTTTAGAACATGCTGCTCCCTTAGTAAAAGTAACTATTGTGCCTAGAGGACAATCATTAGGTGCTGCATGGTATCTTCCAGAGGAAAGGTTAATTGTAAGAACTGAACAAATGTTAGATGAGATGTGTGCAACTTTAGGAGGAAGAGCTGCTGAGAAGATTATGTTTAATAAAATATCAACAGGTGCTTTGAGTGACCTTGAAAAAGTAACTAAACAGGCAAGAGCAATTGTATCCGTTTATGGGTTGAATGATAAGATAGGTAACATTACATACTATGATTCCAGTGGACAAACTGATTATAATTTCACAAAACCTTATTCAGAAGAAACTGCAAAAAAAATTGACGAGGAAATATCCTTAATTATAGAAAAGCAATATAAAAGAGCATGTGATATTCTTAAAAAGAATAAAACAAAGTTATCTGCTTTAGCATCTAGGCTGTTAGAAAAGGAAGTTATTTTTAAGGAAGATCTAGTGAAGATTCTTGGAGAAAGACCATACTCTAAAGAAGAAGTAAAAAAAGAAACTAAAGAATAGATATTTTGGGATTTTGGGACTTTTTCAAAAGTAAAGAAAATGATGAATCAAAAAGTGATGAATCAGTATTACCAAAAGATAGCTCAAACGATTTAACCTTTGCAAAGAACTTTACCGATTCAGGTGGCAGATTTATTTTTATTGATGAGATAAATTCAACAAAAGAAGTTTTTGAAAAAATTATTGAGGAGAATCAATGGGAACCAGAGAATGTTTGTTCACTTGATCCAAATATTTCAAAAAACCTTGAAATTCGATCTATCAGGAAAATAGATAATGAAGATGTTAAGGCACTAGTAACAGATTGTGAATTCTTATTATGTAATACTGGAAGAATACTAATTTGTAACAAGCAGATTAAAGGTAATAAAATAGAAGATTTACCATCAGTTGTAATTATTTTAGCAAAATCAAATCAATTTGTCTCAGACGTAAGTGAAGGTATGACCAAATTAAAAAATAAATACAAGAATAATTTTCCTACAAATATCACAACAATAAATGTTAAAAATAAACTCAATGAGGATAATTTTTTAACCTATGGCAATAGTGCTAAAGATATATATCTAATACTTAGTGATGATTAATTTTCTGCCTAGGTTAATCACAGGTATTATATATATTTCTCTTGTTAGCGGTTCAATAATGTATAGTAGCAAAAGTTTTATCTTAATCTTTAGCATTTTTACACTTCTTGCCATATATGAATCACACCAATTGTGGAAGAAAATAAGATTAAATAATCCTAAATATCATTATCCAATACCTCAGATATATGTTCTTTTTTCAATGACTACATTAATTTTAGTACCTTTCTATTTTAGTGATTCATACACTCCATTCCCAATTCTGTTGATATTTATTTTAATATGGATAAGTGATACAATGTCTTACTTCTTTGGTTCTTATTTCGGAAGAACTAAAATGAAAATTAAAGTATCTCCGAATAAAACATGGGAAGGATTTATTGGAGGTTTTTTATGTTCTGTTGCGTTCAGCACTTTATCATTTTTATATTTTCAAGAAATATTTCCTTTTTGGAAAACACTTTCACTTGGAATATTAATACCAATTTTTGGTCTTATTGGAGATACTTATCAATCTAAAATAAAAAGAATGGCTGGAGTAAAAGATAGTGGAAATATATTACCAGGTCATGGTGGAATCTTTGATAGGCTTGATAGTGCGATGGGTATTTCTTATATATCTTTGTTAATCACCATTATATAATGTTTCATAAAGAAGGACATAGTCTTATAATTCTAATTTTTATTGTTATAGCAACTGATGTTATAATGCTTGAAATGTTAATTGACGATCAATCATATTTAAAATTAATTTTACAGACTTTTTCACTTATTTTATTTGTATTTATACTCTGGTTTTTTAGAAATCCCAAAAGAAATATTTTAAAAAATCCCGAAATAATATTAAGTCCTGCTGATGGAAAAGTTGTATTGATTGAAGAAGTTGATGAAGTAGAGTTTTTCAATGAAAAGAAAATTAAAGTATCAATTTTTTTATCTCCTCTAGACATTCATGTAAATAGATACCCAGTTTCTGGTAAAGTTCTATATAGCAAATATCACAAGGGTAAATATCTTGTTGCTTGGCACCCTAAGTCCTCTGATAAAAATGAAAGGAGTACTATTGTTATAGAAAACAAAAAATTTGGTAAAATAATGTACAGACAGATAGCAGGAGCAGTTGCTAGAAGGATTGTAAACTATGCAAAAGTTGATTCAATTGTAGAGCAAGGGGATGACTCTGGGTTTATTAAATTTGGATCTAGGGTTGATATTTTTTTATCGAAAAACTGTAAATTAAAAGTTAATATTGGAGATAAAGTTAAGGGAGGAATTACAATTATTGCATAATTAGCTCAGCTCTGAAATAGACTTTTTTATAGACTCAATCTTTTGTTTAGCATCCTTTATTTTTTGTTTTTCTTTTTCAACTACAACATCAGGAGCATTGTTTACAAAATTTTCATTCTTCAATTTATTTTCAACTGATTTTAAAAAACCTTTGTTGTAATCAAGTTCTTTTTTTAACTTATTAATTTCAGATACTTTATCAAAACCATCTTCAAGTGGAATAAAAAATTCAAAATTTTTGATTATGAAAGATGTCACCATATCAAAATTTTCTTTACTTGACTCTTGGAGTTTATCTATAGTTGCAATTTTTTTAATTATTTCAATATTATTCAGTTGATTGTCATTTGGAATAAAATATAAATCCAATGATGTTTTAAATGAAATATTTTTTTCTTTTCTATAGTTTCTTATTTGTGAAATAATCTCTTTTGTAGTCTCAAATTCTTCTACAATTAAAATGTTATAGTTTTCTTTATTTGGCCAAGGTGATATTGTTAGAGGATCTAAGTTATTTGAATTAGGAATATTATGATAAATTTCTTCAGAAAGAAAAGGCATAAATGGATGAAGTATTTTAAGATTTTTCTCAAATAATTCTATTAATTCAGTCTTTGACTTTTTATCTATTTTTTCTCCATAACCAGGTTTTAATATCTCTAATAACCATGAACAGAAATCATCCCATATCAATTTATACGATGACATTAAAACATCAGATATTCTGTAACTATCAAAGTTTTTGTCAATCAACTCTAGGGTATTATTAAATTTACTATTGTACCATTCTAATGCTAACTTATTTTCGATTGGTTGGGGCTTTTTTTGATCAATTTCCCATCCATTAATAAGTTTAAGAGCATTCCACAGTTTATTTGTAAAATTTTTACCCTGTTGACAAAGAGTCTCGTCAAATAGCAAGTCATTCCCAGCCGCAGAACTTAGCATTAAACCAACTCTTACAGAGTCAGCACCATATTCCTCAATAAGTTTGATTGCATCAGGAGAATTCCCCAATTGTTTAGACATTTTCCTTCGTAATTTATCTCTAACAATCCCTGTAAAATACACATTTGAAAATGGCTTTTCATTTCTAAACTCATAGCCTGATATTATCATTCTAGCTACCCAAAAGAAAATAATATCTGGTCCAGTAACTAGATCTTGAGTTGGATAATAATATTTTATTTCATCATTATCTGGATTCCTTATTCCGTCGAATACTGAGATTGGCCAGAGCCAAGAAGAAAACCAAGTATCTAGGACGTCGTTATCTTGAATTAAATCAGCTTCTTTATACTTTTTATTTGTTTGATCATTGTTTATTTTTTTTAATGCATCTTCCTTATTCATAGCTACTACATAGTCTTCATTATCCCCATAATAAAAAACAGGTATTTGATGACCCCAAGATAATTGTCTTGATATGTTCCAGTCTTTAATATTTTCAAGCCAATATTTATATGTTGATTTAAACTTGCTTGGAAAAAACTTGATATTTTCATCTTTTAAGACATTATCAATTGCAGGTTTAGTAATGTCATTCATTTTAAGGAACCACTGTTTTGATAATCTTGGTTCGATTACTGCATTTGTTCTCTCTGATCTGCCAATATTATGAGTGTAGTTTTCTTTTTTTATTAAAAGATTATTTTTTTTAAGCTCAGCTTCAATTTCCTTTCTAACTGTAAACCTGTCCTTACCATTGTAATGCATACCATGGCTATTAAGGGCTCCATCTTCATTAAAAATATCTATAGTTTCAAGATTATGTTTAATCCCAAGATTGTAATCATTTATATCATGAGCAGGTGTAACTTTTAGACATCCAGTACCAAATTCTATATCTACATATGTATCAGAAATTATAGGTACTTTTCTATTACAAATTGGAACAATTGCATTTTTACCTATAATTTCTTTATATCTATCGTCATTGGGATTAACACAAATTGCTGTATCACCAAATATAGTTTCTGGTCTTGTGGTCGCAATTTCTAGATCAATATTTGAATCCTCTATTAAGTATTTTATATAATATAGGCTTGAATCCTCCTCAATGTAATTTACTTCTTCATCTGAAACAGTAGTTTTTGCTTCAGGATCCCAGTTTATCATTCGGTAACCTCTGTATATTAATCCTTTTTTGTGAAGAATTTCAAAGGCTTTAATTACAGATTCATACATATCATCATCAAGAGTAAATTTTGTTCTGTCCCAATCACATGAACAACCCAACTTTTTTAATTGATCTAAAATACCTCCTCCATATTTATCAGTCCAGTCCCAAGCATGTTTTAAAAACTCATCTCTAGAAATATCTGCTTTATTAATTCCCTTTTTTTTAAGATTTTCAACAACCTTTGCCTCTGTTGCTATAGACGCATGATCAGTTCCAGGAACCCAACATGCATTTTTACCCATCATACGGGCTCTTCTTACTAGAATATCTTGAAGAGTATTATTAAGCATATGGCCCATATGAAGAAGTCCTGTAACATTAGGAGGTGGGATAACAATAGTGAAAGACTCTTTGTCATTTGGAATTGATTTAAAAAGATTATTTTTCATCCAAAATGAATACCATTTTTTCTCAATTTCAATATGGTTATACTTGGGGGGAATTTGCATCAATTCATAAATATTTTATTGTAAAACAAAAATAACATACCTTGAAGTATATTTACAAAATTATTTAAATAAATGCCAACAATCTCAAAAAAAGGAATTAATATTCCATCCTCACCTATAAGGAAACTAGTCCCCCATGCGGATAAGGCAAAACAGAATGGGATAGATATACTTCATCTAAATATTGGTCAACCAGATATTAAGTCTCCAGTTGAATCCATTAATGCTGTAAAAGATATTGATTTAGAATTATTAAAATATGAATACTCACAAGGATCTTATGAATTCCGAAAAAATTTATGTTTATATTATTCTCGTCATAATATTAATGTGTCTCCTGATGACATAATTACAACTGTTGGAGCAAGTGAAGCTCTATCCTTCACTATGAATTCTATATGTGATCCTGGAGATGAAGTTATTATTCCTGAACCTTTTTATGCAAATTATAATGGATTTGCTCATGCTTCTGATGTAAAGGTTATTCCAGTTACATCAAAAATTGAGGATAATTTTGCACTACCCTCACTAGAATCTTTTGAAAAAAAAATTAATAAAAGGACTAAAGCTATCCTTATCTGTAATCCATGTAATCCTACAGGATATGTTTATTCTAAAGAGGAGATCATAAGTATTGCAAATCTTGCTAAGAAAAATGATTTGTTCATAGTAGTTGATGAGGTTTATAGAGAGTTTATCTACACTAATTTGAAACACTACTCAATTTTAGAAGATAAAATGTTTTTTGATAATGCTATTTTAATAGATTCTACCTCTAAAAGGTATAGCCTATGTGGAGCTAGAATTGGTTTTATAGTATCAAAAAATTCAAACTTTATTGAAACATGTCTAAAGTTTGCACTTGCAAGATTATCTCCACCTACTTTAGCTTTAATTGCTGCAAATAAAGCGTTAAACTCTGATCAAAAGTATATAAATGGTGTTATAAGTGAATATTCTCATAGAAGAGAGCTGCTTATAGATGAATTATCAAAGATTAATGATATAGCATTCTCAAACCCAATGGGTGCATTTTATTCCATTATCAAACTACCAGTTAAGAATGCTGAAGATTTTGCAAAGTTTTTACTAACAGACTTTTCTATTAATAATGAAAGTGTAATGGTAGCTCCAGCATCTGGATTTTATAGCTCTGAAAATAATGGAGAAGATGAAGTAAGAATTGCTTTTGTATTAAACTCTGAGAGAATTAAAAGAGCAGTTAATATAATAAATATTGGGTTGAAAGAATATACCGGATAATTAATGAAAATTAATAAAAAAGCTTCCCTTAAAAAATTTAATACATTCAATGTAAGTGAAACTGCAGATATTATCTATGAAGTTGAGGAAATAAGTGAGCTTAAAGGAATTTTATCAGACAATAAAGGTAAAATCCTAATTTTAGGTAGCGGAAGTAATATATTATTTACAAAAAGATTTGAAGGCACAATCATAAATCTTAAGAATAAGGGAATTAAAATTATAAGAGAGAATAAAGATTCAATATTAGTAGAGGTATCCGCTGGTGAAAATTGGAATGATTTTGTGATTTGGGCTGTTGAGAATAATTATGGCGGTATTGAAAATTTATCTTTAATACCTGGGAATGTTGGGGCTGCTCCTATACAAAATATTGGAGCATATGGTGTTGAGCTAAAAGATATTTTTTATAGCTGCTCGGGAATTGAATTAGATTCCTTAGAAGAATTTGAAATGAAAAAATCAGAGTGTAAATTTAGCTATAGAAACTCAATTTTTAAGAATGAGCTAAAAGATAAAGTAGTTATTACATCAATTAAATTAAATCTAACAAAAGATAATCACCATTTTAACATAGATTATAAAGACTTAAAAGAAAATTTATCTAATTCTGAACTTTCATTAAAAGTAATCTCTGATGAAGTGATAAAAATTAGACAGTCTAAATTACCTGATTATAAGTCAGTTGGTAATTGTGGAAGCTTTTTTAAAAATCCCATAGTTAATTTATCAAAACTTAAAAAAATTAAAGCAGTATATCCTAATCTACCATCATTCAAAATTGATTCAAACAACTATAAAATTCCAGCGGCATGGTTAATTGAAAAATTAGGATTTAAAGAAAGGGGGAATAAAAATGTTGGTGTTTATGAGAATCAGCCTCTTGTTGTTATCAATCGCGGAAGTGCTTCAGGTAAAGAAATCCTAGATTTTGCAAATGATATTAAAGAAACAATATTTAATAATTTTAATATTCAATTAGAGGAAGAGGTACTTATTATTTAATTATTCCTTATTCTTAGAATCAATAATTATTGTTACAGGTCCATCATTTATTAATCTTACTTTCATATCAGCACCAAAAATTCCAGTTTTAATCTTATTATTTAGTTTTGATTCAAGTAATTTAATAAAATAATTGTAAAGTGGAATTGCTATTTCATGAGAAGCAGACTTTATGTATGATGGCCTATTACCCTTTTTAGTCAAGGCCATTAATGTAAACTGAGAAATAATTAAAATCTCACCTTTAATATCAATTATAGATTTATTCATGATTCCATCTGAATCATTAAAAATTCTGATATTCAATACCTTATTAACTAACCACTCTACATCTAATTTATTGTCTTTCTGACTAATTCCAATCAAAACTAAAAGACCTTTGCCAATCTCAGCTTTTATCTTATTATCAATTTCTACACTTGACTCTTTAACTCTCTGAATTACTACCTTCATCTGATTTTCTATATATATTTTGATCCTTTAACATATCTAAATATGTATTATATCTACTTTGATATATTTCTCCCTTTTTTACCTTAATTTTTACATTGCAATCAGGCTCATCTAGATGCAAACAGTTTTTAAATTTACATTTTTGCTTAGCCTCAAAAAATTCTGGAAAAAAATCTCCCAACTCATACTTTGTAATATCAACTAAGCCAAAGCCTCTTATACCAGGTGTATCAATAATTTTAATATTAGAGTCAAGATCAAACATCTCAGCATATGTTGTAGTATGTCTTCCTTGCTTGTGTGATGAAGAAATTTCTTTTGTTTTAAGCTTCAAGTTTGGAGATATTGAATTAATCAGTGTTGATTTACCAACTCCACTATGTCCTGATATTATACAGGTTTTATTCCTGATTAATTTAATTATCTCATCTACTCTATAACCATATTTAGCAGAGATTAATTTACATTTATAGCCTATCGTTCTATATGTATTAATCAATTTTTCTATTTCATCAGATTCTTTATCTATATATGTGTCTTTTTTATTAAAAGCTATAATTACAGGTATATCATATGCCTTACAACTAACCAAAAATCTATCAATAAAATTTGTTGATGTAATAGGATTATTTAAGGTTACAACTAGAACTGAAATGTCAATATTAGAAGCTATTATATGATACTGTTTTGATAGATTAACTGATTTCCTAATTATATAATTTACTCTTGGTAATATTTCTGAAATAACTCCTTTACCATTACTTTCCATTTCAAATTCCACCAAATCACCAACTGCTATTGGATTAGTAGTGGATATATCTTTAAGTCTGATCTTTCCTTTTATCCTACATTCAAAAAAATTATTTTTTGATTTCACTAAATACCAGCTTCCTGTTGATTTATATACAATTCCTTGTAGCATAATTAAATAACAATATATTTTTTCCTAATCATATTAACAAATCTACATGATGATATTTGTATCTTTAAATAAAAAATTGAATAATAAAGTTTTACTATTAATTCTCGATGGGTGGGGGATTTCCTCTAATAAGAAAGTTTCTGCTCCAGATATAGCGAAAACACCAAATTATAATTTTTTAAAAGATAAAAATCCTAATAATTATTTAATTACTCATGGTGAACAAGTTGGACTCCCAATTGGTCAAATGGGTAATAGTGAGGTAGGCCATATGAATATTGGATCTGGTAGAATAGTTCTACAAGATTTATTACGAATTGATGAATCAATTGAGAATGGTCAATTTCATAAAATGAAAGAACTTAAAGAAATAATTTCTTATACAAAAAATAAATCATCTAACATTCATTTAGTTGGACTTATATCAGATGGTGGTGTTCACTCTCATATTAATCATTTAAAAGAGATTATAATTTCATTAAAAGAGGTGAAAGAAAATATCTTTATTCATGGGTTTACAGATGGAAGAGATGTTAATCCTAAATCTGGAGTTAAATTTATTGATTCAATTGAAAAGTTTTGTAAAAAAAATGGTGGAATATTAGCTACAATTATAGGTAGATATTTCTCTATGGATAGAGATAACAGATGGGAAAGGGTAAAAAAAGCGTATGACTTAATTTATAATGGAGTTGGGAAAAAAACAACTAGTTTCTGTGATGAACTAGAAGAGTCATATAGAAATAATATTACGGATGAATTTATTGAACCTATAATAAAGACTGATAATAATGGTAGTATTATCCATAGATTTAATCAAGAAGATATAATTATTTTTTTTAATTATAGATCAGACAGAGGTAGACAACTCACATCAGTTTTATGCGAAAAAGATTTTATTGAATCAGGAATGAAATCAATAACAAAGAACTTTTATACACTTACAAATTATGATGAAACTTTTAGGGTTGCTAAACCTATTTTTAAAAAAGATATATTAAAAAACACATTAGGAGAAGTCCTATCAAAGAACGGCATTTCTCAATTAAGAATTGCTGAGACTGAAAAGTATCCTCATGTTACATATTTTTTTAATGGTGGTTTAGAAGAATCTTTTTCTGGTGAAGAAAGAATTCTTTGCCCATCTCCAAAAGTTGCTACATACGATTTAAAACCTGAAATGAGTGCGGAAGATGTTACTAAAAATGTAATCATTGAGATGAAAAAAAATAAGTTTGGATTTATTTGTTTGAACTTTGCAAACCCAGATATGGTTGGACATACAGGTAATTTTAAAGCAGCAGTGAAAGCATGTGAATCGGTTGATAAACACCTAGGAGAAATAGTTAACACAGCAAGTATTAATGATTATGTAACTATTATTATTGCAGACCATGGTAATTGTGAAATAATGTTAAATGCTGATGGATCTGAGAATACCTCACATACAATTAATCCTGTTCCAATAATTATTGTTAACTCTGATAGAAATAATTTAGACAATGGAATATTAGCTGATATAGCCCCCACGATTTTGGATATTATGGGCATACAAAAACCAAATGAAATGAATGGAAGATCTCTAATAAAATGAAAAAAATAATTTATTTACTTACTCTTTCAATTATAGCATGTGCGACAAATGAAAAGTATGTAATGAATGAGGGAGAGGTTGATTTAGACTATTTATTTAACTCGCCTAATACTTCTTGGTTTCAAAAAAATTATGAATCATATATAGTTGATGAGGTTATACAGAAAATGGATTTTTCAAAAATAAATGAATATAACATCGAAATTTTTATGAATACTAAATGTCATGATAGCGAGAGAGAAATCCCAAGATTTTTAAAAATTTTAAACACATTGAACTTTTCTAATGAAAATCTCAAAATAGTTTTACTAAATTCTGAAAAGAAAACTATTGATACACTTAAAATTGGAAAAGATATAACTAATACTCCAACTATTATCTTTTTGAAAAATTCTAATGAAGAAAATAGAATAGTTGAATTTCCTTTTGAAAATTTAGAAAATGATATTTTTAAAATAATAAATGATATGGGTTATAAAAACGTATATTTTTCAGAATGATATTAAAACAAATCGAGGATATAAAAAAAATTCGTGATAGTGCTCAATTAGTATCTAAGACTCTGGGTCTAATGGCAAGGGAGATTAAGCCAGGAGTAAACTCTTTATACCTTGACAAAATTGCAGAGGAGTTTATTCTTGATAATAATGGAAAGCCTGGTTTTAAAGGTTATAATAACTTTCCAAATACATTATGTGTAAGTGTAAATAACCAGGTTGTTCATGGAATTCCTTGTAGCGAACCACTAAAGGATGGAGATATTATATCTGTTGACTGTGGAGTCATTAAAGATGGATACTATGGTGATCATGCTTATACTTTTAAGGTTGGTGAAGTATCTGAAAAAATTGAAAAATTGTTGAATATTACTAAAGAGTCTCTATATGTGGGTATAAAAAAAATGCAAATTAATAATAGAGTTGGTGATATTGGTAATGCTATTCAAAATTATATTAATCAACATGATTATGGAATAGTAAGAGAATTAGTTGGCCATGGTTTAGGAAAAAATTTACATGAAGAACCTGAAATTCCAAATTATGGTAAATCAGGAACTGGAAAGATTTTAAAAGATGGCCTCGTTTTAGCAATTGAGCCAATGATAAACATGGGTACAGAGAAAATAAGCCTAGAAGATGATGGTTGGACTTTTGTAACTCAAGATGGCCTCGTTAGTGCACACTTCGAACATAATATTGCTATAATAAACGGGGAACCTGAAATTCTATCTACTTTTGATTTTATATATGACGAACTTGGAATAGATTCCAATGAAGAAGAAAATTTTAAAAAATTTTTTGATTGATGAAGTATATCTTGAAATTCCTACCAAGGAAATTTTTAATAAAATACAGCTTTATAGTAACACCAATACTAAGGATAATATATCAAGGAAAAAAATACACTGACCCAATTGATGAAAGTAATTATTCACGATTTCTATCATATGGGTATAAGATAATTAGGAAGAATGCATTATGTCCAGGTACTTTATCTCTCGAAAGACATAGACTTTTATGGTTATATCTTAAGAAAGAAACAAATTTTTTAAATTCAAATTTAAAAGTCTTACATGTTGCGCCTGAACAAGTTTTTTATAAAAAATTTAAAAAATTAAAAAATTGGGACTACTTAACTTTTGACTTAAATTCACCAATTGCTGATATAAATGGAGATTTAACATCCATGGATTTTAATGATGAATCTTTTGACTTAATTATTTGCAATCATGTTCTTGAACATATAGAGGATGATAAATCAGCATTAAATGAAATTTATAGAGTTTTAAAGTATAATGGTATATCGTTTTTGCAGGTACCTATAAACTTAAGAAGAGAAAAGACCTTTGAAGATCCATCAATAAAATCTGAAGCTGAAAGAGAGGAATATTATGGACAATATGACCATGTCAGAGAATATGGTCTAGATTTTAAAGATAGAGTTGAGCAGGCAGGATTTAAAGTTGAAATGTTAAACTACTCAGCAAAAATTTCTAAAGATCTAATTGTCAAATATGGTTTAATGAAAAATGATTTAATACCAATTGGAAAAAAACTACCTAGTAATTAAATCCCAGCCATCAGATTTAATAGGTGTAATCTGATCATCTATACCTGTCAATATCAATGCTTCTAAATCTGGAATATTGTTTATTATTTTTTTGGCTTCTTTTGGATCCATTAACATTAAACTTGTCGCCCAAGCATCTGCTTCAATACAAGAACTAGAAACTACTGAAGCACTTAATATATTATTTGTCATTGACTCACCATTAATTGGGTTAACAATGTGAGCATATCTAACTCCAGTTTGTGAATCTATCCTAAATTTTCTATAGTTACCAGATGTAGCTAAGGCCATCCCATCAAGTGAAATTTCTGAATAATAACTGGTCAAATCAATAGGATTTTGGATTGCAACCTTCCATTTCTTGTTTTTATCATTCTTACCCATAGTAATTAATTCTCCCCCAACCTCAATTAAAAAATTTTCTGAGTTTATCTCAATCAATAAATCTTTAATTAAATCTACCGAGTAACCTTTTGCAATTGCGTTAAAATCAATATATATACCTCCATTGGCTTTCACTATTTTATTTTGATTATTTAAGTACACTTTATCTAAGCCTACATATTGCATTACACTATCAATTTTATATCTATTTATTGACTGTACATTTGTATTTGGACCCATTCCATACAGATTAACAATGGAACTAACTGTAGGATCAAAATATCCATTAGAAAGTTTCCATATCTGTTGAGATTTTCTAAAAACTTTGATAAAATGATTGTCAACTTTAACTGGATTTTGAGACTTATTAACTTTGGAAATTATTGAATTAATTCTATAAGTTGACATTGAGTTATTTACAACCTCAAAAATTGAATCAATACTCTGTTTAATTATGCTGGAATTTAACTCAGATTGAACTATCACATTATAAGTAGTTCCAAGAGCATCTCCTTGAATTCTTTTATAAATTGATGAGTCAGTATTACAACTAATGAGTAATAAAGATAGTAGAGAAAATATTTTAAATAAAATATTCATTAACCTCCGAAGTCGTCAAACCTAACATTCTCTGGCGGGACCCCGAAGTCTTCAGCCATTTTTTCAACTGCCTGATTCATTAGTGGAGGTCCACAGAAATAAACTTCAATATCTTCTGGTGAATCATGCTTAGATAGATAGTTATCAATAACTACTTGATGAATAAATCCAATAAAACCATCTCCATCTCCATCAAGAGAGTCTTTAACTTTCCAATTATCTTCCTCCAAAGGTTCAGATAAAGCGACATAAAATTTAAAATTTGGATAGTCTTTCTCTAGAGCTCTAAAATGGTCGACATAGAAAAGCTCTCTTTTAGATCTACCACCATACCAGAAAGTAACTTTTCTTCCTGTTTTAATAGTTCTGAATAATTCATACAGATGAGATCGCATTGGAGCCATTCCCGCACCTCCTCCAACATATAACATTTCTGAATCTGATTCATTAATAAAAAATTCTCCATATGGACCTGATATTGTAACAGTGTCGCCCGGCTTTTTGGAAAAAATATAAGAGGATGCAATTCCAGGATTTACCGACATCCAATCATTTTTTTTACCATCCCAAGGAGGAGTTGCAATCCTGACATTTAGCATTATCTCTCTACCTTCGGCAGGATAGGATGCCATTGAATATGCTCTTTCAACAGTTTCATTATTCTTCATATTCAAGGGCCACAGATTAAAGTTATCCCATTCTAGTTTAAATTTTTGAGGATCATCTGGATGTTCTTTAGGGTGAGATGTTATATCCATATCCTGATAATTGATATCACATTCAGGAATCTCAATTTGGATATATCCTCCTGCTTTATAATCCATTTCCTCAGGAATTTCAATCACAAATTCCTTTATAAATGATGCAACATTATAGTTACTCTTAACTTTAGCTTCCCATTTTTTTATACCAAAAACTTCTTCAGGAACTTCAATTTTCATATCCTGCTTTACTTTAACTTGGCATCCAAGTCTCCAGCCATCAGAAATTTCTTTTCTTGTAAAATGAGGTTCCTCTGTTGGTAATATATCTCCACCTCCTTCAATTACCTGACATCTACACTGAACACAAGTTCCACCTCCTCCACATGCGGATGGAAGAAAAATTTTATTATTCCCAAGAGTAGTTAACAATGTATCCCCAGAGCTAACTTCAACATCTTTCTCACCATTTATTATAAGTTTTACAGGACCAGATGGTAAAAGTCTCTCTTTAGCTACAAGTAGCATTGTAACTAAAAGAAGGGTTATTACAAAAAGACCTACGGTGCTTGCTATTATTACATTTATATCCATTTTTTAGATTTTAATTCCCATAAAACTCATGAAACCAAGAGCCATTAAACCAGTAATGATAAAAGTTATTCCAAGACCTTTTAATGGATCTGGAATATTAGAATATGTAATTTTCTCTCTAATTGCAGCAATGGCAACTATTGCTAGATACCAACCAATTCCTGAACCAAAACCGTAAACAGCAGACTCAAAAGTATTTACAAAATCTTTTTGTTGCATAAATAGTGAGCCACCAAGTATTGCACAGTTAACAGCGATTAGTGGAAGAAATATTCCTAAACTTCCATACAAAGTAGGAGAAACTTTTTCAACGATCATTTCAACTAGTTGAACCATTGATGCTATAACAGCAATAAACATTATAAATGTTAAAAAAGATAAGTTTACGTCTTGAAACTGAGGTCCTATCCATGTTAAGGCACCAGGAGCCAGAAGATACTGGTCAATTAAATAATTAATAGGAACAGAGATTGTCAAAACAAATATTACAGCTTTACCCAAACCATCAGCTGTTTTAACTGTTTTTGAAACTGCAAGATACGAGCACATACCAAGGAAGTATGCAAATACCATATTCTCAATAAATATACTCTTAACGAATAAATTAACTAGATCCTCCATTTAATTGTTCTCTATTAGTTTTCTATTATAATATCTTTGTATCCATATGTATACACCAACAACAATTAATGCCATGGGCGAAAGAAGCATAAGCCCATTATCTTCATAACCTAAATCATAAAGAAACTGAGGTATAACGGGGACCCCCCAAAGTTCTCCTGAGCCAAATAATTCTCTGATAAAAGCGACAACAATTAAAATCCATCCATATCCAGCAGCATTTCCAACTCCATCTAGAAAAGATTTCCAGACACCATTACCAAGAGCAAAGGCCTCAAATCTTCCCATTATTATACAATTAGTAATTATTAATCCAATAAAAATTGCTAATTGTTTACTCACATCATAGGCATAAGCTTTTAAAAATTGATCAACAAGTGCAACTAGTGTTGCTACAACTAGTAGTTGTACAATAATTCTAATTCTTGTTGGTATAACATTTCTTAAAATAGAAACAATAACATTTCCAGCTGCCATTACAAAAATTACTGAAAGTGTCATAACAACAGCAGGCTCAAGTTTAACAGTAATAGCAAGAGCAGAACAGATACCTAAAACCTGAACTGTAATTGGATTATCATCATCCAGAGGATCAGTAAGTAATGCTCTATTCTTTTTTGAAAATAAAGGTTCTTTTTCTTTACTCATTATTTAAACTATTAAAGTATGGTATATAATTTTCAATTCTTTCAATAATCATGTCAGATACACCATCACCTGTAATGGTGGCTCCTGATATTGCATCAATTTCATTATCCATCTTGTCAGAGTTGCCAGGATCATTATTTGTTTTTGTAAGATATACTCCAACAAAGTTTCCCTCTAAGTCATTAATTTTTTCATCATTAAAACTATCTATAAACCAATCCTCAGTTATTTCTGCACCAAGTCCAGCAGTTTCTGACTTATGATCAAAAGAAACTCCTTTTATAGTGTTAATATCATCCTTAAGTGCAATGTAGCCCCATATTTCTGCCCATAGACCAGCACCTCTAAGAGGTATTACATAAAATTTTTGATCTTCAACATTAGCGATGTATAATGGAAATCTTTGAACATCTTTGTCTTTTTTTACTTCAATAGCAAGATTAATATTAAATGCATTTACCTGATCATCAACAGATCCGTCAGACTTTAAAGAGAGCTCTTCTTTTACATAATCACCATATAATGATTCTGATTCATCCCTACTAACGTTGATTCCAACTGATGAGAGGATATTTTGCATCTTCTCTTTTTTAATGTTTGAATTCTGAAGATCCTTTAACGACTCTGATGTAAACGATAATACTGAAGCTACTGAGATAACCATAATAACAGCAAAAATGTATGTATGTTTATTTGACTCTCTGTTCATTATGTGGTTTTTAGTTTAACACCTTGCCATCTTTTTCTTCTCATGCTTACATTAGATTCTATAACGTAGTGGTCTATCAATGGTGCAAAAACATTCATTAATAGAATTGCAAGCATTACTCCTTCTGGGTATGCAGGATTAAACACTCTAATAAGTATACAGAATACTCCAACTAGGAATCCATATATCCATTTTCCTTTTGTGGTTTGAGCTGCTGAAACAGGATCAGTAGCCATGAATACAATACCAAATGCGAAACCTCCAACTAAAAGGTGATTATACCATTCAAAACTCATCAGAGAATTTGCACCCCAAAGATTAAATAAAATTCCAACTACAGAAGCTCCAATAACTCCACTCAACATGATCCTCCAACTACCAACTCCAGTTATAACTAGAAGCAACGCTCCAATCAAAACAAAGAAAACAGAAGTCTCAGCAACAGATCCAGGTATTGAACCCATAAACATGCTAGCTGATGAATATGCAACTTCTCCATTAGCAGCTAAAGTTCCTAAAATAGTTTCACCAGAAATTCCATCAACATTAGTTGCCTCAGAAACCCATACTTTGTCACCTGACATAAATGTTGGGTAGGCAAAAAATGCAAAAGCTCTTGCAGTAAGAGCAGGATTTAAAATGTTCATTCCTGTTCCACCAAAAGCTTCTTTAGCAATTAGCACAGCAAAAACAACTGATATCGCAAGCATCCAAAGAGGCATGTCAATAGGCATTATCATTGGTATAAGTAGCCCTGTTACTAGATAGCCTTCATTAACTGGATGATTTCTATAAACTGCAAATGCAAATTCAATCGCTAATCCAACAGCATACGAAACTGCAATCATTGGGAATATTTTATAAGCACCATGCAGAACGGCATCTAGAAAGGTAAATTCAATGTTGGTCTGAATAAAATATTGATATCCGGTGTTATACATCCCATAAAATAATGCCGGTACAAGAGCAATTATAACTGTTATCATTGTTCTTTTTAAATCAACACCATCACGAATATGAGACCCTTTAGAGGTTGTGTGATCAGGAACAAAAAGCATTGTTTCAAATGCATTAAATGCTGGATATAATTTTTCTAATTTACCTCCCTTTGTAAAAGGTTTTTTTAGTACATCTACTTGTTTTCTTATAAAATCCATTAGCCAACTTCTTTTAACATAATTTGAATTCCACTTTTAACTATTTCTTGAGCTTCAATTTTTGAAGTACAAGAAAAATCAACTAAACCAAAATCTTCAGGAACAACTTCATAGATACCCAGAGATTCCATTTTTTCAATATCTCCTCTCATACATGCTTTGATTAATTGCATAGGGAATATATCCATTGGAAAATATTTTTCCATTTCTCCAGTAACCACTATTGCTCTTTCTTCACCGTTAAGGTTTGTATTAACCTTCTTTTCACCTCCTAATAACCATGAAAATGAAGTTTTAGAAAAACTAGGAACTGAATTATACAAAAAAGGAAGCCATCCTAACATTCTAAATTGGTTTCCTTCCTTAATTACACTTAGGGTGTTATTATAGAATCCTAAAAAATCTGAATATTGAACTTTAGTTCCCGATAAAGGATCACCATTTATAAATCTATAATCTTCTGTATTAGATAATTGTTTTGAATCAACTAAAGAAGAAATAGAGGACCCTATAACAGTATCAAAATACTTAGGATATTTCAAGGAATCCCCAGACACGGCTACAGTTCTTTTAGGATTATAAATTCCTGTCTTAAAAAAAGATCCAATGTTTGCGAGATCCTCAGGTTTAATTACCCATACTATTTCTCCAGAGTTTAATGGATCGATTCGATTGATCTGAAAACTTTCATTTCCTGAAGGATGCGCACCTTTAATTTTATATATATCTACATTCTGAAGACTAGTAAAATCACTTTCACAATTGTGAGGGATTGAGAGGTTAATTGGTTTATCAATCAATCTGCTCATAACATTAATACCAGTTTGAAGTTCATCCATTCTATTTTTCAAAATAAAAGCATAATCAGCTGCATATGGAGCAGTTGAGTGAATTGATACAAAGATGGATTTTGGAAGCCTATCTGGTCTTGCAATTATATTATATGGTCTCTGTCTTATGAAAGCAAGTGAACACGATTCGACAAGTAGTTCTAAAATTTTATCCTTTGTAATATTCGATAGACTTGGTATATTGAAATTAACAGTACTATCACCTTCTCTCTTTATTATAATATTTAGGATTTTCCTTTTAGCCCCTCTCACTATCTCAACAATTTTACCGCTTACTGGAGAAGCTATTTTTATTGATTCGTCACTTTTATCGTGAAAAATTGGTTGACCAAGAGAAACTTGATCACCTTCTCTTAAAAGCATGCGTGGAATTAAACCAAAGAAGTCATCTGGATTAAGAGCATAATTTAGACTCTTTTTAGCAACTTCAAGATCCATTGAAGCAACTCCTTTAAGATTTAGGCTAGCACCATTTGTAATGCTTATGTCTGTAGACATCAATTAATAATAATTTATGTCGCAAATTTAATAATAACACATCAAGAAAAAAAAGTATTTTTATTAAAATTATTATCAATTTAATCTAATTTAGATAATCAAAAATTATGTTATGAATAACTCTACAGTTAATGTTCCAACTCCAGTAAATGAACCCATTAAAAATTATGAGCCCAACAGCCCTGAGAAAGAATCAGTCTTAGCAACATATAAAACTCTAAAGGCTTCAACTACTGATGTTAAAATGTGGATTGGAGGGAAGTTTATTGAAAGTTCTAGAACATCAAACATGTCTCCTCCTCATGATCATAAACATATACTTGGTAAATATTATTTAGCAGAAAAAAAACATGTTGAGATGGCTATAGAATCTGCTCTAGATGCAAAAGAAAAATGGGCTAGTATGAGATGGGAAGAAAGAGCAGCAATATTTCTAAAAGCCGCAGATCTTGTTGCAGGTCCATATAGAGATAAAATTAATGCTGCAACTATGCTAGCTCAGTCAAAAACAATATTTCAAGCTGAGATTGATGCTGCCTGTGAATTAGTTGACTTTCTTAAGTTTAATGTATACAGTATGCAACATATATATAGTCAACAACCAAAATCAGAATCAGGAGTATGGAATAGATTAGGGTACAGACCACTAGAAGGATTTGTTTATGCTGTAACGCCTTTCAATTTTACTGCTATTTCTGGTAATCTTCCAGGCAGTGCTGCAATGATGGGCAATACTGTTGTATGGAAACCTAGTGATCATCAGATATTCTCAGCTAAGATAGTCATAGATGTATTTAGAGAAGCTGGCCTTCCCAATGGAGTAATTAATGCAGTTTATGGTGATCCTGAAATGATTACTAATACCATTCTTGAATCTAAATATTTTGCAGGTATTCATTTCACTGGATCTACTTCAGTTTTTAAAGGTTTATGGAAAAAGATAGGTGGCAATATTGAAAACTATAATTCTTATCCAAGAATTGTTGGTGAAACAGGAGGTAAAGATTTTATTATTGGTCATAAATCTGCAGATGTAGATGAATTTGTTACTGCAGTAATAAGAGGAGCATTTGAATTTCAAGGCCAAAAGTGTTCAGCAGCATCAAGAGTTTATGTTGCTTCTTCAAAGTCAAAAGAATTTTTTAAGAAGTTAGAAAGTGAGATTGCAAGAATTAAAATGGGTAGCCCAGAGGATTTTAAAAATTTTATGACTGCTGTAATTCATGAAGCATCTTTTGATAAACTAGTTGAGGCAATTGAGAATGCAAAATCTGATAAGGATGCTGAGGTAATTATTGGAGGTGGCTATGATAAATCAATAGGATATTTTATAGAACCCACAGTAATTAAAACATCAAATCCAAAATACTACTCTATGGAGACAGAATTATTTGGACCAGTAGTCACAATTTATGAGTATGATGATAATAAATGGGATGAGACCTTAAAGATTGTTGATGAAACTTCTGAATATGCTCTAACTGGTGCAGTTTTTTGTGAGGACAGATACATACTAAGTGATGCTGTAAACAAATTAAAAAATTGTGCTGGTAATTTCTACATAAATGATAAATGTACTGGAGCAGTTGTTGGACAACAACCGTTTGGTGGAGCTCGAGGATCAGGGACAAATGATAAGGCAGGATCCTATCTAAATCTTTTGAGATGGGTTTCGCCTAGATTAATTAAAGAGGTTTTCGTTCCACCCAAAGACTTCAAATATCCTTTTATGGGTTAATTGATTATTTCAACTTTATTGATGTAGACATTATTTAATGGCCAATCTCTCTCGTCAGTTGGAAGACCTGCAATTATATCAACAATTTCCATTCCATTAATAACAGTTCCAAAAATTGTATAATTTCCATCCAGGTGATGAGCTCCATCTTTTTTTTGAACTATAAAAAATTCATAAGGTGATGCCATTTTATATGGATTATCAATTGAACTACTTGGCATACTTACCATACCTCTTTTATGAGTATGTCCCTTATTGAAATCATTAGGCAAAAGGTACTTGCCAATCTTTTGTCTTTTTAAAGAAGTTTTAATATTATCGCTGTTTCCTGCTTGTATTACAAAGTCATTAACAACTCTATAAAACTGCGTACCTTCAAAATAGTTTGATTTAGTTAAATAAATAAAATTTGATCTATGATAAGGTGTGTTTGAAAATAATAAAACATCTATATCACCGTAATTAGTGTATATTCTTATCTTATTCTCTTTGTTATTTTTTTCATATTCAAAAAGAAAATCAATTACATTATCATCTGTTAATTTGAATTCTTCTTTAATCTCTTGATTTATTACCTCTTCATCTTGATTTGAAATCTCTTCATCTTGATTAATACTTCTAGTCTCAATAGTCTTACTTGTTTTAGTATTGCATCCAATAAGAATTATTACAGATATTGAGATAAGGAGATGATTAATTAAATTCATTGTTATTCTAGTTAATTAGAGTAAGGGATGAAGACTATCTTTTTTGTTTTAAAAAAGTCATTTGAAAAAAATTCAGATATTTCAAATATCTTATAATTATTGAAGTTCTTTAGTTCATCTTTCAAGTCTCCACCCTTAAGAGAAATTATTCCATTAGGTATATTACTTCTTGATTTTAATTTAATATTCTTATTGACCATTGAATAAAATTCATCCATTTTAGATACGGCTCTCGAAATTATAAAATCATACTTTAGGTTATGATTTTCAGCTCTATCATTGACAGTTCTTACATTGGTTAGAGACAACTGTTTAGATATATCTTCTACAACTTTTATTTTTTTTGAAATGCTATCTAGTAGTGTAAAATTTACATTTGGGAAAAGAATAGCCAGAGGTATACCTGGTAACCCTCCTCCCGTTCCAACATCAAGAATATTTGAACCGTCTATGAATTCATGGACCTTAGCAATTGAAAGAGAATGAAGTATATGATTTACATACAGATTATCAATATCTTTTCGAGATATAAGGTTAACTTTTGAATTCCAACTTTTATATAATTGGATTAAACTATTAAATTTTTTAAGCTGAACCTGAGATATCTTAGAAAAGTGTTTATCGAGATCAATCAAGTTAATAATTCTTTAATTCTACTAATAGCCTCTTTTATTTGTTCACGTGATGCAGAATATGAAATCCTTATACAATGGGGGTATCCAAAGGCATCTCCGGGGACAGTTGCTACATGAGCTTTTTCAAGAATTAGCATTGATAAATCATTGGCATTACTAACTAAATGCCCATCAAAGGTCTTTCCAAAAAGTTGTGAGACCTCTGGGAAAATATAAAAAGCTCCAGACGGAGGCTCCTTCACATTAAAACCATTAATTTGATTTACTAAATCGATAATTAAATCTCGTCTGATTTTAAATTCATCGACCATATATTTTATTCTCTCTGGTGACTCTTCTAGTGCTGTAATAGCTGCTCTTTGCGCAATACAATTTGCACCACTGGTAATCTGGCCTTGCATTTTATTACATGCCTTAGCTAGAGTCTTTGGAGCTCCAAGGTAGCCTATTCTCCATCCCGTCATTGCAAAGGCTTTCGATATCCCATTTACAGTAACTGTCCTTTCATACATTCCAGGCAAAGATGCAAAACTTAAACTTTCAACTCCATAATTTATATGTTCATAAATTTCATCTGAAACAACTATTATCTTAGGATACTTCATAAGCACTTTTGAAAATTCCAGATACTCTTCCTTTGTAAATACAGAACCACTTGGGTTATTAGGTGAGTTGAGCATTACCATTTTAGTTTTATCAGTTATAGCTGATTCAAGCTGAGCTGCAGTAACCTTATAGTTAGCATTCTCATCAGGATGAACAAAGACTGGAATTCCATCTGCTAGAGAGACCATTGCACTATAACTTACCCAATAAGGAGTAGGAATGACTACTTCATCCCCTTTATTTATTAACGACATACATACATTAGCAATTGATTGTTTTGCTCCAGTAGAGACTACAATTTGATCTGTACTATAATCTAAGTTATTATCTCTTTTAAACTTTTTACAAATTGCTTTTTTTAAATCCAAGTATCCGTCAACTGGAGAATATTTATGATAATTTTCATTAATAGCATTTACAGCAGCCTCTTTAATATAATCAGGAATGTCAAAGTCTGGCTCACCAGCACTTAAAGTAATAACATCGACTCCTTGATTTTTTAAATCGTGGGCTTTTGCAGTCATTGCTACAGTTTGAGAGATTGGTAAAGAGTTAATTTTATCTGATAACATTTTTATAAATTATTTATTTAGTATTTTTTTTTTGATTATTAATTGACTCTTGATGAATTGCTTTGAAAATTCTTAAAATAAATTCTTCACTTAAACCATGGTCTTCGCCATCTAGAATCATCTTCCCTAAAATTTCATTCCATCTTTTATTTTGAAGAATAGCCACATTATTCTTGGACTTTAGTTTTCCAATACCTTTAGCAACTTCCATTCTCTTTCCAAGAGTTGTCAATAAATTTTGATCAGCTGCATCAATTTGAGACCTTAAGTTATTAAGTTTATTCTGGTAGTCTTCCCCTTGCGATGTTTTATCTCTAATCTTAAGGTCTCTCATTATCTCAATTAATCGTTCTGGAGTTACTTGTTGCGCTGCATCACTCCAGGCATTATCAGGGTCCCAATGAGATTCAATCATTAATCCATCATAATTTAGGTCAAGTGAAGTTTGACTTAAATCAAAAATTAAATCTCTTCTTCCTGCTATGTGAGAGGGGTCACATATTAGTGGAATATCTGGAAAATTATTTTGAAATTCAACAGCGATTTGCCATTCGGGATTATTCCTATATTTTGATTTATCATAAGATGAAAAACCTCTGTGAATTACTCCAATATTTTTTATATCAGCATTATATATTCTCTCAACACCTCCCATCCATAATGATAGGTCAGGATTTACAGGGTTTTTAATTAAAACTATTTTATCTGTTCCTTTAAGTGCGTCTGCAATTTCTTGAACAATAAAAGGGCTAACAGTTGATCGAGCTCCTATCCATAATATATCTACATCATGCTCTAGTGCAAGATCAACATGAACAGAATTAGCAACTTCTGTTGCTAACATGAGTCCTGTTTCTTTTTTAACTTTTTGGAGCCACTTCAAACCAATAGCTCCAACCCCTTCAAACATTCCAGGTCTAGTTCTTGGCTTCCAAATTCCAGCACGATATGCAGTTACGTCGCTATCTTTCAATTCATGTGCAATTTTTAAGACTTGTTCCTCAGTCTCAGCACTACATGGGCCAGCTATAACAAGTGGATGATCTAGATTCATTTGATCAAGCCAGTTACGATATTCTTTTTTATTTTCCATAATTACTTAATTAATTCCTTTTAATATTTTCTTAATTCCATTAATTCTCCTCATTTCATCATTTAGATTTTTTTGATCACTGACCTCAATTAATTTTTTAAAATTATTAATATTTAAGATGTATTCATCAAGAGACTCAATAATATTTTTTTTATTCTCTACAAATATTGAAGACCACATTTCAGGTGAGCTCTTTGCTAATCTTACCGTTGACTCAAATCCACTACCTGCCATATTATATATAGCATGTTCATCATCTTCTTTGTCCATGACTGTCTTACCTAACATAAAAGATGAAATATGTGAAAGATGAGATACATAGGCAATATGTTTATCGTGTTCTTTTGAATTCATTTTTTTGATACTCATCCCTAATGATTTAATGATTTTTTTTGCATATAATAATAAATTGGGATCTGTTTTTTCAGTATCACATAAAATCATAACCTTGTCATTAAATAAGTCTTTTTTTGCTGAATTAGGTCCAGAAAACTCGGTTCCAGCAATTGGATGAGCAGCTAAATAATTCTTTCTGTTTTGATTATTCTCAACTGAATTACAGATTTGAAATTTTGTAGAACCTAGATCAATTATTAGTGTTTTACTAGATGTTTTATTCAAGTAGTCAGAAAGTTGTTTCTTAATTGACTCAACAGGTATAGCAAGAAATAGAAAATCTAATTCAGATATAAATTCTTCATCAAATTTTACATCAATAATTTTATTTTTTAGACAATAACTAACTGAATCATCATCTATATCATGACCATAAATTATAATATTATCATATAAATCTTTCAGTTTTAATCCTATCGATCCACCTATTAATCCTAAACCAACTATACCAACTTTCATAATTTTTGATATTTATATTCACCAAGTATTTTAAACTCTTGAGCCATAAGTTCAATAATCTTAATTGCTTTTTTATAATTTTCAATTGAATCAAAAGTAATGTCAACAAAGAATGCATATTTACCTGGTGTTTTAATTACTGGAAGAGATTGGATTTTTGTAAGATTTAAATTACAATCACTCATCATATTTAATATTGATGCTAGACTACCTCTTTTATGATCTAGAATAAACTTGAGAGCAGCTTTATTAAAATTTGATATATTTTTCTTATTCTTTTCAACTATGACAAATCTTGTCATATTATTTTTAATTGTTTGTATTGAAGAATTCAAAATTTCTAAATCATATATCTCAGCAGCTTCTTTACTAGCTATTGCTGCCGCTCCATTAATTTGCTTTTCACTGATTTTTTTTGCAGATAAAGCTGTATCCTCACTCTCGATTAGCTTTATATTGGGATATTTAGTAAAAAAATTTGTACACTGAAGCAATGCCATTGGATGAGAATGAACTTCCCTAATATTATCAATACTTTGACCCGAAAGACACATTAGATTGTGATCAATACTAAGGCTATATTCACCAGTTATTGACAAATCATATTCATCTATTAAAGCATAATTAGGAAGTATTGACCCAGCTATAGAGTTCTCAATAGCCATCACACCATAATCTGAATCTTCATTAATGACAGACTTAACAAGTTTATCAAAAGTTGAACATTCATTTAATTCGAATGAACTAAAGTACTCAGCTGTCACCATATGGTGGAATGATCCTTTTATTCCTTGAATTGATACTTTCATATAAAAAAAAAGTCCTGATTTGACAGGACTATAATATTTTAATTTTTAATTACATAGTTATCCTGCTTTCTGGTCTAGCAAGTAGAAATAATAGTTGAAGTAAAAATTAAAATTGTTCATTATTTACAAAAGTATGATAGGTATCAATAAAAACAAACTTTTTATCCTATTTTTTGATTAAAGACCCATTGAGATAGATTGAATGATCAATTGAAGTTGACTTCTCTAGGTTTTTGGAAACTGAACAATATTTATCAAAGCTTAAAGCTGCAGCACGTATAATTTTATCACTTGGAATGTTACCCTCAATATATAATTTCACATGGATACTTTTCCAGGGTTTACCTGGTGTAGACTCTCTTTCCCCTTCAACCTCCATTTTATATGAGTCTGGATTTAGCTTTTGTTTTTCTAATATTGATATAACATCAATACTACTACATCCAGCTACCCCCATTAATAATAATTCCATAGGACTTGCCCCTTGTACATTATAATCTGGTGAATATTTACGATCTAGTAACACCTTGTGTCCATTTTCATTTGAAAGTTCAAATAAATACTTGTCATTAATTCTGTCTAAATAAATTGCCATTATTTTAAAATTTTAATAAAGATATCTGAAATTTGTTTTGTTTCAATTAAAAAAGCATCATGACCATGAGTTGATTCAATAATATGATTTTCAATTTTTACATCTTGTTTTTTAAGCCTTGAGGTTGTGATTTTATCTTCATCAGGTAAAAAGAAAATATCTGAATCTACTGATATTATATGAATTTCTGATTTTGAAGGCTTAATTTTAAACTCTAAACTTAAATCATCTCTAGTAATATCAGTAGATCTTAAAAGATTATTTAAAAATTTATAAGAATTAAGGCTATACCTTTGATGAAGTTTTACCGCATGATGATTAAGCCAAGATTCAACATTATATATTCCTTTTTCAATATTCTTTGATCTTGAGAATCTTTGATTTAGGGACTCGGGTGTGCGGTAGAACAACATTGCATGAATTCGGGCATCTCCGACAGGATCTCTTGAGTTTTCTAAAATTCTGTCCTGTAAAAAGGTATTAGCTAGTAACCAGTCATTTGCTTTCCAATCAGAAGCTATTGGAATAATCTTATCTGCTATATCATTTTTTATAGCAATCATTTCCCATGATAAACATCCTCCAATAGACCCACCAATTATAGCGTATAATTTAGAAATTTTTAATTTTTCTAAAACTTTAATAAACAGATGTGCTATATCTCCTAGGTTTAATTCTATACTATGGTCAAAGTTGTTTTCATTAAATCCATTTCCAGGTATATTAATACATAATACAGTGTATTCATTTAAATCAATTGCCTTATCGATACCTACAATTTCACTCCACCATCCATTTTTTCCACAGACAAGAGAATTCCCAGTTAACGCATGATTAATAAGAATAATTGGAGCAGCACCTAATTTCTTTCCAAAAAACTGATAGGTTAATTGAAAACTTTGAAATTTATTCCCTGATAAGGACTCAAAGTTTTCAATTACTATCTTTTTTAGTTCATCTTTCAATATTTACAAAGATTTTATTGCATTTTTTAAGTCATCGATCAAGTCAGCTGGATCTTCAAGACCAATACTCAATCGAACTAAATCAGAAGTTACACCTGTTGAAATTTGTTGCTCCTCATTTAATTGTTGGTGAGTAGTACTTGATGGATGTATGATTAAAGACTTAGAATCTCCAAAATTAGCTAATAGAGAAAATATTTTTGTACTATCAGTTAGTTTTTTTGCAGAATCAAATCCTCCTTTTAAACCAAATGTTACAATTCCACTTTGACCATCTTTCAAATATTTTTGAGATAAGTCATAATATTTTGAGGACTTAAGACCAGGATAATTAACCCAAGCAACTTGACTTTGTTTCTCTAACCATTCTGCTACCTTGAGTGCATTTTCAGAATGTTTTTTGATTCTAACAGATAAGGTCTCTAATCCCTGTATTGTTTGAAAACAATTGAAAGGACTTGGGGCACTTCCAAGATCTCTCAAACCTTCAATCCTAACCTTAGCAATAAAGGCTGCTGGACCTAATACATCATGATAGACTAACCCATGATACCCAGCGGATGGTTCTGTAAATTCATCAAATAATCCATTGCTCCAATCAAAATTACCAGCATCAATTATTATCCCCCCAATTGAAGTTCCATTACCTGTTATATACTTAGTAGTAGAATGAATAACAATATCAGCACCATAATTTATAGGTTTTAATAAATATGGAGTAGCGACAGTATTATCTACAATTAACGGAAGCTTTGCTTTTTTTGCAATTTTTGAAATTGATTCAATATCTAAGACATCTAACTTTGGATTTCCCATACTTTCAATGTAGATAGCTCTGGTATTTTCATTAATTGCCTTAGAAAAATTATCAACCTCATTAGGGTCAACAAAAGTTGTTGTTATTCCATATCTAGGTAATGTTACATTAAGTAAGTTATATGTACCACCATAAAGGCTATTAGAAGATACAATATGATCCCCTGTCTTTAGAAGTGTCAGTAATGTTGTAGCTAAAGCTGCTGAACCAGATGATGTTGCAACCGCAGCTATTCCTCCCTCTAAAGATGCTAACCTTTGCTCAAGGACATCTGCTGTGGGATTATTAAGTCTTGTATATATGTACCCAGGTTCAGCAAGCGAAAATAATTTTGCTGCATGGTCAGTGTCATCAAACACATATGATGTTGTTTGATATATTGGAACTGCTCTAGTTCCCTCTGTTTTTGTTGTGTTATGTCCAGCATGTAATGCTAGAGTTTGATCATTTTGACTCATAATTTAAGTGTTTTAATTAATTGATTTACATACTCTAATTTTTCCCATGGGAATAGTTCAACCTTAATTTTTTTAACTCCAGAGTATTTAGAATTAAATGTCTTGGTTTTTTTTTCAGATTTTCTACCCATATGACCATATGATGCAGTCTCAAGATATATAGGATCTCTAAGTTTGAATCTTGATTCAATCGAATGTGGTTTTAAATCAAATAGTTCGTTTACTATTTCCGATAGTTTAGAATCTGAAATGTTTAGTTTAGACTTACCGCAAGTATCTATATTGAGTGATACCGGTTCAGCAACTCCAATTGCATAGCCAAGTTGAATTAATATTTCGTCGGACACTCCAGCCTTTACAAGATTTTTTGAAATATGTCTAGCTGCATATGCTGCACTTCTGTCAACTTTACTTGGATCTTTTCCACTAAAAGCACCACCTCCATGAGCTCCTCTGCCCCCATATGTGTCAATTATAATTTTTCGACCAGTCAAACCAGTATCTCCATGAGGACCACCAATGACAAATTTTCCTGTTGGATTTACGTAGAATTTTATATTATCATTAAATAATTTTTGAATTTCAGAAGAATAAGTGTCTGTTACTATTGGGATTAAAATTTTGATTATATCTTCCCTAATTTTGTTTAACATTTTCTCATCATCACTATCGAACTCATCATGTTGAGTTGAAACAACAATTGTATCTATCCTTAATGGGACATCATTATCGTCATATTCTATTGTAACCTGAGATTTTGAATCTGGCCTTAAATATGGAATTTCTCTAGATCTTCTAAGTTTTGAGAGCTCCAATAGAAGTCTATTTGCAATATCCAAAGTTAAAGGAATTGAATTTTCAGTTTCATTACATGCATAACCAAACATTATTCCTTGATCACCAGCTCCTTGTTCTTCTTTTACGTTTCTTTCAACTCCTCGAAGAATATCTTCTGATTGCTCATGAATTAATGACATTACTGCACATGACTCTCCAGAGAATTTATATTGATCATTGTTATATCCTATATCTTTTATGATGTCTCTGGCTATCTCTTGAACATCTAAATAAGTATTACTTGATACTTCTCCAGAAAGTATGACTTGTCCGGTAGTTACTAATGTTTCACATGCAACTTTACTATTAGGATCAAAAGCTAAGAAGTTATCAAGAATTCCATCACTTATTTGATCTGAGACTTTATCAGGGTGTCCTTCACTCACAGATTCAGACGTAAATAGGTACGACATAAAATTAATTTGTGAGAAAAAAAGTGAATGATTGCTTGTAAAAGAATTACTGCTTTAGCAATTTTTTAAGAGGTTGCAATCAGTCAAATCCTTCCTCTGTTGTGACAAAATTAAATAAAAAATTTTTATTTCAAATTATTCTGTCTTTTTTTTAAAAAAACTGTTATTTTGGCGATTATTATGAGAATAGCAATTGCAGGAAATATTGGTGCTGGTAAAACAAGTCTTACAAAACAACTTTCAAAGAGTTTAAAATACAAAGCCTATTATGAAGACGTTATTGCTAATCCTTACCTCGATGATTTTTATAATCATATGGAGAGGTGGTCTTTTAATCTTCAGATTTATTTCCTTAACAGTAGATTTAAACAATTAGTATCAATTGACAATACTAAAGAAAATGTCATTCAAGACAGAACTATATATGAAGATGCTTTCATATTTGCTCCAAATTTAAATGCAATGGGTCTAATGCCACAAAGAGATTATGAGAATTACTTATCTCTATTTGATACAATGCTTAATTTGGTTAAACCACCAGACTTGCTTGTCTACCTTCAAAGTAGTATTCCTAACCTTGTAAATAAAATTCATAAAAGAGGAAGAGACTATGAAAAAACAATTAGTATCGAGTATTTAAGCAGACTTAATGAACGATATGAGGCTTGGATTACAAACTATGACAGTGGTAAACTTTTAAAAATTAATGTTGATAATCTTGATTTTGTTGAAAATAAATCAGATTATGAGACTATCCTTAAATTAATTAAAAAAGAACTTTAATTATATCTTTCTACACATTTTTGCTTTCCATTTTTAGCATTGTATTATATTTGAAAAAAATTTAAAAAATGGACTACATAAATCTTATCCCCTTAGCTGGTGTTATCGCATTAATATTTGTTTTTATTAAAAATTCATCAGTTTCAAAGAAAGAAGTTGGAAATGCAAAAATGGCAAAAATTGCAAAAAATATTGCTGATGGTGCTATGGCATTCTTAAAAGCCGAGTATAAAATATTATCAGTTTTTGTAATTATTACTGCTGTTTTACTCGCATTTAAAGGTATTAATGAAGGAAGCAGTTGGTTAGTTGCAGTATCTTTTGTTGTTGGAGCATTATGTTCTGGTCTTGCAGGTTTTATTGGTATGCAGGTTGCAACAAAAGCTAATGTAAGGACTACAAATGCTGCTCAAGATTCTCTTGGAAAAGCACTTGAAATTGCATTTTCTGGTGGTTCTGTAATGGGAATGGGTGTAGTTGGTTTAGGTGTCTTAGGAGTTGGTTCACTATTTATTATCTACAGACCAATGTTTACTGACATAAATACTGTAATACAAGTTTTGTCTGGATTCTCCCTTGGTGCTTCATCTATTGCGTTATTTGCCAGAGTCGGTGGTGGAATATATACCAAAGCTGCAGATGTTGGGGCTGATTTAGTTGGAAAAGTTGAAGCTGGAATCCCTGAAGATCATCCTTTGAATCCTGCAACTATTGCTGATAATGTTGGAGATAATGTTGGAGATGTTGCTGGAATGGGAGCAGATTTATTTGAATCTTTTGTAGGATCAATTATAGGAGCAATGGTATTAGGTGCAGCTTTTGTTGGTTTAAACGAATTTTCTGGAATTGAAATTAATGCGGTATTACTTCCATTATTTATAGCTGCATCAGGAATCATCATGTCTATAATAGGAACTTTCTTTGTAAAGGTTAAAGAAGGTGGTGATCCACATAAGGCCTTAAATACGGGTGAATTCGTTTCAGCTGGATTAATGATTGCCATAACTTGGGTTTTAATCCAATATTTACTCCCTGAATCTTGGGTTTTTAGTGGTACTGAATACACTTCAGTAGGAGTTTTCGTTGCTACAATAAGTGGATTAATAGCAGGTCTTGCAGTTGGTAAAGTAACAGAATATTATACAGCAACAGGAAAGAAACCAGTCCTATCAATTGTTGAACAATCAGAAACTGGACCTGCAACTACAATAATTGCTGGTCTTGGTGTTGGTATGATTTCCACTGCCCTTCCAATAATTTTTATTTGTGGTGCTATATTAGCTTCTTATCATTTTGCAGGTCTTTATGGTATTGCAATTGCTGCTGTAGGTATGTTAGCAAATACAGGTATACAACTTGCTGTAGATGCCTATGGACCTATTTCAGATAATGCTGGAGGTATTGCTGAAATGGCGGAATTAGATCCAAAAGTTAGAGAAAGAACAGATAAACTTGATGCAGTAGGAAATACAACTGCTGCAATTGGTAAAGGCTTTGCGATTGCATCAGCTGCTCTAACTGCTTTAGCCTTATTCGCTGCTTACATGCAAACTGCTCAAATTACTGCAATTGACATCTCGAAACCAATTGTAATGGCTGGACTTTTACTTGGCGCAATGTTACCCTTTGTCTTCTCAGCTCTTTCGATGAAAGCAGTTGGTAAAGCAGCAATGAGTATGATTGAGGAAGTAAGAAGACAATTCAAAGACCTTCCAAAATTAAAAGCTGCACTTGAAGTAATGAGAAAGTATGATTCAGATCTTTCTAAAGCATCAAAAGAAGATTTAAAAATCTTTAATGAAGCTGATGGTGTTGCAGAATATAGTAAATGTGTTGAAATTTCTACACAAGCTGCATTAAGAGAGATGGTTCTTCCAGGCTTAATGGCCATATCAGTTCCAGTTATAATTGGATTTACCGGTGGTGCAGAGATGCTTGGTGGTCTTTTAGCTGGGGTTACATCATGTGGTGTTTTAATGGCAATTTTTCAATCAAATGCTGGAGGTGCATGGGATAATGCAAAAAAAATGATTGAAGAAGATGGAAGAAAAGGTACTGAAGCTCATAAAGCAGCAGTTGTTGGTGATACAGTAGGTGATCCTTTTAAAGATACTTCTGGACCATCACTTAATATTCTTTTAAAATTAATTGCTGTTGTTGCTCTAGTTATAGCACCACTATTAGTTGGTTAAACATAGAGAACTTTTTTAACTGCCTTAATCACTTCCTCACTATTGGGAAGCCACTCATCTAATAGGACTGGGGAATAAGGAGTTGGAGTATCTGCGTTATTAACTTTTTCAACTGGTGCATCTAGAAAATCAAAAATTTCATTTTGAACTTTGTGTGATATATCAGTTGAAATATTTCCAAAAGGCCACGCCTCTTCAAGAATTACAAGTCTATTAGTCTTTTTTACTGACTCTAAAACTGTATCATAGTCTATTGGTCTTAGAGTTCTTAAATCTATAATCTCACATTCAATACCTTCCTTTTCAAGCATATCAGCTGCTTTATATGCTTCTTTTATTATTTTTCCAAACGATACTATTGTAACGTCTTTTCCTTTTCTTTTAATATCTGCAACTCCAATTGGCAGTGTGTATTCTCCCTCAGGAATTTCTCCTTTATCACCATACATTTGTTCTGATTCCATAAAAATTACAGGATCATCATCTCTAATAGCAGACTTTAATAATCCCTTTGCATCATAAGGATTTGATGGTACAATTACTTTTAACCCAGGACAATTTGCAAACCAACTTTCAAATGCTTGAGAGTGTGTTGCCCCTAGTTGACCAGCAGAAGCAGTAGGACCTCTAAACACTATTGGACATGGAAACTGACCTCCAGACATTTGTCTGATCTTTGCAGCATTATTAATTATTTGGTCAATACCTACTAGAGAAAAATTAAATGTCATAAATTCAATGATTGGCCTTGCCCCAACCATTGTTGAGCCAACTCCAACACCCGAAAATCCAGCTTCAGATATTGGTGTATCTATTACTCTTAATTCTCCAAATTCATCAAGCATTCCTTTAGAAGCTTTGTATGCTCCATTATATTCAGCAACTTCCTCCCCCATTAAGTAGATACTCTCATCTCTTCTCATCTCTTCAGACATAGCTTCACATATTGCCTCTCTAAACTGCACTGTTTTCATATAGAATAATTTTATGCGAATTTAATGATAAAAAAAATATTTCCTATAGTGCTCTGATGAGATTTAAATTTTATTTAATTAATTTGTGACATTATAATTTTGAATGGAATTAGTAGAGTTAAAAATTCAAGGAATCTCCTACAGTGATAATACCTCAGGTGCATTTGCTCTTATACTTCAGGAAACAAATGGTAATAGAAAACTTCCAGTTGTAATCGGAGGGTTTGAAGCTCAAGCAATTGCAATTGGATTAGAAAAAAAAATTAAAACCTCAAGACCACTTACACATGAGTTATTTAAGAGATTTGCTGACAAGTTTGGAATCAAACTAAATCATATCATTATTAATAAACTAACTGATGGTGTTTTTTTCTCAAATATTGTATGTGAGGACAATGATGAAGTAATCAAGATTGACTCAAGAACATCTGATGCAATTGCATTATCATTAAGATTTAATGCCCCCATTTTTGTGAAAAAAAATATTTTAGATGAGGCTGGCTTTGAGGATGATTTAAAGTATTCAGACGAAGTAAATCTTACCGATAATAATTTTTTTGACAGTAAAGAGTCAGAAAAAAAATCTCATAAACCAAAAGACATAAAGAAAATCTCAACTAATAAAATTAAAAAGATGCTTGAAAATAGTATTGAAGACGAAGACTATGAGATGGCAGCTAAACTTAGAGATGAACTTAACCTTCGAAAAAGTATAAAATGAAACAATACCTAGATTTACTCAAACATATAAAAGAAAATGGTGTTGAAAAAAAAGACAGGACAGGTACAGGAACAGTAAGTGTATTTGGACATCAAATGAGATTTAATCTTCAAGATGGTTTTCCATTGGTAACTACAAAAAAATTACACTTAAGATCAATTATTCATGAACTAATATGGTTTATAAATGGTGAGACAAATATTAAGTATTTAAAAGATAATGGAGTTACTATATGGGATGAATGGGCAGATAAAAAAGGAGATCTAGGACCTATTTATGGGCACCAATGGAGAAACTGGAACAGTGATGGAGTTGATCAACTTAATGATGTAATAAATTCATTAAAAACAAACCCTTTCAGTAGAAGAATGATTGTAACTGCATGGAATCCAAATATAATCCCAGATAGTAAAAAGTCTTTTGAAGAAAATGTTAAAAATGGTAAGGCAGCTTTACCTCCTTGCCATGCTTTTTTTCAATTTTATGTTTCTGGTAATAAGTTGTCATGTCAGATGTATCAAAGAAGTGCTGATGTTTTTTTGGGTGTCCCATTTAATATTGCATCATACTCTCTTCTAACTCATATGATTGCTCAGGTTTGTGGGTACGATCCAGGAGATTTTATACATACATTTGGTGACACTCACATATATTTAAATCATCTTGAGCAAGTAAAGCTTCAATTAACGAGAGAGCCAATGCCACTTCCAACATTAAAATTAAATAAAAATGTTAAGAATATAGAAGATTTTAAATTTGAAGATATTGAGATACTAAACTATAACTCTCATCCCCCAATAAAAGGTAAAATTTCGGTTTAATAGATGACTAACGAACTTACAATTATTGCAGCAGCATCCAATAATAATGTTATAGGAAACAATAACAAACTTATTTGGCATATACCTAAAGATTTGATGAGGTTTAAAGAGCTTACTTTAAACCATGCAGTAATAATGGGAAGAAAAACCTTTGAATCTCTTCCTAACCCATTACCCAACAGATTAAATATAGTTGTAACTAGGAATACTAATTATAATCATGATGGAATCATAGTCTGTAAAAGTATTGATAAGGCTCTTACTCATTGTAAGAATGATTCACAACCATTTATTATTGGAGGAGGAGAAATATATTCTCAAACTATAGAGTTAGTTGATAAAATTGAGTTAACCAGGGTATATAGGGATTATAAAGGAGATGCTTTTTTTCCAGAGATTCCAAAAGAGAAATTTAAACTTATTAAAGATGAAGCTCATGAGCTTGATGGAAATGAAAAGATTAAGTATTCCTTCTTAACCTATATAAAAAAGTAATATGAAAGCATATGTGTTTCCAGGTCAAGGGTCTCAAAAACCAGGAATGGGACAGAGCCTGTATAATGAAATAATTGATTCAAGAGCTCTATTTAAAAAAGCCAATGAAATTTTAAACTTTGATATAACGGAGTTAATGTTTGAAGGGACAAGCGAAGATCTCCTTCAAACTAGAGTAACGCAACCTGCAATCTTTATTCATTCAGTTATATTAGCTTTAACAACTAAATCATTTAATCCAGATGTATGTGCTGGTCACTCTCTAGGTGAGTTCTCTGCTCTTACTGCATCAAATTCAATAAGTTTTGAAGATGGTTTAAAATTAGTTTCAATTAGAGCCAATGCAATGCAAAAAGCATGTCAAAATACAAAAGGTACTATGGCAGCAATTCTTGGCTTACCTGATGAAATTATTGAATCATCCTGTAATGATGTTGATGGAATAGTTAAACCAGCAAATTATAATTGCCCTGGGCAGTTAGTAATTTCAGGTGAGATTAAATCAGTTGAAAAAGCTTGTAGAATATTAAAAGAGAAAGGTGCAAAAAGAGCATTAATACTTCCAGTTAGCGGGGCATTTCATTCGGAGTTAATGAGCTCTGCCGCTGATGAATTAAAAAAAGGTATTGATAAAACTGAATTTAAAGAACCTAAATGTCGAATTTATCAGAATTTTACTGGAAAATCTGAACAAGATCCATCAAAAATTAAAATAAATTTATTAAAACAACTAACTGGAGCTGTACTATGGAACCAGAGTGTCAACCAAATGATAAATGATGGAGTTAAAGAGTTTTATGAGGTAGGTCCTGGTAATACTCTCCAAGGACTAATTAGGAAAATAGATAGAAATATAGCTGTAGACAAAATTTAAGATTATTTCTTATAAACTTTTCCATCTTTCATTACAAAGACAACATTCTTTAAAGTAGAGATATCTTCATGAGGGCTATCATTGGTAGCAATTATATCAGCATAAAAACCTTTTTTAATTTGTCCTAACAAATTCTCAATATTTAAAAGTTTTGCATTAGTTATAGTTGCCGCCCTTAAAGAATACTCAGTAGGAATCCCTATTTCATCCCAATAAACAAATTCTCCTGCATTATCTCCATGAGGAAAAACACCAGCGTCTGTTCCAAAAGAGATTGGCACACCCATTTCATATGCCTTTTTTGTAGATGCCTTATTTTGAACGCCAACCTCTAATGCTTTAGGAATAATTATCTCGGGATAATATCCTGGAATACTTGCCATTTTTGCAACATGTTCTCCTGCACTTATTGTTGGGACTAAATAGGTATTTTTTTCTTTCATAAGCTTCATTGTTCTTTCCTTCATGATTGATCCATGCTCTATTGTTTTTACACCTGCTTTTACTGCTCTAAACATACCTTCATCACCGTGAGCATGAGCTGCGACATGCATACCATAGTCATTTGCTGTACTTACAATAGCCTTCATAACTTCCTCTGTAAATTGGGGGTTTTGTCCATTTTTTGCCATACTCATAACTCCACCGGTTGCTGTAATTTTAATTAAATCTGCACCATTTTTATATCTATATCTAACAGCTTTTCTTGCATCACTTATTGAATTAACAACACCATCTTTTGGACCTGGATCATCAACTAAATCTGGTCTGTATCCATTCGTTGGATCTCCATGACCACCAGTTGTAGCAATAGTTTTTCCTGAAGTAAAAATTCTTGGACCATCTACAAGACCTCGATTAATTGCATTTCGAAGTGCAATATTGACTCCTGAACCTCCAACATCTCTGACAGTAGTAAATCCTGCTAGTAATGTTTTTTTTGCGACAACTGTAGATTTGAATGCAACATCCTCTTTACTGTCCTGGAATCTATTAATATATTTTTCCTTACCACCTGACTCACTTTCCATATGAACATGAAAGTCTATTAAGCCAGGAAGAAGCACTTTTGTTTTTAGATCGTATACTTCTGTATTTTTATTTTTTGGTTCAATAAACCCATCTTCGATAGAGCTTATAAAATTATTAGAAATTATAATAGTCTTATTTAATTGGTAATTTCCTGAATTTGAATCATAAATCTTTCCAGCATAGATATACTTATCCTGAGACAAAAGAGTTGATGTAACAAACAAAAAGAATATTAATTTTTTCATCATTATTTTTAACTAAAGTAAATGAAATGATGAATTATTCAAAAAAACTAATGATAGTATTAGTGATATAGTTTATCTGTTTTCTTGATAATTCAGTATGCATTGGTAGAGAAATAACCTGATTTTTAACTTTATTTGTTACAGGAAAGTCTCCCTCTGAAAAGAATTCTTGTTTGTATGCCTTTTGTTCATGGAAACCTAAAGGATAATATATTCCAAATGGTATATTGTTCTTCGATAAATGTTCTGCAAGCTCATCTCTATTTTCAGCTGGAACTTTAATTGTATACTGATGATAAACGTGAGACTCAATATCTGATTCTACAAATGGGGTTTTAATTTTTTCAATTTTTTCAAATGCTTGATTGTAAGAATTTGCTGATTCCTGTCTTCTTTTATTATACTTATCTAAATATTTTAATTTAACATTTAGAATAGCAGCTTGAATTGAATCAAGTCTTGAATTAACTCCAATTTCATCATGGTAATACCTTTCATACATTCCATGATTAACAATACCTCTCATTTTGTATGCTAGATTATCTGAATTAGTAAATATTGCGCCCCCATCACCATAACAGCCTAAATTTTTTGATGGAAAAAAAGATGTAGTTCCAATATCACCTATAGTTCCTGACATCTGTTTTTCTGAATTTGAAAACTTATATTTTGCTCCTAATGCTTGAGCATTATCCTCAATTACTTGAAGATTGTTTTTGTTTGCAATCTCAATTATTTCTTCAATTCTACAAGACTGACCAAAAAGATGAACAGGAATTATGACTTTCGTTTTTTTAGTAATCTTACTTTCTATTAAGCTA
>CBFHHV010000002.1:0-122413 GCA_965655775.1 Candidatus Marisimplicoccus sp.
CTGAAAGTGGTAAATGGGACTATTGGTCCATTGGTGATTAGCTCTATTATATATTAGTATAATTAATATAAAATTTGTAAGATGTGTCTCATAAAAAATATAGGTCTATTTTTAATTTTCTCAGTAGTTATTTCATGCAGTTCATTAAAATCAGATGAACAAGCATTTATTGAAATTTCAAAGAAGAATTATCAAGATCAACTTGAAGGCTTTTGGATGGGTCAATTAATTGCAAACTGGACTGGGTTAATAACTGAAAATGATAAAATTGGAAATATTGGAGAAATTAAGACAGGCGATTTCTATACAAGAGAGGACTGGGGTAAAACTGATCAAAGAAGTATTTGGGAAGATAACACAATAGACAAATCAAACATCAAAATTGATTATGTTTTGAAATCAGTAGATGAAATCTGGGGAGCAGATGATGATACTGATATTGAGTATATGTATCAGTATTTACATAATTTTCATAAAACTAGTGTTTTAACTCCATCGCAAATTAGAGAAGGATGGCTTGAGCATATACACACTGAAGAAGAAAACTACTTATGGGTTTCAAACCAAAGAGCACTTGACCTAATGTTGGAAGGATTTGAGCCACCCGAAACTAGTAATCCTGAAAAAAATGAATTTTATGATATGATTGATGCTCAATTAACAACTGAAATTTTTGGTTTATTCTCTCCAGCTAACCCAAATTTCTCAATAGATATGGCAAGACTACCAATTAAAACAACAGCTAGAAAAGAAGCTCAAGAAATAGCAGAGTTTTATGTAAGAATGTATTCAAATGCATCTAATCCGAAAAAATTTAAATCAATTAAAGAAAAAATTCTTTGGCTTGCTAATGAGTCTAGAACTAGGCTCAATAATGATTTATATCCTGCGAAAATGTATGATTATGTAAAAGGTTTATATAAATCAGGAATTAAATGGGAACAGACAAGAGATTCT
Organism: Candidatus Marisimplicoccus sp.; assembly: GCA_965655775.1. Taxonomy (GTDB): domain Bacteria; phylum Bacteroidota; class Bacteroidia; order Flavobacteriales; family Flavobacteriaceae; genus Marisimplicoccus. Next base: position 958 of record CBFHHV010000002.1, read on the forward strand.
ATTTATTATAGATATCAAGTAAATCAAAAAGACAATTACAACATAACATCTAAAAATTTATATTGTAATGGTTGTTTCGCTGCTGGAATTAATTTTGCTTCTAGTCTTGTAAGTTTATTTTATGGAGAGGGTGACTTAAAAGAGACAATAAAGATTGGTACACTGGCTGGTTGGGACTCTGACAATCCAACGTCAACATGGGGAGGGTTAATTGGATTTATAATTGGTAGAGAAATGATTGAAAAAGAATTTGACATGAAACTTTCAAGTAAGTTTAATATTCATAGAACAAGAAAGAACTTCCCTAACAACGGCATAGATACATTTGAGAATATGTCGATCGACGGGATGAAGATAATTGATAAGGTTGTAATAGAAGAACTTAATGGAAAAATTGATGAAGATAATAAGTCATGGTTAATTCCAATTATTAATTAAAAAATGATTTTACCTGTAAGTAATTCAATTGATTTAGATTTTGATAGACAGTCTGTCTGGAGGATTATATCAGAACCAGGAAACCTGAACAAAGTTCATCCTTTCTGTAAATCTAACAAAGTTGTTAATTGGGATGAAGATAACCATGAAGATATATTAGAGTATTTAAATGGGGTAACACTTCACAGGAAGTTTGATAAATGGAACGAAGGGGAAGGATATGAACTTAATATTGGAAGGGAGAATGGAAGAAAGTCTAAGGTTATTTGGAAAATTAGCGGTGAAAAAAAGTCAAAACTCAAAATCACAGTTTACCCTCATGTTTTTAGCAATAGAAGCAGAATAATTTATTTTATAATTCACGCTTTATTTATTAATCCAGGATTAAAAAAATATTTAAGCTCAGTTTTGAGGGGTTATAGATGGTATCTAGAAAATAAACAGCCCGTTCCCAGGAATCACTTTGGGAGACATAAATGGTTTTCCTAATTATTAGGAAAATATATTTACTTCGATTTTTCAGTCGTTATTATGATCATGATCCATATGATTCATTTTCATCTTTCCAATGTTTAAGATGGGCATCATTAATCCAACAGATTTCATCATATCAGAGTGATTGTAGTATACTTTAAGCATTCTGTTTTTAAATGGTTTAAATTCAATTCCAAAGTATGGCTCTGAATCCATTCTCATTGTATGTGATGAAGTATGCATACCTGGCATCATTCCTGGCATTGCCATATCACCAGTCATCAAACCTCCAACCAATGTGAATTTTTTAATATTATACTTTGCATTGTACATTATCATATAGACATCGCCACCATCAAATGGGGTAACCATAGCCTTGGCTCCAATTGAGATTTTTGGAAAGGGCATATAATTTAAGCCCATGCCAATTTGAGCATATTCACTTTCAAGACAACTCCACCCATTAAACCAACATGAGCTTGAGACTGAAGATTAAAAGTTATAAATAATAGTATAGGTATAAGAAGTTTATTCGTAATAATTATTTTGGTAGTGAACCGTGTCGGTCATAATAGTCCTTATCGTAATCAAATTTTTCTTTAGTTGATAAAAAAAGAGAGATAATAACTAGAAGAGTAACTGTACATCCAAAAATAAAAATGGATAGAGTTAAGTCACCAAGCAATAAATCTTTTATTTGACCGTACCTATTCACAAGTCTAAATTATTTATATACTATAAGAAATCTTTCTAATGTAATATAATTAACAAAACTTTTTGATTTACATGTTGAAGTAAAATATACATTTGTGGTGTGTTTAATATGAACAAAATTCCAAAAGAATATTACCCTGAAATCCTATTCGTGGTCTTCCTTATTTTTATGTTTTCCAAAGTCTACATAATGGTTCAACTCGCAAACTCTTAGCTACCTAGTTTAGACCAGGTATAATTTGACTTATAACTGAAGAGTCATTATTAATTTCCCAATGAAAAAGTGTCATTGGAATGTTTCCAACACTTATTATCTTATTAAAGAAACTCTTCAAATCAGCTGATGTATTATTCTCATTTAATCGAGAATATTCAGCAAGTGCATTTTCGAATAAATACTTTCCAGTTATGTAGCTAGTTCCGTAACCAGGCTGTCTTAAGTATAAATGCTGTTCAAATATTAAAAGTTCTTTCTCTGTTTTCATCCAGCCTCTAGGCGTATATTCAGAATGTATTTTTCCTGCATCTTCCATGCTCATTAAATTTGCATGCGCATATAAAGATCCTAATCCCCTTGCTGCTCTTTGGGCAATTAATATATATACTATTTCTTTAGATCTGGGACTATTTTCATATAGTCCTGCCTGCATAAACATTTCCTCTACACCTGTCGCTACTCCCTCGTTTCTGCTATCAAAAATGTTATACAATAGAGGTTCTCTCCTTACAATATTTTGACTTGGATTAAAATCCATTTCAGCTAACTCAAACCAATGAAAAAAGTGAGAGAAAAGTGGCTTTGGGTCAAGGTGTGCAGTTATCCAAAAAAAGTTTCTTTTATCTTCAGGAATATAGCCACCAAGATGTTCATTAAGAGCATCCTTATAAAAATCTTTTACATCAAGTATTTCTTCTTTATCTAGAAAATTTAGTAATTCCTTTGAAGCTTGATTGACAAGAATATCATATTCTTCTGAAGTAGATGCAGGAATTAACTTTGGCAAATTCCTATTCTTATGTTCTTCTAATTTTAATGATGCCCAGGCTCTGGCAAGCTCTCTTTTTAAGATCATTACTTCATCATCCCATGTTAGTGGTACAAGATGAACATTTTGCTGATACCAGGTATAATTTTCTTTTCCAATTCCAGAGGGTCCATCTTTTTTTGAAGACTCAGTTTTTAACCACTCTGAAAGACTCTCTGTAGATTCAATAGCTTTATTTATAGTATTAACTAGACTCTTATTATTATTTACATCAGGATAATTCAATATTGATTTTAGGTCTATTGTTTGCCTATCAATATCTCTTATCCCAGCAATCCAAAGATCTTTTGCATTTCCTGTTAAATTTGATTTTGCTTGCTCATTTATTATGGGTATTACTTGAAGTTGTTTATCAAGTTTAGATGACTCATTTTTTGAAAGTGGGAAATTATACTGCCATATTTCAATAACACTGTGGTGTGTAGGTCCCTCGTGAGCTGGAACATCACTCCTGTACATCCATACTGATTTATAATATGCTGGATCTCTTTCCCATGGTTTTAGAACTCTAAAATTAAATTCAAAACCGTTCATTTCAGCCCATATTATTGACCAGTCAATTTTGCTTTTAGTTTCTAACTCTGAATTATCTATCTTAATGAGTCTATCTCTCAACTTTCTAAATTCAGGCATTCTATTTTTGAATGTTTCATTTGAATAATCTGGAGCACCATTTTTTAATGGTGGGAATTCAAATTGACGCCAATCATTATACAATTCCTCTAACTCCTGTCTATTGTTTTCTTGGGAAGACAAGAATTCATTAGTAACAAGAGAAAGAATTATCGCTAAAGAACAAATTAAATAAGGCTTTTTCATAATAACAATTTATGAAAAAAGCTTTTAAAATTATACCTTAGAGATATGAGACCTTATATATTTATTAGCTTAATCAGTATTGTGTCAATTTACTGCGGTACTGAAAAAGAAGAATGGATATCTCTTTTTGATGGAGAAAGTCTTAGTGGATGGGAGATGAAAATTGCTGGATATGAGTTAAATAATAATTACAGAAATACATTTAGTGTAAAAGATGGAATAATTAGAGTTTCCTACAGTGATTATGACTCATTTGATGAAAAGTTTGGGCATCTTTTTTATACAAAAAAGAAGTTCAAAAATTATCACTTGAAGATGGACTACAGGTTTTATGGTGAGCATGCAAATCAATTAAAAAACGAAGATGAAGCATGGAATTATAAAAATAGTGGTGTTATGCTTCATTCTGAAGATCCATCAAAAATGTTCCTAGATCAAGAGTTTCCAGTAAGTATAGAAGCACAATTTTTAGGAGGATCAGGAGAAAGAGATAGACCAACTTTAAATATGTGTTCACCTGGAACTGAGGTTGATATTAATGGATCTCAAGCTTTGAGACATTGTGTTTCTTCAAGTTCTAAAACATATCATAATGAAGATTGGGTTAGTGTTGAATTAATTGTTTATTCTGATTCCATTGTGCACCATGTAATAGACAAAGATACAGTCATGACATACTCAAATATTAAAATTGGTGGAGGCTATTTATCAGACAACTTCACAGATAAAATTGGTGAGCCACTTGAGGAAGGGTATATTTCACTTCAGTCTGAAGGTCATCCAATAGAATTTAAAAACATAATAATAAGAGAACTTATTGAGTAGCACAATGCAAGTAAGAGAAGCTAAATTGTCTGATCTAGAAAATCTATCAGCTTTGTTCAATTCTTATAGAATGTTTTATGGGAAAAAATCTGACTTAAAAATTGCTGAAGAATTCTTAAGATCGAGAATTGAAAATAAAGATTCCAAAATATTTGTTTGTGATTTAAATAATGGATTATCTGGCTTTGTGCAATTATATCCAATATTCTCATCAACTAGGGTTAGCAAATATTGGTTATTAAATGATTTATTTGTTGATATTAAAAAAAGAGGTAAAGGATACTCAAAGCTACTAATTGAAAGGTCTAAGGAACTTGTCATAGAATCGAACGCATGTGGGATGATGCTAGAAACTGAAAAGTCAAATGATATAGGCAATATGTTATATCCATCAACAGGTTTTAAAAAAAATGAATTATGCAATTTTTATGAATGGGTTCCTAATTAATAATTCTTTTTTAAGTACACTAATGTAGCCTTATCTGCAATTTCTTGAAGAAGCATTTTGTCCTCTTCATCTATGGCCCCATAGTAATCATATTTTAGACCTATTGGAGATGTTCCATATATACTTGCAAAAACAGTACATGCTGCCAAGTATGTTCCTTTAAGATTTGGGTGTGTCCCATCATCTTGATGGAGTTTTATGTCTGGGAATTCCTTATATGCAATATCAAAAGCTAAGCCAACAGGAATTACAAGAACATTATTTTCTTTACCAACTTTTGTATAGATATCTTCAATAATTCTTATTTGATTATCTTCAAAATCTTTATGTGGTTTGACGTAAGCATGGGTCATATAAAGAGCTGCTTTAGAATTATTTGCTTTGATAGACTCTATATGTTTTTTAGCGAAGTACGAGAACTCTTTTCGGTTTTCTTTAGTTAATGGCTCAGAGCTTCCACCTTGAAGAATAACTAAATCAAATTTTTTAATTGAACTGATTGCTCCTGGCTTAACAAGTCTTTCAACATCATGATGTTTTAATCTTGCCCCACCAATTGTTGCAGATTTTACAGATGCTCCACCATCATAATCCTCAAGATACTCCTCAACCATACGTTTGAAATGATTATGAAGACTATCCCCGTAATATAAGTAACTGTTACCAATGAATAATATTGTTCTTGGTTCTTGATTTCTATCACGATCTTCAACCTCCTGAGATAGTAACGAGTTTGAAAAGATTAGTAGTATTACAAAAAAATTATAAATATTTTTCATTGTTTTTATTTCTAGAAGGTAAATATTCTTTTAATTTTAACCAAGTTTCGTTTAATCCCCAAAAATTAAAATATGTCAATAGATAAAAGAGATTTTGATATAATAATCTGGGGTGCATCGGGATTTACAGGTAGACTTGTTGCTGAATATTTATGTCAAAATTATAGTCCTAATGAATTAAAATGGGCTATAGCAGGAAGAGATGCTAACAAGCTTAATAAAATAAGAGACCAATACCTTAATGAAAAAATTCCAATAATTATTGCAGACAGCTTTGATGAGGTTAGCTTAAACAAAATGACAAAAAGAACTAAGGTAATATGCACTACGGTTGGCCCATATGCAAAATATGGATCGTTTCTTGTAAAGTCATGTGTTAGCTCAAAAACACATTATTGTGATTTAGCCGGTGAGGCACAATGGATTAGAAAAATGATTGATCTTCATCATGAAGATGCTAGAGATAATAACCTAAGAATAGTGAATTCTTGTGGTTTTGATTCCATACCATCAGATCTGGGTGTCTATTATATTCATAAAAATATTTCCAAAAAAAATCTCTCAATAAGAATGAGGGTTACAGGTGCAAAAGGGACCTACAGTGGTGGAACATATGCAAGTATGCAAAATATAATCAAGGAAGCATTTAAAGATAGGGAGGTAAGAAAAAGTTTAACTAATCCTTACGGACTAAATCCTGTCGGGCAACAAGATGGACTTGATAAGAGAGATTTAAGATCTGTGAAATATGATAAAAGAATTAAAAGCTGGATATCCCCTTTCTTAATGGCTGGAATTAATACCCGAATTGTTAGAAGGAGTAATGCATTAAGTAATTTCAGTTATGGAAAAGAATTTACATATGACGAAGCCGTAATGACTGGGAAAGGATTTAAAGGAAGATTAAATGGAATTTTTCTATCAATTCCTCTTATGTTTCTTGCCGCAAAACCTGGATCTTTCTTTAATAAAATTTTTAATATTATTTCTCCTAAACCAGGACAGGGTCCAAATAAAAAAGAAAGAGAAAATGGATATTTTAGTTTACGATTTTTTGTTTTTCAAAAAGATGGTAATAAATCAATTTACAAAGTAACAGGTGATAGAGATCCTGGTTATGGCTCTACCTCTAAGATGTTAGCTGAAAGTGCTGTATGTCTTGCAAAAGATAGGCTAGAAGAGAACTATGGCGTTCTAACACCATCTTATGCTATGGGTGATAATATTCTTAACAGACTTATTGCAAAATCTGGATTGACATTTAGTAAGATTAAATGATGAAGCTCAAAATTAATCTCAAAAATTTATTGATTATTGGATTATTTTTTGAGTTAATAATATTTGGAATCTCTTATCTAATTGTTGATAATTGGGGAGATACATTCAGGCTTTCTGCAAGGTATTCTGGAAGACTATCTTCAGTTATATACCTGACATGCTTCTATTTTTTCACTTTTTCATTTATAAAAAAAATCTGAGACAGAACTTAAGAATAGTATCATCTTATTTTGCTTTCTTCACTATATTCATTTTATATATTTATCTCTAACAGTCTACCTCAATGATTTACCAATAATTCCAGTTAGATTAACAGAAGGATTTATAGCATATTTAATGATTTTAATTTACCCTTTTATAATTAGTAAGATTAAGAACATTATCTACCATTTAGTATATTTTTATTATGTAGGTATTGTAATGGCAATAACAATTTTAGGAAGGATTAGAGGAACTTTTGAAGGTGCAAATCCTGAGGTTTCTCATTACATTGGTTTATCTGCAATAATACTAGGTTTTATTTATTTTACTTATGTTATTATAAGAGCTAAAAAGTCTGAAATTAAATAACAATCTCTTTACAATTTATTAACCAACAGGAATGAAAATTATTTCAAGTTAAAGTATCTTTGCAAAAGATTTAAAAACCTAATAATTACAAATGAAAAATTTAATACTTTCAACAGCATTTCTCTTAAGCTCTTTTACATTATTTGCAGATGAAACAAATCCTAAGATTTATGGATATTGGTTAAATTTAGATAGTGAGATTTTACTAATTCAGACAAACAATACCTTTACTAGAAGATCTGAATCCAACATTTTAGCAAAAGGTGAAATTATAATTAGCGAGGATAAAATAACTGTGCTAAGAACTGATACTGGTGAAGAATATACTTTGGAATACTTTCTAGGAAATGAAACATTAGTTGTTAGAAAACCTAACTCAGAGCAGGCTTGGTTATTTACTAAAGTTGGCAACTAATTTATTTTTAAATTATACCAAGAAGAAATTAAGGTAATAGGAAACCAAGACTTATTTTTGTTACAATATATTAAGTGCCTTGTTGACTTAGGCTCAAGTAAAATATTTTTCTTTGAATTTGAGATTATTTCATTTTTTGAAAATGTATCATTCTCATCGGTAATAATTTTATCAGAAAAATAATTTATCAATGTCACAGGCACTTTATCATAACCTAATTCTTTTAATGCTATATATCTGTGATGTCCATCAATAATTAAACTAGACTCACTACAAATTAAAATTGTGGATATTATTAGATGCTGATCTTTGTATTTTAAATTACTTTTTAAAATCTCTTTTTTATCAATCATCACTTTTTCATGAGGCACTAAAGAATCAACAGTTACCTCTTCAATTCCTATAATTATGTCCTTGTCTATTTCTATTGAGTACATATTTTATTCTCGAATTAAAGCTTATGCAAAATACACATTATTTAGAACTACTTTTTGTACATTTAAATATGTCCTATAAATCTCATTGGGAAAGAATATACAAGGAAAAGAGCCCTCAAGAAGTGTCATGGACCGAGGAGATTCCTGATACATCTATTGACTTTTTTAAAGATTTTAAAATTCAAAAAGATGATCCAATAATTGATATAGGTGGTGGTGAAAGTAAATTTGTTGATTATCTTTTAAACAGTGGGTATAAAAATATATCTGTCCTTGATATATCAGAGAATGCAATCAATAAAGCAAAAGAAAGACTAGGAGTTAAGTCTAAATATATAAAATGGATAGTTTGTGATTTAAATGATTTTGAGCCTAAAGAGAACTATGCGATTTGGCATGATAGAGCTGTCTTTCATTTTTTAACCTCTAAAGTTGAAATAGATAGATACGTCAGAAAAGTAAAATTAAATTCTCAAAATTTTATAGTTGGGACTTTTTCAACTTTAGGTCCAAAAAAATGTAGTGGACTAGATATAACCCCATATGATGAATCGTCATTAAAAAAATTGTTTGAAGATCAAGACATCGCTATGAAAAGAACTGAGAACATAAATCATATTACCCCTTTTGAAACGACTCAAAATTTTATATTTTGCAGTTTCTCATCAATAAAATAAATTATTATTAATATGGAATATAATAAACTGCCTGGTACAGATATTGAAGTAAGTAAAATATGTCTTGGAACTATGACTTGGGGAAGACAAAATTCAGAAGCTGAGGCTTTTGAACAAATGGATTATAGTTTAGATAAAGGAGTTAATTTTTTTGATACTGCAGAACTATATCCAGTACCTGCAACACCTGAGAGATATGCTGATACAGAAAAAATAATTGGGAACTGGCTTGAGACAAGAAAATCGAGAAATAAAATTATTCTTGCCTCAAAAATTGCAGGCCAAGGTGATTATACTGCCCATATCAGAAAGACCGGATTCAAAGGAACATCCATTGAAGAAGCCGTTAATAGAAGCCTTAAAAGATTAAAGACAGATTACCTGGATTTATATCAACTTCATTGGCCAGAGAGAGCTACAAACTATTTTGGTAAGAGAGGATTTGATTATATTGATGATGGTTGGGATGATAACTTCAGAGAAATTCTAGAGACTCTTAAAAAAATTGTTGATTCAGGAAAAGTTAGATATGTTGGGCTATCTAATGAAAATCCATGGGGAATTATGAAATATCTTGAGTATTCTAAGGAAGGATTACCTAAAATGATTACAATTCAAAATCCTTATTCTTTGTTAAATAGATTATTTGAAGTTGGAAGTGCAGAAATATGTAAGAGAGAAAATGTAGGCTTGTTAGCATATTCACCTCTGGGATTTGGTGTTCTTTCGGGTAAATATAGAAATGGTAATATGCCTGAAAATAGTAGATTAAAATTATTTTCAAATCTTGCTAGGTTTAGTAATGATAATTGCTTTAAAGCTACAGATCTTTATTATGATATAGCTGTAAAGTATGATTTAAGTCTTACCGAAATGTCATTAGCATTTGTAAATGACAGACCCTTTGTAACTAGCAACATAATTGGCGCTACTACTATGAATCAGCTTAAAGAGAATATTAATAGTATTAATATTAAGTTATCCAAAGAAATTGTTGCTGAAATAAATTCAGTGAATGAAAAGATTCCAAATCCAGCTCCCTAGATTAATCTAATTAAAGACATTATTGTATGAGCCTAGAGAAATCCGGAATATCAATTAAAGAATTAAAAAAAATTCTCAAGCATAATTATAACGTAATTGGCACGATTGATAGGCTTGATGGAGAAATTGATTATAATTTTAGAGTTCATTCATCAGATGATAATAAATACTTACTTAAGATATCAAGATCAGATTTTAATTCAGATTATATTGATTATCAGATTAAGCTTTTAGATCACCTAAATAAAGACTGTGATATTGATTTTGCATCAAATATTAATACAATTGAAGGAAAACCATTTTGTATAGAAAAGGATAGTTTTGGTAAAGATAGGTGCATCAGGTTATTATCCTGGATTGAGGGAAGACTTTGGAGCTATGTTAATCCTATTGAAAAAACATTAAGGAAAGACCTTGGGTCAAAAACTGCGATTATTTCTGATTCATTAGAAAAATTTAAACATCCTTTCTCTAATCGAAAAATAGACTGGGACATTTCAAGCTCTTTGTGGGTTGAAGAGCATTTGGAAAAGTTTAAGGTTAATCAAAGAGAAATTCTTGAAAATTTTATCAAAGAGTTTAAAAATAACCTATCTGTATATAAGGAACTAAAAAAGTCAGTTATTCATAATGATATTAACGATAATAATATTGTTGTATCAAATGACAGAATTAACCCTAAAATAGTATCTGTAATTGATTTTGGAGACTCAATATATTCTCAAAAAATAAATGATTTAGCAATTACATGTTCATATGGAATTATAAATTTAAATGACCCGCTTGCAGGGTGTTGTGAAATAGTTTCTGGCTATAATCAATTATCTCTTATAAATGATGATGAATTAAGAATGCTTTATAATTTAATTGGCATGAGGCTTGTAATCTCTGTTACTAAATCATTAATTAATAGAGTTGAGGAACCCGATAATCAATATCTTCTAATTAGTGAAAAACCTGCATGGGATCTTCTAAATATTTGGTCACAAATAAACTCAGAATATGCATATTATTCATTTAGAAAAGCGTGTAATCTAGATGCTCATCCTAACAAACAAAAATTTTCTAAATGGATTAGAAATAAAAAAATATCAGTAAAAGATCTATTTCCAAAATTAAAAGAATCTGAATTTTATAAAATTGATCTTAGTGTTGGAAGTGAGTGGATTGGGGGAAGAAATGAGATAGAAGACTTAAACTTATTTCAATTTAAAATAGATAAACTTCAAAAAAAATATCCTAAAAAAATAATTGCAGGAGGGTATCTAGAACCTAGAGCAATATACACATCTGACACATATGAAAAGACAGGAAACTATGGAGCTGAAAATAGGACTATTCATTTGGGATTAGACTTTTGGCTCCCTCCAGAAACTAAAGTGAGCGCTATGTTTGATGGAGAAGTTGTAACTGCTGTTAATGATGAAGGGGACAAAGAATACGGTGGGCTTGTTATTCTAAAGCATAATATTGAGGATTTAGAATTTTATACTTTATATGGACATAATACAGTAGAAAGTGTTCTAAAAAATAAGATAGGTAGCAAAGTAGATAAGGGGGATGTAATTGCAGAGATAGCAAATTATCCAGAAAATGGAAATTGGGCACCTCATCTACATTTTCAAATAATGTTATCAATGCTTGATTACAGGATAGACTATCCAGGTGTATGCTATTTTAACCAAATTGATGTTTGGAAAGATTTATGTCCTGATCCTAATTTGATTTTTAAATCAAAAGATTTAGATCTTGATCTATCTGATTCAGAAGATGAATTAATCAAATATAGAAATAGCCATTTAGGTAAAAGCCTTAAGCTCCACTATGAGGAGCCACTTCATATTGTAAGAGGAGAAGGTGTTTACTTAATGGATAACTACGGTAGAAAATATTTAGATACTGTTAATAATGTTGCACATGTTGGACACGAAAATGAATCTGTAGTTGCAAAAGGCAAAAGTCAAATGTCAATCTTAAACACCAATTCAAGATATCTTCATAAGAATATCAATGAACTATCTAAAGAACTGTTGAAGACTCTTCCTAAAAAACTATCTGTTGTTCACTTTGTAAACTCGGGAAGTGAAGCTAATGAATTAGCAATTCGAATGATGAAATCTCATACTGGACAAGGTGATATAATAGTTTCGGAACACGGATATCATGGTAATACTAATATTTGTGTTGATATTTCATCCTATAAATTTGATGGTAAGGGTGGAAATGGACCCCCAGAGAATACTCATGTTATTCCTATACCAAATAATTTTCGTGGTAAATATAGAGGTTCTGGATCAGCAAAGAAATACTTAAATGAAGTTGAGACATGTATAAAAAATATTCATTCTAAAAAAAGAGGCTTAGGTGGTTTTATAATTGAGCCAATCTTAAGTTGCGGAGGTCAAGTTGAATTACCAGGTGGCTTTCTTGAAGACGCATATAATCTTGTAAGAAAAAATGGAGGGATTTGTATCTCAGACGAGGTTCAAGTTGGTTGTGGAAGAATTGGAAAATCTTTCTGGGGGTTTGAAATTCATAATGTAATTCCCGATATAATTACCATAGGTAAGCCTCTTGGTAATGGACATCCAATTGGTGCTGTAGTATGTACAAAAGATATAGCTGAAAGTTTCGCAAATGGCATGGAATTCTTTAATACGTTTGGAGGTAATCCCGTTTCTTGTTCAATTGGAACTGAAGTCTTGAGATTTATTAAAAAAGAAAAGCTTCAAGAGAACTCCAGGATTATTGGAGATTATTTCAAAGGAGAGCTTATAAAACTATCTAAACATTATAATATTATAGGTGATGTAAGGGGAAAAGGTTTGTTTCTAGGTATTGAGTTTGTTGACCGTAATATGAACCCTTTAATGGAAGAAACAGTATACATTGTTAACCGTCTAAAAAAATATGGGATTCTATCAAGCGTTGATGGTCCAGATAATAATGTAATTAAAATTAAGCCACCTTTAACATTTAATAAACATAACTGTGATATGTTTATTCATTATCTTCGAAAAATCTTAAACGAAGATTTTTTAAATAGTAAGTATTATGAATAAGTATTTAATTTTAACTGGATTTTTATTTTTAAACGCTACAATGGTTATGTCACAAAAATATGAGACTCAAGAATATGAAGTAGTTGATCAAATTGATAAAATTGAGATTAGATATTATCCAAGTGCTCCTATGATCAGAGTTTCGTCAAACCAAAGCAGAAATAATAATTTTGGTAAATTATTCAGGTATATAGCTGGCAATAATACAGACGAGGAAAAAATTGCAATGACAACTCCTGTTTATATGTCTGATGAAAATAAGACAATGGAATTTGTTCTTCCAAAGAAATTTCTCTCAGGAGATATTCCAGCACCAAATGATAATGATGTAGTGGCATATATATCTGAACCTAAATATTATGCGGCAATAAAGTATTCAGGCTATTCCAATAATAAAAAGGAAGAAAATCACAGAGAAGAGTTAGTCAAGACTATACAAACCAGTAACCTAAAAATTCTAAGTGAACATTTTGTCCTTTCATACGACGCTCCAACAAAATTCTACAATAGACGAAACGAAGTATTAATTCAAGTTGATTATTCAAATTGATAATTTGAAAAAAAATAACTAGAATTTTTAATCATTTTTAAAAAAAATCTCAATTAAAATATCATTTTCATAAAAGTGAAATATTAGATATTTCTATTACTAAATAGCGATATCTGATAGTTTAGATTTGGAGCTTAATTTTAAATAACTGAAAAATGAAAAATTTATTTACAAATTTCTCTTCAGCTCTTAAGTTTACTTTATTAACTATTGTGGCATTAATGTCAACGAATATTTCATATTCACAAGATTTTGGTGCAGACTTAGTAAGTTCTTATGTATGGAGAGGAACACAATTTGGATCCGGAGCACACATACAGCCGTATATGGACCTTGGATCTGGTAACTTAACTGGTGGTGTTTGGGGAAGTTTTCCAACGTCTGCCAATGGAGGTGGAAATGAACTTGACTTATGGGTAAGTTACGACTTTGGTCCACTCGCTTTAACAATTACAAACTACACATTCCCAGGTGAAGGTGGAGCATATGCTGATGGTGAAGGACTCTTTAATGGAGATTATACTGAATTAGCTGCATCAACTTCTCTTGGCGGAATAGATTTATCTGCTGGGTATTTTACTGAAGTAGAAGCATTATATGTTGAGCTAGGAACTTCAATTGGAGCAGTCGACATAGCACTCGGATATGGAGATGATGCTGGTGATGCATTCTATGCTAACGGAGGATCAGGACTAGTTAATATGTCTTTTAGTGGATCTAAAGATATTTCTATAACTGAATCTTATTCTTTACCAGTTTTTGGATCATTTATTATAAATCCTGAAGCTGAAACAGCATTTTTAGTTTTTGGAATAAGTTTTTAAATTGAAAACATTATGAAAAAAATAGAAGCAATTATTAGAAAGTCAAAATTTGACGAAGTGGTAAAAGCCCTGCATGATGCAGAGGTTTACTTTTTCAGCTACTGGGATGTTACTGGGGTTGGAAATGAGAAAATTGGAAATGTATATAGAGGAATAACTTACAGCACAAAAGACATTCAAAGAAGATGTTTGTCAATCGTTGTATCAGATTCTTTTGTTGACACTACTGTAGATGCAATTATTAAATCTGGAGCTACAGGTGAAGTGGGTGATGGTAAAGTTTTTGTTTTACCATGTGAAGAAGCCTACAGAATTAGAACTGGAGAAAAAGGAAACAAATCATTTAACTAGAAATTATGGAATTATTAACAACTAATAACGTTTGGATGATGCTGTGTGCAGCATTAGTATTTTTTATGCATCTTGGATTTTCTTTCTTGGAGATTGGTCTTACAAGACAGAAGAATACAATCAATATTTTATTTAAAAACTTTTTCATTATAACAATGGGAATAATTGTCTACTGTTTAGTAGGGTTTAATTTAATGTATCCTGGTGATTTTAATATTATAGGAGCATATGGTGGTATACTTGGATTTGCTGGGCCAGGTCTAGATGCAGTAGCTGCATCTGATTTATCCTATAATGAAGGTTACACATATTGGACTGATTTCTTATTTCAGGCGATGTTTGCAGCAACTGCTGGTACAATAATTTCAGGTGCTGTAGCTGAGAGAATAAAAATTAACTCATTTATGTTAATTGTATTTCTCTATGTAGCTATAGTTTATCCTATAGTTGGATCATGGCAATGGGGAAGTGGATTCCTATCTACTTTAACTGAAGAAGTTGGTTTTTATGACTTTGCAGGGTCTACTTTAGTTCACTCTGTTGGTGGCTGGGGAGCTCTTGTAATTATATATTTACTTGGCGCTAGAAAAGGTAAATTTGATAATGATGGAAATGCAGTTGCAATTCCTGGATCTAATATTCCATTATCTGCAGCTGGAGTTCTTATTCTTTGGTTAGGTTGGTTTGGATTTAATGGTGGTTCTGTATTATCGGCTGATCCTGCTAACACATCTTTAGTATTAGTAACAACATGTCTTGCTGCTGCTGCTGGTGGAATAGGTGCTGCTTTTTTCTCTAATTTGTTATATAAAAATTTAGACATAACAATGTTTATGAATGGTGTTTTGGGTGGACTAGTAGGTATAACTGCTGGTGCTGATCAAATGGGACCTACATCTGCTATTATTATAGGAGCAGTTGGAGGTATTGTCGTTGTTTTAGGTGTAGCACTTTTAGACAAGTGTAAACTTGACGACCCTGTTGGAGCTATTCCTGTTCATTTATTTGCAGGTATATGGGGGACTTTAGCAGTTGGTATTTTTGGAGCTTCTGCATCTTTCGATCAATTTATGGTTCAACTGGCCAGTGTTGGAATTGTTGGAGTATTTTGTGTAATTGGAGCTACTTTAATTACATTATTAGTTAAGTCTTTAGCAGGGCTAAGAGTATCTGAAAAAGAAGAGTCGACAGGTTTAGATATAGCTGAACATGGAACTAAAGCGTATTTTTCATCATAATGAGATAATAGCTTCTATTATTTTCAGTCTTAAAAGGAGATCATTTGGTCTCCTTTTTTGGTTATTATAAGTTTTAATTTTTTCATTTATAATATCTTAGTTTATAATTATGAAGAAAATTGTAATAGTTGGAAGTGGAATAAACGGTTTAGTTACTGCCAACTATCTAGTAAAGGCTGGATATAGTGTGTCAATTATTGAAAAAAAGGATTTTACTGGTGGAGCCTGCATAAAAGATTCTCTTACAATTGAAGGGAAAAAAATTGATTTTGCATATGGTGCCACTGTCTTAGGTATGATGCCAGAATTCATATTTAATGAAACTGGTTTAGTAAATGAAGTTGAAGGATTTTATCCAAAAACACCAAAACTAGTTTATTTCAAAGGTGAAGAAGATCCAACTAAAATATTTCAAGATTCTATTGAATTAGAAAAAGAACTAAAAGAAAAGTGGGGGGAAAGAGGTAGGATAAACGACTTTAGAAATGATGAAAATAAAGTAATTAAATTTATTAAAAAGCTTTATAAGCAAGCTATCACTCCGACTGTTGAAATAGCATATGAAGAACTTGGAAAAGAGATTGCAGACCTTTGGGTTTTTGGAACTGCAAAAAACTTGCTTGATCACTATTTTACATCTGAGAAATCAAAATTATACATGGGAATGACGGTTATTGAGAGTGGGCCTGCTTCAATTTATGATCCAGGAACTGCTTTTACAATTCCATTAATGGATTCTGGATCTGTCTTCGATGGATACTGGGGATTTGTAAAAACTGGTATTTGGAAAATAACAGAAACTCTTTCTAATATTAATTTAGATTTAGGTGTAAAGATATATTTAAATTCATCTGTAACTGAAGTTGATACCAAGTCTAAAATTATTTCATTTATAAAAGATAATAAGGATACAGAACTTAATTATGATCATTTAATTTTTGCTACCGATCCCATTACACCATCTAAGCTAATTAAAGGATTTAAACATGATATTGAACTTGATGAAATTGGAACAAGCGGAAAGGTAACAGCCTTTTTCAGAAATCCTGTAAAGTGGAAAGACTCCAATGAGTACTCTGATTCATTTAGATTTATATTCTCAAATAATAATCTTAATAATTTTGAAGAAGAAAGTCAAAATGCATTAAAAAACTCTGGGGATTATTTTGCAGGGTTCATTCAAATATACCCAGATGGAAGTGCACAGAGGACAATGAATAATAAAGAGACTTTTGATAAATTAATACTATTTACAAAAAACTTGAGTTATGATAAAAAAGCAGATGATCTAGATAAAGTCAAGGATGAAATAGTTAACACAGTTCTTCCTTACATTGAAAACGCGGATGATCTAGTCTACAGTAAATTTTTAACTCCTAAGGATTTGAATGAGACCTTCTTTTTCCCAAAAGGAAATATTGATCATATAACATTAACAGGAAAACAAAATTATAATAACCGTACATTTAGTAGAAACCCAAATAACTTTTATTCATATTATGATTTGAAAAATGTCTACTACTGTGGTGCAGGAAGTTTTCCATGTGGGAGTGTAGCAGGAACAGCTGGATATATGTGTTCAAAACAACTTATTAGAAATGATCAATAAATATTGTTAGTTTAAATTACACTTTATATTTTTTTAACTTAGTTAAATGAAAAAAATATTTATTCTGTTAATTAGTGGCTTAATCTTCTCGTGCACAAATTCAACAAAGATTGTTTTTTTAGGTGATTCAATAACAAATGCTGGAGTATATGATACAGAAGTTGGTATTCCATATGATGGAGAATTAGTTTACCCTAAGTATACTGGGTTTATTACACTTTTATCAAGAAGTGTTGAAGAAAGCACAGAGCTAATTGGGAAGGGAATTGGAGGTGATAAAGTGTCAGATCTTCTTACTAGATATAGAGATGATGTTATTAAATTAAGTCCTGATAAAGTATTTATATACATTGGTATTAATGATGTTTGGCATAAATATGATTACGGAACTGGGACTGATATTGATCTATATGAAAACGGGTTGAGGCAGATAATTAGCGATATAAAAGATAATGGAATTGAAGTAATTCTGTGTACTCCAACAGTTATAGGCGAAAATAAAGGTGAATTTACTTTAGTTAATCAATTTAAAGATATTGAGACTATGGAGATAATGAATAAGGACTTAGATGATTACTCAGATGTTATTAGAAAGCTTTCTGCTGAATTCAATACTGAGCTTGTTGACTTAAGAAAAATATTTATGAATTATATCTCAAAGAATAATCCCAATAATGATCCCTCAGGAATCACAACTTATGATGGAGTACACTTAAATGATATTGGTAATAAGTTAATTGCTGATGAAATGATTAGATTCATAAAATAATCTTTAACAATTTTTTAAGTCTACCTTAACAATTCCTTAAATAAATATTTCATTGTTAAGGCATATTATTGTATGATTATTATGAAAGTTATAAAAAACATATTTATTGTTTCATCACTGCTAATTTTAATAACATGTTCTAAGGATGATGGTTATGGACCAACTGATAGTTACTCAGGTTCATCCAGTTCATACAATCCTCCATCATCTGATTCTGGCAGTTCATCATCAACTACTACTACAACCGTTACCCAATACAGCTTAACTGTTTCAGCTGGCACTGGTGGATCAGTTTCAACTTCAGGCGGTACATACGATGACGGATCCTCAGTTAGCATAATTGCGACACCAAATGATGGATATGAATTTACTGGCTGGAATGGATCAGATTCTACAAGTTCAACTATAACTATCACGATTAATTCAAATACTACAATACAAGCTTTGTTTAATCAAGTTCAAATTACTGAAACAACTTCAACTGACACTTCTATCTTTAATGCTGACTTAATTGATTTTAATTATTATCTACACTCAAGCCTTCCTGATGAATGGATAACAGAATTTAACACTATAATGAATAACCTTGAGTCTACAATTCCAGCTTTTAAAAGGAGTGGATTCCCTGAGTCAATGAATATATATGCTTGGAATAATACTGTACCAAGCCCTTATACAGATCCCAATGGTAATAGTATGCAGGGAGCTGCAATCTCAGGTAACGGAACTGATTTCTGGATGGTTTTAGAAATCCCTGATGATGAATTTACAAATAATTCGAGCCACAGGTATTCTGTAATAGCACACGAGTATTTCCATGTTTACCAACATAGTATGTCTCCAGCTTTCTCAGTTGGTAGTGATGGTGAATTTAACAACCCAGATGCTATGGATGTTAAATGGTTAATTGAAGGGTCTGCTGCAGCATTTGAGTCATTGTACATTCAAGAAAATTATGGAATTAATTATTTTGAAGAGGGACAAGCATGGGGCGTTGAAGCAGATGTACTATCTGATCCTGCATCATATGAGTTCTACAGCAAGCAAGATAACAACTATGCAAACTCTGTTTTTATGGTACTTGCACTTGTAAAAGAATTAGAGAATGTTGGTTTTTCTACTGAGAAGGCATTTCAATCTATTTTTAAAGTTTATTGGGAACAAGATCCAAAGAACTCTGATTGGAAAACTAAGTTTGAAGAAACTTTCACGATTGATGTTGATACATTTTATGGTAAGCTTACAAATTATTCAACTGACATGAGTTTGATTTATCCATCTTCTTCAATTACACTTCAGAATATTATTAATGATGATTCCGTTATTGCTCAGGTAAATACTGGAACAACTTCAGCTGTTACTCAATACAGTCTGACTGTTTCGGCTGGTGTTGGTGGGTCCGTTTCTACTTCAGGTGGAACATATGATGATGGAACCATTGTAACTATAACAGCATCACCAAATGATGGATATGAATTTGTAGGTTGGAATGGTTCAGATTCTTCAAATTCAACTATTAGTGTTACAATAAATTCTAACACTGCTTTAGAAGCACTGTTTAGTGAAGTTCAAACAACTTCAACAACTTCAAGTACATATAATATTGATGTTACTGCTCAAAGTTCATCCAATTACATTTTATCTGGATCTGACCAGAACGGTAATGTCTCAGGTAATGATCCTTCAATTTCAGCTAAAGTTGGAGATACTTTCACTTTTAATGTTAATTCACCTGGACATCCTTTTTATTTAATCATAGTATCCAATGGTGGTATAGATTCAAATAATTTAATTAATGGTGTCACAAATAATGGTTCTTCAAGCGGAACTATTTCATGGTCTCCAACTGAAGCTGGAACTTACTATTATATATGTGAGTTTCATCCCTCGATGCTTGGAACTATTACTATCACTGAATAATTAAACTAATCTCTGTAGCTTTCTAGCTGAGAACTTGATGAAAGATATAATGGATGTTTGGGAGTTCCATTAAAATTTTTGCCAAAACATTTAGGGCTTGAAATCAACTCTTTTAAAATTTTAGGCTCTTCAACACTATTACCCCATGCATAAACAATTTGATCAACTTTATTTATTAATTTAAAAAGCTCTTCAAAGTTTTTATCTGATATTCCTTTTGATCTGTCAATCTCTTTTGGATTTGGTGTAATTTTTGTAAAAATATTACCAACTAAAAATCCACCATAGTCAAACTTCTTTGTAAAATTTATTAAACGACGAATTGTTGGATCGTCTTTTATTTCATCAGCAACTGAAGGATTCAACATAATATATAGAAGTAACCCTTTAGAATTATCCCATTCCCTTTTTAGAAAATATCTATTTTTCTTCGCATTACAGAATTTTGCTTCTCGAATCAATATGAATGTTTATTTATATTTTTTGACTCGTTTATCATTTATTACTCCTTTCCAATTCATTCCATATGCAAAATCATATTCATTACCTTTTGAATCAATATAAGGAATCATATCACGTGGAATATCTTCTTTTTGAAGTTCTACAGTTTTCATATCAATAGGCATTTGGAAGGGAAGTAATCCTGATGGTTCAAATTTTCCTGATAATAATTCCAACATTGATTTTGACTCTACACCAAAGTCAACTAAAATTGATGAAGCATATGGCTCAATTTCAGAAAAAACTAAAGGGTTATATACCCTTACAATTAAGATTAAAGGTTTACCATTCATCAATTTATGGGTCTCATGAACAAGCTTCATGTCAGACTCATTTTTTGTTTTAATGCTTTTTTTGTTGTAGGATCTGTTATTAAAGTCTTCAAAAATACTGCCTCCCGCAATACTTACTTCTCTTGCAAAATTAGCAGTATAAGGACTATATTGAAGGCTGATTGGAAAATAGCCATTGCCTCCCATGTCTATATCTAATTTATCATATCCATAACCACTGTCAGGACTCTCAATACTTACTATTGCAAAATCAGCTTCACCAGGATCATCAACAATATCGTAATACTCTTCGACAGCCAGAATATTTAATTTATGCTCCATACTCTCAGGAGTTTCTTGTCCAAAGAAATTGACACTTTTTGGAACTTTCCTCATGGGCATGTAAACTTTTTTTCTTGAAATTATAGGTAAAGAATTTTGATCATTTTTTAACATTACTATTGATTTTTTTTGTGCTTCTTTACCCATTTTATCAAATTCTTCAGAAGCAATTACTTTACTTGATTTATATGGGTCTAAATAAGGGTTTTCAAAAAGTCCAACATTAAAAATATTTTTTAATAACCTGACGGCAGACTTCTCAAATCTTTTTCTCATGTATTCTTCACCATACTCTTTAACTCCAATTTCAAATGCTTCAAGTACTGGAATCATATCATTGTTACCACCAAATTGATCCATACTTGCCATAAGAGCTTTGTAATGTCTTTCTGCAACTGTTAGGTTCTCAACACCAAAACTTTTTCCTGAAAAAAATACATCAACTGCAAAAGCATCCCCAGTTATTCCCCAATCAGTACATAATACTCCATCATATTGATATTTTTCTCTAAGAATATTACTAATTAAATAGCTATTGTAAGCTGACCCAACCTTTTCTCCATTACCTACGGCAATTGTATAATATGGCATTATAGCTGAAGCCCTTAAGGTATTTCCGTTAAGATTTAATGCACCATCTTTAAAGATATTCATATGCTCTTCAATATTATCTCCAGGGTATACTGCATAAGATCCAAAACCATAATGACCATCTCTTCCTCCCTCTCCTGTTCCACCACCAGGCCAATGTTTAATCATAGTATTTACACTGTTAACTCCCCAACCCTTTATATTAGTAGATTGAAATCCATCCACATATGATCTAGCCATATCCGATACTAAATTTGAATCTTCACCCATTGTTCCTTCAAATCTTCCCCATCTTGGATCTGATGCAAGATCAATTTGAGGAGATAATGCAGTTGCAATCCCCAAAGCTCTGTACTCAATAGAAGCAACTCTTCCAAATTCTTGCATAAGATTAGGATCAAAACTGGCTGATAGTCCAAGTGAGCTTGGCCAGGACGATACTCTTCCGCCTTGACCTGATGTAAATTCAGCATACGAATCATCTCCATGCCTAGGATCAGAGCTAATATTTACAGGAATTCCAAATCCAATCGATTCAGAAAGAGATTGAATATTATTATTCCATTTAGCTGCTACAGTTGAGTTCTTAACACTTGTTATTAAAACATGTCTAAGGTTATCTTCTTTTATAAATTTTATTTGCTCATCAGATACATCACTTGGCTCTGCTCCACTCTCATCAAATGATTGTCCATCATATTTTGCAGAACCCCAACCTTGATTTTCTCCCGGTATTGATTGATGAGAACTGTAAAGCATTAATCCAGCAATATCTTCTATTGTTAGTTTTCTAGCTAAGTCTTCAGCCCTATCCTCAACAGGTAATCTCCAATCTTCATAACCATCTAATTCATTGTTTTTATTTAGATCTTTGAAAGCTAAATTATCAATCATTAAAATTTCTACTCCAGATTGAGGATCATATCCTAATGTTTTACCTCCGCGGTTTTTAATCTCAATAAAATCTTGATTTTCAATAATTGAAACCCTATCAGAACAAGAAATAAGTAAAAAAAGTAAAAAGAAAACAAATCGATTCATATCCATAATTTATAAAAATTAGAAAGAAAAAATTTAGGAAAGTTTATTTATTTTTTACAATCTCTTAAAACATCCTTTTCAACTACTCTAAGATATTTCTGCCTCTTCTTATCTGAGACAAATGGGACTGACCAGAACTGCTTTGTATTACTCCAATTTCCACCCCATCCAAAAACAAAAGTAAATACCCCAAGAACAAGTCTAAGTTTAACAGAGTTTAAATACATTGTTTTGACTGGTAAAGCAGGAGCACCATGAGTTAAATAACACCTAATTTTTTTCTTTTTCAAAAAAGATCTGGGATATGCATATGTTTTAGTAATGTTCACAAACTCATATGCAAATCCGGGAGTAAATACTTCATCAAAGAACGTTTCCATTTTTGGAGTAAGCCTAAACCACCATACTGGGGATATGAAATAAATTCTATCAGACCATGTAACTAGATCCTTATATTTTTTGACTAAATCTTTTTTATCTCTATGAAGTTTGTCATCATAAAGGTCAATTTTCTTCAAGTTTTGATGATCATATTTACTTAATGTATTGTTGATTGTATTGAAGATCCCATTGTGACAGAAAGATTTTTTATCAGGATGCCCAATAATTACTAAATTATTCAACGGTGTAGGTTAAGATTAGTCAACAAAATTAAATAAATTTGCTCATAATCATACTATGAAAGACTTAATTATTATTGGAGCTGGACCTATTGGACTTGCATGTGGAATTGAAGCAGATAAAAGTAATTTAGACTACATAATTATCGATAAGGGTATGCTGGTTAATTCAATTTTTAATTACCCTGTTAACACAACTTTCTTCTCCACTTCTGACAAACTTGAAATTGGAGGTATTCCATTTATATCTCACAATGTTAAACCAACCAGAATAGAAGCACTTGAATACTATCGTAGAGTTTGTGACACATGGAAACTTAATTTAAGTCTTTATAATGAGGTAACTGAAATTATTCAAAGAGAAAAACATTTTGAACTTAAAACAAGTGACGGAATTTTGAATTCTAAAAAGATTATTATTTGCACAGGTTTTTATGATATTCCATACATGCTAAATATTCCAGGAGAAGATAAAGATAAAGTTCTTCATTATTATAATGAATCACATCCATATTATAAAATGGATATTGCTATTGTAGGAGCGGGAAATTCAGCAGTAGATGTTGCACTAGATACTTTCAGAAAAGGAGCTAAAAGTGTAACCATGATAATTAGAGAAAAGGAAATAGGGAAAAATATAAAATATTGGGTAAGACCAGATATAATTAATAGGATTGAGAATAATGAGATTAATGTATACTATGAATCTTTAATAACCGAGATCAAGGATAAATCAATAATCTTAAACAGTAGGTCAAAAGATATAGAGATAGAGAATGATTTTGTATTAGCAATGACAGGATATCAGCCTAATTATGAAATATTGGAAAATCTTGGAGTTGAAATTCTAAATGATGAATTTAAAACTCCATTTTACAATGAGGATACAATGGAAACAAATGTAAAAGGAGTATTTCTTGCTGGTGTAATTTGTGGCGGACTTAAAACAAACAAATGGTTTATTGAAAATTCAAGAGGCCACTCTGAAAAAATAATATCTCATATTACTAAAGCTTAGTGTTCTTGTAAATTTTTCCCTTCTTCATGACAATATCCACATTTTGAAGAGTTGAAATATGTTTAAGCACGTTTCCCTTAACAGCAATAATGTCTGCTTGTTTTCCAACAGAAATTGTCCCAACATTATCTGAAACTCCCATAAAGAAAGATGGCCAATAAGTTGCAGATTTAATAGCATCAAGTGGATCAACATCCATAACATTTACCCACACCTCTAATTCATTCCATGTGCTTTGAGAATGAAATTTCATAGGAATACCACTATCAGTTCCAATCATCATTACTACACCGGAATTTCTCAATTGATTAAACTTTGTTTTTAAAGTAGGCTTTCTGATAGGTGTAAGTTGAAAATAAGGTAATTCACCTGGTTTTGCAATTGAGTTTTTAATATCTAAAATAATTGAATCTGGAAGATCTAAATGCCATGAGTCGTTATCCAGGTGCTCATTGTTTTTAATAACATCAGTATAATTATAAAGTCCTTCAATAGTTGGAGTCCAAAATAATGGACCCAGATTCATTTGAGCAGTTCTCTCATTAATCATTTCAATTACATCATCAGGAAATTTGGGGGAAGAAGATAATCCAGTGTGCTCAAAGTTATCAACACCAACTTTTAACCCAAGCCTAATTTCTTCTGGACGATGTGAATGTGCTACAACTTTTAAATTGTGTTTATGAGCTTCATCTACGATTGCTGATAATTCTTCAAATGTCATTTGATCTTGATCAATTAACTTAATAACGTCAACACCTGCCTTTGCTAAGGTTTTTATTTTATTTCTTGCATCTTTTTCACCATTAACTCCCCATCTGAATAGTTCAGTTCCCGGATATGGTTTTTTTTGAATAAAAGGTCCGCTCATATACATTGTTGGACCAGGAATTATTCCTGAATTAATCATATCTCTAACTTCTAAACTTTCCTCTAATGGTCCTCCTAGATCTCTTGCACTAGTAACTCCAGCCATAAGTAATTGATGAGCTGAAGATGGCATAATTACATCTTTAAATAATTTAGGATATGTCTTATCCCAATATGCGTAATCTGAATGTCCATTAATCATTAAGTGTACATGCATATCCCATAAACCAGGCATGACTGACATTCCTTCCGTACTGACAACTTTATATTCCATTGGAATATTAATGTTTCCAATCGTTCCAATATCTGTTATGGTCTCATCATTAATCAAAATTACACTATCATATATGGGTGTGTTTCCATATCCATCAATCAGAGTCCCTCCGACTAATGCTATTTTCTGCGATAATAAAAGGTTACAGGAAAAAAGTATTAAGATTAATGGTATTCTTTTCATTTTAATCAAGTTTGAGTTTATCAATTTTTAATATAGTATTTAGCATCACATTGGTTGTCTTCTCTAGCATTTCAAAATTTGTATATTCTTTGGGAGAATGACTTATCCCATCCTTACTTGGAGCGAAGATCATTGCTGTTGGTGAAATTAATGCCATAGTCTGAGAATCATGACCTGCTCCACTTGGCATAAGCATAGAGGTATATCCTAGATCATCCGATACTTCACTAATTAAATTGATTATTCTTCTATCCATCAATGCAGGATCTCCAGTAGCATCAATTGGGTTAAATGAGAATTTAGTTTTTGTCTCTTGTTCAATAATCTTTGTGTTTTCTAAAATCTTATTGTAAATCATTGAAATCTTCTTTGAACTTAAATCTCTTAATTCTAAACTTAAATTTACAATTCCTGGTATTACATTCGGGACTCCTGGTTCTGCTGATATTCTACCAACAGTACCAACTTGTGAACCTTCATATGAGTTAACAGTTTCATTAACCATCAATACAAACTTAGATGCAGCAATCATGGCATCCTGTCTTTGGTTCATAGGTGTTGTACCTGCGTGGTTACTAAATCCTTTAACAGTTACGTCCCACCATTTAAGACCTACAATTCCCTCAACAATCCCTATATCAGTATTACTACTGTAAAGATTATTTCCTTGTTCAATATGCATTTCCAGAAAAGCATGGATATCACCCATATTTCTTTTTACCTCATATATCCTATCAACATTTCCACCAAGCCTTTCAACACCTTCTCCATTGGTATATCCTGAAATAGTCATAACATCCAATGTCTGTTGATTGATTTTACCTGCAAGTGCTTTGCTTCCAAAAAGCCCCCCCTCTTCATTAGAAAAAACTATAACTTCAAGTGGATGATTTAATGAAATATTTTTTGCATTAACAGTCTGTAAAACTTCAATTGCATTTATTACACCAGCTGTTCCATCATAATGGCCTCCATTAGGAACAGCATCAATGTGGGAACCAAATAAAATTGGCTTTAAGTTACTATTGTTTGGATTATAGTGTGCAATAAGATTACCTGCAAAATCAGTATAAACTTTAGCACCAGTTTTTTCAAGTTTCTTTGAAATATAATCTCTTGCCTGAATTTCAAAATCACTATATGCCACTCTATCATTTCCTTGATTTTCATTTACTCCAAACTTTTTCAAGTTCTCAAAAAGGTCAATGATTCTATCTTTTTCAACTCTATACTCCTGGGAGAATATAAATGAACAGCTTAAGATGTATATTATTAAAATTTTTTTCATTATCAAATTTAAGAATTTATGAATTTTGCAATTAAACTGTGAAAATGATGAATTGCAGTCTCTTTTGTTGGAGAAAATCTTCCAGTAGAATAATATCTTGATTCAAGGCCTTTACTAACTTCCTCAACAACAAATTCATCCTCTCTCTCTACTTTATCGATAAGTCCACCTGCTCCTAAATCATATTTGCTTTCGTCCATCATAAATTGAATAAATGAAACTTTTGTTCTGTTTTTATTAATTGGGGTTATCACATTAATAGATAATCCCCATGGATAAAAATTCAGCATTAGATTCGGAAATATCCAATAATAATATGCACTTATTTTTTTTCCGAAATCTTTGTTTCCTTCTGTAATTTCAAATGAATCTTCGTCATCTTTTGAATATCCAATCTGTAAATTATAATTATCATATATTTCAGTTTTATACTGATTAATATCCAAAACTGAAGTCAATTCTTTATGGACGAATGGTATATGGAATGGGTCAAGATAATTTTCACAATAAATTGCCCAATTCGCTTTGACAATATGCTCTGAGGTCAAGTCAGGTCTTTCAACCAATTTTTCAAATTTAAAAAAAGATAAACGATTGGCTATTTCATCAAATATCTTTTTGATGTTAAACTCTGGCTCTAGACTAGTAAACAAAAAAGGACCTAATCTTGAGACAGGAAAGCTTTTTAAATTTTCACAATCTCTAGGGAAATTTTTAGCTTCCTCAAAATCTGGCATAGATTTAAACTCTCCATCTAAATTAAATTTTCTACCATGATAAAGACATCGTAGGTTTTTTTGTTCACTTGGATTATGGACTATAATGTTTGCTCTATGAGTACACACATTTGATAAACAAGATAAAGAATCGTCCAATTTCCTTACTAAAACTAAAGGCTCATCTATATAATTTGGAATAAATGTGAATGGATAAAGGTTGATATTTATTGGTAGAATATTCTCATGACCAATGTACTGCCATGATTTTACAAAAATTTTTTCTTTGGCTACTTCAAAAATACTTTCGTTTTTATAAAAGTCAGCTGGTAAAGTTTCAGCAATTTTAATATCTTTTTTAACCTTAATTTTTTTCATTCTATTTAGTTAAAAGTTTATTAAAGTTTCTAGTTCCTATTTTTGTAATAAATATACATATTAGATTTACTAAATATTATGGAAAGAAGAAAGTTTTTACAAAATACTTGCCCAACAGTTACCTTTGCTTTTTTTGGGCTATCATATATTCAAGCTTGTTCAAAGTCTGATGATGATTCATCTTCATATAGCTCTAATAACTCAAACATTGTTCCTGATAATACTAGTAGCGGTAATGCAAGTGCTGATGTTACTCAAACTAGCAGTGGAATTGTATCAAGCGGTAATAACATTACAATTGACCTAACCAATTCTAACTTTAGTAGTCTTTCTAGTCCAGGTGATTTTATAAATCTTACCTCTGTTGGTGTCTTACTCTTAAAAATATCAAGTTCAGAATTCAGAGCCTTTGACAACTGTTGTCCTCACAATGGAACAAAAAATGACTGGTCATATTCAAACCAAGAGTTTACATGCGGGTCTCATGGAAACAAGTTTGGAATAGATGGAAATAATGTTGTAAATTGTGGTTCAGCTGCTACATCAGGAGATTTGAAAACTTATTCAACTTCTCTTGCTGGAGATAGCTTAACCATAACTACAAGCTAGAATGCCTCAGGTTAGCAATAATATTTTATTAAGCTTATTGGCTTTAGTCCTAAGTATTAATTGTTTTGCTCAAGATTTCACTGAAGAATTTGAAAATCTTATCAATACAGAAAAACCAAGTCTTCTGCCAGAAAAAATGCTAATCACTCAAAGAATTCTCTGGGGAGAAAAAGGCTTATTTAGAAAGACTGGTATTGCCAAGCTAAATGTTGAAAATAGAGAAAAGGAACTTATTGTTAGAGAAAAGATGCTAAAGGCACATCAAATCATTGGATATATAACTTTTGTAGGGATGATATACCAAGGTATATTGGGAGGTAAAATGTACAATGGTGATTATAGTGTATATAACACACATAAAACACTTGGGAGAGTTGTAAGTGCCTCATATTTTACAGGTGCAGGTTTATCTTTATTTACACCCCCTCCACTAGTTAGTAGAGAGAGGGAAGGTCTGAATAACATAAAGCTTCACAAAATTTTTGCCAACATTCACGTACCGGCTATGATAATTACAAATGTTTACGCTGATAAACAGCATGATGCAGATAAATATAGAGAGATACATAAAGTCTCCGCTTACACAGCATTTGCAAGTTATTCTTTTGCTATGATCTCAATAATACTTGACTTCTGATGAGAATAATTGCCCTTTTATTAATTTTAACTTCTAGTAACTTAATCTCTCAAGAAATAAAAAGGGTTGATTCAGAAAGGTCATCTATTAGTTATTCTGGCAAACATTTTTTACACAATTGGTCAGCTGAAAACAAAAATATATCAGGACTAATTCAGATAGATAATGAGACTATTGCAAATATTGGTATTGTTGCTAAAGTAAGTGACTTCAAAAGCGGTAATTCTAGTTTGGATAGTAATTCATTAAGAGTTCTTGATGCACTTCAATTTCCAAATGTTATTTTTAAATCTACTGTAGTTAATCAAGAAGATGAAAAAATAATATTTGAGGGAGTAATGAATTTTCATGGAATTGAAAAAGACTTTAGCATATCAGCTGAGATTACTCAACTTAATGAGATAACTCAATTATCAGGAAAATTTATTGTTTCCCTTACAGAATTTTTGGTTAAAAGGCCATCATTACTTACAAGAAAAATTAATGACAAGATCAATTTGGAGTTTGAGTTATTTTTTAAGTAGATTAAAATTTTTTTCTAATCAATTATCCTTCTTAACCTCATCCACTCTTCAACAATTGTAGGCCATGACTCAATTGAACCTCTTCCTTTTCCTAGTCCATAGCCATGTCCTCCATCTTCCCAAATATGAAGTGCTGTCGGTATATTATTTTTTCTTAATGCCATGTAATATTTTATACTGTTTTCAGGAATTACAGCTTCATCATTATTAGAATGAATAATAATTGTGGGTGGAGTATTTCTATCAACATTTAGTTCATTTGAAAATCTTAGAATCATTTCTTCAGTTGTACTTTCTCCAAATAAACTGCTAAATGTCCAAGAATTAGTTTCTTTAGGGTTCATTGTTATTACTGGATAAAGAAGAACAGAGAAATTTGGTCTAGAATAATTTGTTTTCAAATTTGACAAACTAGAAGCCAAATGTCCACCTGCAGAAAAACCCATAACTCCCAATTTATTTGGATTAATTTTAAATTTTATTGAGTTATCCCTTATAAAATTAATAGCAGCCTGGCCATCTTCAATTGCAACTCTTTGTTTACATGATCCAGAATAATTATTTGGAAGTCTATGCTTTAACATAAAGGCATCTATACCTATTCTGTTTAACCATTTTGCAATTGAAATACCCTCATTTGTAATGCTTAGATAAGTATATCCACCACCAGGAATAACTAGGACTGCAGGTTTATTACTTTCTTTGTTTTCTGAAGGATAATACCATATTTCAGGTGATTTAATTTCATATATATATTTACTCCCTCCTTCTTCGACAATTCTGTCTTTTTTATTGAAATCACAATCTAAAGCAGAATTATATAATGGAATAATTTGTTGAGCAAATATGATATCTGAAATAAAAAAAAGAAAAATAGAAACCGGTATGACATAATTTTTTCTCATAAACACAATTTATAAAATATATGTTATATTTAGTATCTAACTAATAAATCAATTTAAAAATGAAAAAAATTTTATTACTATTAACACTATTTGTCTTTGGTTCACTCTCAGCTCAAATAGCTGTTTTCCATCCAATTCAGATACCTGTAGATCAAATGGAAACATTTGAAAAAATTCAAACTGAATATGTGCAAAAAATTGCACAAGATGCTGTCGATAAAGGTAACCTAGGTGCATGGGCACTTTTAAAAGCATTTAATGCTACTGAAGATGACTACAATTATCTTTGGGTTCACTTATATCAAGATGTAGATCAAGTTGTAGATAAGTTCAGTTGGTGGGCTAACTCTGAAGAAGTTTTAGGTATTAAGCCAGATATCCTTTATGAAGATATTGGTGGAAAAGCTGACAGAAGATATTTCTACAAAATGGAGATGGCAATACCAAATTCAGCACAAGGGGAATGGGTTATTCTAAACTTTGGTAATCCGGACAATGTTAGTCAATTTTTAAAAGACTCAGAGAAAATTGTTATGCCTCATTTTGAGAAAATGCTAAATAAATCTGGTCTTCTAGGCTGGGGTGTTGCGACTAAAATAACTCCTCAAGGGAAAAACTCACAAGGTGGTGATTATGCCACTGCTATGACATACGATGTATATGACAATTTAAAAAATGTAATGTTACATATGGCTGGAAGTGCAGCAATTGAAGGCTTACCTATTGACAAAATCTCTCCTGCTAACTTTTCAATTAGAGGTATATTTAGCGTTGTTACGGGAACAGAATAATTAACTTAAATCAATTTAAAAATGAAAAAAATAATTTTAACATTAATACTTAGTTTCGCAATTATTAGTTGTGAAACTCCAACTCAAACAGACTCTGATTTTCC
This sequence comes from Candidatus Marisimplicoccus sp., assembly GCA_965655775.1. Classification (GTDB taxonomy): domain Bacteria; phylum Bacteroidota; class Bacteroidia; order Flavobacteriales; family Flavobacteriaceae; genus Marisimplicoccus. The sequence continues at coordinate 32,909 of CBFHHV010000002.1, forward strand.
ATCAGTTGTCGATTCTAGTAAATACGAGGAAATAGCAAATGGATTTAACGATGCTTTAAACGCGCAAGATGTTGATCTTGCAATGACATACTTTTCTGATGATGCAGTATGGTCATTCCCTAATGGAGTTCAAGTTGAAGGAAAAGAGGCAATTGCAAACCTAATGCAAACAACTTCATCAATATGGACATCAATTGAAAATAGTGATGATACAAACTATTTAGCACTAGAAGGAACAAATGAAGATGGAGAGGACTTTAAAGTTCTTTTAAGTTGGGGAGCTTCTACATATTCTAATGATGAAAATTCAATAACAGTTCCTTATCATAATGTTATCTTCTTTAATGACGATAATAAAATGAGTTTCCAAGGAGGTTTTTATGATAGAACAAAGTTTATCCAATCATATGATGAGGATCCAATAAAATAATTTATCAATATTTTATTATAATTAAACCCCTGATTAACAGGGGTTTAATTTTTTTTGAGATTAATAAAAATTAAATTATGAGAAAACTAGCTATATTATTATTGATTTTATTTGCTTCATGTGAGGCTACAACATCAGGAGTAAGTGAAGCAGACTCTAAAACATTTGAAAAAAATGTTGAAACTCTTAAAAATGACTTTATAAAAGGTTATGAAGAGGCAGATTATGATAAGGTAGTATCAGTATTTGCTGATTCTATTAGATGGTACGGTCCTGGAGTTAATGCTGAAATGTTGCAGGGTATTGACATTTTAAAAGAAAATGTTTCTTTCTGGATGAGTAATTTTGAAAATATTTCATTTACTGAAGGTGGAGGTCTGCCTGGAACAGATACTGGTTTTTGGGGTGGAAATACATACCCAGTAGCTGAAGCAATGTCAGGTCCAAATAATGTCAGAATGTATGGTACCTGGGATATAACTAATTCAAATACTGGTAAACAAGTAACATTTAAGCATTATTTAGTTTGGAACTTTAATGAAGACGGACAAGTACATACAGTTACTGAATATGCTGATGTAGGTGGGATACTAACTACTTTTGATGAATAATTGTTAATAATTATTCCAAATTATTGAAGCTAAAAGAGATAAATCTTAATAGATTTACTTGTTCGTTAAGCGAACATAAATTGGTTTATGGTTAATTAAAAGCCCTTAAGACTTAACTTGAGGGCTTTTTTATGTTGTCAAAGTGACAAGTCTAAGACTATTAACCAATTATTTAGACATATTTCAATTTAGTGAATATATATATCTATGGTTAATAATCAAGAAAAGAGTTATTTACAGTTTCTTAACAATTAGTCATCAGACCCAGCTCCTATAGCATATTGTCTTAAAGTTATAATCTTGCCATTCACTACATAGTAGCTCTCGTGGTGTAAGGTTGTATATTCTTCTCTATCTTCTGTAGCTGGATAGTCAACAGAGAATCCTGCTTGTACATGTTCACCACCAACTGAAGGATCAAGGTCAACAGAAAATGCATAATTATACGACCAAGTGACTGAATCACCACTGCTTATTGATTCAATAAAGGAATCAAATGTATTGGTATATGATCCGTTTGGTCTAATAACCTCAACAGAATCTGCAAAATAAGGTCTCATTCCCTCATAGTCTTCATTTGCCCATAATTCGTCGACAGTTGAGACTATATCAATAGCGTCTTGAGTACCAAGATGCCATTTAGTATCAGAATTATCACCGGTAATAAAACCTATTGATCTTTCTGTCATATTAGATTCACATCCTACTAAAAAAATAGTAATTGCAAAAAGTATTGTAAAAATTGAATTTTTCATTGTAATTGATTAATTAACAAATATAATAATATTTAAATAATTCAAGATATATCATATTTGACATGTACTATTTTCAATATTATTTTTATATATATTTTAAGATTATAATATCAATTTAATTATTATATTCCGTAAATAAGGCTGTATCACATATAATTAATTACCTATTGTAAAAATTATAGATGTATTAATAATACTTAAATTAGTACGTTATAAAATATATATTTGGTAATATTAAAAAAAAGTGTAACCTTTACTTCTCATTAAAAAATAGTTATGAAAAAATTATTATTGATTCTTATTATAATCACCAGTTCGTGTGTTAGCACGAAGACACATAACACTTACACTAAATTAGATACTAAGATTGAGTATTATACTTCTAATGATACTAGAAATGCTGACTTTCCATTTTCTGACGCTACTATAGTAAATAATGTTATATATGTTGCCGGGCAAGTTGGCAATATTCCCGGAAATAATAATGTAGTTGAGGGAGGAATTAGAGAAGAAACTAAACAGACGATGAGAAACATTAAAGCAGTTCTTGAAGCAACCGGAAGTTCTATGGAGAAAATTTTCAAGTGCACATGCATGCTCTCTGATATATCTGAATGGGGTGCAATGAGTGAAGAATATAAAAAGTTTTTTAAGAAAAATCAAAGACCTTCTAGGAGTGCCTTTGCAGGAACTGGACTTGCTTTAGGTGCAAAAGTTGAGATAGAATGTTGGGCAATTAAGTAATTAACGCTTTTGTTTTGATGTAGACTCAGTAATTAACTCTGCAAGTAATTCATCAGCTTTTTCATCTGCCTCTGATCTTTTATTAGAATCAAACTTCTTATATACTGAGATAAAATGATTGGCTGTTCGTTTACTAATTTTTTTAAGCAGTTGTGCTTCACGAACCCTTCTTAAGAAGATACTTTTTGAATTAAGTTGCATTGGTTTATAGTTGCTAACTAAAATAAGAAAAAATCTTAATTATAAGACTATCTAATAGAGAATTTAAGTTTCTTATAGGGAGATTTAGTAATAAAAGAATATTAGATTACTTGAAAAGGTACTGAAACTTCAAAAAAAGTTGAGTTTTATTTACTCTGTAATGGGGGGAATTATAATCTGTAAACTGATCAATATAATTTTGGTTCCCTCCTAGATAAAATATTGTATCTGGATTAGGTCTCCATGAAATTAAAGGCTGAAAATAAAACTGTTTTGAGAAGTCGTTATACTCGGATATTAACCTTAAATCTAACTCAGTATTAAATTGATATCTTAAGTCAAGCCTTCCAATATATCCTTTAAAGTAATAATCATTTGAGTCCATATCTCTAATAGCTTGATAATTTATAGTTGGAGATATCCTAAAATTTTCATTAACTGATATTTCAGAATCAAAACGAATATTCGTTTCAAATCCTAATTTTGGTGTTTCAAGCCTGTAAGCTATATCCTTACCCCATTTGTAAAATAAGCTAATATTCAAAAAATCTGTGGGTTGACTTTCAAATCTTATAAAATGATTAATAAAATCTCTAAACTGAGTATTTAAATGAGATTTAACAAAGTTATATTCATAGTTGTAAAGTACATCTGTATTTAAAATAGTCAAGAATCCTATGTAAGTCTGAAAATTTGACCTTGAAATATCATGGCTATAATTATACTCGAAATCTTGCCTCAAAGATATTCTATACCTCTGAAGCAAGCTTTTATTAGGGTATTGATTAAAACTATGCCAGAGGGTGTATTTTTTTTCATCATTTGTTGTTATAAATCCAAGGTCAGATCTAAACCCATCAGATATCTGACTATACTCTATATATGATCTCCAAGTTTCAGTATCTCTTCTTAAAGTTGCATAAACTGCATTACCATTTAAACTTTCACCGTCAAGTTTTACTGTTTTATTTCCAAATGTTTTGTCATTGTCAATTACATCTAGGTTAGGTTCTTTATTATCATTAAGAAATAATTCAAATTCAAATTTCCAAACATCAGAAAAATTAAAAAGTGCGTCAAAACCATAAAGACTTCCATAAGCATCTCCATCATAATATCTATTTGAGGCTAAAAGACCCATTTGGGTCTTAGAGTTTATAAAGTTTTGATATCTAATGATATTACTGAAACTACTTCCTACATTACCTCTAAAAGACTCATATTGTGTGGGAACAAGGTATGGTGTCTCTCTATCAAATGCACTAAGCATATAAAGTCTAGATTTACGACCTTGATTTATTATTTTGGAAGCAAATGATGGATCATTAATTGATCTTGAATTAAACACGTCAATTTGATAATCTAATGCATCTATTCCTCTAAGAAAGAAAGGTCTTCTTTCTGGATAATTAATTGCAGTTGGTGAGTTTATATCAATTCTAGTTGCATCCGATTCAACCTGCGAGAAATCAGGGTTAATTGTACCCTCAACTGAAAGATTCTTATTTAATTCCAAATTAAATCCAACGCCATAATTTAGTTTAGGTGTTTGAAAATTAATCCTATCATAGTACTTATCTCTTGTTCCTGAAATACTTGAACTAACGTAAGGTAAAAAGTTAAGTTTTTTCTCTATTACAATATCATCCATTACTATTGTATGATCTAAAAGACAAAGTTGACAGCTTGCATCTCTACTTGATTTGCTTGAAGCTGCCCTAACCTCAACACCCTCATTTCCTTCATCCAAATAACCACTAAATATTTTAATTTTCCATGCTTGTTTTTTTCCATTTGGAAATGGAATCTCTGAAAAAGGAATTATAAATTCAATTTCATAACCATCTTCCGTAACTCTTCCAGCAGATTTAAAATCATAATTTACATTTGAATTAACACTAGAACCTCCACCAGAACCGACACCAGGCAGTCTAATAGCATCACTCTGACTTCCAGAGGGATTTGAATTAAGAATTACATTATTTCTTGCATCTCCATATGTATCAATTGCAAGGCCTGTAAAATCTCCCCTCCATATTGCCCTATTATCTCTAGTTGTTAAAGGTGCAATAACTTTAGTTCTTTTTGCTTTGACTCCAACATAAAGAAATTTATCAGAGTAAGTAAAAAAACCTATGGTTTCCTGGGATGGTAAAGTATTAAAACTTGGGGCTTCTTCATAAATAACTTCAAGAATTTTAGCTTCATTAATTTCTTGATCTGATACAACACCATCAAGAATAAATTTTTCTTCTTCTATCTTATTAAGCTCTAAAATGATGTCCTGAGAAAAGGAGAATAAGCTATTAATAATAAAAAATAGTGTCAGTAGTTTTTTCATATAATTAATTAGAAAGGAAATTAAGATAAAAGTTTGTTTAAAGCTATGATTTAATTAAATACTGGAATTTTAAAAATAACTGAGTTTTATTAACTCTATAATGAGGAGAATTATAATCTTGAAACTGATTAATCATATTTTGATTACCCCCAATATAAAAAATTGTATCAGAATTTGGTCTCCATGATATTAATGGTTGAAAGAATAATTTTTCTGAAAAGTCATTATACTCAGATATTAATCTGACTCCCAAAAACGATGTAAACTGATATCTTAGATCAAGCCTTGCAATATATCCATTAAAAAAGTATTCATCTGATTCAAGCTTTCTTAGTTTTGAAAAATTAATTGAGGGTGTTACAGAGAAGTTGTCATTTAATGTAAAGTCTAGTGTTAAGTTATAATTTAATCTTTTACCTAAATCAGGTATCTCCTCTCTAAAGGCAATATCTTTACCAAATGAAACCCCTGATACTATATTAACAAACTTGAAGGGTTTTAGGCTAAGAGTAAATCTATGATTTTCATAATTTTCAAATTTTTTATCTAAAAATGAATTTAAAAAATTAAACTCATAATTATAAAAAAGACTTGAGTCTAAAACTGAAGCAATTGTAAAATATCCTTCAATTTTACTATCAGTATAATTATTTGAGTAATCATATTCAAGCTCGTATCTAGATGAAATTGAAAGTCTTTTTATTAAATCTTCATTTAAATAATTTGTGTAACCTTGATAAAAAGAAATTCTTTTTAAATTATTTTCAACTATAAAACCGAGGTCTGATCTAAATTCAGGAGAAATGTCATAATACCTAATCCTGGTTGACCAGTTTTCGCTATCTCTTCTGAGAGTTGAATATAATGCAGAACCATTAAATGACTCACCATCAAGTGCTACAGTGAAATCTGAAAATCTTTCATCTGAATCTATCCAATCGGCAATTACTTCCTTGTTGTAATTCAAAAATAACTCATACTCAAACTTCCAATACCTAGAAAAAGTAAAAAGACCATCTGTACCAATGACATTATTATAACCATCTTCATTAAATCTTTTGTACAATGATGTAACCCCAATTTGAGAATTTTGATTTAATACATTTTGATATCTTAAGATGTTATTAAAGCTTTTTGAACCAACACCAGAGAATGATTCATATTTTGTTGGAACAAGAATTGGAGTATCTTCATCAATAGCTGTAAGTATAAAAATTCTTGATTTTTTTTTCTGAGCTATTATTTTTGAAGCAAATATTGGATTGTTAATTGCCCGAGAGTAGAACACATCTAGAGAGAAGTCTAATGATCTGATTCCTCTGTTAAAAAATGGTCTTTTTTCAGGGTAATTTATAGCAGTAGGGGAATTTACATCTATTTCCGTAACGTCCGCTTCTACTTGAGAAAAATCAGGATTTAGAGTTGCTTCTATTGAAACGTTTTTATTAATATCTAGATTTATTCCCAATCCATAATTAAGTCTTGGGTCTGAATAATTTATTTTTTCATTTAGAAATTCTCTAGAACCTGAAATATTCGATGATAAATATGGAAGTAGATTGAATGTTTTTTCAATTTCAATGTCATTCATCACAATTTCATCATCCAATTGACATAGTGAACAAGAATTATCCCTGTCCAATTGAGATGTATTAGATTCAACAAATATACCTTGTCTATCTTTTTCAATATATCTTGTAGTTAATCTTATTTTCCATTTTTGATTTTTTGAGTTTGGAAAAGAAATTGATGAAAAAGGTATTTTAAACTCAACCTCATATCCGAAATCGGTTAATCTTCCAGCTGTCTCAAAATCGTAATTAGACTCTGCTGACCACCCCTCAGCACCTGGACCGCCTCGTTGAACTCCTCTTGGTTCTATTCTTGAAGCATCTAGTTGACTTCCAAGAGCATTGGCAACAAGTCCTACCCAACTTCTTGCATCTCCATATGTGTCAAATTGAATACTTACCATATCCTGACCTGTTCCAAACATTCTAAAATCGTCCCTAGGAAGTACTGATGCTTTTACATCATCTCTGTACGCCTGAAAGCCTATGTACAAAAACTTACTTGTATATGTCATATAAGCTAATGTTTTATTTGTTGAAGGAATGTTATAACCTGGTGAAATTTCATTATTAATATCAAAAACTTTTGAATCCTCAACCTCTCTGTTATTGATAACTCCATCAATATTTATTTGATTAGAGTCTTTTTTTAATAAAACATGTGTTCTTATTTGTGAATAAGAATTAAAAAAGGTAGACATCAAAAAGGCTAGAAGAAAGAATTCTCGATATGATTTTCTATTCATTCAGGTTTTTTTTTTAAACCTAGGAAACTTTTGATTTGATTAGATGATCTGAACCATATTGCAATAGCACACCAAATAGAACCCAAAGGTATCCACCAAAGTACTGCTAAAAGTGCATAATACTCTTTTTTATTTGCCTTTTTAACTTTTTCTTTAAGTTTTGTGTAACTAAGGTTTTTCATTGAAGATGAATAAGGCTAATTAAAACTATACTTAAGTGAAATAATATTTGCAGAGGAATTTGGACTATACTTTTCTTTATATTTCTGATAAAAATAACGCATTGTTATACTTTGAGATTTAGTTGTGTTTATTTTCTTTCTTATTCCATATCTGTAAGCTTTTTGTTCATTACCCTCTATTTCATCAAAATATTCAAAATAAATTTTTGGATTATTTGACCAGTCTTTCATTTTTAATTCAATCAAAGGCCTTAAACGAAACCTCTTCTTAGATCTATTCTTTCTATCCAGTGAGAAACGATTTTGATATGCAGCTCTTAATTCAAAATTAAATTTATTTGAATTGAATTTTTTTTCGATTCCAAGCCTATATCGCATCATATTTTCAAAACCTTTAATGCCACCACTATTATCATTTCTACTGTAATATCTTAATTGGCCTGATAAGGTTAATTTATCTATTGGTTCATATGATATCTCTGACTCAGTTATATATGTATCAACAACATTAAGGTCTTCTTTTAATCTAAAATGTTGACTTAAATCTATTTTCAACAAATCATTGATTTCAAAACCATACTCAACAGAGGACCATCCTTTTAATTCATTTGATTGTGACAAACTAAAATTACTCAGTAGCATGAAAAATATTATGACAAAAAATTTGGCTGCTCCTTTAGTAATAAACATAAGTAGTAATGATGTTAAGGTTTTTATCAATCTTGAATACCTTAAATGTCTTGACATTAATGTTAAGATTTTTTTCTTGCTTTTTAATTTCATCATCAATTATCTTTTTAATATTTCCATCAGAGTACTCAAGCTGCAAGACTATTCTTCTATTGATATCTTCTGCTAATGGGTGAACCTTATTATATGAAAATTTCATTAGAATAAATTCTCCAAAAATTATAAATAGTATAACCGTTAAGTTTATAATAATTAGTTCACTTACTGATAAAAACTCTTCAGATAAAGCGTTAATTACTGCCATTCCAATAGTAATAAATAAATAAGTCATTTCTTCCGTTTGAATAGGTTGAGTCCTGTACCTTATTATCCCAAAAATTGCAAATAAACCAAGAGCCATCCCAAGGTTAAGATCAAAATTCTTTAAAGTAAAACATAAGAAAAATACTATCAAACTAATCATCAAAAATGAAAAAGAAAAACGCCTTAAAACCATTTGTTTTGAAATTATTAGAATCATAGAGGCAATAAAAAATGTATTTACAGAAAATCTAATTAGAGCTGTATTCCAATCAAACTCGACAAGAAGTAAAGATGTCATATTTTATGTGTTTATGGGATAAGTTATTAAATATATGGTAATCTAAATTTTAATCAAAATGGTTTGGTGATAGTCAAAATAATGAATCTATACCAACGACATTTCTTTAACTGCCTTGACAAAAATATCAAGCTCTTCTGTTGTGGTGAAAATATTTGGGCTTATTCTACAGCCTTTTACATTTGCATAATCTATAGCAACTGTGAAGATATTATACTCATCAAATAATATATTTTCCATTTTAGATGGACTTATATTTGTAAGTCCGACATTCCCAATACCACAACTTCTTTGCATATCAACAGGAGTATTTACAACAATATTTTTAATATTTCTCAATTGATCAGACCAATATCTTTGTAAAAATCTCATTCTATTCTCCTTTCTTTCCATCCCAATCCATTTTATGTAATCAATTGAATTTGAAATAGCAAGATCAGTATGAACAGGATGAGTCCCAATATGATTTAATCTTTTAATATCTGACTTATCAGTATTTCCGTTGGCTAATAAAGGCCAGATTCTATGAGTTTTATTTTTATTTACATAAAGTAATCCCGCTCCAAGTGGAGTAGCTAACCATTTATGTAAACTTGACCCATAATAGTCACAATTAAAATCATCAATTGAAAAGTCGAAGTGTCCAACACAATGAGCTCCATCTACCATCACCTCAACTCCATAGCTATGTGCCATTTGACATATTTTTTTGATTGGTAGTATTTGACCTGTAATATTTATCATATGACAAACCATAATAAGTTTTGTTTTACTTGTGATTTGACTTTCATATAAGGATACTATTTCTTCATCATTTTTCGGATGATTTGGTACCGATATTATTTTGTTGACTACACCATATCTGTTTGAAATTTGTTCAAACATTTCTTTCATTGTCCCATAATCTTGTTTTGCATAGATTGCCTCATCACCTTTTTTCCAGGGAAAACCTGAGATCACAAGATCTAGAGACTCAGTTGCATTTCTTGTAATGGCAATTTGATCAGAAGTAGAGCCAACTAAATTTGCAAGCTCACTTGTAACTCTATTTTTATTTTTATTTAAAGCTTTTCTCATATAATATGAACCTTCAATATTTACATGCTTAACATGATTTATAAAATGATCTAGTATAGGATTAGGAATTATATTGTAGTAACCACTTTCAAGATTAATATATTCATCTTTGAGGGTATAATGAGATCTCACTGTTTTCCATAATATATCTTCATTATTTATGACAGGAAGATTTTTTGAAATAGGCTTAAAATCACTTAATTCACTAGCAGAAATTAAAGGGGAAAATGATAAGGCACCCAATGATTTTATAAATCTTCTTTTATCCATTTAATTAGTAATTTTATTTCAATTTAATAAAAATGTTTAAGCATCTAGTTTTTTATTTATTGATTTTCACATTGTTGGTTGGATGCTCAAAATCTGATAATCAATCTTGTAAGTCTGAAAAAATACAAATTGCATGTACTAAAGAATACATGCCAGTATGTGGTTGTGACAATACTACTTATTCCAATAAATGCGTAGCACAATCAGAAGGAGTAAATACTTGGAGTATTGGCGCATGTAATGATTAATTTTTCCATACATTTATATCAAAACCCAATACATTGAAATTAGAAAATTATACTGATAATTTCTTTGAAGTAAACTCAGTGAATGGATTTCTTCCAAAGAAAAGTCCATTATCAAAACTTCCTGAAAGATATAACGAGATTCAAAAACTAATTGATGAAATGCCCATTAAAAAAGAAGATGGAAGTAATGGATTGCTTTCAACAAAAGGGGCTATTGAAGAGGGTGTTCTTAATCTATCAAACCTAAAAGATTTAGTAACTGGAGAAGATGATATATTTATCGTTCAGGCTTTGTTTAGAGCATATGCATTTCTTACAAGCGCTTACCTCTTAGCACCTGCCCACTTCAATTATATTGAAACAAAAAAATATGGAAAAGCATACAATACTTTACCTGCACAAATTGCTGAGCCTTTTGCAATAGTTAGTAAGAAACTTGATGTTTATCCATTTATAGATTACCACTATGCATATTCTTTAGGTAATTACGTAAAGATAAATGATACTAAAGGTTATGAATGGGAGAATCTAGCAATGGCAGCAAAATTCTCTGGTATGGATGATGAAAGAGGTTTCATAATGCTTCATGTTGACATAAATCAACATTCACCCGAATTGATTGGAAGCATATTTGATTATCTAGAGTCTAATGATTCAACTGGGGTAAATAATTCTCTTAAAAAGTGTCTTTCATCAATGAAAAAAATAAATGAAAGAAGACAAATAATGTGGCAAGCCTCTAGATGGAAACATTATAATGATTTTAGAGTATTTATAATGGGGATTAAAGGTAATGATGAAATATTTGGTGATGGAGTAATATATGAAGGAATATCGGATAAACCTGTTCAGTACAGAGGTCAGACAGGGGCTCAAGATAATATTATTCCAACTGCGGATATCTTTACAGGAGTTATTGATTATTATCCATCAAACGACCTCACAAAATATCTTCTTGATTTAAGATCATATAGACCAAAGTGCATACAAAAGTTTTTAGAAGATATTAAAAATGAAATGGGAAATAGCAGATTATTTGATGACCTAAAAGAGTCAAATAATGAAGAAGGACTTTGTCTGTTAATTCAAATTCTTGATGAAATATATTATTTCAGAAATGGTCACTGGCAATTTGTTCAAAAATATATAATGGCCAATACAAAATATGCTAAAGCAACTGGAGGTACTCCAATAATTTCTTGGATTCCAAATCAAATTACTGCTGTATTAAATTACATGGATGATGTAATTAATTTATTACCTCAGAATTCAGAGTTTATAGATATTTCAGAATTTGATAGTAAACTCTCCAAAAAAAGAGACTTACTAAATACGCAGCTAAAATTACTTCATGGGGATGATTATGATGCAGATGAAGTTTTTTCACTAAACAAAAAAATGAGTCTTAACGATGATTAAAATAATAAAAGTATTTTTTTTGATTTTATCTTTTCTTTCTATTTCTAATGCTCATTCACAAAAGAATTTAGAAAGTAGTTTGATTGGTGAGTGGGAATTCAAAATTCAATTAATAATTTTGATCTAGAACCAGAGGATTTTGATCCTTTTAGAGTAAATAGATCTCAATTTTTTCTTAAATTTCAATATCTAATAGGAATTTAAAAAAATGAGAAATAAAATAATAATAGTTGGACTCTTACTTACATTTTCATCATGTGGTATATTTATTGTTGCTGATACTTCTTCAAAACAGACTACCTATGTTAAAGATTTAGCTGAAGTTGATTCAACAGAAAAATTTATTGGAACATATGATTTCACTGTTTTTGGTGTCCCCAGTGTAGGTGAACTTCCAATCAATATGAACATATCTAGAGACGGGGATAAGCTTAAAGCAGAATTTATTGATGATGGTAATGAAACAGGATTTAATATTCTTGAAACGGAAATTGAAGAGGATATCCTCTATGTAGATATATATGTTGAGAGCTATGGAGTTAATATTGCATTTGAAATTTATGTTGATGGAGATAAAGTCTCCGGATATCTAGCAGATCAATTTGAACTCGAGGGAACAATTTCTAGATAATTAATAAAAATTACAGAGGATTAATTAATCACTGAGAAACTTCATACTCAAATTCCCAAAGAGGATTGTCAAGTTTATTGATTATATAATTTAAGGTAAGCTCTTCGCCTGATAAAATATTTTTTTCAGAAATTATTCTTATGTGTTTTATGTTTCCAATTGATTCGTGAGAGTCAGAAACTACTGCTTTACAGTTTGGCATTTCATGATGGTTAATAAATGCCCCTAATGGAAGTCTTATATAATTATCTGGGAATCTTTCATCGTATACATGAGATATTCCTAGGTCAGTATTTGCAGGAATATCTTGGACAGCAAATACGCCAAGACCTTCTATTTTACTATCCTTTATAGTAACAGATTCTGGCAACGGCCTCCACTCTTTTCTCTCTTTCATACGTTTAATTTATGAATAATTATTTATTTGAATCATATGCTTCTAAATATCAGTAACATTCTATCTCGTATTCATTCCACTCTTTATCAGGAGAAGTATTTGGAAAATAATAACATCTCTTTGTGCCATCAGGGAAAGAAACATTTTTATAAAAAGCTGTTGGCACGTGAGCACCAGTATCCAAAATAGTATGAGTAGAACCAAATTCTAGATATATTTCAATCTCTATATCTCCTAAGTCATCTGCCCATGACCTTACTTGTTCTTCCAGATCCACCCATACTCCTCTATTAAGATCATCATATTGAAGAGCAACATTTAAATATGTGAATGTTGAATATAGATTTTCGTATGAATCATTAAATGAACCTGCTGGAGCCATATGACCTCTATCCCATCTATTTGAGTAATAATCATTATCATCTGATGTATAGATAGAATCAACAGTATAGAAGTTCATTCCATCTCTATCTGCATTTTTGACAATGTCTTTAACGGTGTATTTAACCCAGTTTGGTTGTTCAAAAATTTCATTGTATGAAATCTGAAAAATATTTGTTGTAACTAAAATTGAATCTATTTTATCCCTATCTAATTGTTGAGATATTTCTAGTTGATTAAATTGAGGTTCCTCAATAGAGGCTTTATCAGTTGATTTATTTTCTTCTTTCTTACATGAGCCAGTAATGATCAAAAAAATTAATAAATACTTATGCATTATTATTTCTTTAATTTTCTCATTAATCCCTCTTGGGCAACTGAGGCAATCATAGTTCCATCTTCTTTAAAAATACTCCCTCTTGCAAATCCTCTAGAATTTGAAGCACTTGGACTCTCCATGTCATAAAGAAGCCAATCATTAATAGAAAATTTACGATGAAACCATAGAGCATGATCAAGACTAGCATAATACGCTCGGGTTTTAGCAATTTCTTTTCTGTGAGGAAGAGATGCAGTGGCTAATAGTTGATAGTCGCTAACAAATGCTAATAGTTGATGATGAAATTGAAGAGGCATGTCTATTTTATCCTTTAACCTAAACCAACAATGATTAATCGGAAGTGCATTTTCTTTTCTTAAAAAAATATTAGTTCCAACTGGTTTAAAATCGAATACCTTTGGGTGAGCAGCTAAAAAAATTTGATACCTTTCTGCTAATTCATCCTTAAACTTTTCTGCTTGCTCAAAATCTGTAAGTAATAAGTCAGGGCTTAAAACATTAGGTTTTTGAATTTGATGATCATACCCTTCTTCATCCTTTTGAAAAGAAGCAGCCATATTAAAAATTGCTCTTCCCTTCTGGAATGCTACAACTCTTCTTGTTGTAAAGCTTCCACCATTTCTAATATTATCCACTTCGTAAGTGACTGTTTCTTTTAAGTCTCCAGGTAAAATAAAGTACCCGTGCATAGAATGAGCTATTCTATCTTCTGGCACAGTTTGATATGCTGCATGAAGTGACTGACTTAAAACTTGTCCTCCAAATATTCTGCCCCAGACTGTTTTATAATTTTGACCCTCAAATTTGTTATCGCCAATCTTTTTCAGCGTAACTATTGAAATTAATTCCTCTATATCCATATGATTTCAAAAAAACTTTTGAAAACCCAATAAAATTGGGATTTCATCGGATAAAGTTAACTACAATTAATTATCTTTAACCCCAATTTAATACAAATTTTAATGAAAAAAATATTAGCTACAGCATTTCTAGCTCTAACGTTTTACGCTTCAAATGCACAGGAAATCAGTTTTGTTGAATATGATTTAGATAATGGTTTACACGTTATTCTTCATCAAGATAATAGAGCTCCAGTAATTACAACTGCTGTCTCTTATCACGTTGGATCCAAAGATGAAGAAGAGGGTCGAACTGGGTTTGCTCATTTTTTTGAACATCTTCTTTTTGAAGGAACAAAAAATATTGAAGGAGGTCAATGGTTCAAAATTGTTGAGGCCAATGGTGGATCAAACAACGCATATACATCGGATGATCAGACTTATTATTATGAAGTCTTTCCTTCAAATAAATTAGAATTAAGTCTATGGATGGAATCTGAAAGAATGTTACACCCAATAATAAGACAAGATGACAGGATTACATTACAGGAAGGTGTTGTAAAAGAGGAAAAAAACTTTAGACTTAGAAATGCTCCGTATGGTGCTCTACTGTACGCCGTAAGAAGTAATCTATACAAAAAACATCCATACGGGAGATTAACAATTGGTCTAGATAAGGATTTAACGGCTGCAAATATTGATGACTTTAAAAAGTTTAATGCTAGATATCATAAACCAAATAATGCCACTCTAGTTGTTGCTGGAGATATTGATATTGATCAAACAAAAGAGATGGTAGAAAAGTATTTTGCTGATATTCCAAGTTCTGATGATGTTGTTCGAAATCTTCCTAAAGAAGATCCTATTAAGGAAACGATTCGTTCTGTATGGTATGATCCAAATATTCAAGTTCCTGCTCTACTAGTTGGTTATATTACACCTAAAATGAACACAAGGGAAGCAAGAGTATTAAGTCTTCTCTCAACATATTTAAGTGATGGTAAAAGTTCAGTGCTTTATAAAAGAATGGTAGATGAAAATAAGATGGCGCTAGCAGTTCAAACTGTTAACTTAGCACAAGAAGACTATGGTACTTATTTAATGCTAGCTCTACCTCTAGGAGAAATTACTCTAGAGAAACTACTATCCGAGATTGATGAAGAGATTGAAAAAGTTAAGAACGAATTAATTACTGACAGAGACCTCGAAAAACTTCAAAATTCACTAGAAACACAATTTGTTAATAGAAACGCCTCAATTGAAGGAATAGCAAATTCTTTATCTGACTATTATACTTTTTATGGAGATACAGGATTAATAAATAGTGAACTTGATATTTATAGAAGTATTACAAAAGAAGAGATTAGAGATGTTGCAAAAAAATATCTTAATTCAAATCAAAGGGTAATTGTTGATTATTTACCAGGTGATGAAACTAATAAAACAATAATAGAGTAATGGAAAAAAAATTAAACAACATATTAAAAATAAAAATTGTAAAGAATATCATCTTAATTCTTGCAATAGTATTTACCGGAAGTTTGCACTCGCAACTTGATAGATCAATAATTCCTGAGTCCGGACCTTCACCAGAGATATCTTTTGGAAAACCACAAATTTTTAAATTGGAAAATGGTCTTACTGTATTAGTGGTAGAGAATAATAAACTCCCAAGAGCTTCTGCTTCACTTTCATTTGACAATCCATTAATCTATGAAGGAGAAGTTGCAGGTGTAAGTTCAATCCTTGCTGAAATGATTGGAAATGGGACACAGTCTATCTCTAAAGAAGATTTCATTGAAGAAGTCGACTACATGGGAGCATCTTTAAGTGTTACAGGATCTGGTGCATTTGCAGGTTCTTTAAAAAGATATTTTCCTAGAGTACTTGAATTAATGGCCTCTGCAGTTTTAGAACCATTACTTACTCAAGAAGAATTTGATAATCAAAAAAACCTTATTAAAGAGAGTCTAAAAACTTCAGATAAAGATGTTTCAACTACAGCTTCTAGAGTTCAAGATTTAATTACTTTTGGTCCGAAACACCCAAACGGTGAATTCATCTCTCAAGAATCTCTTGACAGAGCAACCTTAAAAGACGCTGTTGATTTTTACAACAATTATTCTAGTCCAAATAATGCTTATTTAGTTATTATAGGGGATATAGAGTTTGAGCAAGTTAAATCAAAAGTAACTGAACTTTTCAGCCCATGGGAGTCTAAACAGGTAACTAGTGAATCATTTCCTCAACCAGAGAGTCCAAATGAGACTGAAATAATTTTTGTTGATATGCCAAATGGTGTTCAGTCTGTTGTTTCAGTTATGAATACTGTTGACTTTAATAAAAAAGAGTCAGACTATTTTTCAGCTTTGGTTGCAAACAGAATATTAGGAGGTGGTGGAGCTGGTAGGCTATTCAACAACCTTAGAGAGGATAAAGGATGGACATATGGTTCATATTCTGGAATATCTGAAAGCATAAAAACTAAGGGGAGAGTTATAGCTCAGGCACAGGTAAGAAATGAAGTTGTAGACAGTGCAGCTGTAGAGATTTTAATGGAACTTGATAAAATGAGAAATACTCTTGTAACAGATGAGGAAATCAACTCAGCTAAGGCAAAATATACTGGGAACTTTGTTTTGTCACTTGAAGATCCTTCAACTATTGCTGGAATTGCACTTAATATAATTACAGAGGATCTTCCAGAAGACTATTACAATAGTTTTCTTGAAAACATAAATAATGTTACTAAAGAAGATATTCAAAAAGCTTCTCAAAATTACTTTACCCCAAACAAAACAAGAATTTTCATTACTGGAAAAGGAAGTGAAATTATAGAGAAGATTGACAATATTGAATACAATGGAAAAGAACTTTCAATTCGATACTTTGATAAGTTTGGTAACGAAATCCAAAGGCCAGACTATTCTGTATCAACAGATGTAAGTGCAGAAGGAATAGTAACTAATTACATTAATTCTATTGGCGGTAGAGATAGACTAGAAAAAGTTGAATCTATTGAAATTTCAGGAAATGCTAATCTAAATATGCAAGGCCAAAGCTTTGTTTTAGAGTTCTATTCTCTGAAAAACAATCAGAATCAATCTGTAGCAACAGTAACTGCAGGAGGTATGATGGTGCAAAAAAGTGTTTTCAATAAGTATCAAGGATATAATGAGGTTAATGGCCAAAGAATACCTCTAACAGATTCAGAACTTGAAAATGCTATCATTGATTCAGCTTTATTCTCTGAATTAAATTATGATTTTTCAACGATTGAACTTGTTGGAACTTCAGTTGTAAATGACGAAAAAGTTTATGAAATTAAAATAACTGATAATAAAACTGAGTATTATTCAATTGAGTCAGGTCTTAAAGTAAAAGAGATTGAAACAACAGAAGTAGAAGGAAATCAGATTGTTGTTGAAACAACTGTAAATGAGTATGAAGAAGTTGATGGAGTTTTAATCCCTAGCGAAATAAATCAGGTAACTCCTGCTCTACCAATACCTGGTGGAATTACTATAAAGTTTAGTAAAATTAAGCTCGATGTAAAAACTTCAGATTCTGATTTTAATTAAGAGTGAAAAAGGCTAATTAGAGGCACCTTTAGTGGGTGCCTTTTTTTTTGTAACTAAATAAACTCCTAGCAAAATTATACTTGTTCCAAAAAACTGAGTTAATTTAAATTCTTCACCATCTAACAGTCCCCAAAAAATTGCAACAACTGGCATTAAATATGTTGTTGATACAGAAAACACTGGCGTAGATATAGCCAGTAATTTTATATACATCACCTTTGCAATTGCCGTTCCAAATAGTGCAAGTATTACTATGTAAACTATAGACTCTAATATTAATGGATCTGATGTAAAATCAGAAAATGGGAAGTTAGAGAAAAATAGTACAATAAAAGCTGGAATAAACATGAATAAAAAACTCATAAATACTATACCTAGTGCTGGTATATTTGGAAGCTTATATTTTAAAAGATTTGCATTAACTGCATAGCAGAAAGCTGCTAGTACAATAAACATAACAAAAAGAATGTTAAAGGACGAAGATAGAAGTTCATTATTTATTAATACAACAATTCCTAGAAAACCTATAATTACTCCAATTACTTGTTTTTTTAATAAATCTTCTCCAAAAATGATTACACTAATTAATAAAGTAAAGAGTGGTGTTAGTGAAACCATTACTGCAGTAACAGAACTTGAAATTTCAGTTTCGGCAAATGCAAACAAATATGCAGGAAAGAATGAGCCTACAAATGCTGAGATAGCAACCCATTTCATTTTATTTTTTGGTATGTGTTTGATTTTATTGTATCCTATAGGCGCTATTAATATAGTTGTTATAATTACTCTAAGTGACCCAAGTTGAACAGGTGTAAGGCCTGTTAAGCCTTTTTTAATTAGTATATATGAGCTTCCCCATATAAAAGATAGAATAATCAAAGTTCCCCATTTTCTAAGATTTAAGTTCACCGATTATTTATTTTTTGGCATTATTAACTTTACTTGCTTAATTCTTTTTTTATCAACTATTTCTATAACAAACTTCAAAGATTCATGTTTTATAACCTGTCCAACTCTTGGAATTTTTTTAACTTTTTCAATTAAAAATCCACCTAGAGTTTCAATCTCGGTTGAAATATCGTCAAATGAGGTTGAGTCTTTTAAACTTATTGCTCTGTAAAAGTCTTGAAGATTAATTTTTGAATCAAAAATATATGTAAAATCATCAAGCTTAGAGAATAAATTATCTTCATCATCAAACTCTCCACTAATTTCTCCAAAGATTTCTTCAATAACATCTTCTAATGTAATTATTCCTGAGGTTCCTCCATACTCATCAACCACAATTCCAATATGTATTTTTTTAGTTTTAAACTCTGTCAATAAATCATCAAGCTTTTTATTTTCAGGAATAAATAGTGGTTTTCTTAGTAAGTCTTTCCAATTAAAATTATCTTTTTCTAGATGTGGTAATAGATCTTTGACATAAAGCACACCTTCAATCTTATCTAGATTATCATTATAAACTGGAACTCTAGAGAATCCTTTATCAATAAGATTATCTAATATTTCAGCAAATTTTTTATTTACATCAAGTGCAAAAACATCTACTCTAGGGCACATTATCTGCCTTGTTTCAACATTTCCAAAATTAACAATGCCTGTAAGAATCTTTTTCTCCTCTTTACTAGTTTCCTTTGAATCAGTGAGTTCAAATGCCTTAGAAAGTTTATCGACAGAAAGCTTTTTTGAGTCCTTAACTAAATTTGATTCTAAATAGCTCATAGATTTACTCATTGGTCTGTTGAATAAAAAAAGTACATATCTATCTAGAAAATAAATTGGATTCGCCATTATTTTTGAAAAAACTAATGGGTTCCTATTAGCATAAATTTTAGGAAGAATATCCCCTATGAATAAAATTAACATCCCAATTAAACCAACTTCAATTATAGTTTCAAGGATAGGGCTATTGAGTGAACTCAAATATGGATTATCAATAGAAGCAAACAAAATAACTATGGCAATATTGATGAAGTTATTTGAAATTAATATAGTGGCAAGTAATCTTTTAGGTTTATCTAGAAGTGAAAGTATTTTAGATATTAATCTATTGTCTTTTTCATCGGGTATGTCTGACTTATCTAAGGAGAAGAAAGCTACCTCAGAACCAGATGTTAGAGCTGATAAAATTAGAAATAAAAAGATTAAAAGATATTTAACTATCACAGAATTCTAGTATTTATTTGTGGGTATTCTAGAATGGTAAATCGTCTTCAGCCTGATCACTTGTCTGATTATTTGTAGTTGTTGATTCATTAGATTCAACATTAAGGGAAGACTCTTTTTTTGTAGATAAGAAAGTAAACTCATCAACATTCACTTCAGTAGTATATCTGTCAGCACCATCATCTCCCTGCCATTTTCTTGTTCTAAGTTTTCCTTCAACATAAACCTTATCTCCTTTAGATAGGTATTTCTCGCATATTTCCGCTGCTTTATTTCTTAAGACAATATTATGCCAGTCTGTGTTTGTTACTTTTTCATTTGTTGACTTATTGGTGTATGTTTCATTAGTAGCCATAGGGAATCTTGCAATACATCCACCATTATCAAAGTGCTTGATCTTAACATCATCACCCAGGTAACCTATTAACATAACTTTATTTAGAGTTCCACTCATATATATGTTTATACAGCTAATATACAAAAATAGAGTACCTACAATAATTTCTTATTAATAAAATTATTAATGGGAACAGGGAAGTTATAGTTACTTAGTTGGGATAAATTTATACCTGATGAAATCTCCTTTTCAATCTTAAATTTATGAAATGTTATTTGCAGAATTTGGTGTGATAAAACATGTTTAACATTATGTCTTGAATACTTCTCAATTTTGATAGGGGTCTTTTGTGAATTAATAAATTTTATAAAACTAGATATTCGCATAATATCATCAACTTTAAAGTTAGTTTCTATTAAGGGGAACTGATTAAGTTTAAACCATATATCTTTTTCAACCCGTTTTTCGACAATGGTATTATTTTTTTTGTCTATTAAAACTATATAGTTAAGAAACCTTTCTTTTATTTTTTTCTTTTTTAGTTTGACCGGTAGCTTTTCAACTTCGTTCTTATCAAGTGCTACACATTTTGAACCTAAAGGACATGTGTTACAATCAGGAAAAGGAGTACATATCAATGCGCCAAATTCCATCATGGCTTGATTAAAGTCTCCTGGATTGTCTGTTTTATCAATTAATTTTTTTCCAATCTCTTTGACTTTACTTTGAGTTTTTTTAGAATCAATTGGATCTTTTATACCAAAGTATCTCGATAGAAATCTTAGCACATTCCCATCAACAACTGGGTTATATTCATCGAAACAAATAGAGGATATTGCGCTTGCGGTATAATCGCCAATTCCCTTTAATTTTATTAAATCTTCATATCTAGAAGGGAATATTCCTTTAAGGTTGTTAAAAATTTCTTTTGAAGTTTTATGAAGATTGATTGCCCTATTATAATACCCCAATCCTTGCCAAAGCTTAAGAACTTCACTTTCTTTTGAAATAGAGAGTTCCTCAATATTTGGAAATCTCTTCATAAAGTTATTATAATATTGAGTGCCTTGAGAGACTCTAGTTTGTTGAAGAATTATTTCTGAAATCCAAACACTATATGGATCTTTATTCTTTCTCCATGGCAAGTCTCTTTTGTTAATTAAATACCATTTAAGTAATTGGTTTTCCAAGGACATCTAGTAATTTATTAGTGGCTAATTATATGTTACTAAATCACTAATTTATAATTTAAATTTATATATTTGCTAGCCTTAAAAGCTAATTGTATAACCAATATAACAGAAAAATGACAAAGGCAGATATTGTAAAAAATATATCAGATCAAACAGGAATGGATAAAACTGATGTACAGATGATCGCTGAAAAATTTATGGATGAAATTAAAAATTCTCTCCAAAATAATAATAATGTTTATCTAAGAGGTTTTGGAAGTTTTATAATTAAAACAAGAGCAGAGAAAACAGGTAGAAATATTTCACAAAATACTGCTGTAATTATCCCAGCTCATAATATTCCAGCATTTAAACCTTCGAAAACTTTTGTCAAATCTGTTAAGCAGAACGTTCCAGTTAGCTAATTATAAATTAGATATATATGCCTAGCGGTAAAAAAAGAAAAAGACATAAAGTTGCTACTCACAAGAGAAAAAAAAGAGCGAGAGCAAACCGTCATAAAAAGAAATAGTGTTAGGGATTACACTTTAAAAATCCCAAGTTCTTTGAAATAACATATAACGAAAGTTATATAATTATTGAAAAATGTTTAACCTTTCTACTTTACAGTAGAAATAATACTTATAACAGTGAAAAAAGAATTGATTATAAGGTCAAATTCAAACGCTGTTGATTTTGCAATGCTTAATGAGGGTAGACTTGTTGAGTTAGACAAAGAAGTAGGGAAAAACAAATTTTCTGTAGGTGATATTTTTGTTGCAAAAATAAGAAAAACTATTCCTGGACTAAATGCTGCATTTGTAGATTTAGGTCATGAAAAGGATGGTTTTTTACACTATCATGACTTAGGACCAAAATTTTTGTCATTATCCAAGTTTGTAGATCAAATTGATTCTAAAAAAGTAAAATCTTTTTCATTTAGTAAGTTTGATTTTGCAAAGGATATTCCAAAGAATGGTCTTATTAAAGATTGTCTAAAAGCAAAGCAGACAACTTTAGTACAAATTATCAAAGAACCTATATCAACCAAGGGGCCAAGATTAAGCTCTGAAATTTCATTAGCAGGTAGGTATATGGTTTTGATTCCCTTTTCAGAGAGGATCTCAATTTCACAAAAAATTAAAAGTCAAGATGAAAAGAATAGGCTAAAAACCTTAGTAAAGAATATTAAACCAAAAGGTTTTGGAGTAATAATTCGAACAGTAGCAAAAAATAAATCCGTAAGTGAGCTAGAGGGAGATCTTAAAGATTTAATTTTGAGATGGAAAAGGCTATGTATAAATTTTAGTAAGTCTAATTCATATCCAACGAAAATCTTAGGAGAAATAAATAGAACGACATCAAAACTTAGAGATGTATTTGATGATTCATTCTCCAACATATATCTAGATGACCCAAATTTACACAGCGAAATTAAAGAGTATATTAAGCTGATTGCTCCAGGAAAATCATCAATTGTTAAACTCTATAAAGGGGTAACTCCTATTTTTGAAAAATATGGAATTGAGAGGCAGATAAAGTCTTCATTTGGAAGAACCGTCTCTATGCAAAAAGGAGCATATCTAATAATAGAACATACAGAAGCTCTTCATGTTATTGATGTTAATAGTGGAAACAGATCAAATAAATCAAAAACACAAGAGGAGACTGCCATGGAAGTTAACTTAATTGCGTCTGCTGAAATTGCAAGACAATTAAGACTTAGAGATATGGGAGGAATTATAGTTGTAGATTTTATAGATTTAACTAAAAGAGAAAACAGAAAAAAGTTGTTTGATCACTTTTGTGCAGAAATGGCAAAAGATAGAACAAAACATAAAATTCTTCCACCAAGTAAATTTGGATTAATTCAGATTACAAGGCAAAGGGTAAGGTCTGAAATGAATATTAAGACAAAAGAAGCTAATCCTAATAAGGGATTAGAAGTGGAAGCACCTATTTTACTGGTTGACAAAATTAACACAGAACTTAGCAGAATTGTTAAGAATTCGCGTTACAAAAAAGGAGCAATATACATTCATGTTCATCCATTTGTAGGAGCGTATATAAACAAAGGTCTATTCTCATTTAAAAATAAGTGGAGCTTTCAGTATAAAAGAATAATTAAAGTTATTCCAAGAGACTCATACTTATATCTTGAATATAATTTAACAAATAATAGATCAAAAATTTTAAAGTAAAAATTACCAAAAAACCGTTTAGAAATTCTAAACGGTTTTTTTTATATTATAGTATGGAGTCTTCTTTAAAAAAGAAAATCGAATATTTTTGTGCATATCAAGAAAGATGTCATTTAGATGTTATAAATAAACTTAACAAACTTGGAGTTTTTGGTGTTCAAGTTGATGAATATATCTGTTATTTAATTGATGAAAATTTTTTATCAGAAACAAGATACTCAGAAGCATATGTTAGAGGCAAGTTTAATAATAACAACTGGGGTCGTGTTAAAATTATTCGTGAACTAAAGTCGAGAAATATTTCAGAATGGAATATTAACAACGCTTTACTTCAGATAGACGATTCAGAATATGAAAAAAAACTAAATAAAATTTGTGAGAAGCAAATTCAACAAATTAGCGGGACTTCGTTTGAAGTAAGGAATAAGATAATTAGGCGGCTAGCTCAAAAAGGTTGGGAGACCGAATTAATAATTAAATGTCTTAATCGACCAATAAAGTAACTTGATTATTATTCATTTCTACAGTACCAGACTCAATGTCAAGTATTGTTTCCTTATCAGTATATTCAAATTTATCTTTCACCCCCTCCTCAATAGAAATTTTACCTATAATTGTAACCTTACCTTTTGTAAGAGTTGATACAATAGGAGCATGGTTGTTAAGCACCTGAAAGTCTCCGTATGTCCCAGGAAAGAGAATTGATTCTACTTCTCCTTTGAATAAAGTTTTCTCTGGTGAAATTATTTCTAGGTACATTCCTTATTTTATTTCAGCTAACATTTTCTCTCCAGCCTCAATAGCTTCTTCAATTGTACCTTTCAAGTTGAAAGCTGCTTCAGGAATATGATCAAGTTCGCCATCCATGATCATGTTAAATCCCTTTATTGTATCCTTAATATCAACTAGAGCTCCGGGTATTCCCGTAAATTGTTCAGCTACATGAAATGGTTGTGACAAGAATCTTTGAACTCTTCTTGCTCTGGCAACTGCTAATTTATCTTCCTCTGAAAGTTCTTCCATACCTAAAATAGCAATAATATCTTGAAGCTCTTTATATCTCTGTAGCAACTCTTTTACTGTTTGTGCACAGTTATAATGCTCATCACCTAAAATTTCAGGTGTCAAGATTCTAGATGTAGAATCAAGTGGATCAACAGCAGGGTAAATACCAAGTTCAGCAATTTTTCTTGATAGTACTGTTGTTGCATCAAGATGGGCAAAAGTAGTTGCTGGTGCTGGATCTGTTAAATCATCTGCTGGAACATATACTGCTTGAACTGAGGTTATCGAACCATTTTTTGTTGAAGTAATTCTTTCTTGCATAGCCCCCATCTCTGTTGCTAAAGTAGGTTGATATCCAACTGCAGATGGCATCCTCCCTAGTAATGCAGAAACCTCAGAACCAGCTTGAGTAAATCTGAAAATATTATCAACGAAAAATAACACATCTTTTCCTTGACCATCACCTCCCCCATCTCTAAAATATTCTGCTACTGTTAAACCAGATAAAGCAACTCTAGCTCTTGCTCCTGGTGGTTCATTCATTTGACCAAACACAAAGGTCGCCTTTGATTCTAGCAATGCTTTTTTATCAACCTTGCTTAAATCCCATTCACCAGCTTCCATTGACTTTTTAAATTCTTCTCCATAATTAATAATTCCAGATTCAATCATCTCTCTCAAAAGATCATTTCCTTCCCTTGTTCTTTCTCCTACTCCTGCAAAAACTGATAATCCACCATGACCCTTTGCGATATTGTTAATTAATTCTTGGATTAATACTGTTTTACCAACTCCTGCTCCCCCAAATAAACCAATCTTTCCACCTTTAGCATATGGCTCAATAAGATCAATCACTTTAATTCCTGTAAATAAAACTTCAGTTGAGGTAGACAACTGATCAAATGCTGGCGCCTCTCTATGAATTGACATACCATCATTCTCTGTTTTTGGTAATACCTCAAGTCCATCAATTGGGTCCCCTACAACATTAAATAGTCTTCCGTATACATCTTTTCCAATTGGCATCTGAATTGGATTACCAGTAGATATAACTTCTGTCCCCCTGCTAACACCATCTGTAGAATCCATCGAAATTGTCCTAACAGCATTCTCTCCAATGTGTGATTGAACTTCAAGGACCAACACTGTGCCGTCTTCTTTTTGGATTTCTAGAGAATCATATATTTCTGGCAACGAACTATCTTTTGATGAAAATTCAACATCAACAACTGCTCCAATTACTTTTGAAACTTTACCTATATTTTTTGACATTTTTTGTGTATATGAAATTAAAGTGCAAATATATGTTCTTGTATTAAAATTTAAAAGTTAATAGCCCTTCAATTTTGATAATTTATTAAGATAAAATCATAATACTAATAAAGGAAAAGAATTTTAGATATAAATAGAATATATTTACTCAAAGTTTACATAATTATGGCATCTAAATATATTGATATTAAGACAGTTAAATTCTTTATGAACAACGTACAAGAATTAGACAACATATTGGATAAAGAAAGGTTTGTTGATTACAATATTGAGTCTGTTGACCTATATATTGAATCAGTTAAAAAATTTGCTGATAGAGAGTTGTTTCCCTTCATAAAAGAAATGGACGAAAAACCTGCTCATTATAAAGATGGCTCAATCCATGTTCACCAACAAGTTGAAAAGATGATGAAAGAAGGAGGCGCTATGGGATTAATTTCTGCACCATTTGATTATGAAGATGGAGGTCTTCAATTACCCCTACTTGTTCATACTGCTGCAAACTATATTTTAGATGCAGCTAATAATCATTTACCAGGTTATTCTGGACTTACCTCGGGTGCTGCAGAACTAATTATAGAATTTGCAAGCAAGGAACTTAAAGAAAAATATACTCCCAAAATGCTGACTGGTGAATGGGGAGGAACTATGTGTTTAACAGAACCACAAGCTGGAAGCTCTCTTTCTGATATAGTTACGAAAGCAACCCCGGATGCCAACAAAGCCTACAAAATAAGTGGTCAAAAAATATTTATATCAGGAGGAGATCATCAATATGCTGAAAATATTGTTCATCTTTTACTGGCAAGAATAGATGGAGCTCCTGCTGGAACAAAAGGTATTTCACTATTTGTTGTTCCAAAAAATAGACTGGATGATAATGGTGAACTAGTAAGTAATGATGTAACTACAGTTGCTGATTTTGAGAAAATGGGTCAAAAAGGTTATTGTACTACTCATCTAAGTTTTGGGGATAATGATAATTGTTATGGTTATTTAGTAGGTGAGGAAAACAACGGGCTAAATTATATGTTTCTTATGATGAATGGTGCTCGTATTGCAGTGGGTAGAGGTGCATCAGCAATTGCATGTGCAGCTTTTTATGCTTCTTTAGAATATGCTAATGAACGCCCCCAGGGTCGTAAACTTTCATCTGATGGAACAAAGAACTTAAAAAATAGACAAAGCTTGATAATTGAACACCCTGATGTAAGGC
The DNA here is from genome assembly GCA_965655775.1 of Candidatus Marisimplicoccus sp. Taxonomy (GTDB): domain Bacteria; phylum Bacteroidota; class Bacteroidia; order Flavobacteriales; family Flavobacteriaceae; genus Marisimplicoccus. The sequence goes on from CBFHHV010000002.1 coordinate 60,336, forward strand.
GAATGCTTCTACTTCAAAAGTCAATGGTTGAAGGTTCAATGAATATTATATTTAAAGCTGCAAAATATTTTGATCTTCAACATAATAGTACTGATGAAAAAGAAAAGAGTAAGTACCATACCTTACTTGAGATTATAATTCCTGTAGTTAAAACTTATCCTTCAGAAGCAGGTATTTATTCAATAAACAATGGCCTTCAAGTACTAGGGGGATATGGTTTTTGCTCAGATTTTATTTTACAACAATATTATCGTGATATAAGAATTTCATCTATATACGAGGGAACAACTGGAATCCAATCTCAAGATCTTCTCGGAAGAAAGATGATGTTAAATAATGGTGAAGGTGCTAAGCTTTTATTAGATGAAATTAAAAAAACTATTGATCTAGCAATGCAAGACGAGGAACTTAAACAATGGGCCGAGTCATTAAACCTTCAGCTTGATCAAACTCAAAAAATATTATTTCACCTAATACCTTTTGCAGCTAAAGGAGATTATGAAAGATTTTTAGCTGATGCATCAATATTTATGGAATTTTTCAGTCTAGTTTTAATTGGATGGTCATGGCTTGAAATCGGTGTTACCAGTAAACGCGAATTAATAATAAGTAGTAGTTCTGATGACTCTAGTTTCTATAAAAGTAAGCTTGACACTCTGGAATATTTTTACGCATATGAATTACCCAAAACAAAAGGACTTGCTGATATACTTTTACACCCGTCATCAATTACGATAAAAAAAGAGAATAAAGTAATTAGCTAATAAAGTTAATTTGCTTAAATGGTCTAATTAAAATTCAATTTTTTGTTTATCAATTGATTTTTTTGCCATTCTTGCGTATGATAACACAACTAGATCTAGGTGTTTAAACCTTATATCTCTTGTTAATCCCTTTTTGTATCTAAAATATATTTGTTGAACTATAACTGCTATTTTAAATAGTCCAAAAACAAAATAAAAAACAATATTTTCAATCTGTACACTAAATCTATTTGAATACATTTCCAATATTTCTCCTCTTTTAGGATTATTCTCATTAGAGGTAATGTTTAAGTTTATTTCTAACATGTAATCAGGATCATCTTTATTAATCCAATAGGCAAGTGAAGTTCCTAAATCCATAAAAGGATCTCCTGTTGTGCACATCTCCCAGTCTAAAACTGACATGACAGATAAATTATTAGAGTCTAAAACTAAATTATCATATTTAAAATCGTTATGTATAAGTGAAACATATTTTGATTCTGTAATATTCTCGTTTAACCATTTTATTACAGAATTGATTTCGGGAATATCTGAAGTTTTTGAGTTTTCATATCTCTTGGTCCAACCTTGAACTTGTCTTGAAGAGTAACCTTCAGGTCTGCCAAATTCAGCTAGACCTATTTTGTCAATATTTAATTTGTGAAGTTCTACAAGTGTATCGACAAATTCTGATGCTATGAATTTATATTTGGTTTTATCAGTAAGTATTTTTTGATAATTATTGCTTCTAAGCACTGTACCCCTAATCCTCTCCATTATATAGAAATCCGAGCCGATTATATTTATATCATCACAATAATGAATTGGAGTAGGTGATTTTGTATAATTTTTATCTAAAGCAGATAATACTTTGTATTCTCTGCTCATATCATGACCAGACTTTATTTTTGCACCAATAGGTGGTTTTCTTAATATATACTCTTTATTATTAGACCTTATTAAATAGGTTAGATTCGAAAAACCTGATGGGAATTGAAGTAACTCAAAGCTACTTTTATCAATGTCCAAAAAATTTGATAAATAATTAGTTAAACTATTATTATCAAGAACCTCATCTTCTCTTATTTTGGTTGGATTATCAATAAATTCAGACATTATCTAGTGTATAACAAGCTTTAATTTTTATAAGATTTTAAAATAAGCCTGGCTAGTCGACTTTTATGAACTTCGTCTGCACCATCATATATTCTTGAGGCTCTTTCATGTCTGTAATATGACGATAAAATAAGATCATCTGTAAGTCCTAGAGCCCCATGAACCTGTATGGCATAATCAACAACCTTTTGAAGAACATTAGCACAATAAAATTTTATAATAGATATCTCAGCCCTAGTCTTATAAGTTCCTTGAGCATCAATTTTTTGTGCAGCGTCTTGAACCATCAGTCTTGCTGCATTTATTTCTGCTCTTGACTCTGCGATCCAATTCTGAATAGTCTGTTTGTCAGAAAGCATTCTTCCTTCAGATATTTCTCTTGACACTGCTCTTTCACACATCAAACTGAATGCTCTTTCACACATACCTATCCATCTCATACAATGATGGATCCTCCCTGGTCCTAATCGTTTTTGAGCAATAGCAAAACCCTCTCCTTCAGAACCCAAAACATTTGTAATAGGTACTTTAACATTATTAAATTTTATTTCAGCATGACTTTCCCATCCTGCTCCTGGATGCCCCATAATTGAAACATTTCTAATAAATTCAATACCTTCTGTTTTTAATGGAACAATTATTTGACTAGCTTTTTTATGAACGTTTTCTCCATCAGGATCAGTCACCACCATTACTATGGCAAAGTGTGCACCATCAAAGCTTGAGGTAAACCATTTATGACCGTTTATAATATAGGAACCGTTTTCTTTTTTTGCAGTTGTCCCCATTCTTGTTGGATTTGATCCTGCATATTGAGGCTCTGTCATTGCAAAACAGCTTCTAATCTTTCCTTCTAAAAGAGGGTATAAATAATGCTTCTTTTGTTCTTCTGTTCCTGTTTCAATTAACACTTCCATGTTCCCTGCATCTGGAGCCTGACAATTAAAAACATAAAAACCATAAGGACTTGCGCCAAGAATTTCGCTTACTTCTCCATGTTGTTCTAGAGATAGTCCAAGACCACCATATTCTTTTGAAACTTGAGGCAACCAAAAGCCCATTTTTTTTACTTTCTCTCTCAACTCATTAAGCTTAGGAAGCTTTTCACTCCAATCTGAATTAACAATCCATGGTTCTAGTGTTATTAATTCATCTTCTACAAATGTTCTAATTTTTTCTTTTACTTCTTTAAAGTTCATTTCTAATTCTTAAATAGTTTTTTAGCTAGGGAGTGAATATATCAGTGAGATTGTCTCTGCCACACAAACAGGCTTAGTTTCACCATCAACTTCAAATATAATTTTAAATGTATATTTTGCTCCTCCTGAAACTTCCTCAATATTAATTAAAGATACTTTACCTCTAAATTTTGACTCTGCAGGAGTTGCATTTGGAAACCGAACCTTTTCAAGACCGTAGTTTACTGCCAAAGCAATATTATTTAGCTTTAATGTTTGAAATACAACTTGAGATGCGTAAGACAAGACGTGGAACCCATGAGCTATAGTTTTTTTATAGGGAGAATACTTTGCTGCTTTTTCTTGATCAATGTGAATCCACTGTTCATCTTGAGTTAATTCAGCAAATGAGTTCACTTTATCCTGAGACATTTCAAACCACTCAGAAATACCAATTTCCTTTCCAAGATATTTGTTTAGATCTTCTAGATTTTCTATTTCTGTTGAATATGCTTTATCCATAATACTATATTAATTTATCATGTAACCACCATCTATATTAAATGTCTCTCCAGTTGTATAACTCGAAGCTTCAGAAGCTAAATATAGTGCCATTCCAGATATTTCATCAGGATCTCCAGGCCTTCTAATTGGAAGATCACTAAGCCACGCTTCTAACATTTTCTCATTTTGCCAGAGTGCTGAACTTAATTTCGTTCTAATTAATCCGGGACAGATTGCATTTGACCTTACTCCATATTTTCCCCACTCTTTTGCCTGAGATTTAGTAAGCATCGAAATAGCAGCCTTACTGATAGAATATACTCCCAACCCTTTATCAGGTTTATGTCCCTCAACTGATGATATATTGATTATAGATCCTGCTTTATTTTCCTTCATGTATTTAAACACTAGGTTTGATAGTTTGAAAGGTGATTTTGTATTTATATCTAGTATTTTATTGAAGAGTTTTTCATCAGCATTCTCAAGACGATCAAATACAGGATTTATTCCTGCATTATTAACAAGTATGTCAATTTTTCCATATTTATTAATTGTAGTCTCTACCAAATTTTTTAACTGGTCGTCCTCTCCTACATGACACATACAATTAGTTGCATTATATCCTTCAGCCTTTATTTCATTAACAACTTTTTCAATACCTTCTTGTGATCGACTACTCACAACAACATTTGCTCCAAATTCTGCAAATGCCTTAGCAATTGAGGCACCGATACCTTTACTTGCCCCAGTAACAATAGCTACCTTATCAGTTAAATCAAATAAGTTCTTATATTTTTTTTTCATTTAGATATTCCGATTATCATTTTTATGTAATATACTAATTGATTTAATTTGATTACTATCATTCTTATAAAATAGGGGAAAAACTAAAAATTAAAACTTCCAAAGCCTATCATTATTTTTTAAAGCTTAAAATAATCTTATATATTTAAATAAAAACCAACATATATGAGTGCAAATCAAGAACTATTTGAATTAAAGTTTTACAAATGGGAGGAGGAGTTTAAAGACAAACCTTATCTAAGGCAACCAATTGGTGAAAAATGGGAGGAATATACTTGGGGAGAAGTTGGAGATATGGCAAGAAGATTAGCCACTGGACTTAAATCTCTCAATATCAGGGAAGGTGCTCATATTGGTATTTATTCTAAAAATTGTAGAGAATGGATAATCTCAGATTTAGCAATTGTAATGGCAGGATATGTATCTGTTCCATTTTTTCCTTCTTTAAATGGTAAGGAACTCACTTATATCATGGATTATGGAGATGTTGATGCTCTGTTTATTGGAAAGATTGAAACGTGGGATGAAATCAAAAATGATTTACCTGCAGAAATGCCAATTATAAGATTTCCAAAATATGATGGATGTTCAAATGTAACTAGAGGGCATGAATGGCATGAATTTATCAATAGTCATGATCCTATTCAAAACCCTAACAACCCAAAGCTTTCAGATCTATGGACCATTATTTTTACATCAGGTACAACTGGTAATCCAAAAGGGGTTATGTTAACTTATCAAGCGATTGATGGTATTAAAGTAGTTCTAGATGACCCTAACAACCCTTTAGGAATTAAACATACTGGGAATAATGATTTTATTTCCTATTTACCTTTAAATCATATTTTTGAAAGAGTTGTGATAGAGTGGTGTTCATTTAGATATGGAGGTACTATTTCATTTGTAGAATCTATTGAGACTTTTGGCCAAAATTTAAAAGACGTTCAACCCCATGTATTTGCAGCGGCTCCAAGGGTTTGGACTAAGCTTCAAATGGGAATATTATCAAAATTTCCTCAGAAAAGATTAGATACTTTACTTAAAATTCCAGTGCTTTCCGGCATACTAAAAAAATTAATTAGAAAAGGCCTTGGATTTAGTAAAGTAAGAGTGACAGTCTCTGGATCAGCTCCTATGCCCGTTGAGTTAATTGAGTGGTTTAGAAAAGTTGGTGTATACATAACAAATGGATACGGAATGACTGAGAATTGTGCTATATGTAGCTCGGTAGATGGTAAAGATTTTAAAAAGCTTAACACTGTTGGAAAGGCTCAAAAAGGTGTTGAACTTAAGATTGACGAAGGGACAGGTGAAATACTTATGCGTGGTCCATTTGTAATGATTGGATATTATAAAAATGAAGAATTATCAAATGAAACATTAAGAGATGGATGGCTTCACACAGGAGACAAAGGTTTTTTAGATGATGATGGTTATTTACACATAACAGGAAGAGTAGCAGATAGTTTTAAGACTTCAAAAGGTGAATATATTGAACCGCTTACTTTAGAACAGTTCTTTGTTAATATGAATGAAATCGAAGAAGTCTGTGTAGTAGGCCTTGGAATAGCTCAACCATTATGTCTAGTTCAGTTATCAGATATTGGTAAAAATTCTTCCAGAGAAAAATTGTCAAAAATGTTCACCGAAACACTCGATAGTGTAAATAGTGATCTTGTTAATTATAAAAAAATCTCTACACTAATAATTGTAAAAGATGAATGGACTCAAGAAAATGGCATAATTGGACCAACTCAAAAGCTTAAAAGAACTGCTATTGATGAGCTATACTCTACAAAATACCTTGAGTGGCATGAATCTGAAGAGAGCTTAATTTTTGAGAGTAGTCAATCGAGTAGATCAAATTCATATACATAGTCTAATTACTATAGTAACCTCTGCAAAGACTAGCATTTGGTACATGGAAAAAATTATATTAACTTGGGTTAAAATCAGAACAAGTAATGTGCGGATATACCTTTTTTTATAGTAGATTCAGTGCATTTCTTGCTTAAATTATAAACTAGTTATTGAAAAGAGTTAACTTTGACGTAACAAAACCTAACTAATATGAAAAATATTTTAAATAAATATTATTTAGCCTTTATGGCTGTAATTCTATTTGGTAGTGTTTATTCTCAAACTCAAGTTTCAGGTTCTGTAATGGATGCTGATAACATGGAGCCAATTCCAGGAGTAAACGTTATCATTGATGGCACAAACATTGGGACAGTAACAGATTTCGATGGAAACTTTGTCATTAATACAAGTCAAGATGCTCCCTTAACACTTGTGATTAGCTATGTTGGATATAGCGCTCAACGTGTTGGTGTAACATCTTCTGGGCAAGATATTAATGTGTCTCTTTCAGCAGGACAAAACCTTGAAGAGGTTATTATTTCTGCATCAAGAAGAGCTCAAAAAATTACAGAGGCTCCTGCCTCAGTAAGTGTAATATCTGCCAGAGAAATTGAAAATTCAGCTCAAGTTACTGAGCCTTCAAGAATTCTTGTTTCTGTACCTGGTGTACAAATTCAACAACAAACTGCTAACTCTCTCAACATAGAGATGAGAGCTGGATCTGGTGTTTTTGGAACATCTACATATGTAATGAGAGATAACCGTGGATTAATAACTCCAGCTGCAGGAACTTTCTTTAGTTTCCAGCAGGGTCTTTCAAATCTCGATATAGCTTCTGTTGAGGTAGTAAGAGGTGCTGCAGGTGTTCTTTATGGACCAGGTGTAACTTCAGGTGTTGTTCACTTTAGAAGTAAAAGTCCTATTGACTTCACAGGAAATTCAGCTTCTTTTTGGGGTGGAGAATTAAATACTTTTGGTTCAGAGTTTAGAATTGCAAGAGCAAACGATAATAAAACTTTTGGATGGAAAATTAATGCTAGATATAATTCCGGTGATGATTTCACTTATGATGAAGATGAAGCATCATTGGCTGGTCGAGTTGGTGGAATTAACAGTATAATTAGACAGCCTGTTATTAAAGACATGATGGTTGATCCTCTTGCTTCCCAAAATGGTAGTGTGCTTTATGACTTTACCGGAGGAAACGCTATAATTGATAATTATAGCAATTTTGCATTTGATACAAATTTAGAGTGGAGACCAAGTGATAATAATAACTATCAAGTTAGTGCTGGTATGACTAATGGAGGTGGTCTATTCTTTCAAGATCTAGGTATTGCATATGCTGATGGTAGTACATATTGGGGTCAAGTTCAAGCTACTATGGGTAACTGGTATGCTCAAGCTTTTGTAGACTATAATGATGGTGGTGGAACAGATAATCCAACATTCTTGTATGGTACAGGTTTACGTCAGGTTACTGAAAGAACAACAGTGGAAGCTCAAATTCAGTATAATTTTGATATGCCATGGCTGTTTGATTCAGAATGGACAGTAGGGTATGATTTTAGAGATACTAATTCTAACTCTGACTATACTTTATGGGGAAGAAATGAAGACACTGATGACTATATAACCAATGGTTTTTATGGTCAAGGAACTTTAACAATGTCTGAAAAAGTGGACCTTGTAGTTGCTGGTAGATATGATCAAGCAAGTTTTATTAGCGCGGGAGAATTTGCTCCTAGAGCTGCTCTTGTATATAAGGCCTCAGACAAGACTACATGGAGACTTGCTTATAACAAAGCATTATCTGGACCTACTGCGCTTGTAATGTATATTGACTTCCCAGTTAATGTACCAGCACCTGGAGTTTTAGATGCATGGTTAAGTGGTCAAAGTACTCCACAGCGTTTTGCTGATCCAGCAAATCAGGTAATTGATTTAGCAGGGCTTCCTGTTGATATTCCTGTTTCAGCTGCAGGCGGTGGATTACCATTAGCAATTCCTTATGGTTCTGTTGCATCTGCATCTCTTGCAGGTTTATATGCTCAGGCTCCTTCGCTTCAGCCATTATTAACACCATTTTTTGCTAATTATGCAGGACCAGCTGGTGGTTCAGGAATTTTATCTCCCTATGATTTATTCGAACCTACTCAGACTACTGGTAATAGAAATACAAGAACCGGAAGATTCAGTTCTGTAGAAAACTTTGAACTGGGTGTTACAAGTGTAATTGGAGATAAGTTAAGAATTAGTGCTGATTTATATTCTTATAAAAATACTGGATTTACAAACTTTAGTGCAATTGGAGATACATATGCACTAGTTGGGTCAGACATACCAGGAGATTTAGGAGCAGCTGTTGCTGCTGATGCTACTGCTTATGTTACTGGTGCCTTAACTGCTGTTACAACTCAGACTTATCAAGGTCTTGCTGCTCAATTTGGGCTTCCATTTAGTGTTGTTGCCTCTGGTGCTCTTGCAGCACAAGGTGTTCCTTCACTTGAAGCTTCAATTGCAGGTGGTGTAGCACAGACTTTAGGAGGAATTAACGGCGCATTCCAAGCAGGTGGTCAAGGTTTCGTCGGACAATTAGGTCCACTATTCGGTGCAATAGGTGCTGTTGAATCTGACAGAGTTCCTCAAGGAGATGGAATTACTCACATTACAACAGGATATGTTACTCAAGGAGATGCACAAAGATCTCACTTTGGAGGTGACTTCAGCATGGATTACTTTGCTACTAGTGATTTAAGACTTTGGGCAAATGCTTCATGGTTAAGTCAAAATGAGTGGATTCCTGGAGAAGATAATGATGATGACTTAGTTAGCACATCATATCTGAATGCTCCAATGTGGAAGTATAGAATGGGTGTTGATTATACGCCACTTACAGGATTTAGTTTTGCTATTTCATTCCAACATGATGATAAATTTAGATCAGTTCAAGGTTTCTGGAATGGTATGGTTGAAACTAAAAACTTAATTGATGCAAGTGTAGGTTATAAATTTAGTCCTAATTTAAGGTTTGATGTTTCTGCTACAAATTTAACAGACAAACCATATCAAACTTACCCAAACCTTCCAACAATTAGAAGAAGGGTATTAGGAAAACTTACTTTCAACTTCTAATTAATCATAATATTATCATAAAAAGAGCAACTTTGGTTGCTCTTTTTTTTTGGATAAACTTTTATGTAACTATATTTGAATTTAAGCAATTACAATGAAAAAAGTCGGTATTGATTCGCTTTCATATTACGTCCCATCTCTTTATGTAGATATTGAGGAATTGGCTAAAGTTCGAGATATTCCGTCAGATAAGCTTGTAAAAGGATTAGGCCTTAGAAAAATGGCTACCCCTGATTTTGACGAAGATTCTGTATCAATTGCTGCTAACTCTCTATACAGACTAATAAAGCAGAACAATATTGATCCTAGAAAAGTTGGAAGGGTATATCTAGGTACTGAAAGTGGTGTAGATGCCTCAAAACCTACTTCTTCATATGTAGTTGAAATTCTTGAGGATGTTTTTGCTGGAGAATATGGGAAAAGATGTTTTAAAAATTGTGATATTGTAGATCTTACTTTTGCTTGTGCAGGTGCTGTTGATGCTCTACAAAATTGTTGTGATTGGGTTAGAAATGGTAACAGTAGACAGGCAATTGTAATTGCTTCTGACATTGCAAAATACGAACTTAATTCAACAGGAGAGTACACACAAGGTGCTGGTTCAGTTTCAATGTTAATCTGTGAAAATCCATCAATAATTTCCTTTAATGGAGCGTGGGGTGTCTCTACAAAAGGTATCGGAGACTTTTTTAAGCCTAGAAGAATCTTTAAAAAATCTAATATACTAATTGAAGCAGCTAAGCTTTTAGGGAAGGAAGTCTCTTCAAACGAAGCTGAAATTCTTTTAGACAAAACAGAATCCAAATTCTGGTCTGACTCAAATGATCTTATTGAGGTTTACAAGGAAGAGCCAATATTTGAGGGACAATTTTCAAATGAAAGCTACAAAGAGAGGGTATATGAAGCTATTGAAAACTTTAATGAACAAAATCAAAGAGACATTCTTAGTGATTGGGAAAATATTATTTTTCATCTTCCATATGCTTATCATGGAAGGAGAATGATAGTAAACAAATGGTTAGACTGGATGAAGGAAAACGAAAATTTTGATAGTATTTATTCAGAGATTGGAAAGCCAGAGTCATCAAATGATAATGAATGGATTAAGAAAGTTGCAAAATCATCTATATATAAATCCTTTGTAGAAGAAAAGATATCTCCTGGAGAGAAAGCCTCTTCAGAGATTGGTAATATGTACACCGCTTCTATTTTTATGTCTTTAATAAGTTCTTTAGTAGAAGCTGCTGAAAAAGATAAAAAATTTGAAAACAAAAAAATAGGATTCATTAGTTATGGAAGTGGATCCAAAGCAAAAATATTTGAAGGCACTGTTCAAAAAGATTGGGTGTATAAAATTAAGCCTATCAATCTATTTGATAATCTTAATAGAAGAAAGAAAATTGATATAGATGTTTATGAAAATCTTCATAAAAGAAAAGTTACTTCTAATATAAATAACAATGATGGGGTTATAAAGCTGACCAGAATCTCCACTGGTGAGTTTGATGAAGGCTTGAGAAATTATAAAAAATATTAAATTCAAAATATGAATATTTTGGTCTGCATTAGTAATGTGCCTGATACAACATCAAAAATTAATTTTGTTGAAAATGATTCAAAATTTGATACCAATGGCGTTCAATTTGTAATTAATCCAAACGATGAGTTTGGACTCACAAAGGCAGTCTGGATGAAGGAATCAAATAATGCTACTGTTACAGTTTTGACTGTAGGAGAGCAGTCAGCAGAAGCTACTCTTAGAAAATGTCTGGCAATTGGTGCTGATAATGCAATTAGAATTGATTGTCCAGCAAATGATGCATATTCTGTAGCTAAAGAAATTGAATCACATTGTAATGAGATAAAGTATGATCTAATTATTTGTGGAAGAGAATCTATAGATTACAATGGAGGATTAGTCCCTGGACTTATAGCAGGCCTTTTAGATTATAATTTTGTTACAAATTGCGTTAACCTTGAAATTGAAGGCTCTAAAGCTACTTTCTCAAGAGAAATGTCTGGAGGTACAGAGATAAGCGAATGTCAGCTTCCTTTAGTTGTTGGTTCTCAAAAAGGTTTGGTTGAAGAAAGTGATCTAATTATTCCAAATATGAGGGGGATTATGATGGCTAGACAAAAACCTTTAGATGTTGTTCAATCTCAAGGAGTTAAAGCTAAAACTCATGATATAAAATTTAACAAGCCTGAGGCTAAAAGCGAAGTAAAAATTATTAAAGCAGATGAGCTTGATAAATTAATTGATCTATTGGAAAACGAAGCAAAAGTAATTTAATATATGTCAGTACTAGTATACATAGAATCAGAAGACAATAAGTTTAAAAAATCATCATTTGAGGCTCTTTCCTATGGTAAAGCTCTTGCTGATAAGATGGGAGTTAAAGTTTCAGGTGTAGTTATTAATTGTTCTAATACTGAAAGTTTAAAAGCATATGGCCCCGATAAAATTTTAAAAATAGAAAATCAAGATTTAAATGAGTTTTCCTCAAAAAAATATGCCCATGCTATAGCTGATGTCATGAAACGTGAAAATGCTAAAGTAATTGTTCTATCTTCTACTCCAGATTCTAAATATTTAGGTGCTCATCTATCTGGTATAACTGATTCATCTTTTGTTTCTAATGTAGTTGAACTGCCTGACAGTACCAATCCATTTATTGTTAAGAGAACTTGTTTTACTAATAAGGCATTCTCATTAACTGAATTAACTTCTAAATCTAAAATCATAAGTATTACATCAAACTCTTTTGGAGTAATTGAGAATTCTAATGATCCCCAAAGTGAAGACATTGATATTAAAAGCATTGATTCCAATCAAAAAATATTGAATATTGAAAAGGAAAGTGGGTCAGTTACAATAGCTGATGCAGAAATTGTAGTCTCAGCTGGAAGAGGTCTAAAAGGTCCTGAAAATTGGGAGATGATTGAGACTCTAGCTGAAACACTTGGTGCAGCTACAGCATGTTCAAAGCCTGTCTCTGATATGGGTTGGAGACCACACAGCGAACATGTTGGCCAAACTGGTAAACCAGTATCTTCAAACCTATATATAGCAATTGGTATATCTGGCGCAATCCAACACCTTGCAGGGATTAATTCTTCCAAAGTAAAGGTTGTTATTAATAATGACCCTGAAGCTCCTTTCTTTAAAGCTGCTGACTACGGTGTAGTTGGTGACGCATTTAAAGTAGTTCCCTCCCTAATTGAGAAACTTAAAGCTAGATAATATTTACTTATTATAAATTTAAAATTATAATTTTTTCTTATAAAAGAATGCTTACTGAAAATATTGCAATAAATTATGATGATAAAAAATTATATTATAGTTTATTATTATTGAAGAATAAAATTCAATTGATTTTTCTAATACTCTGTGTAAATTACCTCTAGCTTTAACCTCTTTGAAAGATCGGGCTCAGCTGGATCAGAGCCGAATAGAGCGACTGGAAATGGAAGTGTTATTGATGGTGAGGGCAAGTTAAGTTTATTTAGATTAGTAAAATATCCATTTTTAAGAGTTGCATCCTCAATATTAGTTGTAGTCGTTAACCCTAGCTCTATATTTAATGAATCATACCTAACTATATTAGATATATGATTAGTAATATTAAATTTATAACTCGTTGGTGTATTATTTGAATCATATTGAAGGAGTCCTCCAAAAAGAAACTTATTTGCATTTACAGCCTTAGGACTGAAACTTTGTGAAAAGTCTTTATTGTAATCCTCAATTGGTTCACCATCATTGTATGAATAGACATAGAGTCTTTGAGGGAGGAATTGGTAGTTTGACTTATGAATGTTTTTATCTAAATGCAAGACAATACTTGCCTCGTTAATTAGAACATCTTTAGCTTTGAATTCTTGTAATTCAGATGATATAGAGTTATCGTCTGAAAACAATTTTAATTTAGACACAAACTTAGTCCCGTTTAGATATATTTTTTCAGATGGGGTATTATCTTCTGAAGCTGAAACCTCTTCAGCAATTGCTTGGTCATAACCTGTGTGTTCATGAAGATTATATGTAACACCTCCAAGTGGAATCGTGTTAACCTTTTTCTTTCTCTCAATTATATCATCAGACAAATCATCGGTACCGTTAGTGTTATAAAAGTTGTAGTCATATTCTAAAACTACTTTTGAATTAAAAAGATCAAGAGACATAAAAAGATCATCTGAAAAGTTTTCTGCCCTAACAATTAGTCCATTAAAGTAATTATTAAAATTAGCTTGATTAGTAAGTTTATCTGTTCCCTCCTGATTCATAATATAACGCTGAAAAAAAGAAACATCTAAAGGAGCACGTAATCTTGGCGTCTCAAAATAATTAACTTCGGTTAATTCGTCAGGCTCTGTATTTGGATCATCTTCTGCATATAAAACTTCAATTTCTTCAAAGTTTAAAGTCACTTTATCATCATGAAGAGTTTTTCCATAAAATCCTTTTTGATAAAAATTATCATTTGAAAAATATTCTTTTGAAGACTCAAAATTATTGTCTGGATCCAATGAACTTAAATAATAAGTTAGCTGATAGACTTTTAAATCAAAACTAGCATTCCTGTTTCCAAAAATCGAATCTATTTCATATACCTGTCTTTCGTTGTTATAAGATGAATTATCATCATCATTAATATCTAATATTCCATCGTTATCTGAATCATTGCTTAACGGATTTAATCCAGCTCTTGATTCTGTTATATCAGAGATGCCATCATTATCTGAATCACTCTCCTGATCTTCTGGATTAGAGTCGTAAAGATCTATAACACCGTCACCGTCGCTATCATTAGTGTTGTTATAAAATGGTAAATCAAGATAAACTGCAGTTAACTGTTCGTCCTCATCAATAACTCTTATGTCTGTTAGACTGCCTTCATTTTCTTGATCTTGATTAAAGTCACCAAAAGTTTGAAGGGAAAAGACATCAAGTTGAGATATAAATCCAGAATTTGTTCTTCCAAAAAAATCATCATTAAAAGTTCCAAGCTGAACACTTGAAACATTATTCGTCTGAACCTTATCTAATGATTTTTGATATGAAAACACAGGAAAGGTTTTGGTTTTTAAGTCATCAAACTGCTGGTCAAAAATCTCAATACCAACTGAATAATAGTCTTTATTACAAGAGAGAACAAATATTAGAGTAAGTACGATTGTTAAAGACCTTAAAAAAATCTTTTGCTGCATTTAATCAGTGTTTTTTAAAAGAAACTCCAATAATTTGTCATCATTTGATGAGTCCTTATAGCTAAGAGAATCCTTAGAGTGAGAATTAATTGAGTCTGTAGTTGATTTATCTATTTTGTCTGATGAAATAATTACTGAATCTGAAAATTTAATCATTAAGTCTGTTAATGATTCAAAGTTCGGATTCTTAATTAAATCAAGATCATCTTCTATACCATCAAACTGAATTTTTTCAACTATTTTTTTTGATAAACTTTCACCAAAAGATTTTGAGTAGACAGAGGAAACTATCTTACTGTTGTCGAATACAGGGTCATCAGCAAAAGGTTTTTTAAGATAAAGGGGGAACAAAGAGGCAAACCATCCATGAAGGTGAATAATGTCTGGCATCCAGTTAAGCTTTTTGACAGTTTCAATAACACCCTTAGTAAAGAAAATCATTCTCTCATCATTATCCTTTAACAGCTTACCATCTTTATCAACTAATAGGTCCTTTCTTTTAAAATAATCTTCATTGTCTATAAAATAAACCTGCATTCTTTCCTTGGGAATAGATGCAACTTTAATAATTAATGGCATGTAGAGATCATTGATAATTATATTCATACCAGACAGTCTTATTACTTCATGTAGTTGATGTCTTCTTTCATTTATCATACCATACTTAGGCATGAAAATCCTTGTCATACCTCCATAATCATTTATCTTTCTTGATACTGAAAATGAATTAACGGCTTTTTCTGTTTGAGGTAGATAAGGGACAACCTCAGATGAAATGACTAATATTTTTTTGTCTTTCAATAATTTCAAAATCTAAACTTTGGCTATAGCTTGGCAAAATTACGAAAATTATGAGTAAGAATATAAAAACATTATCTTTAAGACAATTAATTTCTCAGAATTGAGAGCTTACTCTTCCTTTAAAGAAATTGTTAGTTTAGTTAAGAAAGCTGATTCTATTGGTCTAGTGCCAACAATGGGTTCTCTTCACGACGGACATTTGTCAATTATAAAAAAAGCCTTGACAAAAGATAAGATAGTAATTGTTTCAATTTATGTTAATCCAAAGCAGTTTAATGATGTCGGAGATCTAAAAAAATACCCTAGAAATCTTAAAGATGACCTTGAAAAACTTAAAATTTTCAATAAAATTTTAGTTTATGCACCAGATGATAGCGACGTATATAATGAGGGAGAAGAGGTCAAGAAATATAATTTAGGTGAGATTACAGAAATAATGGAGGGTAGAGTAAGGCAAGGACATTTTGATGGTGTTGCAACTGTTGTTGAAAAACTTCTATATATGTTTAAGCCAAATAATGCATATTTTGGAGAAAAAGATTTCCAGCAATTATTGCTAATTAAAGCGCTAATAAGAAAAATCAAATTAGATGTAAATATTATTGGCTGTAAAACAATTAGAGAAAGTGACGGGCTTGCAATGAGCTCTAGAAATAAATTCCTTAATAAATCAGAAAGGGAAAGCGCAAGTCAAATCATTAAATTACTTAAAAGGGCAAAAAAAATGTACAACACTTCAAGTCCAAGAGACATAAAAAGTGATATCTTAAAACAGGCTAACGCAATTGATAATTTAAAAATTGAATACTTTGAGATAATTAATGTCTCTGAGTTTTTAAAAGACATAAAAGAGGTTAGAGCATTTATAGCTTGTAAAATTGGTAATACCAGACTAATTGATAATATTAGAATTTAAACTTTGAAAAAGCAACTGAGAATATTAATTCCGATAGGATTAGGTATATTTTTTATATACATTACATATAGGCTAACAAGTCAAGCAGAGAGGCTTTTAATATGGAATTATATAAAATCTGCTCAAATTCAATATGTAGTTGGCGCAATGTTATTTGGTGCTTCAGCTGATATTATTAGAGGTTTAAGATGGCAGCTTTTATCTAAAGCTATTGGATATAGCTCAGGTACAATTAATAGTATCGCAACTGTATTTATGTGTTATACATCTAACATGGCTATCCCAAGGTCAGGAGAGATAATAAGGGCGACGGCACTAAGTGAATATAATAAAATACCTATTGGTAAAACTTTTGGAACTATAGCAGCTGAAAGGGTTATTGATATTTCGATTTTGATTCTAATACTTTTTTTAGTTTGGATACTTCAGTATGATATAATACTTGAGTCTTTTTTTAATGAAGATTATTTAATGTTTATTGACAATAATTTTTGGCTCATTTTCAGCACAGTAAATATTTTTTTCGCTACTATATTTATCTTAATAACAAGAGTTAAAAAAATAAAGCGTTTTTTTATAAGTGTTCTTGAGGGGTTTTTATCACTCACTAAACTCAAGAAAAAGTTTTTTCCATTTATGTTGCTTTCATTGCTGATATGGACATGTTACATTCTGGCATTCTTTACAATTAAATTTTCCGTTACGGAGCTCAATGTTATTGATAGTAGTCTTATTTTTCCTGCTTTTGTTGTTGGAGTATTTAGTATCTCGTTATCAAACCATGGTTTGGGTGTATACCCTCTAGCTATTGCTTTATTTCTATCAAATTTTGGAATAAGTACAGAGATAGGATTAACATATGGATGGCTTGCATGGTCATGCCAAGCTATTATAACTCTAATTTTTGGAGGTCTTTCTTTTTTTGTACTACCTTTGTTAAAGACAAGAGATTGAAATGGAAAAAATTATCAAACAATTTTTGTCAGAAGTAAATCAAAGAAACCAAAATGAGCCTGAATTTATGCAGGCTGTTACTGAGGTTGCTGAGACTGTTATCCCCTATATAGTAACTAAAGACATTTATTATGGCCAAAATATTCTATTAAGAATGGTAGAGCCAGAAAGAGTAATTTCATTTAGAGTGGCTTGGATTGACGATAATGAAGAAATTAAAGTAAACAGAGGATATAGAATTGAGATGAACTCTTCCATAGGTCCTTACAAAGGCGGTCTTAGATTTCACCCATCTGTTAATATGAGTATATTAAAGTTTCTTGCTTTTGAACAAGTTTTTAAAAATGCTCTTACAACTCTTCCAATGGGAGGTGGAAAAGGTGGATCAGATTTTGATCCAAAGGGAAAATCTGATACTGAAGTTATGCGATTTTGTCAAAGCTTTATGACAGAATTGTTTAGGCATATTGGACCTAACAAAGATATTCCTGCAGGAGATATTGGAGTTGGAGGCAGAGAAATTGGCTACCTTTTTGGGCAATATAAAAGATTGAAAAATGAATTTTCTGGGGTCCTAACAGGAAAGGGTGTCTCATGGGGTGGATCTCTTATTAGACCTGAAGCTACTGGTTATGGTGTAGTTTATTTTATTGATGAAATGTTAAATGTGAACAATGATGGTTTAAAGGGTAAGTCTGTTGCCATTTCTGGTTCTGGAAATGTTGCTCAATATGCTACAGAAAAGTGTCTTGATATGGGGGCAAAAGTTTTGACTCTTTCTGACTCATCAGGATACATTTATGATAAAGATGGAATCAATAAAGAGAAACTGCAGTATATTATGGAGTTAAAAAATGTTAAACGCAAAAGGATTTCTGAGTATGTTAAAAAATATTCCAAAGCTGAGTTTCACTCTGATAAAAACCCATGGTCTGTAAAATGTGATATTGCTGTCCCTTGTGCTACTCAAAATGAACTTAATCTTAATGATGCAAAAGCATTACTAAAAAATGGTTGTAAAACTGTTGGTGAAGGAGCTAATATGCCATGTACAGCTGACGCTATAAACTTATTCCTAAAAAATAAAATTCAATATGCACCTGGTAAGGCTTCTAATGCTGGTGGAGTTGCTGTCTCTGGGTTAGAAATGGCTCAAAACTCTCTGAAATATACTTGGTCAAGGGAAGTTGTAGATGGTAAACTAAAAGAAATTATGTCTGACATTCACTCATCATGTATTAAGTATGGATTTGAGAAAGATCATGTGAATTATGTTAAAGGAGCAAATATTGCTGGCTTCGTTAAAGTAGCAGATGCAATGTTAGCTCAGGGTGTAGTTTAGTCTAAATGTCAAATTCAAGAGCTCTTGTTATTAAGTCGATAAAGCAAGGTGAAACAAGCTCGATAGTATCATGTTATCTTGAGGAAATTGGGTTTAAATCATTTTTAGTTAAAGGGTTATATAGTCAAAAAAAATCAAGATTTAGTAAAGCACACTTTTTCCCACTTAACATAATTAATATAAACTATTCCTTTAATGATAGTAGAGGCTTGGGGTTTATAAAAGAAGTAAAATCAGAATTCCTTTTTAGTACAATACATACTGATATTCAAAAAAGCTCTGTAATAGTTTTTCTTTCAGAGATTTTAAATAGTGTATTTAGAGAAGAACTAGAGGTAAATCAAGATTTATTCAATTTCTTGTTGAGTAGCCTTATATGGTATGATAATATTGATGAGTGTAATAACTATCATATTAAATTTTTAATAGATCTGACAAAATATATTGGATTTTATCCAAACATTAGAAATAAAGATGATATGTATTTCTGTCTTGAATCCGGATCAACATCAAGCACTAAACCTTTAGCTGGAAAAATTGATGGACAGGATCTTAATCTATTAAAGGAATTATTAGGCACGAAATTTGAGGATTTAAATACAATGAGTATTAATAGAGAATCTAGAACAAGAATCCTAAACAAGATAATTGACTATTATTCTCTACATTTACAAATGTTCAAAACACCTAAATCAATTCATGTATTTGCTGAAGTTTTTAAATAGGTTATACAACACAGAAAATCTATGGGTTTTATTTTTCTTTGTATTAAATCAGTCATATAGCCAACAAGTTTCTGTACAGGATGAGAATACTAGTGAAAGTCTTCCTGATGTTGTTATCTATAATGAAGATAAATCAAAATCTATAATAACTAATACTAATGGATCTGTTGATTTAGGTATTTTCTCTAACGATGAAAAAATATATTTCCAACTTCTTGGATATTTATTATTAGAAATATCTAAAGAGAATATAGTTGATGGAGGGATAATCTTTCTTCAAGAAGAGAGCCAAGCACTTGATGAAGTAATCTTATCTGTAGCGAGATCAGAATCTAATGTAAATCAAGTTGCTGAAAAAGTCTCTGTGATAAAATCTGCAGATGTTTTTTTAACTTCTCCATCTTCCGGAGCCGAGCTACTTGAACTAAGTCCTGGAGTTAGAATTCAAAAAAGTCAAGGTGGAGGTGGAAGCCCTATAATTAGGGGTTTTGAGGCAAATAGAGTGTTAATTGTGATAGATGGGGTAAGAATGAATAATGCAATATATAGATCTGGGCATCTACAAAATTCAATAACAGTTGATCCTAATAATATTGAAAGGGCTGAGGTTATTTTCGGTTCATCTTCTGTAGGTTATGGTTCTGATGCCATGGGAGGTGTAATTCATTATTATACAAAAAGTCCTGTTTTGAATTCTTCACAAAAGATTAGTTCAAGTTTTACAACAAATTACTCATCTGCAAATCAATCTATCTCTAATAATTATATTGCAAACTATAGCAAAGAAAATTGGGGAAGTATAACATCTTTAAGTGTTTCGAAGTATGGAGATATTAAAATGGGTAAAAATAGAAACCATGGTTATGAAAGCTGGGGGCTAACACCTTTATTTTCAAAAAACTCTAGATATAGTTATTATGCTGAACCATCCATCAATAAGAATGAAAATATTCAAAAAAATACTGAATACAGTCAGATAGACCTATTCCAAAAGTTTTTATTTAAAGTTGGCGAGACTAATTTATTAAATGTTAATATTCAATTTTCTGAGTCTAGTGATATTGATAGATATGATCAATTAAGTATCCCAAAGGGCAGCTCACTAAAATTTGCTGAGTGGTATTATGGACCTCAAAAAAGACTGTTAATCTCACCTAGTTTAAAAATTTTTCCTGAAAGAAAATTTATGAAGAAAGGTGTTATTACGCTTGCGTTTCAAAAAATTAACGAAAGTAGAATTAAAAGAAAATTTAATGCTTTGAACAGGTCTCATCAAATTGAAGACCTAAAGGTTTTCAGTATTAATGGTGATTTTGATACTTATTTTAATGGTGGTCATTCGATTTCATACGGACTAGAATCTACTTACAATTATAATTATTCAAAAGCATATGATAGAGTGCTTGAGGTATCAGATAATAAAGTAATAGGTCTGGGTCAAAAAATTGCAATTCCAACCAGATATCCAAGTGACGGCAGCTCATATACTAGTTTTGCTTCATATATAAATTGGTCATGGAATATGAGTGAGTTTTTTACATTTAATATCGGAACCAGATTGACTTTTACAGGCATTAAAGCTAGTTGGAATGATATAATTTCAGTTAATCCTCAACTATCAAAAATTAATCTAAACTCTAGGGCACTAACAACAACAGTCTCAATGAAGCTGAGACCTAGTAGAAAGGTTCAAATAAGCACAGTCCTATCAAGTGGTTTTAGAAATCCTAATATAGATGATATTGGCAAGATCAGAGAGAATAATGGCCTGCTTGTTGTACCTAATACATTTTTGAAACCAGAATACGCATATAACCTAGACCTTGGAATCGATTTTAAATCTCTTGATAACAATAATTACATATCATTGAGAGGTTTTAGTACAATTATTTCAAGACACATAGGTAGAGATAATTATACAGTTTTCTCAGATATAACTACCCCTGATTTATCTACAATTATATACAATGGTGAAGAGGTAACTACAATTTCAAATAAAAACCTTGGGAATAGATTCATCCATGGATTTTCAATTGATGGATTCTCTGAGATTCTAAACAAATTAAAGCTAAACTATAGCTTAACTTATACAGATGGAGATACCAATGAATCATATGGACCTCTTCCATCTATTTCACCACTCTTTGGATCAATTGCAATGACATACACGAAAAAAGATATTAATATTAAGGCAATCTATAAGTTTAGCCAATCCAAAGAGGCTAATGAATATAGTTTTGGAGGAGAAGATGGTCTTGATGAAACTCCATTCATAAATGGAGAAGATGGTTTAATCTATTTAGGAAGTCCAAAATGGTCAGATCTCTCAATTTATGGTAGTAAAAATATTTCATCTGATATTGTTTTAAGGTTAGGATTAACAAATGTTTTTGATGTGCATTACAGAACTTTTGCATCAGGAATTTCTGCACCAGGAAGATCTCTTCAAATTGGTCTAAACTTTAAATTATAACTCATTATATTAACTTTTAATTAATCTAAAATCATTAATTTCGCCTTTAATTATGCATAATGGGATTTAGAGAATCAAAAAACTTTTCACTTTCATCAATTTCATCAGAAATTCAAAATTTTTGGTCTAAAAATGATGTTTTTTCTAAATCATTCAACAAAGAAAATAGTTCAGAGTTCATCTTTTATGAAGGACCTCCCTCGGCAAATGGCCAGCCTGGAATTCATCATGTAATGGCAAGAACCATCAAAGATGCTTTCTGCAGATATAAAACCTTAAAAGGATATAATGTTAAAAGAAAAGCTGGATGGGATACCCATGGATTACCAGTAGAATTAGGTGTTGAAAAAGAACTTGGGATATCAAAAGATGATATTGGTGATAAGATAAGCATATCAGAGTATAATAATGCTTGTAAAGAGGCTGTGATGAAATATACTAGTGAATGGGAGTCATTAACAAATAAAATGGGTTATTGGATAGATTTATCAGATCCTTATGTGACTTATAAACCCAAATATATGGAAACCGTTTGGTGGTTAATTAAATCCATTTCAGAAAAGGGCCTTCTATATAAAGGATATACTGTTCAGCCTTATTCCCCTGCAGCAGGTTCTGGACTGAGCTCTCATGAGCTTAATCAACCTGGAGCATATAAACAAATTAGTGATACATCCGTAATCGCTCAATTTAAATGTGTTGAAGATGATACTTCAGACAAATTTAATTCCTTTTATCCTTTCTATTTTCTTGCTTGGACTACAACTCCTTGGACATTGCCTTCAAACACTGCTTTAACTGTTGGTGCTAAAATAGAATACTCATTTATAAAGACATTTAACCAGTATACTAAAGAAAAAATAACTGTTGTTGTTGCTAGCGCCCTAATTGAAAAAGTATTTGCTAAAAATTTCTTTATTGTTAAGCATGAAGATGAATTAGAAACGTTCCAAGAATCAGATTCTAAGATTCCATATTGTGTTATTAATTCATGCAAAGGTATAGATATTGAAAATCTTAGATATGAAAGAGTGTGGGATGAATCACCTCTACCAATTGATAATCCTGAAAACGCTTTTAGAGTAATTTTAGGAGATTTTGTTACAACTGAAGATGGTACGGGAATTGTTCACACAGCACCTACATTTGGCGCAGATGATTACAAGGCTGCCAAAAGTGCAACACCTGAAGTTCCTCCGCTACAAGTCCTAGATTCAAATGGCAACAAGGTTCCTCTTGTTGATCTAAAAGGAAAATTTATAGATGGTATTGGAATGATTAGTGGAAAATATGTAAAAAATGAATACTATGAAGAAGACGATATACCCGAAAAATCAGTAGATGTTGAAATAGCAATTAGATTAAAAGAAAAAAATTTAGCATTTAAAGTAGAGAGGTATTCGCACTCTTATCCTCATTGTTGGAGAACTGATAAACCTGTTTTATACTATCCTATGGAGTCTTGGTTTATTAAGGTTAGTGAATTAACAGATAGGATGTTTAATCTTAATAAAAATATCAACTGGAAGCCAAGTTCAACAGGAGAAGGAAGATTTGGAAACTGGCTTAAATTAGCAAATGATTGGAATCTCTCAAGATCAAGATTTTGGGGAGTCCCATTGCCAATTTGGGTAAATGAAGAGAATTCAGAATATAAAATAGTAGGATCTGTTGAGGAACTTGTTGATGAGATTAATATATCCATAAAAAAAGGATACATGAAGTCTAATCCATTCGCAAACTTTGAAGTTGGTAATATGTCAGAAGATAACTATGATAATATCGATTTACATAAAGATGTTGTCGATGAAATTATTTTATCTTCCAAAAATGGCTTACCTATGAAAAGAGAGAAGGATATAATTGATGTTTGGTTTGAGTCTGGCTCTATGCCATACGCTCAAATTCACTATCCTTTTGAGAACAAAGACCTAATTGATAAAAAAACAGAGTTCCCTGCTGACTTTATAGCAGAGGGTGTAGACCAAACCAGGGGATGGTTTTATACACTTCATGCAATTTCCTCTCTAGTGTTTAACTCCATTTCATATAAAAATGTTGTCTCTAATGGTCTTGTTTTAGATAAAAATGGTCAAAAAATGTCAAAAAGATTAGGCAATGCTATAGACCCATTTGATATGATAGACAAGTATAGTGCGGATGCTGTGAGATGGTATATGATTTCAAATTCAAACCCTTGGGATAATCTTAAATTTGATGAAGAAGGTGTCGCTGAAGTAAAAAGGAAATTCTTTGGAACACTTGAAAACATATATAGTTTTTTTAGCTTATATGCTAATATCGATAGGTTTGAGTGTAAAGAGGGTCATATTGATGTTAAGACAAGACCTGAACTTGACAGGTGGATTATTTCAGAGCTTAACTCGTTAATTATAAAGGTAGATAGAGATCTTGAAAATTATGATTTAACTCCTGCTGCAAGAAATATTAATGATTTTGTTCAAGAGAAGCTTAGTAATTGGTATGTAAGATTATCCCGAAGAAGATTTTGGAAGGGGGAGTACAATAAGGATAAGATTTCTGCATATCAAACACTATATGAATGTCTTATTAAAATTAGTAAACTTATATCTCCAATAGCACCTTTTTATTCAGAACATATTTTTCAATCCTTAAATGTGGTTTCAAAAAGAGAAGATATTGATTCAGTTCACTTATCAAGCTTTCCTAATTCGGTTCCTGGGGTAGTTGACAATAAACTTGAAAATAAGATAAATCAAATAAGGAATATATGCTCATTAGCACTTTCAATTAGGAAAAAAGAAAAAATTAAAGTTAGACAGCCCTTAAATAAAATTATTATTCCTGTAAAAAATAATGATGAACTTAAAGAAATTGAGAATGCTAAATCACAAATATTATCTGAGATAAATGTTAAGTCAATTGAATTTCTTGACAACAAAGACTCACTTTTGGTAAAAGAGCTTAAACCAAACTTCAAAGTACTTGGCCCAAAATATGGAAAGGTTATTAATGCTATTGCTCAGGGTATTAAAAAACTTTCAAATAAGGAAATCGAGACTCTTGAAAGTGAGGGGAGCTTAGCCTTAGTAGTTGAGGGAGAAAAGGTATTAATATCTACTGAGGATGTTGAGATTAATTATAAAGATATTGAGGGTCTTTCTGTAGCTTCTGATGGTAAACAAACCATTGCACTTGATCTAAACTTAAATGAAAAGTTAATTGAGGAGGGGATAACAAGAGAGATAGTTAATAGAATTCAAAATATAAGGAAAAATAAAGGCTTTGATGTGACAGATAAAATTGAGATTAACATAAAGAAAACTCCCAAACTTGAACAAGCATTAAAATCTAATTTAGATTATATTAAGGGTGAAACTCTAGCAATAAAATTATATTTTAGCAAAAATTTAGATAAAGGAGAAATCGTAGAGTTTGATGATATAGAAACTGCTATAACCATAAATAAAGTTTAAAAATGGGTAAAAAGACAAAAAACAAGTATTCTGATAAAGAGTTAGAAAGCTTTAGAAAAATAATCAATAAAAAAATTGAAAAAGCTAAGACTGATTTAGATCTTCTTAAAAGTGCATATATGAATGACAGTAATAATGGAACTGATGACACTTCACCAACATTTAAATCTTTTGAAGAAGGCTCTGAGACAATGTCAAAGGAAGCTAATACTCAATTAGCTTTAAGACAAGAAAAATTTATAAGAGATTTAAAAAATGCTCTAATTAGGATTGAAAATAAGACATATGGAGTTTGCAGGGTTACAGGAAAGCTTATTGATAAAAAGAGACTTAAGATTGTACCTCACGCTACACTTAGTATTGAGGCAAAGAATATTCAAAGCTAAGTTCTATTTCCTTGACTTCACTACTCAGAAATATTGATGCAAAAAAATCTGTAATATTTATTTTAATATTAATTTTTTTAGACCAATTAGTAAAATTCTACATAAAACTTAATTATCCCCTCACCACATATGGTGAAATGCCAATTGTTGATCTTGGTTTTTTTAAGCTTTTATTTATTGAAAATAAAGGGATGGCAATGGGAGCTAGATTGAATAATTTGATACCTTTTTTAGATGATAATACTGCAAAACTAACTTTAACGCTTTTTAGAATATTTGCTTGTATTGGTATTGGTGTTTGGTTAAGAAACATAATTAAAAATAAAGGCTCACATTTATTAATTATATGTATATGTCTAATTTTTGCAGGAGCAGTTGGGAATTTAATTGATTCTATTTTTTATGGTGTAATATTTTCATCTAGTTATGGTCAAGTTGCTGCACTTTTCCCTGAGGTCGGTTATTCTTCATTATTCTATGGAAGTGTTGTTGATATGATTCAATTCCCACTAGCAACATGGGTCTGGCCTGCCTGGATGCCTATTATTGGTGGTGAAGAATATACATTTTTTGAATATGTCTTTAATTTTGCTGATTCTTACATAAGTACAGGAGTAATCCTTTTATTAATCTTTAATAAAAAGGTTTCTTTTTAATTAAAGTTAAACGTACTTGTTGGCGTTACAACAAAATTAAGTGGAATATCCTTATCATTTATATCACTTATATTATCTATAGGATCAAATAGAGAAAGTCCTACTTTTATAACATCATCATTGATGTTGCTCATAAACCTGTCATAGTATCCACCTCCATACCCAACTCTATGACCGTTTTTATCAAAAACTAAAAGTGGTACTATTATAATTTCTATTAATGATGTATCAAAGCTAACTTCACTTATGGGCTCTCGAATACCTAATTTATTTGTAATAAACTTCGTGTTTTGATCTATTTCAAAATGAATTAAATTTTTATTCGATATTTTAGGAACTATTACTCTTTTATTTTTGTTGAGTATAAAACTTATAATATCATTGGTGTCTACTTCATTTTTAGATTCAATAGATAAGTAAACGTGATATATCTCTTTATCCCAAATACTCAGCTCAATTAAATTATCCAGTATACCCTTACATAGCTCCTGGAATTGACCTATTGGTGTATTAGATCTGTTATCCTTATAAACTTTTCGCAAAAACTTTTTTTCATTATTGATCATCTGCTTTAATATAAAATAAAAATAACTTTAATTTTGTTTTGATGGAACAATCTGAACTTCATATTCAATCAAAATCACTTCCAGAATTGCCCGGTGTTTATCAATTCTATGATGATGAAAAAATTATATATATAGGTAAGGCAAAAAACTTAAAAAAAAGAGTTACCTCATATTTTACAAAGAATCATGATAGCAAGAAGACAAGGCTATTGGTAAGAAGTATAAAAAAAATTGATAAGATTATTGTTGATACAGAAATGGATGCTCTTTTACTTGAGAATAACTTAATAAAAAAATACCAGCCTAAATATAACATACTTCTAAAAGATGATAAATCATACCCTTGGATATGTATAGTTAAAGATCCTATCCCTGATATTTTTTATACTAGAAAGGTGGAAAAAAGAAGAGGAGAGTATTATGGACCCTTCACAAATGTTTACAGTGCTCGTTTTTTAATTAAACTAATAAAGGATATCTATCCATTCCTGAATCATGAGTTAAATCATATGATAAAGAAAGAGACAGAAGGTTCTATAAAAGCTAAATTTTCTGAAAACATTAAATCTATTAGACACCTCATTAAAGGTCATTTTAAAAAATCCATTGACGAATTAAAAGATAGAATGGATGTCTTATCAAAACAACTCCAATATGAAGAAGCGCAGGAGATTAAAGATAAACTTGATATTTTGTATAATTATCAAGCAAAATCAACTATTGTTAATTCCAAGATAAGTGATATTGACGTTTTTGCTTTAGTTTCTGATCAAACTCATGCATATATTAATTATTTACAAATATCTTATGGTGCAGTTATTCGATCTTTTACACTTGAGATTAAAAAAAGGCTTGAAGAAACTGATGAGGAAATTTTGAGGTTAGCAGTTATTGAGCTTAAACAAAGATTCCATTCTCAAAGTAAAGAGGTTGTTGTCCCATTTAAAGTAAATCTTCCTGCAACACTCAAAATAACAGTTCCTAAAACAGGTGATAAGAGAAAGTTGATAGAGCTTTCTAAAAGAAATGCAAAATTTTATAGAATTGATAAATTAAAACAGATAAAAATTGTAGATCCAGAGGCCCATGGGAATAGGATTATGGAACAAGCAAAAAAAGATTTACAATTAAAAGAGAAGCCTGCCCAAATTGAATGTTTTGATAATTCAAATTTAATGGGTACAAATCCTGTTGCATCATGTGTTGTATTTATAAATGGCAGGCCTTCGAAAAAAGATTATAGACATTTTAAAATTAAGAATATTGAAGGCCCTGATGACTTTGCATCCATGGAGCAAGTCATATTTAGGAGATTATCTAGACTTTTAAAAGAGAGTAAACCATTACCAAACCTCATCATAGTTGATGGAGGTAAAGGACAACTCTCAGCAGGTCTAAAAAGTATAAAGAAACTTAATTTAGAAAAAGAAGTAGCTATAATAGGAATAGCTAAGAGACTTGAAGAAATATTTAAACCAAATGACAAGCTTCCTTTATACATTGATAAAAAGTCAGAAACTTTAAAATTAATTCAGCAATTAAGAAATGAAGCACATAGATTCGCAATAAATTTTCATAGAGATATTAGAAGTAAAGATGCACTTAAGTCAGGTGTTGATGATTTAGTCGGAATTGGCCCTATTCTTAAGGATAAATTATTAAAAAAGTATAAATCATTTATCAGACTTAAAGAAGTAGAAGAGGATGAGTTAATAAAATTTCTTGGTAAGAATAGAGGTAGATCTGTTTTTAATCAATTAAGAAATTAATTTTATTTAATTTTGTGTTGGAAAAATGAAAATTACTCTACTGTACCTTAAATATCTATTTTTTAGTATTAATCTAATTTTCAGTCAAACAACTTCTACTGAATTTGAGCCATTTAAAGCTGGTGAAAATCTTGAATACAGAGTACATTATGGAATTTTTAATGCTAGTTATGCCTCTCTAACCCTCTCAAATGAGAAGGTTAACGGGGAAGATGTTTTACTTGCATCTGGTTATGGAAAAACAATTGGATTAGCAAGACTTTTTTTTAAAGTTGAAGATTATTACAGCAGCTATTTTGAAATAGAAAAAGTTCAACCTAGGCTTTTTAAGAGAAACATCTATGAAGGTGGGTATACGAAAAACTTAGAGGTTAGTTTTAACTCAGAAAAAAAAGAAGCTACTGTTAATAATATAAAAAAGGGTACAACTGATATTATTTCTACAAAGAATAATGTTCAGGATCTTATATCGTCATTATATTATCTTAGGAAGAATTTTTCTGCGGATAAAATTAAAGAAGGAGATTTTTTTACTATTAATATGTTCTATGATTCCAAGAATAGAGAGTTAGCTCTAAAATATCTTGGTAAAGAAACCATAAGAACTAAGTATGGTAAAATAGAGTGTCTGAAACTTATGCCTGCCACAAAAAGAAGTAGAATTTTTAAAGGTGAAGGGAGTATAACTATCTGGCTTACAAATGATGAAAATAAAATTCCTATTCGAGTTCAGGCAGACTTATTAGTTGGCTCTATTAAAGCAGACTTGGACAATTACTCGGGAATTGTAAACCCTCTTTTAATTAAACAAAAAAGTTGATGAATAATAAATATTATTTTTTCTCATTATTATTTTTAATTATCAACTTATTTAGTTCATGTGGTTCTGATATTGCTATTGCTGGGCTAATTTTAGAGGAAGAGGAGCCAATTAATTATAAATATGGATATGATGAGTCAAAGTTTCTGTTTGAAGAAAAGAAAGTCGGAAGAGGTGATACTTTTGGCGATATTCTTGAGGGCCAGGGCATTGATTATCCCGAAATATATAAAGCTCTAGAAAAGACTAAGAATGATGTTGACTTTAGAATGCTTCAACGTGGAAAACCTTATACACTAATATTCACGAAGGACTCGATACCAAGCTTAAAAGCTTTTGTTTATCACCCTACCATTGAGGAATATTCTATGATTCAAATTAGAGATAGTGTGTATGGAAAAACATTTAAAAAGGAGAGAACATATAAAGATTTATCTGCATCAGGTGAGATTGACAACTCATTATACTTAACACTCGAAGAGCAAGGGAAAGACCCTCTTTTAACATATTATTTATCTGATATATATGCCTGGACAATTGATTTTTTTAGATTAGATAAGGGTGATAAATTTAAAGTTATCTACACACAAGCCTACGTAGACGATACTATTCCTGTGGAAATTACAAAAGTTAAAGCAGCCTATTTTTTACACAAAGGAGTTGAAAGATATGCGTTTGAGTATGAGACAGATTCAATTAAAGGTATAGTTGAGTATCTAGATCAAGATGGGAAGAATCTAAGAAGAGCCTTTTTACAATCCCCTATTAAGTTTGGTAGAATTTCTTCAAGATATAACCTAAGAAGGCGAATTGCATTATATGGAAACCGTGTTAGACCCCATAAGGGAACTGACTTTGCTGCTCCTGTTAGGACACCAATTATGTCAACAGCAAATGGAACAATAACCGAGGTGAGTTATACAAGAGCAAATGGAAGATATGTAAAGGTCAAACATAATAATACTTACTCAACTCAGTATTTACATATGAGAAAGGCTAATGTTAAAGTTGGTCAGTTTGTTGAACAAGGTGATGTCATTGGCTGGGTAGGGATGACAGGAAACACTTCAGGACCCCATGTTTGCTATAGATTCTGGAAGAATAATATTCAAGTTGATCCATTTAAGCAAAAACTACCTGAAGCTAAACCAATTAATGAGTCCTTAAAAAAGAAGTATTTTAGTGATATTGTTTTAATTAAATCACAAATTGATTCTGTAATAATTAAAAATAAAACTTCAATATAGTGGCTCTTTCAAAAATTAATCCTTCAAAACTATCTTCATGGAAAAAGCTAGTTCAACAATGTGATAAGGAGTATGGTCATCATATTGATGACTTTTTTAAACAAGAAAATGATCGCCTTGAGAAATTTTCTATAAGTTGGAGTAATTTTTACCTTGACTTCTCAAAGAACAGGTTCAGCAATAATACATTCAAGCTTTTAACTAATTTGTGCGAAGAAACAGATCTTAAAAATAATATTGATCAATATTTTAAAGGAGCTATTATAAATGAGACTGAAAGCAGAGCTGTACTTCATACTGCCTTGAGATCATCAGGAAATGATGAAGTAGATAAAACTTTAAATAAGATTATTAATATTTCAGATGAAATAAATAGTGCGAAGAGGTTAGGATATAGTGGTAAAAGAATTACAGACGTTGTTAATATTGGAATTGGTGGATCCCATCTAGGTCCAGAGATGGTAACAGAAGCGCTAGCATATTATAGCAAAGGTGTTAAACCACATTTTATCTCAAATATAGACCCTGACTTTACATCAAAACTCCTGAAAGACCTAAATCCAGAAACTACACTTTTTATAATTGTTTCAAAAACTTTTACAACCATTGAAACACTTGAAAATGCAAATAAAGTAAGAGCATGGTTTATTGCTAATGCAAGTGAAAGTGCAATGAAAGATCATTTTATTGCAATTTCAAATAATACTGAAGCTCCAAAAAAGTTTGGTGTTTCTCTAGATAATATTCTTTCAATACCTGAGTGGGTTGGTGGAAGATTTTCATTATGGGGGTCTGTAGGGCTTATTATTTCAATCGTCATAGGCTCTGAAAATTTTAGAGATTTTCTAAAAGGTGCACATGAAATGGATATTCATTTTAGAAATTCTCCATTTGAAAAAAACATTCCAGTAGTTCTTGCTTTAGTTAGTATTTGGTATAATAATTTTTTTAAGTGTGAAACTGAAGCTGTCTTACCTTACAGCCAGCTCTTGAGAAAACTTCCTGATTATCTTCAACAAGCAAGCATGGAGAGTAATGGTAAAAGTGTTGACAGAAGTGGCAAAAAAATAAATTATGAGACTGGATCAATAGTATGGGGATCAACAGGAACTAATGCTCAACATGCATTTTTTCAACTAATGCATCAAGGGACTAAAATTATTCCATCAGACTTTATTGCATTTAAAGAATCATTATATGGTGATTCTAATCAACATAAAATTTTAAACTCAAACTTTTTAGCTCAAACAAATGCTTTGATGATGGGGAAACCAACCTCAGGTAATGACGTCCATAAAAATATTGATGGGAATAAACCATCAACTTCAATAGTTATTAACAAGTTAGATCCGTCAAGCCTTGGGTCATTAATTGCAATGTATGAAAATAAAATTTTTACAATTGGGTCTATTTTAAATGTATTTAGCTATGATCAGTGGGGTGTTGAGTTAGGAAAATCAATAGCTAAAGAAATTTTACTTGGTAATGATGATGCCCTTGACAAATCCACAAAAAAAATAAGTGAGCAACTAAAAGATTAACCCAATAATTTTTGTTTACATATTGGCAAACCTTTGTTAATATTTAATTAATATAAAAAAGAATGAATAATTTTACTTTTGTGTGAAACAAAAAACAAAATATTCATGAAAAAATTAAGTTTAATAACATTTACTCTTTTCACGTTTACAATTTCTGCTCAAGAATCGGTTCTTGATTCAATAGCTTTAACTGAGGTAACAGTTACCTCTCAAGTTGTTGACGTAGCTAGAGATAGAATAACTCCAATTGCTTTTAGTTCAGTTTCTGGTGCTGAAATAGATTTAAAAGCTGGTAATCTAGAGTTTGTTGAAACACTTAAAAGAACACCTGGTGTTTACACAAATCAAGATAATGGTGGTTATGGTGACGGTCAAATGTATGTAAGAGGATTTGGTTTTACCAATACCGCTTACGTAATTAATGGTCAGCCAGTAAACGATATGGAAAATGGTCGAGTTTATTGGTCAAACTGGATGGGACTAATTGATCTTACGTCAAGTGTACAAATTCAAAGAGGTCTTGGATCAACTTCACTTGCTGTTCCTTCAGCTGGTGGGACTGTATCGGTTAATACTAGAGCTGCTGAGGTAGATCCAGGTACTGGAATTAAGATGTCAGTTGGAGACAATAGTTATCAAAAATTTACGGCATTTCATAATACTGGAGTTAATGAACTAGGATGGTCTTCAAGTTTTCTTCTAGGCTTCTGGCAAGGTGATGGCTGGAGAAATGGTATGCAAGGAGAAGGAACAACTTATGCTTTTTCAGTTGGTTATACACCAAGAGGAAGTGATCACGAATTTAACTTCTCATTAATTGGTGCTGGACAGTGGCATCACCAAGCATATTATGGAACTCAACTTCAAGATTATCTTGATTATGGACCAATTCAAGGTGATGATTATAGAAAGTTTAACCAATTATATGGAGAGTATCAAGGGGAGGAATTTTCAGTTTTAAGAAATTACTATAATAAGCCCTTAGCAACTTTTAACTGGGATTGGGAAATTTCTAGTAGAGTGACTTTAGCAACATCTATATACGGTTCTGCTGGTAGAGGTGGTGGAACAGGTTTAAGAGGAAGAGGGTCATATGGTGTAACAGCATACAGAGAATCTTTTGCAGAATATCTTGATGATCATGGTGAGTGGAGAAACCCTGACACAACTATAAATTGGGATGTAGCTGTTCAAAAAAATGTAGCTGGAGCGCATGTTCCTAACAGCGGTCCTTTTGCAGGAATGAAACTTGGGTACCACAATGATATTGATGGTCTTCCAAGTAAGTGGGGTGCAGATACAACTATAAGAAGATTCTCCACAAACTCTCATAACTGGTATGGTGGAATTTCTAAAATTAAAATAGATGCAGATAATTTTAGATATGAGCTTGGTATTGATTTAAGAACTTATTCGGCATTACACAGGAGAGGTCCTGAAACTATGTTTGGTCTAGATGGATATATATCTACAATTAATGGTTTTAACTTCTCAGGAAATGGTGATAGAATTGGAACAGTAATTGTTGACACCTATGAAGCAAGTCCTTTTAAAGATATGGGGACTAGTAACCCTAATGGGTCTCAAAGATATTACATAGGACATGTTGACTGGACTGGTGTCAACGGTCTTATTGAATACACAGGTAGTGATAAATTCTCAGCTGTACTTCAAATGGGGACATCAAGTCAGAAATATCAATGGGAAGGATTCTACACCGCTGCACCATCAACATTAAGTAGAAAAATTACTGTAGATGGAGGATATATTAAAGGTGGTGCAAACTATAGAGCAAATGATAGTTCAAACTTTTTCTTTAATGTGGGACAAATCATGAGACCTCCATCTTTTGATGGGGTATTCCCAAATGCTGACTATGATTTTGAAGAAGCTGACGAAATTCTCAATGAGTCATTTACTTCATTTGAATTAGGATATGGTTTTAGATCTTCTAACTTTAAAGGTACTATTAATGCATATCATACCGTATGGGGTGATAGAACGCTTAGAAGAAGCACATCCATTGATGATCAAGGAGTAAGGATTATATATAGTGGTGTAGAACAAACTCATCAGGGTATTGAAGGTGAAATGACATGGTATCCATCAAGTCGTTTAAGAGTAAATGGTATGGTTTCACTTGGAGATTGGAAATACACCAAAAACTTTCAAGGAGATGCCTACTTCATTGATAATAACCAGCCTGCTGGAACAACTGGAACACTCTATTTAGATGGAGTAAAAATTGGGGATGCAGCTCAAACTGTTTTATACCTTGGTTTTGATTATAAAGTTTCATCAAAGTTATCTGTTGATTTAGATATGATGAGCTATGATAATCTTCATGGTAGGTTTGGGCCACTTGATAGTGAATTTGATTCTGCAAATAATAGAGGATCTATCAAATTGCCGTCATGGGGAACTGCAGACTTAGGTGCTACTTATTCATTTAGTTTATTAGGTTATGATGCAAGGGCTAGATTAAATGTCAATAATCTGTTTGATGAAGAATATCTTTCACAATCACAAACTAATTTTCATAACGACGGTGGAAGAACTTGGAATGGTATTAATGTTGAAAACAATGTATACTTTGGAAAAGGCACAACTTGGAATTTAGGACTAAATATTAATTTCTAAAGACTATAATTTCATACTTATTTATAAACCCTGCCATTGGTGGGGTTTATTTTTTTATAAATACCTCTTTTAAAGTTAACTCAATGATTTCTTTACCTGAGAATGAGTTTAAGTTAACATTATAGAGGACATCAAATGATGATTGAAGGTTAACTAGCTCACTTTTCTTATCAAAACATATAAATGGTAGTTGTGAACCATTTTTATCTTTAATTTTTGACTTAACGATTTGGTCTTCTTTGCCTAGAAATTTCAGTTTAGAATCTATAAAGCAATTATTAGTTCTAAAAACTGGACGTTTATTTCCTAAGCCAAAAGGAGCCATCCTCTTAATGATTTTTATGTTTTCAATAGTTAACTTAGAAAAGTCAATTAAAAGATCATAAGAAAAAGACCTTTTAAACATTTTTTGACCTATAGAATCTTTTACAATATCTTCAAATTGATTTTTAAAAATATCAAATTTTGATTTTTTTATTTTTAATCCTGCTGCATACTTATGTCCCCCGTATTGAATTATGTTATCCTTACAATCTGATAATGATTGATATACATCATAATCTTTGACTGACCTGACAGAGCCAGTCAGTATATCTTCATTTGATTCTGTCATAACTATTGTTGGTTTATACGATTTTTCAATTATTCGTGAGGCGACAATTCCTAGGACTCCCTGATTCCATCCTTTTCCATAAACAATGTTAGTGAAACGCTCATTATCAATTTGCTTTAAAGCATCATCAACAACATTTTTTTCTATTCTTCTTCTGTTTTGATTTAAAAATTCAACCTCATTAGAAAGGATGTTAGCTCTATTAACATCATCTTCAACTAATAAATCAACAATTATTTTCCCTGTCTTCATTCTACCGGCTGCGTTGATTCTTGGTCCAATATTAAATGATATTTTTGATTCATCAATTCTGCCATTAATTGACTTTAAAAAATTTCTAAGACCTATTCTTGGTTTTGAATTTATAACATTTAATCCATGGAAGACCATAGTTCTGTTTTCATCAATCAGTGGCATCATATCAGAAATCGTTGCAAGAGCTACAAAATCCAAGAATATAGTTATATCAATTGAATTCTCTAATAATGAATTATGAGCTGTTATTAATTTATAGGCAATACCACAGCCACATAAATCCTTAAAAGGATATTTACATTTTTTTTGCTTTGGATTCAATATTCCGAAAGCATTTGGAATTTGATCACCTGGAAGATGATGATCACATATTATCATTTCTATATTCTTTGAATTAGATATGCGTACTTGATTAATTGCTTTGATACCACAATCAACTGTTATTATTAATGAAACTTTATTTTTTTCTGCATAATCAATAGCTTTCTCAGAAACTCCGTACCCTTCATTATATCTATCTGGAATATAGTATAGAACATCGTAATTAATATTCTTAAAATATGTATACAACATAGCTGTGGATGTTGTCCCATCAACATCATAATCTCCTAGAATCATAATCCTTTCTTCTCTAGAATCCTCAATTTTTTTAACAATCTTTTTCATATCCTTCATAAGAAATGGATCGTGAAGTGAGTTGATATCAGGTCGAAAAAATTCTTTAGCTTTTTTTAATGAGTTAACCTCTCTTTGTAGTAACAACGAGCATAAAAAATCTTCAATTTTTAAATCTTTTTTAAGAGATTGGATTCTGTCTTTTTTAGCCTGTTCCTTTGCTATCCAATTATTCATAAGAAAATTTAACTTAGGCTATTGTACTTATTTATACAAATTACAAACTCGCCCTTTATTTTTTTATCAGAAAAATAATCTAAAGCATCACTAACCGTGCCTCTAAAGGTCTCTTCATATATTTTTGATATCTCTCTACTAATAGATACCTCTCTATTACTTCCTGTGAATTCTAGTAAGTCAGTCAGTGTTTTAATTATTCTATATGGTGATTCATAAATGATTGTTGTAATTAAATTCTGTGAAATCTCTTTAAGTTTTGTTTTTCTCCCTTTTTTTCTTGGAAGAAAACCTTCAAAGATAAAGGCATCACTTGAGAGTCCACTTAAAACAAGAGCAGGTATCAGAGCTGTTGGACCAGGTAAACATGTAATTTGAATTCCTTTTTTTATTGCTTCCCTAACTAATAAAAAACCAGGATCCGATATACATGGTGTTCCTGCATCTGTAATTAATGAGATTGTTTTATCCTGAAGCATCAATTCAACATACTCATCCACTTTTTTATGTTCATTATTCAAATGATAACTTTTGACTTTTGTAGATATTTTATAATGACTTAAGAGTTTTTTTGCATGTCTAGTATCCTCTGATAAAATTAAATCTGAGTTTTTTAGAGTTTCAATTGCTCTTATTGTTATATCATCTAGATTTCCTATTGGGGTTGGTACAATATAGAGTTTGATATCATTTATCATCATCTGACTCAGGTATTTCAGTTACTAAATCTTTAATTGTATCAATTAGAGGGATTATTTCACTTGCATTATGAGGAGTTGAAATTGTTTTTTTTGTATCCAGATTTAGATCTTTTAATGTCTCTTTGAGTCTCTCCTCATGAAGAAGCCAGTCAGCATCTCTTTCTTGATTCTTAAGATATTTATGTATCACTGTTAATTCATATAACCTTTTAGAATCTTCATAAATACTTTTTGAGTTATTTAGTCTTGAATCATGAATTCTTAGAGCAAGTTCTTTAATTTTATTTTCTAATTTTTTAAACACCTTAGTTTATTATTATAATGATTTACTTTTTGATAAATTTGTTTTTATTATAAATCAAATTACAAAATGTTTTTAGAAAATCCAGTATATAACAATGAACAATTCGGATGGATTGAGGTTATATGTGGATCAATGTTCTCAGGAAAAACCGAAGAGCTTATTAGACGTATTAAGAGGGCAAAGATTGCTAATCAAAATATAGAGGTGTTTAAGCCTATCATTGATTCAAGAAGCAAAAATTTTATTGAATCACATGATGAAAGCAAGCTTGAATGTATAGAAGTAAAGTCTTCAAATGAAATTTTGGAGAACGTTAATAATTGCGATGTTGTTGCTATTGATGAAGCTCAATTTTTTGATGATCAAATAGTAACCGTATGTAATAAAATAGCAAATAGTGGTATTAGAGTTATAATTGCTGGGTTAGATATGGACTATCTTGGAAATCCTTTTGGACCAATGCCAAATCTAATGGCAGTTTCAGAATATGTTACAAAAGTACATGCAGTCTGTAAAAAATCAGGAAATATTGCAAACTATAGTTACAGAAAAAATAAAAAAAAAGACATAGTTGTTATTGGAGAAAAAGATAAATATGAACCTTTAAGTCGTTCAGTCTTTTACAAAAAAATGAACAAAAATAAATAAATATGAAAGTAGCTGTTGTTGGTGCAACTGGAGTTGTTGGAACTGTTTTGCTTGAACTCTTAGATAAAAGAAAATTTCCTGTTACTCAGATAATACCAGTTGCCTCAGAAAGGTCTATTGGAAATAAGATTAAATTTCATGGTAAAGAGTATAGTATAGTTTCATTAACTGACGCCTTAGATATGAAACCAGATATTGCACTTTTTTCAGCTGGAGGTTCAACCTCACTGGAATGGGCTCCAAAATTTGCGGATAAAGGAACTCGAGTTGTAGATAATTCATCTGCTTGGAGAATGGACTCAACAAAAAAGCTTATAGTTAGTGAAGTTAATTCAGAATCTTTAACAGATCATGACTATATAATAGCTAACCCAAATTGTTCTACAATGCAGATGCTTGTAGTATTAGCTCCTCTTCACAGAAAGTTTAAAATTAAACGTCTTGTAATATCTACTTATCAATCTGTATCTGGTACAGGTAAAAATGCTATAGACCAGTTATACAGTGAGAGAAATGACACTAAACCTGAAAAAGTTTATCCATATTCGATAGATCAAAATCTTTTGCCACATTGTGACGTATTTGAAGAGGGTGGTTACACGAAAGAGGAGAATAAGCTAATCAACGAAACTAGAAAAATATTAAATGATAATAGCATTCAGATTACATCTACTGCAGTTAGAGTTCCTATAGAAATTTGTCATGGTGAGTCTGTAAACATTGAATTTGAAGATGATTTTAAACTAGAAGAAGTGTTTAGCATATTAAGAAGTTCTCCTGGATTAATTGTTGAAGATGATCTAGATAAAAACATATATCCAATGCCTATTATCGCTTCAAATAAAGATGAAGTTTTCGTTGGAAGAATTAGAAGAGACTTTAGTATAAAGAGTGGATTAAACCTTTGGATTGTTGCAGACAATCTTCGAAAAGGGGCTGCTACAAATACTATTCAAATTGCAGAAAAATTAATTGAGATGAACCTTATTTAGGGCTCCATCTCAAATGATTCCATAAACTTAGTTGTGTAATTTCCAGAGATAAAGTCTGGATGTTCCATCATTTTTTGATGAAATGGAATAGTTGTTTTTACTCCTTCAATAACAAACTCATCTAAAGCTCTTTTCATCTTGTTTATTGCCTCTTCTCTAGTCTGAGCAGTTGTTATTAGTTTAGCAATCATTGAATCGTAGTAGGGGGGTATTACATAACCACTATATACATGTGTATCAATTCTTACACCATGTCCACCAGGAAAATGAAGAGTAAGAATTTTACCTGGATTAGGCATAAATTCATTATGAGGATCTTCAGCATTAATTCTACATTCTATTGAACATAATTTAGGAAAATAATTTTTTCCTTTTATTGGTTCTCCTGCAGCAACTTTTATTTGCTCTCTAATTAAATCATAATCAATTACCTGCTCTGTAATTGGGTGTTCTACCTGAATTCGGGTATTCATCTCCATAAAATAGAAGTTCTTGTGCTTATCAACTAGGAATTCTATTGTCCCTGCACCTTCATATTTAATTGATTCCGCAGCCTTTACAGCAGCATCTCCCATTGCTTTTCTTAATGGCTTAGTCATAAAAGGTGAAGGAGTTTCTTCAATTAATTTTTGATGACGTCTCTGAATAGAGCAATCTCGCTCAGATAGATGACAAGCCTTTCCATATGAATCTCCTATGATCTGAATCTCAATATGCCTTGGGTCCTCAATAAACTTTTCTAAATACATGTCATCATTGTCAAAAGCCAATTTTGATTCCTGTCGTGCAAGCTCCCAAGCACTTGCCAGTTCTTTTGGTGTTTTAGCTATCCTCATTCCTTTTCCACCACCCCCAGCGGTTGCTTTTAACATTATAGGATAACCTATTTCAAGTGCAACATTCTGTGCATCTTCAAGAGTTGGAACTAAGCCTTCGGATCCTGGGATAGTAGGAACACCAGCTTTTTTCATAGTCTCTTTTGCAGAAGATTTATCTCCCATTTTATCAATCATATCAGGGGATGCTCCTATAAATTTTATATTGTGCTCATCACAAATTTTTGAAAATTTACTATTCTCTGATAAGAAACCATAACCTGGATGTATTGCGTCAGCATTTGTAATCTCTGCAGCTGCTATTATATTAGCAGGTTTAAGGTAAGAATCTGCACTAGCTGTAGGGCCAATACAGACAGCCTCATCAGCAAATCTGACATGTAAGCTTTCCTCATCTGCTTTAGAATATACGGCTACAGTATTTATGCCCATTTCTTTGCATGTCCTGATGACGCGCATAGCAATTTCTCCTCTATTTGCAATTAATATTTTTTTAAACATTTTTTATGAGGGATCGATAACAAACAGTGGTTGATCAAACTCTACGGGGCTTTGATCATCTATAAGAATTTTAACAATTTTTCCAGAAACCTCTGACTCTATCTCGTTAAATAACTTCATAGCTTCTATGACACAGAGAACATCTCCTTCGGCTATATTTTGTCCAATCTCAACAAAAGAAGGTTTATCTGGTGATGGTTTCCTGTAGAAGGTTCCAATTATTGGAGACTTAATTATTACATGATTGGAAT
The DNA here is from genome assembly GCA_965655775.1 of Candidatus Marisimplicoccus sp. GTDB lineage: Bacteria > Bacteroidota > Bacteroidia > Flavobacteriales > Flavobacteriaceae > Marisimplicoccus. The sequence continues at coordinate 101,137 of CBFHHV010000002.1, forward strand.
CTTCTGTTTTAGATACCTCAAGATCTGGAGTCTTTTCTTGAGCAGTTTCTTGACTAACTGGAACTGCAACCTGAGTTGGAATATTCAATTTATTAGGTAATTCTTCTACAACTATTTGTTGTGGAGTATTTTTCTTTGTTTTAATTGTTATTTTAAAATCCTCTCTTTCAATTTTTACCTCTTCAACACCAGATTTTGAAACAAATTTTATTAGGTTTTGTATTTCTTTTATATCCATGATTTTTATTTTAATTATAGGCCCATGTTAAATATGCTGCACCCCAGGTTAGACCTGCTCCGAATGCGGCAAGAATAATTTTATCACCTTTTTTAAAATTATTCTCATAGTCATGCATCAGCAGTGGTATTGTTGCTGCTGTTGTATTCCCATATTCTTCGATATTCATTAATACTTTATTTTTATCTAAATTAATCTTTTCTGCGGTAGCATCTATAATTCTTTTATTAGCTTGATGAGGTAATAAATATTTTATCTCCTCAGGATCAAGATTGTTTCTTATAATAATCTGCTCTGTTGCGTTTGCCATTTCTGAAACTGCTGATTTAAAAACAGTCTTTCCATCTTGTGTAATATAATGCCATTTATTTTCAAAAGTTTCTTTTGAGGTGGGGTGTAATGAACCTCCTGCTTTGATTTTTAGCCACTCTGCACCTATTCCATCTGATCTTAAGAACTCGTCTTCCCAACCAAAGTCATTATCACTTGGTTCAATCAAAACTGCACCTGCTCCATCTCCGAATAGAATGCTAGTAGATCTATCGGTATAATCAACAATTGAAGACATCATATCTGCTCCAATTAAAAGAACTTTGTTATATCTACCAGATTCAATATAACTAGTGGCCGTTGACATTCCAAACAAGAAACCAGAACATGCAGCATTAATATCAAATGCATATGCATTAGAAGCGTTTATTTGGGATGCAACTGATGGAGCTGTTGATGCTCCATGAAAGTCTGGGGTTATTGTAGAGACAATTACTAAATCAATAGAGGTTGGGTCTAGTTTCTTTTTGTTAATAAGGTCATTGGCTGCATTTATAGCTAAGTATGATGTGGCCTTTCCCTCTTTTTTAAGTATTCTTCTTTTTTTAATTCCAGTCCTTGCAGTTATCCACTCATCATTAGTATCAACCATTTTTTCTAAATCTTTGTTGGAGATAAAGTCTTTTGGAACATAACCACCAATTGCAGTAATGGCAGCTTTTATTTTTTGTGTCTTGTTAGATATCATACTAACATCAATTATGTCATTAGACAATTAAATTGATAATTTAAGATACTAGTTTTTTATGATTCTAAAGAATCAACTAAAACTTTTCCTCTATAATAAAGCTTTCCTTCGTGCCAATGAGCTCTGTGATATAGGTGTGACTCACCAGTAGCCTGACATATTGAAATCTGTTGTTTCTCAGCTTTAATATGGGTTCTACGTTTATCTCTTCTAGTTTTAGATATTTTACGTTTTGGATGTGCCATTTATAATAAATCTTTTAATTTGTCCCACCTAGGGTCAGTTTTTTCTTTAAAATTCTTTTTAGGTTTAAGTGCTTCTAGTTTTTCAACTATTTCTGATTTTAATGAACCGTTTTCTATTCCAGGATGAACCTTTTTTTGAGGTACAGCTAAGATTATACTTTCGTAAATTAAGTGAGAAACGTCGATACTATGTGACCCAGCTGGCATGAATATAACTTTATCATCTGTCGAGATTATATCATCTTTAAATTTCACAACTACTGCATGTTCAGTCTCTAAGTCAAGATTAAAGCTTTCCATAGAGACATCACACTGTACCTCAATTTCACCACTAAAAGAAAACTTAAGGTTTAAAAGCGTGGATTGTTTCTCTAACTCGAGCTTAGCAAAAAGCTTTGCATCGAGAAAATCATAATAGTCAAAATTTCTAAAGAACTTATTTCCTAGTTCATAGTTAAAGAGATGTATCCCTTCTTTCAAACCTGAAAACTTTATCAAATATGGCGAAAGCGATTTCATCACTTAACTATTGAGGGGCAAATTTATAAAAATTTATCTATTTAATGTTAAAGTATCTTATTTCTTACCTTGTATATATTCAATGCTAATTTTAAAGCATGTTTAAAAGAGGATGGGTCTGCGATACTCTTTCCTGCAATGTCAAAACCTGTACCATGATCCGGAGAAGTCCTAATAATAGGAAGACCTGCGCTATAGTTTACCCCTTCGCCAAAAGAAATGGTCTTAAAGGGGATTAATCCTTGGTCATGATATACAGCTAGAATAGCATCATATTTAGCATAATTATTGCAAAAAAAAGTGTCAGCTGAAAACGGACCAGAAACTATATCTTCCTTTTGATTTAAATCATTTATAGCTGGATTTAATAATTTTTGATCTTCAGTTCCAATTACACCGTTATCTCCAACATGTGGATTAATTGAAAGAACTGCAATCTTTGGTTTAATTATACCAAAGTCTTTGTTTAAGACTTGGCATAAGAGTTTTAATTTCTTAGTTGTTTTTTCTACTGTAATATTATGGACAACATCTTTTAGTGCTATGTGCTCAGTTAGTAATCCTACTTTAAGTTTCTTTGAAACCATTAACATAATTGGATCTAAATTAAAATACTGTCTTAAATAATCTGTATGGCCTGAAAATTTGAAATTTTTAGAATAAGATAAATTTTTATCAATTGGAGAGGTAATTAGAATATCTATCTTCTTGTCTCTTGCATCTTTTACCGCCTCTTTAAAAGAAATAATTGCGTTTTTAGAAACTTGTTTATCAAATACCCCAAATTCATATTTTGATTCAGTAAAGACCTCTTTTATATTGAGTGAGTTTTGAGATATTTCATCAAAGCTTTCTATTTTTTTTAAAGGAAGTGACCTAATATTTAAATCTTTTTTCTGATTTACAATTAAATCATATGAAGAATAAATTATAAAATTACAATTATCGTTAGGAGGGCTATCAGATAAAGCTTTTAGCATAACTTCAATTCCAATACCATTAGGATCCCCTATAGAAATTCCAACATTAATTTTTTTTGATTTTACCACTAGTTAATTTAATTAGTAATTTTACTGAGCAAAAATAAAGATAATAATGTTCACTGGAATTATAGAGTGTTTAGCTACAGTTAAAAAAGTTGAAAAAGAAAAAGGCAATCTAAATCTTTCTTTAGAGTCCTCAATAACCAAAGAATTAAAAATTGACCAAAGCCTTTGTCATAATGGAGTATGTCTAACCGTAGTTGACATTAAAGATGATGTTTATACTTTAACAGTTATTGAAGAAAGCCTAAATAGAAGTAATCTTGGTAAACTAATTCCTGGTGATCTTGTAAATATTGAAAGGTCAATGTCAGTTAATTCCAGATTTGATGGGCATGTTGTTCAAGGTCATGTAGATGAAGTAGCAGTATGTTCTGAGGTTCAAGAGACAAACGGTAGTTGGAAATATGTTTTTAAACATAATAGGGAAAATATTACAGTAGAAAAAGGCTCAATAACTATTAATGGTGTTAGCTTAACTGTTGTTGATTCATCACCTGATTCTTTCTCAGTTGCAATTATTCCTTACACCTATGAAAATACAAATTTTAAGACCATTGGGCCTGGTAGTGTTGTTAATCTTGAGTTTGACATATTAGGAAAGTATATTGCAAAAATAATTGCTAAAAAAAACTAAAAATGAGTAGAATTCCACAAGTAAACTTAAATGATTATTTATCTGGTGATGCAAGCAGTAAAGAAAAATTTATAAAAGACATTGGAAAAGGTTTTAGTGAGATTGGATTTGTAGCAGTCAAAGGACACTTACTGAATGATGAAGTAAAAGAATCTTTATACAAAGAGGTTAGACAATTTTTTAGTCTTCCAGACAATATTAAGTCTAAATATATTATTAAAGGTCTTGCTAGTCAAAGAGGTTTCACTCCATTTGGCAAAGAACATGCAAAAGGAAAAAATGTAGGAGATTTAAAAGAATTTTGGCATTTTGGTCAGTATGTTAAAAATGAACCTGAAATGGAGTATAAATATCCTGAAAATGTAACTGTAGAGGAACTTGAAAATTTTAATAAGATTGGTCAAAAAACCTATGAGCTACTTGAGGATACCGGAAGACATATTTTAAGGGCAATTGCTTGTTATTTAGACCTTGAAGAAACATATTTTGATAAGCACATATTTAATGGCAACTCCATTCTTAGAGCAATTCATTATCCTCCTATTACTGAGGAGCCAAAAAAGGCTGAAAGGGCTGCAGCTCATGGTGATATCAATTTAATTACACTCTTAATGGGTGCTCAAGGTAGAGGTCTACAAGTGTTAAATAATAAAGGAGAGTGGGTTGATGCAATAGCTGAAGATAATGAAATTATTGTCAATATTGGTGATATGCTATCTAGACATACAAACAATAAACTAAAATCTACAATACATAGGGTTGTAAATCCTCCAAAAAGTCTTTGGAATAGCTCTAGATATTCCATTCCTTTTTTCTTACATCCTAGGCTTGAAATGCCACTAAATTGTATTGATTCATGTGTTGATGAGAATAATCCAAAAGGATTTGAAGATATAACAGCAGGAGATTTTCTTTATCAAAGATTAGTTGACCTTGGTTTGGTTAAAGACTAATCTAAAAGGTCTTTATAAATAGCTTTTGATAATTTTGATAAAAAAGGAATAGCTGTCTCTCTGTATTCATAAGTGTTGTCATTTATTATTTTGTTTTCATTTGTATAAATAGTTGCTGTTAAAAAAAACTCAACATCTTCTTTATAATTTTTAATGTATGCGCTATCAGTTGATGTTCCATAAGCCTGTCCAATCTTATTGTATACTCTTATATCAGTGTTGTTTAAAATTGTATCAGTGCCATGTATAAAAAATTTGTTGTAAGAGTTAAAAAACTTTTCATCACCAATATATTTAGCTCCAAGATCTTCAAAAGTAAATCTACTCATCCAATACCTTAAGAAATCATAGTCTTCTACATTTAAATTAAATTTTGACAGCGTAACCTCAGGATAAATTAAATTCTTAATGATGTTATGCATGTCTGTTAATGATGATCTATTTTTGGAAATAAAATCTAGAGGTTCATTTATTATTTCTCCATTAATGAATCTTTTGTTACCCTTTTTTAAATTTGATATTTCACTACTAGCTGAAACAGTTATTTTATTTTCATTAGATGAAATTGTATCATTATCTATATTGGTAATTATCCATGAAGAATCAACAAAAGGATCAGGGTTAAACTTATGATTTAGATAAGTGTTTGCATATCCTGCATCATTCATAGATGAGTTAAAATAATTATAGCCTATAAAATCAATTAGGACATTAGAGGCAGAGTTATCACTGACCAAAAAAACATCAGCAATTAAATTCTGAAAAGACGTAATAGAGTCCTTTATAATAATTTCTTTTTTATTGTTTATTAAAGAAATGTTGATTTTAGATTTAAGTGAAATATTTGAGCCCACTGCCCTTAGCTCGTTAATTTTTGATAAGGTCATTACTGTTATAGGCAGTTTAATTGTACTTGCTGGATAGACATATTTTTGATCATTTAGCTGAAACTGAAAATCTGAAAATTCAGTTTGTCCAAAACTATTTTTTGAAACCTCTGTAAAAAGAATTTGTATTTCATAGTTTTCCTTGTCTTTTATAATCTTTCTTAAAAACCTATCTTCTTTAAGTGCTGATTTAATAGGATCTGATTTAAAAGAACAACCAATTAACGGTGTTAGAGATATAATAAACACAAAAAAATTTCTCATATTACCAAAAATAAAAAAACCCCTCGTTTGAGGGGTTTTTATTGTTAATAAAATTAATTATTCACTAGGTCTTACTGAAATACCAAGAGCAATTGGGATACTTTGCTGATGCTTTCTCATTTTTAGGACTTCTTGCATTTGCCTTGGCGCATTACCTGTCTGAACCCTAGACATCATAATATCTGAGACTTTTTCATAAAAATCAACTGTCATGTAGTTATGATATAAATCTTCCCCGTAATTATCTAATCTTTTTAATAGTGCCCAACCCAACCTATTTCCAAGATCACCTGAATTTAATCTATTCTCCATCTGTTCATACCTTGCATCGTTAGTAAGGTCTGTTTTCATCGGGTTTATTACTGCTGCTTGAGGAACAACTGGTGTCTCTCCCTGATTTCCAGCAAAATTTAAACCTTTGTTCACATAAACATTAGTCCTTATTATTTTTCTAGCATTATAATTTTTTTGATTGAAAAGCTCAATATCCATCTCACTATAATTTGGTCTTATTCTCTGAATACCTCCACCCGAGCTAAGACTGTCTGGGTGCTTTGCTACTGTAACAATTAATATATTCCAATCAGATTCTGGTGTCGCACCAACCCTAAACCAAACGTCCCAGCCAGTTATTGTACCTTCATCAGCCCTCTTTTGAGCCAACTCTTTCCATTTCTGATTAAGAATTTGATTATAGGATTCCCCAGGAATTGAGCGTACCCAATCAAATTGAACGATATCTCCATTACCTTGAGCAAAAATTGGTCCCAAAGCAAAAAGAGCAATTAATAATAAAATTTTTTTCATAATTTGTTTATTTAGGTTAAAATAATTTTGAATTTGAATTTACTAAATTTAGATAAAAAAATAACTTACTGAACATGAAAAGAAGATCTTTACTAAAATCACTTTCAACTGCATCATTAGGAGCGCCATTACTAGGCTGTTCAAATCTTAATCCTATTAAAAAGACAACTCTTAAAAATATCAAACATAATCCCATTGGTGTGTCAACTTACTCTTTCTGGCAATTTAATGGACGAGAAACTCCTATTGAGTATTGTATTGATAAAGCCTCTAAGTTTGGATTCGACGGAATAGAACTACTACTAATTCAAATGGAATCCGAAGAAAATAGTTATTTACAAAAACTCAAAAAAAGAGCATTTGATTCAGGTTTGGATATCATGGGACTCTCAACTCATCAAAGTTATGTAAGTCCAGATGACTCAAAAAGAAAAGAAAATATTGAATTAACAAAGCATCAGATTGAGGTGGCTTACTCTCTAGGAATACCAACTATTAGAATTAATACCGGTAGGTGGGGAACAACAAAATCGATTGGGAACAAATCAGAATTTGATGTTTTAATGGATAACAAAGGTGTAGAATCTGTAATTGATGGCTATTCGGAGGAGGAAGGGTTTAAGTGGGTTATTGATTCTATTGAACAATGTATTCCAACAGCAGAAAAGTGTGGTGTCGTTCTCGGCCTTGAAAACCACTGGGGTTTAGGTCTAACTTCTAAAGGAGTGATGAGGATCGTCAATGCAATAGACTCTCCATGGCTAAGTGTTACATTAGATACAGGTAACTTCTTTGATGACAGAGAAAAACAACTTGCTGAGTTAGCTCCCCATACCTGTTTAATTCAAGCAAAAACATACTATGGTGGTGCAAAATGGCCAGCGTTTGATCAAATTAATATTGATTATAAGTCGATAGGTGAGTTAATGAGAAAGAACAACTACAAAGGATATATTTCTCTTGAGTTTGAAGGAAATGAGGATGCGAACATTGCCGTACCAAAAAGTCTTGAATTATTGAGAAACTCATTCTATTATAATCTTAGTTAAATAGTTTTTATACATTTGAAAAAACCACTTTAGAATGGAAGAGAATCCAATCCCAATTTATGTCGTTGAATTTATGACAGATGAATGGAAAACTTGGAGTCTCTTTTCATTAGTTTTCATATCTGTTCCTTTAATTCTTGCTAGATTTTTAAATAGGAGACAGAAAATTCAGGTTACATATCTTATTGGTGTCATAATGATTCTTGATTTTATAACTGAAAATGGAGGATATATTATGAGTGGCACATGGGATGTTCAATATAATTTACCTATTCAATTATGTGGAATATCGTCTCTTATATGTTGTGTTCTTCCCTTTATTAAGAAAAAAGATCAGCTATTTCAGTTTGTATATTATACAGGTATTATTGGTGGAATAATGGCAATTTTGACACCACAGATGAACTATTTTGATGGATCTTTGAGATACTATTTAAACTTCTATGTATCTCATAGCTTAATCATAGTTCTGCCAATTTTTATGTTTCTACATTTAGACCTTAAACTTCCTAAATTTTCTTGGTTTAAGATTTGGATTCACCTAAATATCCTGATGGCAATCATAATGCCAATTAATTTTCTATTAGACTCCAATTATATGTATGTTAATGCTGCCCCAGAGGTAAGCAACCCTCTTGTAATTGGGGAGTGGCCATACTATCTGCTGATTTGGGAACCTCTTGTAATGATTATTGCATATTTAATTTATGCTATAAGTAGAAGAAAAATAATCTTTTGAATATTTTAAAAATATTACTGCTTTTACTGTTGGTTTCATTTGAGAAACCTAGTGATGATTGTTCTAAAATATACCTTATTAGACATGCTGAAAAAGTAAGAACTGATAAATCAGATCGCGATCCTGATCTAAATAATAAAGGGTTAATAAGAGCTGAAACTTGGAAAGAGTATTTTTTTGATAAAAACATTTCTAAAATATATTCTACGAATTACAAAAGAACGGTAAAAACAGTTAAACCTATTGCCGAAATTAAAAACTTGGAAATACTTATATACTCTTCCGATGATATTGTATGTGAAACTTTTTTAAAATTAAATGAGGGAGAAAACACTGTTGTTATTGGTCATAGTAATACAATACCTGAATTTGTAAATAATCTTATTAATGAAGACTACTATGAGCAAATAGATGACTTAAATAATTCAGACCTTTATATCGTTTCTCACTGTAACTCAGGTTTAACTCATAAATTAATAACTGTAGATTAGATGGAATCTCCTATTAAAGTTTTTAGTAATTGGGTTTTAAGTGGAAAAGATGAAGGGATGGAGAGAAACCACTCTGCGTCTGTTAAAAATATGATTGAATACTCAACTAAAGGGATAGGTAATTATAGTTTTATAGATGCTGGCTGTGGAAATGGTTGGGTTATTCGAGGTATTTCCTCTGACCCAAGATGCAAACAAGCAATTGGTATAGATGGATCAGCTCATATGATTGAAAAAGCAAAAAAACTTGATTCAAAAAATCAATACTATTGTAAGGACCTTCTGAAATGGTCTCCTGATGATAAAGTCGATATCGTTCACTCAATGGAAGTATTTTATTATTTTGAGAATCCAGACCACTTGATTAAACATGTCTATTCTAATTGGATAAAAAAAGGCGGAAGATTAATTATGGGGATAGATCATTATGAAGAAAATAAACCCTCACATTCATGGAAACAAGATTGTTGTGTAACAATTATGAAACTTTTTTCTGAAAATAAATGGAAGTCTATGTTTGAAGAAGCTGGATTCAAAAAAATTGAATCATGGTGTCACGGAAAAGATGGTGACTGGAATGGAACTTTAGTAGTTACCGGAGTCAAGTAAACTATCAACCTGACCGGAGAATATACTTATTTGTTTATCTAACTCTTCAATTAATTTTGTATTGATAATTCCATCGGTATCGGAAAAATTTTCATTAAATTTTGGAAGTGAAAAATGTGGAATTTCCTCTCTACTTTCTCTAGAAAAGCGAGATAAGGCTGTTTGAAGTACTGTTTTTCCAGCATTTTGGCCATCACTAGTTGATAATAGTATTAGAGGCTTGTTACTCCATACTGTTTTTTCAATTACAGAAATCCAGTCATATATATTTTTAAATGCTGAGGTATAGGAGCCATTGTGCTCAGCAAGTGAAATTATTATTCCTATACTTTCATTAACTAATTTTTTAAACTCATGTGCTTTTTCTGGAATTCCTATCTCTTGTTCTCTATCTTCACTATAAATAGGCATTTCAAATTCATTTAAGTCGATGAGAATAGCCTCTTTTGGAGCCATTCTATTGGCAACATAAGAGGCTAGTTTTTTATTCCTTGAATTTTTTGAGGAAGAGGCCCCAAATGCAAGTAACTTATTCATTATTGGTTACTATGAGAACCATCACAAAATCCCTCTGGGTCTTGCGTGTATCCACATCCACATCTAGGTTTATTATTATTCATATTATGAAGTTTTTAAATTAATTTCTAATTCAATGTCATCGTAAATAAGCTTGTCACCAAGATTTTCAAAAAATGTTCCTGATCTAAATTTTACATTGTACTTGGACCTGTCAAAAACAAGTTTAGCGGTCCATCCATCTTGAGTATTTGCCATTTCAAATAAAACAGGATGTGAAATGTCTTTTATAGTTAAAAAACCATTTACCATCCATTTTCCATCTGATATTAGTTCAGAACTAGAAATATAAAGATGGGCTGAAGGAAAGGATTCAACTGAAAAAAAATCATCTGATCTTAAATGACCTTCTAACCTTTCTTTACTTCCACCTGTTAAATCTTGAACGTTAATAGATGTCATGTCAACAAAAAACTCCCCCTGAGAAATTAGACCATCTGCAATCTCAAACTGTCCGGATTTAAAGTTGATAGTACCATAATGTGAACTTGTTGAAACCTCGCGTCCAGTCCATACAAGGCTACTTTCATCTAGATTGATATTATAAGTTGAGTCAGCTGCGGTAATTGTTGCGTCATTGGTCTCTACTGTTTTATTTGAATTCACGTTACATGAAACCAGTGAGACAAAGACTAACAAAGCGATTAATTTTTTCATGTAATAAATTTTAGTAAAACTAGGAAAATCAACGTTTGAAGAATATTTTTACAAAAGTTTTAATTATTCTTTAACATCTTTTACTATAATGTAAAGCAAACTATACATTTAAGATGTAAAGCATACTTTACAAATTAGAAAAAAGGTAAACAATGTAAAGTTTATTTTACAAAATATTTATTATATTTGTAAAGTTTATTTTACATATGCTTATAAATAGAGTTAAAGATTATAGAAAAGGCGCAAATTTAACACAAGAAGATTTAGCCTTAATGACGGGGGTTAGCAGGCAAACTATCATATCAATAGAAAAAAACAAGTTTATACCTGGACTAGATATAGCTATTAGGATTGCCGAGTCTTTAAAAACCCCTATTAATAAGCTTTTTTATTTTGTTTAAATGGAAAAAATTGATGCTGTTATAACATGGGTGGATGGTTCAGAACCAAACTATCAAAAAAAGCTTAAAGAATATCTTGCTGACGACAACCAATTAAAGAGGCGTTATATTCAAGCAAATGAAATTAATCTATGTGTGGCATCTATTGTTAAATACGCTCCATTCATAAGAAAAATCTTTATTGTAACCGACAAACAGTCTCCAAATTTAGACAACATTAAGCATATTGTTTCCAAAGAAAAGGTTGAAATTGTTGATCATGAAGAAATATTTCGCCATAACATAGAGTTTCTTCCAACATTTAATATTAGATCAATAGATGCTTTACTTTTCAAGATTAAAGATCTATCTGAAAAGTTCATCTATTTTAATGATGATATGTTTCTCATTAAAGAGACAAATCCAGAAGATTGGTTTTTAGATAAAAAAGCAGTCTTAACTGGAATTTGGGCTAAAACATATAATCGGCAGCCAGTTAAAACTATGTTAGAGAAAATAAAAAACTTATTGAAAATTAGGCCAAGCTTTAACGCTGCTCAATCAAAAGCTGCAAATATAGTGGGCTTTCAAAATAGGTATTTTAAGTCTTATCATTGTGGAAGACCCCAAATAAAATCAGTAATTAAAGATTTTTATGATAAAAATCCTAAAAAGCTTGTAGACCAGATAAGATATAAGTTTAGGGATAGCAGACAATACATGCCTTTTAGTCTTTGTTGGCACTTATTAATCAAGAAAAATAATTTTATAGAGTCGCCCATTAGTAAACTAATTGAAATAAAAAAGACTAGAGAGCTTTCACCTAACCAACTAATTAGCTTATTAAACAAGATAGACAGTCAAGCAAATATTAAATTTTTGAATATTCAGGATCTAAATCTAGCTTCAGATATAACTCAACAAGTTTTTCAAAACTGGTTTTTTGAAAAATTAAAAAAATAAAACTATAGAGCTTTAATAGTCTCAACTACAGTGTCTATTTCATTTTTTGTGTTATATAAAGAAATACCCAGCCTAGTAACGCCCCCCCTATTTTCTAGACCTAACTGTTGAATTGCCTTAATGGCATAGAAATGACCGTCCCAAGCACATATGTTATGCTTAGCTAAGGATGCGCAAACCTCTTGAGGAGAATATTTAGAATGAACAAATGAAACTGTCGGCGTTCTTTCTCTACTAGAAAAATCCGGGCCAATAACAGTTGTGTTGTCAAACCCATCTAGTGATTCATAAAGATATTTTGCAAGATTAAACTCATGATCACTAATGTGTGCATATGCACTTTCCAATTTTTCTCTATATGATTCACCTTTTCCAAGTGTTGAAATGAAATCTATGGCGGCTGATACACCTGCGCATGATGCGTGGTTTAATGTGCCTGTCTCAATTATGTAGGGGGCGTTCTGGTCTTGAACTATAAGTCTATCTGGCTCAAGGCTTTGTAAAACACCAGGCCTTGAATAAAGAAAACTTATATGCGGGCCGTAAAACTTATAAGCTGAACACAACATAAAGTCACAACCTAACTTTTCTACATCGATTGAAAAGTGAGGAGCATAATGAACAGCATCTAATAAGAAATAACACTCTCGCCCTTTTAAATATTCTTTAACCTTTATAAAATTATTTAACGTTCCTAATGCATTTGAAGACATTCCCATACAAACCATTACTGTTTTCTCGTTTATTTTATTTTTAAAATCAGAATAGTCCAACGTTCCATTTTGCTTTAACTTAACTTCAATAATTTTAACACCAACTTCTTTCAATATCATCCATGGTCCTCTGTTTGCTTCATGATCTAGCTCAGTAACTATTACCTCATCCCCTTCATTAAATTTTTTTGATAATGCCCTTGCTAAACTATAGTTTAATGTTGTCATATTTTGACCAATTGAAATTGAGTTAGGGCTTTTTGCACCCAGCATGGTGGCAACTTTAACTCGGAGATCATTCATAATTAAATCCGTCTCTTTGCTAGTAACAAATTCTCCATGAGTGTTGGCGTTTGACCTAAGATAGTATTGAGAAATTGCCTCAATTACTTGAATAGGAACTTGGGTTCCTCCGGGGCCATCTAAGTATATGATTTGTTGATTAGAAGTATTAAACCTATTCAAAGAAGGAAAATATTCTCTGGTTATTTCTGAATTTAACATAGTTTAAACTAATCTGCAATTTTCCAAAAAGCAATTCCACCCGCTTGTTTTCCAACCTCAGCAGAATCAACTAATTCAAGTTCTTCTATACTGATGACATCAACTTTACCTGCCTCACCTCCTACACCTTCAACAGAAACAAAAGCATATTTGTTATCCGGTGAGATTACTACTCCATGTGGAATGTTTGTTGACGTTTTGATCTTGGAAATTTGTTGGCCTTTATCTAGGGACCAAATAGAAACCGCCCCTTCATTTTTTAAAGTAGTTATGATGTGTCTCCCATCAGTAGTAGCGGCTATATTATATGGACCTTTCCCAGTTTTAATTGTTTTTTTTACTTTCCATTCGTCAACATCAATAATTAAGACTTTGTTTGAACCATTACCAGCTATATACAATTCTTTACCCGAAGGAGACGGAGTAACCCATGTTGGTTTAACTTTCGAATGATACATTGCATTTCTATGCTCTTTATGGTTATCAAGGCTTAGAATACGCTTGACACTCAAATCAATTGCATCTATTTCAAATAACTCTCCGGACATCATAGCGACTGAGTAGTGAAAATTTCCATCCGGAGACAATCTTGATCCATGCGGCATAATACCTGTCTTAATTTTTGTTATCTCAACCATATACTCTGGGTCAACAACCGATACTGTGCTTGTTTTCATTAGGCCATGTAAATTAAAATTAACCACATAAAGAAGTCCTGTTTTTTTTGATATTTGCATGGTAGCAGGAAAAAGGCCTAACTCAACCTTCGATAAGGGTTCATTATTTTCAATAGAATATTTAACGACTGATCCATTTGGACTTCCATGCGCAAGTGTCAAGTACCAATATTTACCACTAGGATCAATAGTTATTCCATGTGGACCCTCATTTTCTGTTGGCATTATCCCAACTGATATTCTATCTGTTTCTATAATTTCTATACCATCAAATTTTAGTACTGATACTTGGTCATCTGATTCAGCTGCAACATAAACATAATAATCCTGTGAAAAGACTGTATGAAAAATTAAAAATGATAAAAATAAATATAGTCTTTGCATAATCTAATCTATTAGTCTTGGTCTATCTAAATATTCATTGATTTTTGAATTATCAGGCTGCGTTGGTAATACTTTTGAAGACCCTATTCCTCCATTGTGATCTGAATAAAAGACATGACCTTTATAAAGCTGCGCACCCCAAGACATAGCTGCATTAGGAATGTATCCATTTGGATTTGCAGTGTTAATGTGGCCGATTTCTCGTCCCTGTCTAAAAAGGTCTCCCAGCAATTCTCCGCTTATATCCACAATTCTCACCCCTCCTGTATACATAGCAACATACAGTATATCGTCCTCGATCCAGTAGTTATGAGAACCATGGCCAGGAAGTTCATATCGTGCTACTTCAACTGGATTGTTTATATCTGTAAAGTCAACAAAATGAAGAAATCCTGCCGTCTCATTAGTGGTATATACATCAATTCCTTGAGGAAATATTTCATCACCTAAAATTGTATAAAACTTATCAGTTGATTTGCTTTTAAAAGGGAATGTTGCATGATGAGCTCCTGATTCATAACTATAATTTGCCATTGCTACAGGGTTTGATGGTGAACCACCTGCAACTCCATTTCCCACATCAATCATATATACACCGTGCTTCCAGTTAGAAGAGTATGCAATCCCATCCTCAATCCACACATCGTGTATTGCTTGCCCTTTTTCACCTATTTCAAACATACCAACTTCAAATGGGCTTCTTGGATCCTCAATATTTATAACATAAAACCTTTCCCCGTTACTAAGAGCATAAACATGGTCCTCATATATAAATAAATTGTGAACACCTCCAGTTAAATTTGTTGTATATTCTGATATAATTTTTACATTATATGGATCAGTGGTATCAAGAATTACAATCCCATTTCTCCTATTGGATGCACCCTCTCTACTTATAATAGATATTTTTCCATCTGCTGAAACTTTAACATCATTGACAGTTCTAGCATCAACTTGGACACTATCAATTTTTTTCAAATTACTAGGGTCTGTAACGTCCCAAAAATATGTCGTACCATCTGCACCCCAGGTTCCAGAAACTGCATAGTCATTTCCATCTTGACCCTCAAAAACCCAAAAGTCTGAGGTATGCTTGTCCTCAACTGTTCCTGATCCAACGGTAACTACTTCTCTTTTGATGCCTCTATCATAAACAACTAATGGCTTTGAAATTGACTTTTCGCCTACTGTAACTGTAATTAAATACTTACCTGCTGTTTCGGCAACAAACCTGCCATCATCCTTTATCAATCCTGCTGCAGTTGTGCTTTTGTCAAAAGACTCGCCAGAAAAAGAATAAGTTATAGGAGCATCTATAACTATGCTTCCTTTTTTATCATATGCTGTTGTAGAAAACTTTACTACATCCCCTGTTCTAGCTACATCAAGATTAGCATTAATTGAAAGTTTAGAAATTGGTGTTTCTTTAATTTTAAAACTTAAAGATGTTGAAACTCCATCAAGTTCAATTTTAAGTTTTGCGTTACCTGGTTTTAACGCTTTGACATTGTTAAGGTTATCTATTTCAACAAGATTATTTTCTGAGCTTATCTGAATATTAGCATCAAATCTCGTAAAGCCATAAGCATCAACTATTTTATATTGAAGAGGCACATATGAGCCTGTATATACAGTTTCTCTGCTTAGATTAACTTGTAACTCTTTAGGCTTAGCGAAGTTAACAATTACATCAAAGTCTCTGCTAACTCTTCCTTCAGAAAGTCCAAGACAAAGTGCAATTACTTTATGCTTACCTGGAACTTCTCCCTTAATAGTTCCTCTTCTTCTATTAAAACTAATTCCGTCATCCCAGTTTAGTGCTCCATTTTTATTGTAATAAAATATATTTGGACATTCTACTTTATTTCCATCCTTGTCTAAAATGTTTGTGATAGGCTCAAAAATCTCGCCCACTTCTATCTTTAAATTTTCAAGGTTTGAAGTCACAGTAAACTCCTGTGAGTTTAAATAAATAGAAGAAAATAAAAAAGTTGAAAGTATTAGTTTAAAAACATCTTTTTTCATACTGATTTTTTATAGTTGTTAAATATAGAAATTATATCATGTAATAGTTTAAAAAAGATCTGCATTCATCACTTTTGACCATGCTTGTGCAAAATCATTAATGAATTTTTCTTTGTTGTCATCCTGAGCATAAAGCTCTGCATAGGATCTTAAAATTGAATTCGAGCCAAAAACTAAATCAACAGATGAAGCAGTCCATTTTAGCCCTCCGGACTGTCTATCTCTCAATTCATAATTATTCTCTCCTACTACGGTCCAAGTATTATTCATGTCAGTAAGGTTGACAAAAAAGTCATTAGATAAAACTCCTTCGTTGTCTGAAAAAACACCAGCTTTATTTCCGATGTGATTTGCACCCAGCACTCTCATACCTCCAACAAGCACTGTCATTTCAGGCGCTGTTAAACCAAGTAGTTGAGCCTGATCAACCATTAACTCTTCCGGACTTGATTTAGATTTTCCTCCAAACCAATTTCTAAACCCGTCTGCTGCAGGCTCTAGATTTGAGAAAGAATTTTCATCAGTCATCTCCTGAGATGCATCTCCTCTCCCTTTTTTAAATTGAATTGACAAGCTAGTACCAGCCGCTTCTGCAGCCTCTTCAACTGCAAGGTTACCAGCTATAATAATTGTATCAGCAAGACTAGCTCCTGTTTCTGAAGAAATTTTTCTTAAAACTTCAAGTGTCTTTGCAAGTCTTTCAGGTTCATTTGCATACCAATCCTTCTGAGGTGAAAGAGAAATTCTTGCACCATTAGCTCCTCCTCTTAGATCAGAGCATCTGAAAGTTTTTGCACTGTCCCACGCAATCGCCACACGGTCTGAGATAGACAATCCAGAGTTAGAAACCTGTGTCTTAACATCCTCCTCATTATAGTCTTTGTTTCCTGCAGGAACTGGATCTTGCCAAATCAAATCTTCCTTAGGAAAATTAGGCCCAATATATCTTGTTTTTGGCCCCATATCTCTGTGTGTTAGCTTAAACCAAGCTTTAGCAAATGTATTAGAGAAGTACTCTTGATCATCTTTAAACTTAGTACATATTTCATTATAAATTGGATCCATTTTCATGGCCATATCTGCGTCAGTCATTATTGGATTCTTTCTAATGGATGGGTTTGTAGCATCAACAGGTTTGTCTTCCTCCAAGATGTCTACTGGTTCCCATTGCCAAGCTCCTGCTGGACTTTTTTTCAGTTCCCAATCATGATTAAAAAGCATGTCAAAATAACCGTTATCCCATTTAGTTGGATTAGTAGTCCATGCACCTTCAAGTCCACTTGTTACTACACCTTTCTCCCTTAGAGTCGGATTTATCCACCCAAATCCTTGATCCTCAATATTTGCCGCTTCAGGCTCCTTACCCAGCTTTGATTCATCACCGTTACCATGGGCTTTACCAACAGTATGGCCTCCTGCTGTAAGAGCTGCAGTCTCCTCATCATTCATGGCCATTCTAGCAAATGTTTCCCTTACTTGAAGTGCGGTTTTCATTGGATCAGGCTTCCCGTTCACACCTTCAGGATTAACATATATCAACCCCATATGAGTAGCACCTAACGGAGTTTCAAGGGTCGAAGGATCTTCTAAATCTTCATACCTGTTTTCACTTGGAGCCATAATTTGATCCTCAGGGCCCCAATATATATCAATTTCTGGTTGCCATATATCTGGTCTTCCATATGAAAAACCAAATGTTTTTAGACCCATGCTTTCATAAGCTATGTTTCCAGCAAGAATAAATAAATCTGCCCAGCTTATTTTATTACCATATTTCTTCTTAATAGGCCACATTAACCTCCTTGCTTTGTCAAGATTTCCATTATCAGGCCAAGAGTTTAAAGGCGCAAACCTTAAGTTTCCTGTTCCTGCACCACCCCTTCCGTCTGCAACTCTGTATGTCCCAGCAGCATGCCAAGCCATCCTAATCATTAAACCTCCATAATGACCCCAATCAGCTGGCCACCATGATTGTGGTGTGGTCATTAGTTCATGCATATCATTTTCAAGAGCCTCAAAGTCTAATTTTTTAACCTCTTCTCTGTAATCAAAATCTTTAGAATATGGATTTGTTTTCTCATCATGCTGATGAAGAATATCCAAATTAAGTCTTTTTGGCCACCATTTTAGTGGCGATGTGGTTGGAGATGTTGAGCTCCCATGAATAAATGGGCACTTGCCGTTTGACATAGTATTGACAGAAGAGCCATTTTTTTGTATATGTTCCATAGTAGTGAGTTTAGCCCCTTAAATTAAAAACTTTTTAAATAATGGCATAATAACTTAAGAAACTTATTAATATTTTTTACTTAAACATTATAACTAAAGGTTATAGCTAAATACGGTGACAAAAAGCTATTTAAAATTTAATAACCTTAATTTTATTTTTTTTTAAATTTATACATTGAGATATTATTTTATTATTGGCTACTTATTTTTAATAATATATTGGATCTATATTAAGTTGTTAAAGAAAAAATGAGATATAATATTATTGAAACAGAAAAAGATCAAAGACAAAAAGAGCTTAATGGAAATACCATGCTTTACAAAAAAACCAAAATAGAGCATGATTCTTCAATAAGTGAATATGAAATGGTAGTTACTTATTTTGAAAACGATATTGATTTTGGTGTTTTTAAGGATAATGTGGTAATTAAAGATGAGGAGTTGGTTAATTTTCTTAAATCGATTTTTTTTGATTATATGTTAACAAACATAAAGCCATCTTAAAAATTAATTTATGATAACAAATCGAGATTTAGTTGAAAATACAAAGCCAATTTTAAAAGATATATATATACAAGTATTCTTGTGCCTAATTTTAGCTTCTATTTTGCCACAAATAATTGCATCTCCTGCTCCACAAAATCCAATTTTAAATATTATAGTGGTTTGTCTATCAGGATATATTCAACTAGGTATTGCTGTTTTTTGTCTCGATGTCTATAATAAAGGTGAGGGGGATTTTACAACAATTTTTAGTCGTTTTAATGGAATAAAGCCTATTCTTTTTATACTAATTCTCTCAATCGCTGTTATTCTTGGGTTTATACTTTTAATTATACCCGGTATTATTTTAGCACTAATGTACTCTCAGGTTTTTTTCATACTTGCAGATGATCCCGATATTGGTGTTATTGAAGCTTTTAACTTAAGTGAAAAAATGATGAGAAATAATAAATGGCAGCTTTTTATGCTTAACTTGGAAGCCATTTTATACTTTATTGCTGGAGTTTTTACTTTATTTATTTGGTGGGTATGGCTTCTTCCAAGGTATTCTATTGCATACGCTGGTTTTTATGAAGAGCTTAAAAAAGAGTTTAAAAGTTAAAGGCTACCTTAATTATTTATTAATGATTTTATAAAATACAGACAACATCAGTCGATTGTAAAAATCTCAAGTTTGTAATGCTTTAATTCCTATTAAAGCTATTTCATATACATGGTTTTTTTTGAGTGAGCCCCCTTTTTAATTAAGGGGTTTTTTATAAGGAAATTAAGTTTTTTTAACCTTAAACATGGTTCAGGCTCCAAAATGACCGCGATAATATTTTGAGTTTTTAAATTGTTATAAAATAATAACTCAAAAATTTAAAATACTGATAATACTGAGTTAAAGTTTCTTGATAATACATTCAGTAAATTAAAATTAAAATGAACAATTCAAATTTAGATTCAAACGCTAACATATATGTAAATGTTGAATGTTCTTGCGGACAAACATCCAACCCTTATGGAATATGTGATGGCACTCACTGGAGTTGTAGGTAATTAATTATAATTACTAATTGATGTTGTGATTAAATTCAACTAAATGCTATTATTAAAAAAACACCTATACAATCCTATCAGAGATGTCATTAAAAATATAAAGGAGCATCTTTTTGGAATAGAAACTTTTATCAAATTAAAAGAATATAAAAAGTCAAGAAATGAGATTTATAATGGAGAAAAGAACATCTTATTGGTTGGAAGTGGTAAGTCAGCATTAGAGTACAAAAAACACAATCTTAAAAATGTTGATGTGTTGGCTGTAAACAACTCTATAAAAGCATTTGATGATTTAGTTGTAGACTATTATTTGTGTGCAACAGATTTTCCAAAAAATGAAATACCAAAGAAAAATTTTTATAAAGAAAAAATTTCTAAATATAACTATAGGTATCATACTCTAGCTTTTGCAAAATATTATAATTTACCATTTAGACCTTTAGTTGGAAAAACTATTTTTCTTGACAGTCTTAATTGGGCATTTACTAAAGGTTATAAAAAAATATATCTACTTGGTTTTGACCACGATTACAACCCTAACAGGGTAAAAAAATGGAACGGGAAATATGAAACGGATAACAAAAAATTAGAAAAAATTTTCAAGGGTAAAGGTTTCGAGCCTGATACATTTTATGGACAGGGTACGCCTGACCCCTTAAGATTTGGCAAAGAAAAGTTAAGCAATTTATTTAGTTTGGTTGAAGCACATGGCAAGTTTTATGGATGTGAGATATGTAATCTTTCATCTAATAAAAATGGACTAACAAATTTTAGAAGAGTTAAAAAAATTGATTAGTAGTTAAATGATATCTGTAACAAAAGATAGACGGAATTTTATACTCAAATCTGTATTGGGTTCAGGAGGAGTTCTTTTAAATACCCATTTACTCGCCATGGGTGGTCTTCAATCCCCTAATCAATTGAATATAGATGGATCTTTTGGTTATTACTTTTTACATGGTGTTGCTAGTTTTGATCCAACCGCCTCGGCAGTAATTATTTGGACTAGATTTACACCGACTGAACAATTAATAGGTAATTCAATACCTATTATTTATGAAATTTCTTACGATAAAAATTTTGATGTAATCATAAAAAAAGGAACTGAAAAAGCAAGACCAGAAA
>CBFHHV010000002.1:122511-124292 GCA_965655775.1 Candidatus Marisimplicoccus sp.
CATGATTATACTGTGATAGTTGATGTTAAACAATTAAAATCAAACTCCAAGTATTTCTATCGTTTTAGATATAAAGGGGCTCAATCCGTTATTGGAGAAACCATTACCATTCCAGGTCAAGGTGAAGATTTAAATGAGTTAAATATTGCAACCTGTTCCTGCAGTAATTATCCGGCGGGTTATTTTAATGTATATGATGCAATTGCAAAGAGTGAAGCAGATATTGTTCTTCACCTAGGAGATTATATTTACGAATATGGAGGGCCAGGTTCTTATGGGGAAAACAAAAGCATATATCGCCCTCATAAGCCATCAAGAGAAATATTAAGGCTTGAGGAATACAGAAAGCGTTATAGACAATATAGAACTGATGAATCGCTACAACTTGCTCATCAGAAAAAACCCTTTATTATTGTTTGGGATGATCATGAGATAGCAAATGATGTCTATAAGAATGGTGCTGAAAACCACCAGGAAACTGAAGGAAGCTTTGAAGAAAGAAAAGCAGTTGCAATAAAGGTACACAACGAGTACTTACCTGTAAGAAGTTCATCGCCGAATATAATTTATAGAAATTTTGAATTTGGTTCTCTAATAAATCTTGTAATGCTAGATACTAGGGTTGTCGGAAGAGATCGCCAAGTCTCTTTTGAATCTTTCTTTAACAAGAATGTCTTTGATAAATCAGGTTTTGAAAATTCAATAATTAATTCCAAGCGTCTCTTATTAGGTGATGCTCAATTTAAATGGATGACCAAAACCATAACAAACAATTATGCGACATGGCAGGTTCTCGGTCAACAGGTTTTAATGGGCAAGTTATTTTTACCCACTGAGCTTCTGATCGCATTCCGTAAGGTTGAAAAAGGTGAACTATCAACTAATGATTTATTTACAATGACAGCTGAATTAGTAAAAATTAAAATACGTCATCTACAAAATAAATTAACACTAACAAAAGATGATATTGAGCGAATATCAAATATTGCTCCTTATAATTTAGACGCCTGGGACGGGTATTTTTCAGAACGAGAAAGGCTATTTAGCGTACTGAGAGGGAAAAAAGTTGTTGTTTTTGCAGGAGACACCCATAACGCATGGCACAACAAGCTTTATAACCTTGAAGGTGAAAAAATAGGAGAAGAATTTGGTACTCCTTCAGTTACTTCACCTGGCTTTAAATCTTATCTAAATTTAGATGAAAAATCCTTACCTGTTTTCGAGAAAGCTATGCAGATACTTATAGATGGTCTTGATTATCTAGAAGCTTCAAATCGTGGCTTCATCTTAACTAAATTTACTCCCACATCAGCAACTACCTCTTACAGGTTTGTAGACACAATTTCGCGTAAAAATTACAATATTAATACAGGAAAATCAATTGCTTTTGGTGAATAAGTAAAATCACTTAAAGTGCGGATTTATTGATGTTTTTTTAAAATATAGGCAACATCAATCTGCTATAAAAATCTGAAATTTGAAATACTTTAATTCATGTTAAAGCTTTTCACAAGTAAGGTTTTTTTATTAGACCTCCTTTTATTAAGGGGGTTTTTTATTGAACGTATAAGTTAAACACTTTAATAAGCAATGACTTAATTTTTTGTATCTAAATTATTTAAAATAGATAAAAGATTTACAAATTTAAAATTTTGATTTTGATTCTCATTGTATCCATCCTGAGCAACAAATAAACCTTTAGGGAATTTATTTGAAGATAATTTAGCTAAATCAATACCATCAGTGTCTGAAACTTCGTCAATATTTTTATTTGATATTAT
>CBFHHV010000003.1:0-95467 GCA_965655775.1 Candidatus Marisimplicoccus sp.
AACGTGTCTGACATTTAGATAATTTTGTAAATTATTCTGAAATTCTTTAACAACAGGTCCATTTATGAAAGAAGAGGACTTAATTACTTTTTTAATCTCTCTGTTTATTTGCCACCTAATTTTTCTGTATTGACCATTTAGGTCAACCATATTAATTTTTTTCATTGAAAACAAAATTAAAAAAGTATTTTTGGAAAAAGGATTTAGTGAAATTAATTTATGAAATATTTATCATTACTATTAATGCTTTGAGCATACCATTTAGATTATTTTCAAAAAAAGTAAATCTATTTCACCAAGGTAGAAAAGATACCTTTAGAATTTTAAAAAAAGAGATTAATCCCAATGAAAAAAATATTTGGTTTCATGTATCATCACTGGGAGAATTTGAAATTGCTAGGCCTATAATTGAAGAATTAAAAAGTAAAGTCAATAACTTAAAAATTCTTGTAACATTTTTCTCACCATCTGGCTATGAAAATGTTAAAAATTATAAACACGCAGATTCTATTACTTATCTACCAGTTGATTCTTCAAATAACTCTAAAAAATTTATTAAATATGTAAATCCTAAAGTTGCAGTAATTATCAAAAATGATTTATGGCCAAATTATATATCTGAATTAAAAGATAATAACTCAATTATTTATTCAGTTTCTTCAAAGTTTAAGCAGGCTAATTTTTATTTTGGAATTTTTGGTAAATGGTTTTTAAATAGATTAAAAATGATCGACTTTTTTTTTGTTCAAGACAATAACTCAAAACTAATTCTTAGCAAGTACTCCATCCAAAACGTAGTTAAATCTGGCGACTCAAGATTTACATCTGTAATTAAAACTCTGAATGAAAATAAAAGAATCGATAGTATAGAAAAGTTTATTGATAATAATAAATGTTTTATTGCTGGAAGTGTATGGACTAGAGATATAAAAATTATAAAAGAGTCTATAAGAAACAATAATATTAAGTCTATTATTGCACCTCATGAAGTATCACAAAAACAAATAAATGAGTTGGAGAATATTTTTGAAGATTCTTGTGTCAAACTATCATGCCTTATAAAAGAAGAAGACTTTCAAAAGAAGGTATTAATTGTTGACTCAATTGGTCAACTTAAGCACATGTATAAATATGCAAACTTTTGTTATGTTGGTGGAGGTTTTTCAAAAAATAGTCTTCATAATATTCTAGAGCCTTCAGTTTTTTCATGTCCAGTTATAATAGGAAATTTATATTATGGATTTAAAGAGGCTGAAGATTTAATAGATTTGGGCGGTGTATTATCAATCAAAAATTCTGTTGAATTTTCAAAAGTATTTAGTGAGCTATGTCTAAGAGAAGAAAAAGAAAAAAAATTAGGTAAAATAAATTCAGACTATGTCTACGAAAATGAAAAAAGCAACAGAAAAGTTATTGATTCGCTAATAAAAAATTTAAATTAATCTACTTTTTTAATTTACTTTACATCATGATTAAAAAAACCCTTTTTCTTTTAGTTACTTTAAGTTGTTTTACAGTCCAAAGTCAAAACTCAAAAAAACCAAATATTATTATGATGCTTGGAGATGGTATGGGAATTTCCCAGATTTCATCTGGAATGTACTCTAATAATAATTATACATCTTTGGAGAGATCCAAATATGTTGGATTGATTAAGACTCACTCATCAGACAAATTAATTACTGATTCCGCTGCAGCTGGAACTGCAATGTCATCTGGTGTAAAAACAAAAAATAGAGTGGTTGGAATGGATGATAATTATAAACCAGTAAAAAGTATTTTAGAAATTTGTATGGATTTAGGTTACTCAACTGGAATTATAGTTACCTCTACTATAGTTCATGCAACTCCTGCATCATACTATGCAAAAGTTAAAAATAGATATCAATACGAAAATATTGCTAGTCAGCTTGCAAAAAGTGGAATAAATTTTTTTGTTGGAGGAGGTGAAAGATATTTTAATGATAGGTCAGATAATAGAAATTTAATAGCTGAGATGGAAGACTATTTTTTTGCAACTAGTATAGATACATATAAGAATAATAATTCTAATAAAATTGGATATTTAACTAGTTATGATGACCCTATTGAAAAACATAAAGGCAGAGAGCCATCTTTACCAATTCTGGTTGAATCTACAATTCAAAAGTTAGAGAATCTAGATAAACCCTTTTTTCTTCTTATTGAATCAGCTCAAATAGATTGGGCAGCTCATGATAATGATCCTATGCACATGAATAGCGAGATGATTGAATTTGATAATACAATTAAAACAGTTTTTGATTTTATCGATAAAGATGACAATACTCTTGTTGTAATAACTGCTGATCATGAGACTGGAGGAGCAGCAATTACAGGAGGTAATCTATTAAAATCCAAGGTTAAAAATAATTATGTATCTGGAGATCATACTGCTACTATGGTTCCGGTTTTTAGCTCTGGATATGAGGCCCAAAACTTTAAGGGTGTTTATGATAATACCGAAATTTTTGATAAATTAAGGACAATCATAGAGAAATGAAAAAAGTACTTTTAGTTTTTGTAATATTTACTTTATCATGCGAAACTGAGCCTACTAATGTTGATGTCCTAATTAGAGGTGGTGTTATTCACGATGGCACCGGAATGACAGGATATGTTGGTAATGTTGCTATAAATAATGACACAATTTTTTATGTAGGGAAAAAAGATAATTTTATCGCTAATCAATTAATTGATGCTTCAGGAAAAGTAGTTTCTCCAGGCTTTATAAACATGCTTAGTTGGGGATATAATACCTTAATGCAAGATGGAAGATCCCTAAGCGATTTAAAGCAAGGAGTTACATTAGAGGTTTTTGGAGAAGGCACTTCTCCTGGACCTCGTGGATCTATAAATAGTAATAACTATATTTCTTTTGGTGAAGCAATGGAGAATTTAGAGTCAAGTGGAGTATCAACAAATATTGCTTCATACCTTGGTGCCGCAACAGTTAGAATTCAAGAAATTGGGTATGCAAATAGAAAAGCTACTGCTAATGAAATGGAATCAATGAGAAATATTGTTAAACTAGCTATGATGCAAGGTGCAATTGGTATTGGATCCTCTTTGATTTATGCTCCTGGAGATTATGCAGATACGGATGAACTAGTTGAACTATCAAAGGTTGCATCTTCTTATGGTGGAAGATATATTTCTCATATGAGAAATGAGGACTTTAGAGTTCTTGAAGCCGTTGATGAATTACTTGAAATTGCTGAAAGAGCTGATATACCTGCTCAGATTTATCACCTTAAAACTTCTAGAAAACCAAATTGGCATTTATTAGATTCTGTAATAAATAAAGTTGAAACTGCAAGAGAAAATGGATTAAGGATAACGGCTGATATGTATACCTATCCTGCTTCTTCTACAGGCCTGACAGGTGTTATACCTACTTGGGTACAAGAAGGTGGAAGACAAGCATGGATCAATCGTATGACAAAACCAGATGTAAGGGAGAGGCTTTTTGAAGATATTAGAAAAGAACTTTCAGAACAACCACCTGAGGATATTTTAATGGTTGGTTTTAATAAACAATCTATGTCAAATAAATACCGAGGTATGACTATTGCCGAGGCAGCAGAATTAAGAGGTGAGTCTCCTGAAGAGGCTATAGTTAATTTAATAATTGAAGATGGAAGTAGAATCCAATGTATATATTTTAGCATGTCTGAAGAAAATGTAAGAAAGAAGATTATGCTACCATGGGTTTCTTTTGACTCAGATGCTGGATCTTACTCAGATATTTCAAAAGACTTTATAACACATCCTAGAGCTTTTGGAAGTTTTGCAAGGGTTCTTGGTAAATATGTAAGAGATGAGAAATTAATTACAATGGAGGAAGCTATTCGAAGATTAACTGGATTTCCTGCAAATAATCTAGGTATTAAAAATAGAGGATATTTAAAACCTGGTTATTTTGCAGATGTTGTAGTTTTTGACCCAGAACTAATTGAGGACAAAGCAACTTTTGAGAAACCACTTCAGTTTGCTGTTGGAGTTGAAGATGTATTTGTAAATGGTGTACAAGTATTATCTGAAAGTGAGCATACAGGTGAATATCCTGGTAGATTTGTTAAAGGAGCAGGTTATAGCCCCTCTAACTAAAATAGTGCGGGTGAAGGGACTCGAACCCCCATGCTGTTAGGCACTAGATCCTAAGTCTAGCGTGTCTACCAATTTCACCACACCCGCAAAAGGTGAACAAATATAAATAAGTTTTTAAAAATACATTAACTATGAGCACATTATCTGAAGAGGAAAAAAGTAATTACTTAAAAGAGTTATTTGAATTTTTAAAATTGCCATCCATAAGTGCAGATTCTAAGTTCTCAGATTTTATGAATACAACTGCAAATTGGCTATCAAACGAGCTTTTAAAGTCTGGTTGTGATTCAGCAAATGTTTATAAAACTAATGGGCATCCTATAGTTTATGGTGAAAAAATACTCAACCCCTCATATCCAACAATTCTTGTGTATGGTCATTATGATGTACAACCACCAGATCCATTAGATCTCTGGACTAATCCTCCTTTTGAACCAGTTATAAAGAAAACCCATGTTCATCCAGAAGGTGCAATTTTTGCAAGAGGTGCGTGTGATGATAAAGGTCAGGTATTTATGCATGTCAAAGCTTTCGAACAGCTGATAAAGAAAAATAAGCTTAATTGTAATGTGAAGTTTATGATTGAAGGCGAGGAGGAAGTTGGAAGTGAAAATTTAGAGAAATTTCTTATTGACAATAAATCTAAACTAAGTGCAGACGTTATACTAATCTCAGATACTGGATTAAGCAGTCTTGATAATCCAACCTTGACAGTTGGACTTAGAGGTTTATCATACATGGAAATTAAATTAACTGGTCCTAATAGAGATCTTCATTCTGGCACATATGGAGGTACACTTGCTAACCCTATTAATACTTTGTCAGATATTATAAGCTCGCTTATAGATGAAAATGGTAAAATAGTTATTCCAGGATTTTATGATGACGTTTTAGAAATTGAAAAATCAAAAAGAGATATAATTGAAGAAAAATCAAAATTTAATGTTCAAAAATTTAAAGATTCATTGGGCCTTAATGATGTAAAAGGTGAGGAGGGATATTCAACATTAGAGAGAAAATCTATTCGTCCAACTCTAGATGTTAATGGTATTTGGGGAGGATATATTGGTGAGGGATCAAAAACTGTTATTCCAAGTGAAGCTCATGCGAAGATTTCTATGAGATTAGTTCCAAATCAAAATTGGGAAAAGATAAGTGAGTTATTCAAAAAGCATATTGAGAGTATTACACCAAAAACAGTTTCAGTTGAGGTCTCAACTCACCATGGAGGAAATCCATATGTTACTCCAGAAGACTTTAAAGGTTATGAATCTGCAATAAATGCCTATAAAGATAGTTTTGGAATTGACCCTATTCCTCAAAAGGATGGAGGTAGCATACCAATAGTTCCCATGTTTGAAAGTATTCTAGGGATTAAAACTGTTCTAATGGGATTTGGACTTGACAGTGATGCAATTCATTCTCCTGATGAGAATTTCGGAGTTAAGAACTTCTTTATTGGTATAGAAACGATCCAGAACTTTTATAAACATTTTGGTAATTAAGCAATCTTGTCTGGATTCTTATTAATAAAACTTGACCAGTTGGAATATTTTTTTTTCTCATTATCACTATTAAAATTAAAGTAGTGACATACAGCAGCTGCTAATCCATCAGTAGAATCAAGATTTTTTGGCAGCTCTTTTATATTTAGGATACTTTTTAGCATTTTGGCTACTTGCTCTTTACTTGAGTTACCATTTCCTGTAATCGCCATTTTTATTTTTTTTGGTGAGTATTCAGTTATTGGAATGTTGGAATTTAATGCTGCAGCTATCGAAACTCCTTGAGCTCTTCCAAGCTTTAACATTGATTGTACATTTTTACCAAAAAATGGCGATTCTATTGCAATATAATTTGGATTATAATTTTTGATTAACTCAGATGTTTTTTGAAATATTTTTGAAAGCTTGACATTATGATCATCTGTTTTAGGTAGCTTATATTCAACCATATCAATTAAATTCATTTTATTTTTGATTATTTTTATTACTCCAAAACCCATAATATTTGTTCCGGGATCAATCCCCATAATTATTGAGTTATCATTTAGTTTCTTATTCATAGTTAAGTTTGAATGGGAGGTTAAAAGTTACTTCCACAAACTCTCCAACGTTAGTTTTTATTGCAGGTAACGCGTTTGGAATGTTATCAACTGCACTTTTGATCAAATTGACTGATGTGTTATCTATTTTATTTGATGGATTCAGTTTATCTAAACTAAATTTTCCTAATGTATCTATTTTAAGTGTAAGTATGTATTGATTTGAATCTAAAGGAAAAATTTTGTCATTAAGAAAGTTATTTATTTCAATTTCAATAATATTTCTAAAACAATCTAAGTGCTCATTATTTTTTAAATTTTCACACTCAGGAAATGATGGCGGTTGATCATTCACACTCCATGAAGAAGCAAATTCAATTTCTGAGTCAGGGACAGGCATATTTATAGAGTCACATGATACTATCATGATTACTATAAATGACCAAAC
Source organism: Candidatus Marisimplicoccus sp. (assembly GCA_965655775.1). Taxonomy (GTDB): domain Bacteria; phylum Bacteroidota; class Bacteroidia; order Flavobacteriales; family Flavobacteriaceae; genus Marisimplicoccus. Next base: position 6,621 of record CBFHHV010000003.1, read on the forward strand.
CAAAAAAAACTTAATATTCATAATTAAGCTAAGCACAACTAAAATTACGATTTTTTTATAGCTTTGTCCAATGGAGATATTTCTTATATCTGTTGGATTAATTGCAATTGCTTTTTTAGGTATTGCAATTAAACTAATATTTAAAAAAAATGGAGAATTTTCTGGTACTTGTGCTAGCCAAAGTCCTTTTTTAAATAAATCCGATGAACCTTGCGGCATATGTGGAAAAATTCCTACAGGCTCTGAATGTGCTAATGATATTCAATGATCAAATTAATTTCTAAACTTGGACCTGGATTACTTTTTGCCGGCGCTGCTATTGGAGTTTCACATCTAGTTCAGTCTACTCGAGCTGGTGCTGACTTTGGATGGGGTTTAATTTGGGCGTTAATATTGGTAAATATTTTTAAATATCCATTTTTTCAGTATGGCCCAAGATATGCAATGGCTACTGGTGAAAGCTTATTAGATGGATACTACAAAGTTGGAAAAGTTTTTTTAGTCACATACTTTATACTAAATATTGCAACAATGTTTACAATCCAAACAGCTGTAACAATTGTTACAGCTGGGCTTGCTTCCAGTCTGTTTGGTCTGACAGATAATATGGTTGTATGGAGCTTGATAATTACAGTTGGGTGTTATTTGATTTTGTTATTTGGAAAATATCAGCTTTTAGATAAAATGATCAAAATCATAATTCTAATACTAGCTGTAAGCACAATATTCTCAACAGGTGTAGCTTCATTTAACTCAAGCGACGTGTTTAATTTAGAACAAGTATTTCCTACTGGAACTGGTCTTGTTTTTTTAGTTGCTTTCATGGGCTGGATGCCAGCACCTCTTGATATATCAATTTGGCACTCTATTTGGGCTATTGAAAAAAATAAAAATGAAAAAATTACTCAAAAAGAAAGTCTATTTGATTTTAATGTTGGTTACATTTCTACAGTTATTTTAGGTATTTGTTTTGTGAGCCTAGGCGCATTAGTTATGTACAACTCTGGAGTTAGTTTTTCTAACAGTGGTAGTGTATTTGCAGGTCAATTAATTGAATTATATACATCTAATCTGGGAGATAGTTTTTATCTAATAATTTCAATATGTGCCTTTACTACAATGCTTAGTACTACTATCACCTGTTTAGACGCCTCACCTAGAACTATGTCAAGAGCTACTCAATTATTAACAAATAATAATAACAAGAGCTATTATTTTCATTGGATTTCTCTTTTGTCAGTGGGTACAATGTTAATATTTTATTATTTACTATCTGAAATGGGAGCTTTAGTTGAATTAGCTACTATTTTATCCTTTGTTACTGCACCCTTTTATGCAATTTTAAATTATAAACTAGTTGTTAGCAATAATATGCCTGAGTCCCATAGACCCTCTAAATCAATGAGAATTCTTAGCGTTGCTGGGATTTTATTTCTTTCACTTTTTGCTCTAGGATATATTTTGACTAGGTTTATTTAGTTTGTATCTTTGTAGTATGTCAGTTTCCAAAACAGTGAACAAAGGATGGGTGAAGTTAAGCTTACCCAAAAAGATATCTGAAAACAAGGTCAGAACTAAAAAGCCAAGTTGGATTCGTGTTAAACTTCCTATTGGTAAAAAGTATACTGAGCTGAGATCTACTGTAGAGAAAAATAATCTTCATACAATTTGTGTCTCTGGAAATTGTCCTAATATGGGAGAATGTTGGACTGAAGGAACTGCTACATTTATGATTCTTGGAAATATATGTACAAGATCATGTGGTTTTTGTAATGTTCAGACTGGTAGTCCTTTACCAGCTGATGAGTTTGAGCCATTTAAAGTTGCTAGATCAATTAATATAATGGGAGTTAAACATGCCGTTTTGACATCGGTTGATAGAGATGATTTAAAAGATGGAGGTTCTATAATATGGGCTGAGACTGTGAAAGCTGTTAGAGATTTAAATCCTAAAACTACGATTGAGACACTTATACCTGATTTTAAAGGTGAAACTGAAAATATTGACAGAATTATTGAAGTTGCACCTGAAGTGGTCTCACACAATCTTGAAACAGTAAGAAGACTAACTAGAGAAGTTAGAGTTCAAGCAAAATATGACAGAAGCTTAGATGTATTGAAATATTTGAAAGATAATGGAATAAACAGAACAAAGTCAGGAGTGATGTTGGGGCTTGGAGAAGAAAAAAATGAGGTTTTAGAAACTTTAAATGATCTCAGGAATGTTGGAGTTGATGTAGTAACTCTAGGTCAATATCTTCAGCCTTCAAAGAAACACCTCCCTGTTAATAATTTTGTCTCACCAGAGGAATTCAAAGAGTTTGAAATTACTGCAAAAGAGATGGGATTTAGACATGTTGAAAGTGGGCCTTTAGTTAGATCTTCATATAAGGCGCACAAGCACGTACTTTAGTCTTTATTAATATATTCTGAAATTGTTTCGCTAAAATTAAATTCATTCATTTCAGTATTAAATTTCATTGACACTTCTATGTAGTAGATTTCTCTGTCATTAATTTTTGGGCTTAGTCTTCCAAAATCTTTTTCAGTTGTCAGTATTATCTTATCATAAGAAAGGTTCCTTATTTTATCAATAGAAGGCTTGTTAAAATTATAATGATCAGAATATTTTAAATGCTTAAAATTTAAATCTTTACTTTTTAAAAAATTTACAAGGTATGATGAATCTGCTATTCCAGTTACTAGAAAAAAATCCCTTTCACCTAATATGTCAATATTAACTTCTCCCAGATCAGATTTTATTTTTTGTTTGTATGTTAGTGTGCTAAAAAAAACCTTTTGATTATCTGTTGGATTTAGAGATTCTATAAACTTATCTTTATCTTTAGTTTTAAGGTCAACTGGGCACTTTGTAACAACTATAAGATCAGCTCTTTTAGAAGAATCCTTATTCTCTCTTAAATTTCCAACAGGAAGAATTTTATCCTTATAAAAGGGATATTGAAATGTGGTTGCTAATATCATTAAACCAGGTTTTACAAACCTATGCTGAAAAACATCATCCCATACACACAACTCTGTATTTGGAAGATTTTTTAGAATAATATTCATTCCTTTTCTACGATCTTCACAAACAACTACATTAATTTCAGGGTGCTTGGAATAGAATTGAAATGGTTCATCTCCAATTTCATAAGCGTTTGAACTTTCAGTGGCATGCACATAGCCCTTTGTTTTTCTATTATATCCTCTACTTAAAGTTGTAATTTTTTTGTTTGTTTTAAATTTTTCGATAATGTAGTCAACTATAATAGACTTTCCAGTTCCTCCAGTTGAAATATTACCAATACCAATTGTGGGAATTTTATATTCAATTGAGTCAATTATTCCAATATCAAATAATAAATTTCTAAAAGAGGAGTATGTGCTGTAAAATACTGAAAGAGGATATAATAAAAATTTCAATTTTTTCACCTGAGGAAAGATAATATTATATTTGCAATGAAACCATTCTTATATGAAAGTTAGTGAAATTGCCGAAATTCTAAACAATTGGATGCCAACATCTATTGCCGAGGACTTTGATAATGTTGGTTTAATTGTTGGAGATCCTGAGAGTTTAGTTAAGAAAATTCTAATTACATTAGACACAACTATTGATGTGGTAGATGAGGCTATAAAAGAGGATTGCAATCTTATAATTAGTTATCATCCAATTATTTTTAATGGTTTAAAGAGAATAACACCCGACTCAGGTTATGTCCAAAAGTCTATAATAAAGGCTGTAAAGAATAATATATCTATATACGCTATTCACACTTCACTTGATAATCATCCGGAAGGAATCAGTTATTTTCTATCAAAAAAAATAGGATTAACTACCCTCTCAACACTTATTCCAAAAGAAACTGAACTAAAAAATCTAAATACTGGAATAGGAGTTATTGGTCAATTAGAAAAGTCGTTAGATGAAGATGCATTTTTTGACTTATTAAAGGACAGGCTTAAATTGAAGTATATAAGGCATACTAAAAAACTTAATAGAAAAATATCAAAAGTCTCAATCGTTGTAGGCTCCGGAAGTTTTGCAATAAAAAACTCGTTGGATTCTAATATTGATGCGTTTATCACATCAGATTTGAAGTATCATAATTTTTTTGAAGCAGACGACAAGGCTATTTTGGTTGATATTGGTCATTACGAGAGTGAAAACCATATAAAATTGGTAATAAAGGAATTTCTTAATAAAAAATTACCTAATTTTACGCTCCTTTTATCTGAAGAGAATGTTAACCCAGTAAAGTATTATTAAAATGGCAAAAAAAGTTGAAACATCAGTTGAAGAAAAATTAAGAGCACTTTTTGATCTTCAATTAATAGACTCAAGAATTGATCAAATTAGAAGTATCAGAGGAGAACTTCCTTTAGAAGTTGAGGATCTTGAAAATGAAATTGAAGGACTAAACAAAAGACTTGAAGGATTTGAGAATGAAATCAAAGAAAGTCAGGATGGAATTAAGTTTGAAGAAAATTCAATTAAAACTTCAAAAGAAAACCGTAAAAAGTATGAAGGTGATCTAAAAAAAGTTAGAAACAATAGAGAGTACAATGCAATTGTAAAAGAACAAGAGTTTCAAGAATTAGAAATTAAGCTATCCGAAAAAAAGATTTCTCAATATAAGGAAACAATAGAGAGTAAGACTGTCGTAATTGACGAACTTAAAGACAAAATTAAGGATAGAAATTCCCATTTAAAAAGTAAAAACTCAGAGTTAGGAGAGATACTTAAAGAAACCGAGAAAGAGGAAGAAACATTATTAGAGAAATCTAAAGAATTTGAGAAAAAAATTGAAGATCATCTTATTGATGCCTATAAAAGAATTAGATCCAATGTAAGAAATGGTCTTGCGATAGTCCCAATTGAAAGAAATGCATCAGGAGGCTCATACTTTACTATACCTCCTCAAGTACAAATGGAAATTGCTTCAAGACAAAAAATTATTACTGATGAATATAGTGGAAGAATTTTAGTAGATCCCAAGTTAGCTGAGGAGGAAATGGATAAGATGAAGTCTATATTTTCAGCCTAGAAGACAGATTCAGTAATTTTCTCTTTGCTCTCTCCTTTAAAATAATCCATGTACGTAAATCCTGGTTCAATACTATAAGAACCCACTTCACCATTTTTGTTAATTGCTATATATGCAACTTGAAATTTATTTTCTTGAGAATTTGATGATACAATCCTTTTTACAGCAGTCTCACATGCCTCTTGAGGAGATTTACCTTGCCTCATTAACTCAACAACTAGAAAAGATCCAACTGTTTTTACCACTTCTTCTCCAAGGCCTGTCGCTACAGCTCCACCTATCTTATTATCTATAAACAGACCAGAGCCTATTATTGGAGAATCACCAACCCTTCCTCTCATCTTATATGCTAATCCACTAGTTGTACATGCTCCTGAAATATTGTTATTCTTATCAAGGCATAGCATTCCAATAGTATCATGATTTTCAATATTAATAATTGGTTTGTATTCCTCACTTTCAAGCCATTTTTTCCAATCTTCTTTTGACTTTTCTGTTAATAGATCTGTTTGCTTATACCCTTCCGAAATGGCAAAATCCTGTGCACCTTTTCCGGCGAGCATTACATGGGGTGTTTTTTCCATAACATCTTTAGCTAGTCTAGCAACATTAACAATATTTTCTACAGCAACAACTGCACCACAATCTCCAAGATGGTTCATCACACATGCATCGAGTGTTACTTTTCCTGTTCTATCTGGAGCTCCACCAAATCCAACAGTTGTATTTTTAGGGTTTTCTTCCTCAACAGCAACACCTTCAACAGCTGCAGTTAGTCCATCTATTCCTTTATCTAGTAGTAAACCAGCTTTAAGATTTGCTTCTGTTGTTTTCCATGTTGAAATAGATCTAACCATAGGAGTAAAAGTATAATTTTTAGCCTTGAGCCTTGTCAAAAAAGAAGACATCAAACTAATGCTAAATATATCAAAAATAAAATTCCGTCTTTTCATATTTTAATTTAAAGCTCTTAATCTTTCAATAAGAGGAGGATGAGAATAATGGAAGAATACATAAAGTGGATGAGGATATATATTAGAAAGGCTATCAACTGATAGTTTTTTTAATGCTAAAGATAGGTCATCTCCATTAAATGTTTCTTTTGCGTATGCATCAGCTTCAAACTCATTTTTTCGACTTATATAATTCATTAAAATACCCGACAACATTGATATTGGTGAGAAAACAATACTGAATCCAATAAGTCCAAGATGAAAGCTAGTCTCTGAGCCTCCAAGTGCAAGTGAAATCTCTGGAAGTTTAAGACATAGTTCAAAGAATAATGTCATAATGCCAATTTGTATAATTGACATAATTAATCCAGAGAATATATGTTTCTTCTTAAAATGTCCAACCTCATGAGCAAGAACAGCGACCAGTTCATCCTCTGTATGTTTTTCAATTAAAGTATCATATAATGCAATGGTCTTTCTTGGCCCCAATCCACTAAAAAAGGCATTTGCTTTTGTAGATCTCTTTGATCCATCAATTACATATATATTTTTTAAAAGGTATCCAACTTCTTTTGAATACTTTTCAATTTTCTGTCTTAATTCACCATCATCTAATGGTTTAAGTTTATTAAAAATTGGGACAATTAAGTCTGCATAGAACATATTTATAAAAATCATTAAAAGAGAGAGTCCAATCCATAACCACAACCAGAAACCTTCATTTAAATTATCATATAAGTATAATGCTAAAAAAAGAAGGGCACCACCAACAAAGATTGAGAGTAAAAATGACTTTAGTATATCAAGAAAAAATGTAGATTTTGTTGTCTTATTGAAACCAAATTTTTCTTCAATTATAAAAGTATTATAATATGAGAAAGGAATAGATATAATAGAATTTAATATAAATAATATTAAAAAGAATAATCCAGATTGAGCAAAACTTGAATTTATATCAAAAGGCAAAAAAGATTTCAAAATATCTGAAGAGACTAGTTGATCAATAAATCCATATCCATTAAAAAGTAAGAGGCTTATAATGAACAAAAAACTTATTGAACTTGAAAATAATCCAATTTTATTTTTACTCAAAGCATAGCTTTTGGCTGTTTTATATTTTTCCTCATTATAAAAGTCTTTTAATTCATTTGGAATCTCATCTTTCCAGTTTCTATGATTTACATAATCTAGAATAATTGAGAATAAATAGTTGAAAACTACTAATGATATAATTATAAAAAACCACAATTGAGTTGCCATAAATTGAATTTAGTTATTTTAGTTTTAAATGTAATAAAAGATGATTAATAAGTATACAATTATAGGAACTTTAGGTATTTTAATTTTCAGCTCTGGGCTTTGCATATTAGGTGAAGCAATTATAAGAAAATCTCAAAACTTAGATTTTTTTCTAATAGGAACACTAGCATTGATCTTAATAAATGCTGGTGCATGTATTATGATAAAAACAAGAGAATTATCTACTTAGATTTATGGGTATCGTATAAATAAAATGGAAGAGCTAAAGAAAAGCCAATAAAAAAAGGTAAAATATACCTAAATATTTTTTTTGGATCAGACCAAAATGTGTAAACTATATATATTAGAAATGTAAGTGCTGCAAAACTAAGATCATATGATATCATTGAAACAGCATAGTTTTCATACAGAAGACTCCAGAAGCCATCCATAGCCCAATCATTCAATTTTAAAAACATGTACAAATTATAATAGGGGAATATTGTACCTAGTATACATAAAATAAGATATATTTTTTTCATGATAATCTATATTAAGTTTCGTAAAATTTAAATTTTATTCTAAAAATGATTAACTAATTTAATAAGAATAATTATAGTAGCAGTGAGCAAAGTTTAAGCTCCCTGTTTTATTTATTGATTCTCTCTGGATAATCAGTAATAATAGCGTCTACTCCCATTAATTTCATTCTCTTTATATTCTTTGGGCTGTTTATTGTATATGGAAAAACTTTAATATTATTAGATTGTATTTTATTAACTATTTTCTTTGTAATAAACTCATTATTTGGGTTTAGGGCAGTAGCATTAATTTCCTTTGCTAATTTAATTGCATTATCAATTTTGTATAACGAATCTACTAGAATTGCAATTGGAATATCCTTGTTTAAATCTCTAAACTTTTTTAACTCATCCCATCTAAAACTTGATATTATAAATTTTGAAGGTGGAAGATTAAGCTCTTTCAAATATTCTATTATGACTTTGTTAGTTTTAAAAGCTGTATTACTTCCTTTAAGTTCAATATTTAAAAAAATTTTTTCTGGAATTATATCTATAACTTCTTTTAGAGTTGGAATAGATAATCCACCTTTTAATTCTACTTTTTTAATTGAGTCTAATGAAATTTGTTCAATAAATGCATTGGAATTTGATAGCCTACTTAAAAATGGGTCATGGTAAACAACTAATTCTCCAGTCTTTGATTTAAATACATCAATTTCAATTCCATCAACATTTAATTGAATTGCTTTTTTGACAGACTCAATTGTATTCTCGAGAGCGTGACCCATTGCACCTCTGTGACCAACAACTATTATATCCTTATTGGAGGCACAGGAACCTACAGATAAGATAAATAATAGTAATAAAATATTTTTAGACATTATTTTCTATTTAAAACAGTAGATGATGCCTGAGATTTTGCAAGTACTGTAATATCACTGATATTAACATTTTCAGGGCAGTTAACAACATAAGAAATTACTTTAGCAATATCATCTCCAACTAAAGGGTTTAATCCTGAATAAACAGAATTAGATCTTTTTTGATCATTTTTAAATCTGACCATTGAAAAGTTAGTTTCAACTAGACCTGGATTAATTTGCGAGACTTTTATATTGTGTTTATTTAAATCTATTCTCATACCATTAGAGATTGCATCTACTGCAAACTTTGATGCACAATAAATATTTCCCTTTGGATAAACTTCTTTACCAGCAATTGAACCTATATTAATAATATGTCCACTATTTTTTTTTATCATAAAATCTAAGACATATTTACTAACATAAAGGAGTCCCTTTACATTTGTATCAATCATCATATCCCAATCCTCAATTTCCCCTTCATAAATAAAGTCAAGTCCATGAGCATTTCCTGCATTATTTATCAGAACATCAATATTTTTCCAATCATCACTTAAACTTGATATTTTTTCTCTAACATCTTTTTTGTCTCTGACATCAAATTCTAAAGTTATTACATCTGTTTTTTTTGAGAGAGAATTAGATAGTTCATCAAGTTTCTTTTTATTTCTTCCACATAATATTAATGAAAATTGATCTGACAATTCATAGGAAGTAGATTCTCCAATACCTGAAGTTGCTCCTGTTATTAATGCAATTTTATTTTTGTTCATTTAATTGAAATATAAGTAAAGAAGACCTGCTGCCAAAGCACCAAGAGATGGACCAAAAATAGGAATCCAACTGTAAGCCCAATCTGAAATTTTATTTTTTCTAGGTATAAGTTGATATATAATCCTTGGACCTAAATCCCTCGCAGGATTAATTGCATATCCAGTTGTTCCACCTAAGCTTAATCCTATAACCCAAACTAAAATACCGACTGGAAGTGCGCCAAGTGATCCAATTCCAAAATTAACATCAAGACCTTCAACAATAATATTAGGTTCAACAATATATAAGATTCCAAATATTAGAATAAATGTTGCTAGAAACTCACTGAAAAAATTATTTTTAAAATTCCTAATTGCAGGTGATGTACAGAATGAACCCATAACTTTGTTTTCATCAGTTGTTGACCTGTAATGATCTATGTAAAACAGGTATGTTAACCAGCTACCTAGCATAGCTCCAAGTACTTGAGCAATAATATAACCTATCATTAATTCACTTGAGAATTTTCCGGCAACAACTAATCCAATTGTAACTGCTGGATTTAAGTGAGCACCACTAAATTGGCCTGTAATATAGGCTGCAACAAATACAGCAAAACCCCAGGCAGTTGTAATTGTAATTAATGGATTTTGATCAAAACCTTTTGTTTTGGACAGGCTAACATTAGCAACGATACCAGAACCAAGAAGTAATAGTATTGCTGTACCAATAAATTCGGCTATATAGGGACTTATCATACAGTATAATTTTTTATTAATTTATTAAAATTTTTTAACTCGGTATCAATCCATTCTTGATCTTTTTCTAAAACGTCAGCCATTTTTTTTGCAACATTAGGTGCTATCAATTTAGACTCATTTGAATCTAAAAAAATACATCTAGTCCTTCTTGCTAAAATGTCTTCTAATGTAAGTGCCATTTCATGAATTATTGACCATTCTATAATATTATTTGTTATATAAAATTTAGTGGATAATGAGATGTTATCATCTTTACTTCCTAAAGATTCAACCTTTTTCTTAAGAGATCCATATACATGCATTGGATCTGAGAAATCTACCTTTTTCTTATAACCAAAAAGTTTTGTTTTTTCAGTTTTACATTTTTTCTTTTTTAGTTTTTTGATTGAAATTGCAGTATCAATTGCATCTTCTGAAATTTTTCTATAAGTAGTCCATTTCCCACCAAGTACACTTATTAACCCAGAGGGAGAAATATCAATTTTGTGGCTTCTAGAAACTTCTTTAGTTGACTTCTTGTCAGAAGTTGCAGCAAGTGGTCGTAATCCAGCAAATACACTTTTTATATCACCTTTATTTGGCTTGATCGTCATATATTTACTTGCATTTTTTAAGATAAAGTCAATTTCTTCTTTTAAAGGTTTTGGCTCTTCTCTAGCATTTTTAATATGAGTATCCGTTGTTCCAACCACTACATAATTTTTCCATGGAACAGCAAAAAGGACTCTACCATCTGAAGTCTGTGGAATTAAAATTGCATGTTTACTTTTTAAAAATTTTTTCTCCAAAACAATGTGTACTCCTTGACTTGGTTGTATCATTTTTTCAATTTTTGGTTGATCCATCCTAATTATTTGCTCAGCAAAAACACCCGTTGCATTAATCACAACTTTACTTTTAACTTGATATTTTTTTGAGTTAATTGAATCTGTGAAACTTAATCCAATAATTTCATTGTTATTTTTTATTAGGCCATCTACATTACAATAATTTAATAAAGCTGTTTTCTTAGAATTTGCAGAAAGTGCTAACGTAATAGCCATTCTAGAATCATCAAATTGACCATCGTGATAGATAACTCCACCTCTAAGCCCTTTCTTATTGACATTAGGTATTAGTTTTTCAGTTTCTGCTTTTGAGATTATTACTGATTTACCTAGTCCAAGCTTTCCTGCCATCATATCATAAATTTTCATCCCTATTCCATAAAAGGGGCTAGCCCACCAATCATATGTAGGTATAACAAAACTTAGATCTTGAACTAAATGAGGTGCATTTCTTTTAAGAATTCCTCTCTCTTTTAAAGACTCAATTACTAAGGTAATATCTCCGTTTTGGAGATACCTCACCCCACCATGAATAAGCTTTGTACTTCTTGATGAAGTACCTTTACCAAAGTCATGTTTTTCTAGAAGTAATGTTTTATATCCCCTTTTTGATGCATCAACTGCAATTCCAAGACCCGAGGCGCCTCCCCCTATAATTACAATATCCCATTCAAGAACTTTGTTTAATTTAACGATGGAGTCATTTCTATTCATTAACCTTAAGAAGTTTATTAATCCTAGTTTCCCAAAGATTAATTATCTGTGTTGAATCATTTTTTAAATTTGGGTTAAACGATCTATCTTCTATCCATAAATCATTTAAGTCTGAAATATTCTTCCAGAACCCAGAAGCGAGTCCAGCTAGGAAAGCCACACCAAGTGCTGTGGTCTCGGTAGTTTTGGGTCTTACTACATTGGTTTGTAATAAATCAGATTGAATCTGCATTAAAAGATTATTGTTACTGGCTCCACCATCTACTTTCAAATTTGTAAAGTTTATATCTGCATCTTTTTGCATTTCAATAATTATATCTCTAGTTCTAAGAGCAATTGATTCGAGTGCTGCTCTAGCTATATGACCATTTTCAGTTCCTCTAGTAATACCAAAGATTGTTCCCTGAGCATAGGGATCCCAATAGGGTGCAGCTAAACCAGATAATGCAGGAATGAAAGTTACACCACCATTGTCTTTAACTGTATTAGCAAGATTTTCAACTTCAGGTGCATCCTTAATAATAGCTAATTTATCTCTAAGCCATTGAATAAGAGCACCTGCAACAAATACACTACCCTCAAGAGCATATGTGACTTCTCCATTTATTCTCCAGGCAATTGTTGAAAGCATTTTATTTTTTGATTTTACTGCTGATTTTCCTGTATTCATCATACAAAAACATCCCGTACCATATGTGTTTTTTATATCACCAGGGTTAATACATAACTGTCCAAATAATGCAGCCTGTTGATCACCAGCTATTCCAGCAATTGGAATTTTACTACCTAAAATTTCCTCATCTATATTTGCAGATATTGCAGATGAATCAACAACTTTTGGTAAAATATTTCTTGGAACATCAAAAATTTCTAATAATTCATCATCCCACATGTCATCCTTTATGTTATAAAGAAGGGTTCTGCTGGCATTTGAAGGATCTGTTAAATGATATTTTCCTTTACTTAAATTCCATATTAACCAAGTATCTATTGTGCCAAAAATAAGTTGGCCTTTATCAGCTTGTTCTCTAATTTCACTATTACTATCAAGGATCCATTTTATTTTTGTACCGGAGAAGTAAGCATCAATAACTAATCCTGTTTTATTTTGAATAAGTTCGCTTTTATTCTCTTCTTTTAGCTTATCACAGAAGCTTGCGGTCCTTCGATCTTGCCATACAATTGCATTATAAACTGGTTGTCCAGTATCTTTATTCCAAATAACTGTTGTCTCTCTTTGATTTGTTATTCCAATTGAATCGATATTTTTTGGATCAATTTTAGATTTTTGGATGACTTCTCTAATTGCTTTTAATTGAGTATTCCATATCTCAAGTGGATCGTGTTCAACCCATCCTTCATTTGGAAAAAATTGATTAAACTCATATTGTGCTATCTCAATAGGGTTTGCATTTTTATCAAATAAAATTGATCTAGAGCTTGTAGTTCCTGCATCAATAGCTAAAATATATTTATCCATAAATTCTTTATTGCAATTTAATAAAAAACCCTCCACACTGGAGGGTTTTTATTATTTCTATATACTAATAGTTAAGAATTAGTTCCAAGTTTTAACTGGGACAGTAGTTCTTGAACCATTGTAATCAGATATTGACATAGTCTTAGAGAAAAACTTTTCAAAGGCTTGAGCCTCTGCCTCATTTTTAGGACCAAAACTTAGCATTGCAGCTTGGTCTTTATACATTATATATATATAGTGAGTCTCTCCTTTTTCTCCATGAGTATAAGCACCAAGTGAGATATAACCCGTCGGCTTAAATACTTCCATTAACTCAAGGAATGCAGCACCAAATTTACCTTGATCTTTTACATTGAAAGACCACTCTTGAGCTCCAAAAACTTCCTCATCTGATCCAGGAAATCTTGCTAAGGTTTGTCCACCTTTAATAGATTGGATTGTAGCAAATTTTTCTACACCTGAATTATAAGCATCGTAAGTATCTCCAGATCTTAGAGCTCTTAACTCAACAAGTCCATCAACCGGTCCAATAAAATTAATAATATGTGTTGGACTTCCCTTTGGACTATGATAAATTGCTTCAAGAGATACCGATGTACCTTCTGGCATTTCAATACTTGAATAAAAATCATCCATTAAGTTTAATACATATGGAGCATTTCCTGAATCTACATTAAGTGCAACCTCTTCCCAAACAACATTGTTCTGTGCAGTTGAGAAAGTAAAACTTAATATGGCTAATAATAGTAAATTGAATTTTTTCATTTAAATTGTTTTATGATTATGCGCTAATATAAAAAAAAACCCCTTATTTCAGGGGTTTTAATTCTAATTGGAAATTAATTAATTATATCTTTTAATAATTCTAGCTCCAAAACCAAAAACAAATTCAAATGAATCACCTGCGTCTGAAATAAACTGACCAGCAGCACCTGAATTTATAAATTCAGATCTTCCGTTTAAAAATGTAGAGATATTTGAAGATCTTGCAACCCAATAATGAGTTACTCCATCCTCTGCTCCAAGGACTGCGTCATGTAATTCAAAAGATCCATCATCAAAATCTAATGAATTCATCATTTTACCAAAAGCAGATCCAAATGTTTGTACATCAGATACATTCATTGCAAAAACAGCAGCAAAATCAGAATCTAAATTAGATGGATCAAAAATCATTGGTTGTCCCAAAATTATTTGCTCAACCTCAACAAAATCTTGAAAAGCTGAGAAAAACAATACACCCTCAACACTAGGAGGTGGGCCACTAATTCCCCATGAAGCAAAAGCATCGGCAGATTGACCTAAAAAACATAACTGATGTGAAAAATCAATATCACTACCTCCAAATTGTACCTCATTTAGTGTAACAGTGTATGGATTTTGTTCAAGAGATCCCATAAAGTTGTCAAGAGACTCAACGAAGTCAGCTTGACCACTTTGATCTACATTAACATTCATACATACCCAAGTAGGGGTCTGTGCATTTAAATTGATACTTGCAGAAAATACAAGTATTAATAGAATATATTTTTTCATATTATAAATTGATTTAGAATTAAGTTTAAATATAATTAATTGATTATTAAATTAAAACTAGTTAATAATTATCTTAAAAAACTTCCACCATTTATATCAATTGTTGATCCAGTTGAATGGTCCATTTTACCTAATACTATTAATGCTACTATTGGTGAAATATCTTTTGGCTCTGTTAGTCTATCTAAAGTAATTCCCTGCTTTATTGCTTCCTCACCATGCTTATCAATAAAACTCTGAGCCATCTCAGTCCTAACAAATCCAGGTGCAATACTAATTGCTACAATATTATCCGATTCTCCAAATGATCTTGACATAGTTTTTGTTAGTGAAATAATTCCCCCTTTAGAGCATGCATAAGAGATATAGTCTTGCTGTTCCCCTCTGAATGCAGCTCTAGATGCAATATTTATGATTCTTAATCTTGAATTAATTTTTTTATCTCTTTTGTGTTTGAGAAATTCTTTAAAAATTATTGATGGAGCTTTAAGATTTATATCAATTGTTTTATCAAACATCTTACTCCATTTATTGATGTCTATAGAGATATCAGCTGATTCAGCAATACCTGCATTATTAATTATACAGTCAGGAAAAGATAATTTGTCGATTGTACTTACAACCAATTTTTTTATTTCATCTTGCTTAGAAAGATCAGCTTGAATAGAGAAGGAACCTGTTCTATCTTTCTCTAACAAAGCCTCTAAAGTAGATTCATTTTTATTATAATGTAGTGCGAGTTCGTGTCCTTCAGCTAAAAGATCCTTAGCTATTTTGTATCCAATACCTTTTGATGATCCAGTTAGAAGTACTTTCATTTTTTGTATTTTTCAAACCAGGCGATAATTGCATTGACCTTTGCTATTAGATTGCTTGGCTTAGAGGCTATTCCATGATTAGCATTTGGAATTCTTACAAGCATTGTTTCAACTTTGTTAAGCTTTAAACCAGCATAAAATTGTTCACTTTCAGCCATAGGTGTTCGATAATCTTTTTCACCAGTTAGAACCATAGTAGGGGTTTTAACATTTCCAACATAACTTATCGGTGACCTTTCCAAATAACTTTCAGGATTATCCCACGGGAAATCTTTAAACCAATATTTATAAAAGTATCCAATATTATCTGCATATAAGACAAAGCTATACCAATTTATTACAGGCTTTGCAACGACAGCAGCAGTGAACCTATCGGTTTTACCCACTATCCAAGATGTTAAAACTCCCCCTCCGCTTCCACCAGTCACAAAAAGATTAGCTTCATCTATATATCCTTTCTCAATAACAAAGTCAACTCCTGATATTAGATCGTCATAGTCTTCGCTTGGATAATTATGATGAATCAGATTGGCAAATTCTTTTCCATAACTAGTACTCCCCCTTGGATTAGTATATAGGACTACATAGCCTTTAGATGCAAAGAGTTGAACTTCTGATGAAAAATGAAATCCATAATTTGTATGTGGGCCACCATGAATCTCTAGAATTAAAGGATACTTTTTTGAACTATCAAAGTTTGGGGGTTTTACAACCCATCCATGGATCATCTTGCCATCATAAGAAGATTCGTACCATATCTCCTCAACATTTCCTAGATTTTTATAATCAAATAAATCCTTATTTAAATTTGTCAATCGCTTTTTTGATCCTCTATAGCCAACAGCAACATCAGCAGGATTATAGGCTGTCCCATAAGTAAATGAGTATCTATTATTCTTTGATAAACTAAAAAATCCTCCACTGTAAGGCCTTGAAAATGACAAGCCTCCTACTTCATCAACTTCCTTTTTAAATTTACCATCTAGTGTAGTTGAAGCAATTCTAGTTACCCCCTTATCATCAAACTGAAAAAAAATTTTCTTATTATCACCAGACCAGTAAATATTTGAAATATTTCTATCAATATCTAGTTGAATTTTATATTTATCTGATCCATCTGAATTCATTATATATATTGAATTTTGTTGGTACCCTAAATACTCATCATCATAACCTAAATATGCAATCATAGAATTATCATGAGAAACCTTTGGACTATAATCAGGACCATTTCGTGAAGTAAGTGCTTTGTGCTCACCTGAATCTAAATTAAGCACATATATTTCAGAGTTATTAGTGTTGTAATCAGAGTCTTCATTTAGATTTGCAGAAAAAATAACTTTATCATTTCCAAGCCACACTCCCTGTCCAGCTCTTTTTTCAGGTTTTATATTACTAATTTGTCTAGGTGTTCCTCCATTAATTGGAATGGTGAAAAATTGAACCTCACCGGGCTTTCTATATCCCGAACTATCATACCTGTAGTTTAAATCTGATATTTCAACTGGAGGATCATTCCACTTTGCACCCTTGGGCTTGTCTGGCATCTCTATTAAAGTATCTCTTTCACTATCAATAAATGATGAGAATAAAATATAGTTGTCATCTGGTGACCATTGAATTGATTCAATTGAATATTGATAGTTTGTTAATTTTTGAATTGAATTATTATTCAAATCATACAGAAAAATTTGAGATTTTCCTTCTCTATTTGATTTGAATATAAACTTATCTCCTTTATTGGACCACTTTGGAGAATTATCTTTAAAATTTCCTGTTGTTATTGGCCTATTATTTGTTCCATCATAATTAATTAACCAAATGTTTGAAAAGCTTTCATCTGTCATTATATCATTAAAGTTTCTTTGATATAGTACTTTATCTCCATTGGAAGATATTTGAGTATTAGAGACATATTCTAAGTCAAAGACATCAATAGGTTCAAAAATATTGGAGGTTTGTGAAAATGCATTAATCGAAACAAGAGTCATTAATAAAAATTTTCTCATAATTTAAGTTTGTTAGTTATATCTGATTTTAAAGTTATTAAAATTAGAATGCTAAAAAAAGATAGAGAAGACTATTATATTTTTAGTTATCAATAAAAAACCCCAACTAGTAGTTGAGGTTAAAAAATGTGGGCGCTGAGGGATTCGAACCCCCGACCCCCTCGGTGTAAACGAGGTGCTCTAAACCAACTGAGCTAAGCGCCCCACAAATAGCATGCAAATATAGTTTATTTTAAATTTTCTATCATATACTTTTTTAATTTAGTTACATGAAAAATAATATCAAACTTTTAGATGGGAGCATGTCATATCCATTAGAGTTAGATGGCTATAATCTAAATAATAGACTTTGGACTGGAGATGCATTGATTAATTATCCTGAACTGATTAAAAAAATTCATAAAGGTTATATCAATTCAGGTGCAGATTATTTATTGACTTCTACATATCAAATTAGTTATGATATATTAAAAGAAAAAGGAATTGATTCGCAGGAGATTAAAAAGATATTTCAAAAATCATTGGATATAGCCAAGGATGCCGTTAAAGAGTCTAAAACAAATAAGGATATAAAAATTGTTGCTAGTTTAGGCCCATTTGCATCATATAAGAAAAGTGCGTCGGAATATTTAGGTATTTATGATTCTACTGATGATGAAATATTAAATTTTCATCTTAATAATCTTAATGTTATTAAAGATATTGACTATGAAATCATTTTATACGAAACCATACCTTGCTTGAGAGAAATTAAAATACTATCTATGATTTTTGAAAAGCTAAATAAAGAAATATGGGTATCTATGACATGCGGTGATGATATCAATTTTAGAGATGGTTCATCAATATCAGAAGCCTGCAGTATCTTATCCAAATTTGATAATATAACTACCATTGGTCTTAACTGTTTTTCTCCACTATATGTAAAGGAGGCATATGAAATCTTAAAGAATAATACTGAAAAGAAAATTATACTCTATCCTAACTCTGGGGAAATTTATAATCCAAAAGAAAAAATTTGGCGCGGAAAAAAGTTGTATGAAAACAAGATGATCAAAAAATGGTTAAGTTTATCACCTGATATCATAGGAGGATGTTGCAGGGTTGGTTACGATGAAATTAAAAAGATGAGAAAAGAAATAGATAATTATGAGAAATAGGATATATAATTACATAGTATCTTTTGTTGCTGTTTTGATTTCAATATCATTAGGAACACTAACAGGAATAGATGAAGTAAGAAATGGAATTATATTGTCTTTTATTTTTCACTGGTTATTATTTATACCTGCTTTTATTTTTAAAACAGAGAAATTTTATGACCTGACTGGAAGTTTGTCATACATAACTATCATATTGTATGTACTCATATCATCCAATAATGGAATTAACAACTTTGGGAATGTCATTCTTTCTTCATTAATAATAATATGGACACTAAGATTAGGAAGTTTTTTATTTTTTAGAATAAAAAAAGCAGGAGAGGATAAAAGGTTTAGGGAAATTAAAAAATCATTTAGTTGGTTTTTTATGGCATTTACTTTTTCGGGAATGTGGGTATCAATATGTGCACTTTGTGCATTAACTGGAATATCAAATGGAATAGAGTTAACTGGAGCTACTTATATAGGTATATTATTGTTTGTGATTGGATTTACATTAGAAATAATAGCTGATACTCAAAAGACAAACTTTAGAAAACTCAAGGATAATAAGGATAAGTTCATAACAACAGGATTATGGAAATACTCGAGACATCCCAATTATTTAGGTGAAATAATTCTATGGATTGGAGTAGCAATAATTAGTTACTCATCACTAGAGATAAATCAACTATTCACTCTTATATCTCCAATTTTTACATATTTACTTCTTGTTCATGTAAGTGGAATAAATCTATTAGAAAAAAGTGGCGAAAAAAAATGGGGGGATCTTAATGAATATAAAAAGTATAAAAAAGAAACTCCAAGATTATTTTGGTTTATCTAACCCTATACATAAGATATAATAAATATAAAAGTATAGAGTTTTTAGTAAATCCTTATGCTTAAACCTAATTTAACATAAAACAAATCATTATCTAAACCTTTACCTATTGATAAATCTAGTTGTTTATCATTATCAATAAGATAAGTTATGCCTGAGTCAAAATAAGAATTAGAAATATGTGAATTTGAATTACCAAATAATTCAAAAAAAATAGAAAAAGAACTAAGTTTTTTACTGTATAATAATGAATAAACATATAGACCATCATAATTGGTAAATTTATTATACCCAATATTATAACCCACTTGGGAGTCAGAGGTTAGGTTATGGGATACTAGTAATTTATTTAAGAATCCATATTCATTGTTTGAGAAAACCTCCTGAGCAGTTGGAATAGAAAGATATGTTAAAAAGCTAATATTAGTGTTTACATTATCCTTATCTAATATTGTAAACTTTGAACCTAATTCAAAATCACCAAAAGAAGATTTATTTTGGAAAGATATTTCATCATTAATTATGTAATTACTATTTATTCTTAATTCAACTCCATTTAAAATTCCAATTCTAACCAAAGAGTTAATTCTTGACTGTATTTCTTCAAGTGAAACCCCTACCTCAACTTGAATATGTCTTGTCTCAATAACATATGGAGAGTCAGTTTCACTAAGTCTATCCGTTATTATCTGTGAGTAAAGAGTTGAAAATTTAAATATTAAAAAGAAAAATATTAAAAATTTATTTTTCATAAAATACTTTTAGCAATAAAGTTGCTGCCTGTTATTAATATTAAATCTTTTTCTGAACAATTCGCCCTTACGGTCTCAACTAATCTTTTCGGATTGTTATCAAAGATAATATTTCTCCCTACATTTTGAACAATTTCACTATAGGTCATACCCCTTTCCATATTTATAGATGTGTAATAAAAATTTGTATTAACAGGAAATTCATCTATTAGTTCTTTTATATTTTTTCCTTTAATAAATGCAAGGATAATACAAAGCTTATCGAAGTCAACATTATTTAATTGTGAAGAGATACTCTTAAAACCAGCTAAATTATGTGCTGAATCAAATATAATTTTGGGATCATTACTTATGGTTGTCCACTTCCCTATTAATTGACTATTCTTATTAATATTTGATATACCAGCTAATATTGAATTATTATTCACATTACTCAAATTGAGCGCATTACATGTATGAATAGCAGTTTTTATATTGGAATTCAAATAATTTACATTAGAGTAGATTTTTTTGTCATCATAATCAGGAACAAAAGTTATAGAAGATGATACTTCTTCAGCTTTTTGAATAAAAATTTCATCTACAATATCATTTCTTTCTCCAATTATGATTTTTGAATTTTTTTTGATGATACCAGCTTTTTCGTTTGCAATCATTTCTAGTGTATTACCAAGAATATCTGTATGGTCATATGAAATATTAGTTATAACAGAAATTAATGGATTTATAATGTTTGTAGCATCTAGCCTTCCTCCCAGGCCAACTTCAATTATTGAATAGTCAACTTTAGAATTTATAAAATAAGCTAATGAAATACAAAATGAAAGCTCAAAAAAACTTAATTCTAATTTTTCTATAAGACTCTTATGATCCTCAATAAAATTTACAATAAAAGACTTTTCAATCTTCTCATTATTAATTTTTATTCTTTCCCTAAAATCATAAAAGTGTGGTGAAGTGAAAATTCCAACTTTATACTTAGATTCTTGAAGAATAGATGAAATATAAGCTGATGTACTACCCTTTCCATTTGTTCCACCGACATGTATTAATTTTAGGCGGTCTAAAGATAATTCTAGAGAAGAAGTAAACTTTATGACATTACTCAGGCCAGGGTTATATGCTTTTTTACCTATAGCTTGATATGAAGGCAGTCTGTTTAAAATCCAATCCTCTATGTTTTTATAGTCCAATATTTTATACTAAGACATATGCTTCTAGAAGAACAAAAGTTATAAACCCAGAAATAAAACCTATAAAGGCTAACCAGCCAATCTTTTTTAAATACCAGAAAAATTCAATTTTCTCCATCCCCATTGCAACTACTCCTGCAGCTGACCCAATAACTAATACACTTCCACCAGTTCCAGCAGAATATGCAATTAAATGCCATAGAGAATCATCAATTGGCTGAGAAAACATACCTATTGATGCAGCAACTAGCGGGACATTATCTATTACAGCAGACCCTAGACCTAAAAGTCCAGCAACTATTCTAATATCAGGTATTACAGTTTCTAAATACTGAGCAAATTCAAATAAATATCCTATTGACTCAAGAGCAGCAACTGCCATCAATATTCCTAAAAAGAAAAGAATACTTGGCAATTCAATTTTAGTTAAAGCGCTATGAACAGGACTTTTACTGTGCATAATACTATCATCGTTAGGTGTGGTAATATTAAATTTTGTTCCACTAAATATTTCAGCAAAAGTCGCAACAATCGCCAATGATAACATCATCCCCACATATGGAGGTAATCCAGTTATGACTTTAAATACAGGGACAAATATTATCCCTCCTAACCCTAACCATAACATTGTGGTACCTATACTTGTTATATTACTTTCATCATTGTCCACTTCACCAACATTCCCTTTAAACGGCTTCAAGAATGAAGCAACATAAACCGGGACCACCATACATACTATGGATGGAATAAAAACATAATATAATAACATAGGCACTGTAACTTTATCTGCAATCCAGAGCATGGTTGTTGTGACATCTCCAATTGGAGACCAAGCTCCACCTGCATTAGCAGCAATTACAATTAGCCCTGCAAACCATAATCTTAAATTCTTATCTCTAATAATCTTTTGTAAGATTGTTATTAAAACTATCGTAGCAGTAAGATTATCAATAATTGCTGATAGAATGAAAGCAAGTATAGCAAATATCCATAGAAGTCTTTTTTTAGATTTAGTTCTTATAAAGGATTTAATCTTTTCAAAGCCATTGTAATAATCAATTATTTCTACTATCGTCATTGCACCCAAAAGAAATATTAAAATTTCAGATGTATGAGAGAGATGATAAGCCATTATTTTTTTGACTTTCGTAGGTATTAATTCCCGAAGTTCAGTATCAACTTCAAATACAGGTATGTTAAAGACTGCAATTATTGCCCATAAAAAAGCCATCATTCCAAGTGCTGGTATTAGCTTATCAATTCTAAGGCTATGCTCAAGTGTAATTAATAAGTAACCTGCGATAAATATTCCTAATAATATTGTTTCCATTTAATTAAATTTTATTCCCATGATTTAAGCATAACTCTAGTTATACTTCTTGTGTACTCTTCATCTTTTGTAGCATCTAACCACTCAATAACTGCATTAGATTCTTTTTGACTTCCTGAATTTCCAAAATCAAGTGCAGCTACTAAATCTGGAAATGTTGCATAAATGTAATGTGTCTCACCGTTCTCAACTCCATGTGTAGTTTGCCCAATGGAAACATATCCGGATGAATCGCCAAAAACAGACATTAAATTGGCAAAAGCACTTATGAATTTAACAGGATTTTTAACCTTCCACTGATGTGATTGAGCAATTGTTTCTTGCCATTTATCAAGATTATATCTTACAAGTGTTACTCCAGCTGTTACTGAATACCCATCTCTTTCTGTTAAAGAATTTAATCTAGATAGGTAAGCATCCCACTCAGAAGTAAGCTTTCTTGACTCAAATTTTGCTAAGTTTTCTTTTGAACCAGCAAAATTTAAAACATGAGTTGCTTTTTCGCTTGACCCTTTATACTCAATACTCCATAGTGAGATTCTTAACCCATCTGGGATTTCAATATTAGAGTAAAACCCATCAATAAGGTTAAATACAGCTTGGGTATTTTCAAATGGCACATTTAAATTTACATTTTGCCAAGTAATATTTTGAGCACCTAAGGAAAGTGAAAAAAATGTTGTTAAAACTAAAATTGCCTTTTTCATGAACCAGATTTATGGTAGACTACGAATTTATTAAAAAAAAATATATTACGGATAATATACTTTTCCAGAACTATGATTTTTTGATGCTCCTGTAACAGAAGAATAGCAATTATCTTTATTCAAATCTTTAAGAACACCTAAAAAAGCAAAGATTAAGGCTTCTTTATATTCAATAATTTGTGAAGATGGAATAAATATTTTTGAATTTGATTGGGCTCTAATTCTACTAATTAAGTAATTATTATATGCACCCCCTCCCGTAATAAGAAGTTTGTCCTTGTTCCCAATATTTTTGACAATTTGATCTGCAAAATGATTTGAAAAAGTATTAAGCAAATCATTAACTGCAACTTTATGGTATCTTGAAAGAATAGGCTCAATAAACTCATTGACCCACTCAGCACTCAAAGATTTAGGGTAGGGTAAACTGTAGAATTTTAATGATTGAAGCTCATCATGTAAAGCTTTATTAATTTTTCCTGAAGCTGCAACATCTCCATTATTATCATATTCTAACTCTATTTTATTACATAAAGAATTGAACACAATATTTGTTGGGCATATATCATATGCAATTATTTTATTTTTTATTGTTTTTGTTATGTTAGCAAAACCTCCAAGATTTAAAAAACTATTATAATCAGAAAATAAATATTTCTCTCCAACAGGAACTAGAGGAGCACCCTGACCGCCAAGATTAATATCTTGAACTCTAAAATCACAGATAACTTTATATCCTAATTTTTTTGATATTGACGGCAAATTACCGATTTGATATGTAAAAGAATTTTCTGGATCATGCAAGGCAGTATGCCCATGTGAGCTTATAAAGTCAATATTTTTTATAGAAAATTCATTAATAAATCTAATTACATATTTTGATAAAGAATTTGTATAGTCTTCGTCAATTTTATTAATCTCCAAAAGGTCTTTTTCACTGATTGTTTTCAGCTTTGATTTCCAGTTTTCAGAATATGGATATGTCTTAGAATTAATAATTTTAAATTTCCATATTTTATCAAATTTGAAATTTACATAAACTAAGTCAACACCATCTATCGATGTACCAGACATTAAGCCAATTACACAGTATTCTTTCATATAATATTACTGGAAAAAATTCCAAACTAATCCTAATCTAACTGACAAGTCCCTGTATGGATTAAATATGTCAGAATAATAATCATATCCAGTAAAAGAACTATTAAGGTGTTCAACCTTAATAAAAACACGAGTTTGTTGAATTCTTGCATTAAAGAAAAAGTCAAATCTTGGATAATCTCCTATCTGCTTATAATTTTGAGTTACAAATTCAGATAATATAGGGTTATAATAATCTGCATAAAACTTCGTAAAATAATTAAATGTCAAACCTGTTTGAATTGCTAAGGAGTTATTAAAAATATTATTGGAGTACATAATCGTATTTCTTGTAATCCACTCAGGCACATTCAAAGTAGATAATCCACCAATAAATAATTCTTGCTCCTTTTCTTGATATTGACCAGTATTTATTATACTAAATTTTCCTATATCTACTTTACTAAATAATTTTACTTTTAAATATTTTATTTCACTGTTTATTTGATTTGGTAGTACTTTTCTTAATAAATCCATTTCACCAAGTAATGCACTAGTTTGTTCTTGAAAAAAGGTATAATTATCAATAGTTGAATATTCTCCTGAAAATCTTACTAATTCTTTATACGATAATTCAGCAGAAAGCGACAATGATTCTTGATTTTTCAGATTAGGATTATGCCAATTATAATTTTTATATGCACTCCTGAACAAACTATAATTTAGATTAGGAGATTTTTTTTGACTTACACCACTAAATTTAATGCCAACATTCTTTATCCTATTAGTTAGAAATGTAAATTGTATATAATCTGAAATATAATTATTTTTTAGACTCTTATTAAAATTAAATTCTAATTGAAATGAATTAAATTTTTTATCCCACTCAAGGTTTAGATTTGAGACATTATTAATTAATGAAAGTTGAATGTCACTATAATCTTGCCCATAGTCTTTAAAAGAATTACTTGAATTGATATTTGAAAAATTAACTTTTACCTTTCCCAGTTTATCAAAATCAGATATTAGGAAAACACTACTTTTTTGAATTATGTATCTAGACATGTCTGATACAGTAATTCCTTCTTCTACTTCACCAAAAAGACCTGAATTGAAATTATCAAGGTATTCTAGCTTCTTATATTCATGTTTAAACTCAAGTCCAACTGACAAATTAGAGATATTTTTATCCTCGTTAAAGATTAGGGATCTACTGACATTTAGGAAAGCTCTTTTAGAGTATAGTGAGCTTTCTGATATAAGCCAAGTTGGAAGTCTAGATCTATCAATATATCCATCATATTCAATCATCTCAAAAGATCCATCCTCCAATTCTATTTGATTACCTAAGCCATCTAATACAAAGTAATTTGGTGCTTGCTCATAAAAATATATGCCATCAGGTGTAAGACCTCCACTCTCTTGATTAAATAAATTCTGAGATGTCACATGAAATTTAAATTTTGTTTTTTTATTTTTTGAGTTGAAGTTTGATGAAAATCTAAATTGATTCCCTCTAGATCTAGTGTTAATATATTTTCCAAGTGATTTATAACCTTTATGGGCCATAGTAAAATTAAATTGAGGAGAAAGATTTATTGAGACAAGCATATCCAGAACCTGGCCTTGTTCAAAAGTAGATCGTGCATAAATCTCCGTAAAGGGGGTAGGTACACTGTAATAACCTATATCTTCAACTTCAAAATAGTTAAAATGTTTAGCTAGTGCACCTAGTTTAGGATAATCAGTGGTAGTTTTAAAATTATAGCCAAGCTTATTGTAGGACTGACCGACATTAGGCATTTTTAGAAGCTCAAATATATCCTCTCTCAAAAAATTAAATTTATAATCTTTGTATATGCTTAAAGATGTATCAATACTTTCTTCTCTTCCATCATAATAAAAGATTTTATAATCCTTAGAGCTTAAAGTATCTTTTTTGTCTCCTGCATTTTCCTTTTTTTGGGCTTCCTCTTGAGCCTTTATTTTTCCCTCTAAATCAACTGATTGAGAAAATATGTAAGTCTGAATCAAAAAAAAAGTTAAAACCAGAAAAAACTTCTGCATGTATTTTGTAATTTCATACAAAGTTAGTGTTTCTTTATAAATTTTGATTTTCTAAAATGTTAGTGAACAATTTTTCAGATTCAAATTTTGAAGCTGGTATTGATGAGTCAGGGAGAGGAAGTCTAGCTGGACCAGTTACTGCCGCAGCTGTAATATTGCCTAAAAATTATCAAAATGATCAATTAAATGACTCGAAAAAACTATCTGAAAAAAAAAGAGCTGAACTAAAAAATATAATAGAAAAAGACTCTATTGACTTTGCAGTTTGTTCAATTTACCCAGCTACAATTGACAAAATTAATATTCTTAACTCAACAATTAAAGCTATGCACGGTGCATTAGGTAATTTGAAAATTATTCCAGATTTTATTTTAGTTGATGGCAATAGTTTTAAAAAGTTTAAAAATATTAATCATAAGTGTATTGTAAAAGGTGATAGTAAATATCAAAATATTGCTGCTGCATCTATACTAGCCAAAACATACAGAGATATCTACATGATAGAGCAACATGATAGTTTTCCATATTTTGGATGGGATAGAAATAAAGGCTACGGAACAAAATTTCATATTAATAGTATCATTGAGCATGGCCTGACCAAGCTTCATAGAAGAAGCTTCACAATAAAAAAATCACAAATAAAACTAGAATTATAATTATGAAATTTAAATTATTCTTCTTGGCTTCATTGTTGATTTATTCTTGTACTAAATCTCATAATGAAACAATTTCACTTTTTAAATTTTTACCAGGTGACTCTGAATTAATAATTAACATTAATAATTTGAGTAATACAAAAGAAATTTTAGTTAATAATAAGTTAATATCAACTATACTTTCATCGACAGAAGAGATTTCTTCTAAGCTCAATTTACTCTCAAATAAAAATTCAGATAGAGAAGGAATTCTATCGTTATCTAAATATGGTAAAAATGAGATAGCATTCACTTACATTAGAAAGTCAAACTCATTTGATACAATCTTAGAAGATAACACGTTAAAAAATAAATATCAAAAGAGTGAAATATTTATTGAGGAAGTTAATGGAGAAGAAGTCCATAAGGTTATTATCGATAAATATATCGTCAGCTCCGATAAGGATATAATTCTTGAAAATATTATTAGGGATTTTTATTCAGCTAAAAATAACCTTGACTCTGAATTTAATAAGGTAATAAAGACATCAGATTCAGATGAACCATTTAACATCTTTACTAAATCTAATAATATAGGTGCTCTGGATACTGAGTTAAGCGACATATCTTTTTTCCCAAATTCTAAAACTTCATGGGTTGGCTATGATTTTAATTATTCTCTTGATAATCTATACTTAGCTGGTATAACAAGAATAAGTGATTCAATTAATGGTAAAATTTCTATTCTAAAAAATATTGAAACTTCTAAAATTAAAACTGATAAAATTATCCCAAATTCATTTATAAGTTTCTTAAGTTTTTCAATTAATGATTCAGAAAGATTCATATTTAATTTCAAAGATTATTTAAAGTATAATGATTTATCTACTCAAAATTTAAATTTTAATTCTCTAAATATTGTGGATGAAATCAGCTTTGTTGAAGATCAAGAAAAATTTGTAATACTTAATCTAATTAACAAGGAACAGATAGATAGTTATTTCAATTTGGAAAAATATGATGACACCTATAAAATTAGCAAGATTATTTTAGATGAAGACTTAAAAATTCTTTTTAAAAATATAGATAATGAAATTTCTGGTGAATATGCTGTTTTATTAGGAGATCTATTAATTATAACAAAATCAGTTTCACAATTAAAAAAAATAATTAATTCGCAGAACATCAACGATAATCTTGGTTCAAACAATGAGTATTTAAGTTTTAAAAAACAAAAGTCAGATAGTTACTCTTTTTTGTGGGTAGGGAATAATAAATCAATAAACTCAAATAATATAGATGATAAGGTCTATCCATTTAGATCATTTAGTGGAATAGTGAATATAGATGTTGTACTATTAGAATTTAACTTATCAAAAGCTAATCCAACAGAAAATGATGAAGATGTGTATACAGAATTTTTTGTGACATTTGATCAAGAAATTGTCTCAGATCCTAAATGGATAAAGAATCATTTAAATAATGGGTTTGACATTGTATTTCAGGATAGCGAGAACTATCTAAACTATTTATCAAATAAAGGATCTCTTAATTGGAAGAAAAGCTTATCCGGGGAGATTGTAGGTAATATTAAGCAAGTCGATATATATAAAAACGGAAGAAAGCAAATGGTATTTAGAACTGAAGAGAACTTTTATTTACTTGATAGAAATGGGAATGAGGTTAAACAATTAAGTTTTCCAATTAATTCAAGCTTGTTAAATAACCCCATTTCAATTTTTGATTATGAGAAAAATCGAAACTACAGATTTTTAATTACTGAGGATAATCTAATCAAAATGTATGACTCAAATGGAAAGATAGTTAGTGGTTTTAAACCTCCACTTTTTGATTCAAATATTATCAATAGTCCAGTTCATATTAGGATTGACGGTAAAGATTATATTGTTGTGCAATTAGAGAATGGTAGTTTAAAAATTTTAGACAGAAGGGGAAGAGATAGAATAATAGTTGATGATAAAATTCAATATAGTGATAACCCTATTTTTAGTTATCTAGAAAACTTTACAACAAGTGATAAACTAGGTAATCTAGTTAAAATCGATACAAATGGAAATATAATAAAAGAGAATCTCAACTTATCAAGTGAAAATTTGATTGATATAGTTGATAATAACTTGGTTTATCTAGATGATAATAGGTTAACAATTAAAGGAATTACTGTTGATTTACCATTTAGTAAATTTTCAAAACCAAAGATATTTATTAATTCAAAATTTATGTTAGTTGGTATCACAGATTTAAACGAGGAGAAAATCTATTTGTATAAAGATAATGGTGAACTTGTTAAAGGATTTCCAATTAAAGGTAACTCTGTTATTGATATCAAAGATTCCGATAATGATGGTAAAATTGAGATAATATCAAGGCTCGATAACTTTTCTATTGTATCATATGAAATTAATTTGCCTCAAAATTAATTTTTGCATTAAAAACTAACTTAAAGTTATCAACCAATGTTAATTTAACCTCATTAATATCAATATCTTCTTTTTTTAACTCTTGTAAAGATGTAATACCCTTATTTTTAATTCCGCAAGGTATAATGTGATTAAAATAACTTAGGTCTGGATTAACATTAAAGCAAAGCCCATGCATTGTTACCCATCTACTTGCCCTAATTCCAAATGCACATATTTTTTTTGATAATCCATTATTATCTTTTACCCATACACCAGTCTCATCTTTTATTGTGAATCCTGTTATATTATATGAATCTAAAGTATTAATTATTACCTCCTCTAATTTTCTTAAGTAAAGGTTTATGTCTGTAAAAAAATTATCTAAATCAAAAATTGGATAACCCATAATTTGTCCAGGACCATGATATGTAATATCTCCACCCCTATTGATTTTGAAAAACTCTATTTCCCTTTTTTTTAATTCATCTTTATCAATTAATAGGTTAGACATATCCCCGCTCTTTCCAATTGTATATACATGATTGTGTTCCGTTAAAATGAGGAAATTTTTTGTTTCAATCGTTTTATTTAATGATCTGTTTTGAACTTTTTGATCAATAGTTTTTTTAAAAATTTTTTCTTGATATTGCCAAGCATCTGAAAAGGATAGTTTCCCAATATCTCTTACAAGAATTTTTTTATTTTTCATTTTCATTCAAATATAGAAATTTGTAGTTCAATGATTATTTTAGAAAACTTATCTTTGTTTAAATAATTCCAATGACAGAACAAGAAAAAATTCGTAGAGAAAAACTTGAAGAGTTAAAAAAACATGGAATTAATCCTTACCCTGCAGAATTATTTCCAGTTGACAACTTATCTAGTGACCTAATTGAAAATTATAAAGAAAATAGCAATGTGATTATCGCTGGTAGAATTATGTCAAGAAGAATTCAGGGAAATGCCTCTTTTGCTGAGGTTCAGGATAGTAAAGGTAGAATTCAAGTATACTTTAATCGTGATGAGATATGTAGTGGGGATGATAAGACTAAGTATAACACCATTTATAAAAAGTTATTGGATATAGGTGATATAATTGGCATAAAAGGAAAAATGTTTAAAACGAAAGTTGGTGAAGTTACAGTTTTAGTAAAAGACTTTAAACTATTGAATAAGTCTCTTAGACCTCTTCCGCTTCCCAAAGTAGATTCTAGTGGAAAAGAGTATGATAGCTTTACTGATCTCGAGCAGAGATATAGACAGAGATATCTTGACCTGATTGTAAATTCTCAAGTTAAGGATACTTTTATAAAAAGAACAAAAATTATAAATACGATAAGAAATTTTCTAAATGAAAAATCATATCTAGAAGTTGAAACTCCTGTTTTACAACCTATTCCAGGAGGTGCATCAGCCAGACCTTTTATTACTCATCATAATGCCTTAGACATCCCTCTATATCTTAGAATTTCCGATGAATTGTTTTTAAAAAAATTAATTGTTGGTGGATTTGAAGCTGTTTATGAATTTTCAAGAGATTTTAGAAATGAAGGAATGGATAAAAATCATAATCCTGAGTTTACTATTCTTGAACTTTATGTTGCATACAAGGATTACTTTTGGATGATGAAGCTAACAGAATCAATGATTGAAAAAGTATGTTTAGAAATAAATGGCAAAACTAAAATTGAATATGATTCAAAAAAGATTGACTTTAAAGCCCCCTATGACAGAATATCAATGTTTGATGCCATTAAAAAATTTACTGGATATGATATTTCAAGTATGGATGAGATTAAGTTAAGATCAGTTTGTAATGATATGTCAATAGAAGTAAATGATAGTATGGGTGAAGGGAAACTAATTGATGCAATATTTGGAAGCAAGTGTGAAAAGAACTTTATAAATCCAACTTTTATTATTGATTATCCAAAGTCTATGAGTCCTTTAACAAAGCAACATAGATCTAATTCAAATCTAACAGAAAGGTTTGAGCTTATTATTAATGGTATGGAGATTGCCAATGCTTATTCTGAGTTAAATGACCCAATAGATCAACTAAAAAGATTTGAAGACCAGCTTGAATTAAATAAAAAAGGTGATGATGAAGCAATGTTTATTGATATGGACTTTGTTAAATCATTAGAATATGGAATGCCTCCAACATCAGGTATTGGAATTGGAGTAGATAGATTGGTTATGTTAATGACTAACCAGACGTCAATCCAAGAGGTTCTATTTTTTCCTCAAATGAAACCATTAAAAGAAGAACCCTTAATTACTGACGATGCCAAAGTTATTCTCGATAAGCTAATAGAAAAGGGTGAATGTGATTTAAGTTTTTTTAAAAGTGAATTTGATTTTTCGAATAAAAAATGGGATAAACTAACAAAAGAGTTAAGAGGCAAAGATTTAATTAATATTTATAAAAAAGGTGATGAATTACTCATCAAACCGAGTTAAGTTGAATCTCTCAATTAAGCTTATTAATTTTTCTGCATATTTTGGATCAGTTGCATAGCCTGCAGCTTTTAAACCTTTTGCCCAACCCTTATAATCTTTTCTTTTTAATTCAAATAAACCACTATATCTATCCCTGTCAACTAAAAACAAAGAATGATCTCGGTATGATTTTAATGGGTTTTTATATGATCTAAAACACTCATTTTCTTCATCGTCATCATGTCTAATAGATTTACCTTTCCATCCCTTGTGGCATTTAATTCCAAAATGATTATTTGCTTTTTTTGCTAATGTACCTTCTCCATAACCAGATTCAAGGACTCCTTGAGCTAAAGTTATACTGGCTGGAATTTTATAAAATCTCATATTCTTAACAGCAGCAGGAGCAAATTTTTTAATATAAAAATTGATTCTATCTTCAACCGAGCTTTCACCAACTGATACTGTTTTGATTGTGGAGCATGATGAGAATGAGATTAAAATCAATAAGAGAAAGAATTTTTTCATAACTTTAATATGAAAGAAAATTATGAAAAAAAATATCTCATTAAAAATAATATTATTCACATTTATATTTTTTATTAAATCATGTGGAATTTATGTTCAATATGATTATGACTCTGATGTAAATTTTGATAATTATAGTTCTTACTCTTTCTATCAACCTGATATAGATAAATTGGAAATTTCAGATCTTGATAAAAAAAGAATTTTAAAATCATTAGAACTTGGATTAAAGTCTAAGGGTCTTGAAAGATCAAACTCTCCTGATTTACTTGTAACATTTGAAACTAAATCTAAAGAAAGGGTATATGTAAACAATTATCTTCCTTATGGATGGTACCCATTTGCATATCATTATCCATATTCTTCTGTTTATTCAAGAGTTCAAGGCACTCTTTATGTCAATATAATCGATAGTAAGAATCAACAGCTTGTCTGGCAAGGTAAAGGTGTCGGTGTCCTTAATGAATATTCAAATAACAGAGATAAAATGATTAGTGACTTTGTAGTAAAAATACTTGAAAAGTATCCGCCTATATCTGATTAACTATCTCTTCAGATCTAGATATTACGGAACTTATGCCTTTTAAATTACTCCCTCCTCCAGTTGCATAGAAAGCCTGTCCACCCCCACTACCACTTATTAATGGTGATAGGTCTTTTATAATATTAGATGCATTAATTCCTTTATTTTCAACTAAGTTTTTAGAGATAAAGCAAGAGATAAAAACCATACCGTTATTATTAGATAAAAGAACTATAAAAAGATTATCAATTTGGTCTGCCAAGCTAAAGCATAATTCTTTTATAGATCTTGGGTCTAAATTTACCTCATCTGCAAAAAAGTTTATATCACCCAGATTTTTAAATTTTTCTAATATTTCTATTTTAGCTTCTTGAACCTTAGCTTTATTTTGGATTTCTAATTCCTTTTTTAATTCTCTATTTGCTTTTTCTTTGGCAGCTTTTTCTTTGGAATCTTTCTTTTTTTGTATCTCTGCTATAATGATTTTTTCATTACATGTTGCCGTAATTCTTCTAATTCCAAAAGCTTGTGAACCCTCTGAGATAACACTAAATGTCTTTAATTTACTTGTGTTTTCAACATGAGTTCCTCCGCATAATTCATACGATTCATTAAATTTTACCGTTCTTACCTTATCTTCATATTTCTCTGTAAACAAACCGATTGCACCATTTTTTATTGCTGTGTCATAATCCTCTTCTCTATTCTCAATAAGAGGAATTGAATCTTTTATCCTATCATTTACAAAACCATTTATAGAATCTATATCGTTTTCAGAAAGTTTAGATGGATGTGAGAAATCAAATCTTAACATATCCTCTGATATCATTGAACCTCTTTGTTCCACATGACTTCCTAGTATTTTTCTAAGCGCTTGATGCAATAAATGTGTACTAGTGTGATTTGATTCAATCAATGATCTTCTATCATTATTAACTTTCAGTTTTACTTTAGATTTTAAATCCGAAGGTAATCTGGTTGTTAAATGTATTATGTCACCAGTATCTTTAAATGTATCAATAACCGGTATTTCATCACCTAAAGATATAATTTCACCAGTGTCGCCAATTTGGCCTCCACCCTCAGCATAGAATGTTGTAGTATCTGTTACAATATGATAATTTATTTTACCATCCTTTGATTTAGCTTCTCTGTATTTATATATATTACCTTCAACTTCAAGGAGATCATAACCCATGAAAACACTACTATTGATATTATTATTGATTATAACCCATTCTGATAACTCATCATTCTTTTTTAGCTTTGATCTATTTTTTTGGATTTTCATATTCTCATTGAATCCCTCAATATCTACTTTGAAAGATTTTTCACATGCTATTAAAGATGTCAAATCTATTGGGAAACCAAAAGTATCATATAACTTAAATGCATCATCACCTTTTATAAGTTTATCATTAGGTCCAGAATCTATTAACTCATTAATTAGATTAAGCCCTTGATTTAATGTCTTGAGAAAACCTTCCTCCTCATCATTTATAATTGACTTGATAAAATCTTTCTGAGTAATAATATTTGGATAAAGAATAGAATATTTATCCTCTATAATATCAACTAATTCATGTATAAATGGTCTTTGGATATCAAGGTTTGTATAGCCATATCTAATTGCTCTTCTAAGAATTCTTCGTATCACATAACCAGGACCCGTATTACTTGGAATTTGTCCATCTAAGATTGTGAATACAATAGCTCTAAGATGATCAGATATTACCCTCATACCTATATCAACTTTTTCATCTCCCGCTAAATATTTCTTTTTAGAAATATTTTCTATTTCTTTAATAATATCAGAAAACAGGTCAGTTTCGTATGTAGAGTTCTTCTTTTGAAGTGCCATACACAGTCTCTCGAGCCCCATACCAGTATCAACATATTGTTTGTCAAGTTTTTGAAGAGAACCGTCTTTCTTTCTATTAAATTGAATAAAGACTAGATTCCATATCTCCAGAACTTGGGGGTGATCTTTGTTTACAAGTTCTGATCCTTTAATTTTCTTTTTTTCAGAGGGTGATCTCAGATCAACATGAATTTCTGAACAAGGACCACAGGGTCCTATATCTCCCATTTCCCAGAAATTATCTTTCTTATTACCATTTATAATTTTGTCTTCAGAAAAATACTTTTTCCATTCATTGAATGTGTCTTTATCATAATCCATTT
This sequence comes from Candidatus Marisimplicoccus sp., assembly GCA_965655775.1. Lineage (GTDB taxonomy): Bacteria > Bacteroidota > Bacteroidia > Flavobacteriales > Flavobacteriaceae > Marisimplicoccus. The sequence continues at coordinate 41,999 of CBFHHV010000003.1, forward strand.
TATCCTCTTTCGAACCTTCAAAAACAGATACATATAGATCTTCACTACTTAACCCATAGATATTTGTCATAAGATCATATGACCATTCAATAATTTCTTTTTTAAAATAATCTCCAAAACTCCAATTACCGAGCATTTCAAAGAAGGTATGATGATAGGTATCGATTCCTACTTCTTCAAGATCATTATGCTTACCTGATACTCTTAAACATTTTTGAGAATTTGCTACTCTAGAAAATTTTGGATCTTGATCTCCAGTAAAAATATTTCTAAACTGATTCATCCCTGCGTTAGTAAACATCAAATGTTTATCTGTTTCATTGATTACAGAGGCTGATGGGATTATCTGATGCTGTTTATCTTTAAAGAATTGGAAAAACTTTTCTCTAACAACAGATGAATTCATTTTTTTTATATTTGTACTAGTTTCAAGCCTATTAAAGCGTTGAAATTACAACAAATTGATCTATGTCCAAAACTAAATATTATTTTGATTCTGAGAATTTAGAGTTTGTTCCAATCAAAAGAACTTTTCTTCAACGTTTTTACAGACTATCATTATTTTTAATTAGTTCAGTAATTATTGGATCTTTTATAACAATAATTCTTCTAAATACTGATTTCATTGATACTCCTAAAGAAATTGTTCAAGCAAGGGAAATAGATAATTATGAATTACAGCTTAGAGTTTTAAATAAAAAACTAGATCAAGTTGAATCAACTCTAGCCAACATAGAAGACAGGGATAATAGTTTATACAGAGTTTATTTTGAGGCTAGTCCAATTCCTAAGGAACAAAGAAGAGCTGGATTTGGAGGAGTAAATAGGTATAATTATTTAGAAGGTTATGAGAGTTCCGATCTAATTGTTAACACTACTGAAAGAGTTGATATTCTAACAAAAGAACTAGTAATTCAATCAAAATCTTTAGATGAGATTGAACTTCTTGCAAAAAACAAAGAGTCACTACTTACATCGATACCTAGTATTCAACCTGTTAATATGTCTGATTTAAAGAGGATGGCTTCAGGATATGGATATAGGATAGACCCATTTACAAAAATGAGAACTATGCATTTTGGAATGGATTTTTCAGCTAAAACAGGCACTCCTATCTACGCAACAGGTGACGGTAAGGTTGTAAGGGCTGATAATAGAGCTGCTGGTTTCGGAAACCATGTTAGGATTAATCACGGATTTGGATATGAAAGCATTTATGCTCACATGAGTAAAATTACTGTAAAAAGAGGCTACATGGTTAAAAGAGGAGACCTAATCGGATATGTTGGAAACACTGGTAGATCTGTAGCTCCACATCTTCACTATGAGATAATTAAAGATGGTAAGAAAATAAATCCAATTAACTTCTACTCTGGTAGTTTGTCTCCAGATGAATTTGAAGAATTAGTAAATCTTTCATCACAAGAGAATCAATCTCTTGACTAGAACATGTTCGGAAACCTTCCAGAAAAAAAATATTATAGTATAAGTGAAGTTGCCACATACTTTGATGTAAACACGTCACTTCTAAGATTTTGGGAAAAAGAGTTCAAGCAGATAAAACCCTTGATAAAACCATCTGGCATAAGAAAGTATACACAAGAAAATATTGAGACCATCTCCATTATCTATATAATGTTAAAAAAAGATGGGCTAACAATTCAGGGTGCAAAAAAGAAGCTTAATTCTAAAGATATTTCAGAATCTGAAAATCTGTTAATTTTAAAGAAGCTCAATAAAATCAAAGATGAGTTAAGGGAAATTAAAAAAAATCTATAATTATTTTTTTCTTAAAAATATATCAATTGGTACTCCAGAAAAATCATAGTTTTTTCTGATTTGATTTTCAAGAAACCTCTTGTATGGTTCCTTTATATATTGTGGTAAGTTACAGTAAAAAGCAAACTGTGGATACTTTGTAGGTAGTTGTCTACAAAATTTAATTTTAACATATTTTCCTTTAGTACTTGGAGGAGGTTTTTGCTCAATAATCGGTAATATTAAATCATTGAGCTTCTTTGTTGGTATTTTATAATTTCTTCTTTCATTAACTTCCATTGCAATCTTAATTGCGTCAAAGATTCTTTGTTTTGTAAGTGCAGAGATAAATACAACCGGGACATCAACAAAGGGAGATATTTTTGAGGTTATCTCTTCTTCAATTTGTTTAGAAGTTAAATGATCTTTACTAACTGTATCCCACTTATTCACTAGAATTACAACTCCTTTTTTGTTTTTAACTGCAAGCCAAAATATATTTTGAACTTGAGAGTCAAATCCTCTCTCTACATCAAAAATAACTAAACAAGTATCTGAATTCTCAATAGCTCTTATTGATCTCAAGATTGAATAAAATTCAATATCCTCTGAAACTTTAGTTTTTCTCCTTATTCCTGCAGTATCAATTAATTCAAATTCGAAACCAAATTGATTATATCTAGTATACAGGCTATCTCGAGTTGTTCCTGCCACATCAGTTACAATAAATCTATCTTTACCAATAAGAGAATTAATAAATGATGACTTTCCAGCATTAGGTCTTCCAACAACTGCAAACTTTGGCACATCAGAAACAATTAAATCCTCTTTGGGAAGTTTTTGTGCAAGTAAATCCAGAAATTCACCTGTTCCAGATCCATTAATAGATGATAGACAGAATAAATTTTCAAAACCCAATGAATAAAATTCATTAGAGTCGTCAATCAATTTAGAATTATCGACTTTGTTTACTAAAAGCAAAGTTTCTTTTGAAGACTTGTGAAGCAAATCTGCTATAGACTGATCAACGCCTGTGAGACCATCTTTTACATCAACTAAGAATAGGATTACATCAGCCTCATCAATTGCTAAAATTACTTGCTTATCAATTTCTTTTTGAAAAACATCATCACTAGCAGGAAGATATCCTCCAGTATCAATAACACTAAACTCAACACCGTTCCAATCAGATTTTCCATAATGTCTATCTCTAGTCACACCACTGACCTCATCAACAATTGCTTCTTTCCTTTCAATTAGCCTATTGAAAAGAGTTGATTTTCCGACATTAGGTCTCCCAACTATTGCTACAATTCCACTCATTTAATTATATCCAAATTTTTTTAGAGAAGAGGCATCATTTCTCCAGTTCTTTTTTACTTTGATAAATACTTCTAAAAATATTTTCTTTCCAAAGAATTTCTCAAGATTATTTCTTGCCTTTGTTGCAACTCTCTTTAATGCAGATCCTTTATGACCTATCAAAATTCCTTTTTGTGACTCTCTTTCTACTAGAATTAAAGATCTGATTTTGATAATTTTTGGTGATTCCTTAAAGTCTTCAGTAATTACCTCAACAGAGTATGGAACCTCTTTGTCATAATGAATTAGAATTTGTTCTCTTATAGACTCATTTACAAAGAATCTCTCAGGTCTGTCTGTAAATTGATCTTTAGGAAAAAATGGAGGGGATAAAGGAAGTTTTTCTTTAAAAATTTCAATTAATTCATCAACAAAGAATCCTTCAATTGCAGATACAGGATAAATATCTATATCTGGAAAAATTGATTTCCAATGAGATATTGAATCCTCTAACTCTTGTTGACTAGAAAGATCAATTTTATTAATCAATAAAATTATTGGAATTTCAAAGGAGTTTAATTTTTTGACTAAAGACTCATCAAATGATTCTTTATTTCCAACTTCTTCAACAATTACCAAAAAATCAGAGTCTATTAAAGTTTCTTTAATAAACTTCATCATTGCCTCTTGGAGCTTATAACTAGGGTCTAATATTCCTGGAGTGTCGGACAAAACAATTTGATAATCATCTTCATTTATTATCCCCCTAATTCTGTGACGAGTAGTTTGAGCCTTAGATGTTATAATAGACAGTTTCTCTTTCATTAAAGAGTTTATCAAAGTTGATTTACCAACATTTGGTCTACCAATTATTGAAACAAATCCAGCTTTATGTTTATTATTAGACATTTCGGCAAAGATAACTACTTAAATTCAATGCTTTAAACCTAAGTAATGAAAGTTTACTATATTTGCACTTCAACTCGCGAGGTAGAGCAGTAGGTAGCTCGTTGGGCTCATAACCCAAAGGTCGCAGGTTCGAGTCCTGCCCTCGCTACTAAAACAATAAAACGGTTATACTATTATAGTGTAACCGTTTTTTTTATTTTTATATAAATGGAAATCATTACTAATCCAATTTATGTATTATCCATATTATGTTTTATGGTTATTCTATCCGTCTATGCTGGAAAGACTAAAATTGGAAAGCAGCTTGGAGGAGCTGCTCTTTTAGTAATACTATTTACTGCCGTTGTAGCTAATTTTAAGTTTATTCCTTCTGCATCTAACAGTATTGAGCTTTACGATTTCATTTTTAAATATATAGCCCCTATCTCTATTTTTTATTTATTATTAAATGTAAATATTACATCGATAAAGAAAGCAGGACTTCCTATGGTTGGGTTGTTTGTTCTTGGATCAATTGCAACAACAATCGGTATTCTTATCTCATGGTTTTTGTTATCCCCACAGGAAATTCTAGGAGATAACGGTAAAATAATTGCTGGAATGTTAACTGGTACATATACTGGTGGAAGTGTAAATTTTAATGCAATTGCTCTTGAATATGGGTTTCAAAAGAAAGGTTTTCTTTATGCTGGAACAATCGCAGTTGATAATGTTGTTACAGCAATATGGATTATGGTTACACTAGCTATTCCAATGTTTTTAAATAAAATATGGAATTCAAATGTAAAGCTGAACACGAAAGTAAACTTAAATACTGAAAAGGTTGATAATGATAAAATAGACTCTAAATCCCTAGCATGGTTAATCTTTTTGGGAATAGGGGTATACTACATATCCGATATAATTTCAGAGAATTTTATTAAAGTACCTTCTATTCTTATTCTGACGACTATTGGTATACTCTTAGCACAAACAAAGTTTATCTCTAAAATGAAAGGAAGCCAGACATTAGGTTTATATCTGGTCTATCTTTTTCTTGCTGTTATTGGTGCTTATTGTGAATTAAGCGCAGTTAGTCAACTTCAAGAAGTAGGAGCCACACTACTTATTTTTACATCTCTTGCTGTATTGATTCATGGGCTAGTTTTCATTTTTATTGGAGGTCTATTTTATCGTGACTGGGAAATGATTTCAATTGCAAGTCAGGCAAATATTGGTGGAGGTGCCTCTGCAATTGCACTTGCAGAATCATTTGATAGAAAAGAACTAATACTTCCCGCTATTTTAGTTGGAAGTCTAGGAAATGCTTTAGGAACTTATCTAGGATTTTTAGTAGTTTATATTCTTTAGAAAATTACTTCATCTGAAATTTGTTGGAGAAAGGTTAAAACCTCATCTTCTACTATACTGTAGTAAATGTCTACTCCTTTATTATCAATCCCTTTATATCTTTTAGATAAATTTAAAGAAGACTCAGCACTTAAGTGAGAAAAAATTATACAACTTGCTAGGTATGAACCGTTTGGGTTTGGATGTTTATCATCCTCCATAAGTAAGTTAAACTGAGGATATTTATTTTGAAATAATTTAAATGCCCTACCAACAGGAATAATTTTGGCAGTGGTTCCTTCAATTATCTGTTTAATACTCTCCTCAATTGGATACTCCTCATTATTAGTATTAAATTGCTCCATTGAGGGATACATCCATGTTGAGAAGAAATGAATTTGTGTAGAATCAGGAATTAATGAGGTAATTTCACCAAAGTAAAATTCAGAATTACCATTTGCATTTGTTAGGATATTAGTACTATGCTCCTGAATAATTACGTGATCGAATGTCTCGCTCTCTAAAATAGATTTTAAGTCTGGATTATTCCAAAGGATTTTTAGTGTTGCTGATGGTACAGTAAAATGTGTAATGTCCCAATTTAAGCCTCTTTCAATAGACATTCTTTCTACTTGAGATGGAAGATTCCAATAAAATGTAAAACTATTTCCAATAAAGAGTATTTTTTCATTTATTGTTGTAAATGGAAAAGCCTCCGATTCATCTGGAGCAGATTCTGAAGCATTGGAGTTACATGAGATGAAAATTAGTAATGCTAGATATTTTAAATTCCTAAGCATAAAATAAAGATAATAAACTTTAGATAGCAATTAGTCGCTTAACAAATTATACTCTTTGAATTTTTCAATTAAAAATGAAGAATATCTGATAAAACCTAGATCTGTAAAATGAACTGCGTCAACAGTTCCCTCGAAATCATTTCCCAAAGCTTTCTCACTGTCAAGGTATATTATATTTTCATATCCATTATCAACCATTTTTTTATATTCATTTTTTAATGCGTTATTCATCTGAATTGTTCCCCTAACCGCATTTTTGTCTAGTGCACTTATAGGAGAAGTAAATAAGTCAACTAAAATTATAGGAGTATTTGGATTTTGACTCCTAATTTCATTAACTAATGGAATTGTATTTCTTGTTACTAAATCAGGAGGATACATATTGGGCATGCACTCAATAACATAAAAAGCAGGATCTGATTTTGATATTAATTTAGATATAGGTTGTTCCATTCTTCCATTACCATTAAAACCAAAATTAATAACATTACGATCAAGTTTTCTCGATATTATGTTAGTATGAGCCATTCCTGGTCTTGATGCACATGCACCTTGAGTTATACTAGTTCCATAAAATATTATAGGTTTTTTCTCATTCTTTTTAGGTTTCTGGATGAAGCTAGAACTATCTATCCCAATTTCAATATTTTTTATACCATCATATAATGGAAGAAATATTTTATATTCTCTTAGCTCATTATCCATATTGTCAATAAGTCTATATTCATTATTGAAGCCTGCTGGACGACCAGTATTAACATATTGCCATTTATTATTGTTTTTAAAATACAGATCAATTCCTTTTATTCCCGTATCAGGCATATGATCCATGCTAAAATTGTTTAGTAGTTCCCATTTAGCTGTTATTACAGATGAATTGGATAGGAACCTTATAGATAGTCCTGCTGAATTTTTTGATAAATCCCAAACAGGCTCTCGAACAAGGTCTTTATAAGAAGCAGGCAACCTATCATATTTATTATCTTTTAATGAATCTGCAATATTAGTTCCTTCTAACAGAAACGAGTCTTCACCAAAATACTGTATACCATCAAACTCAGATGAGTATAATATATTAGTTGACGTGTTTTGCTGACAAGCAATTATAAAAATTGATAATAGACAAAAAAATATCCTTTTCACTTTATTTTCAATTTAACTAAATAGTATAAGTTATTTAAATTAATAGTGATTACAAGAACATTTATATAATTTATAATGAATCTGTTATAGGTTTGATAAATTTTGACCATAGTTTATAACCCTTTTCGTTTAGATGTAACCCATCATTAGTTAATTTATTTATCAGCTGCCCTCTATTATTTACAAATATTGAATATAAATCAATTACAGAGTACAGCTCGTTCTCTTGATTTTCAATTATGATTTTATTGATGTTCTTTATACTTGGCTTTAAAAGATCGTAAAGCTCTAAAGATTTAGATAAGTATTCAAATGATGTTTTATATTCTCTTAAAAAATAATATACTTCACCTAAGTAGTAATTAGTGTTGACATATTCAAGAGTGATTTCTTCTTCATCCTTAAAGGATTCAAGAGCTAAAAATCCGAAATCTAATGATTTTTGTGGCTCACCAGCCTTATATTTTATAATTGAATCATTTAGAGACCCAATAAAGCTTTGAGCATTAAGAACATTAAAAGCTAAACCTGAAAATATAAATATACTCAGGGCTATATTTTTTATTGGTATTTTCATTCAAAATCACTAACACTTCCCTCCCAGTCTGGATCTGCAGAACCTATCCATTTGTTGTTAATTGTATCAAGGGCAATTGCATGGACCCTTCCAAAGTATGCTTCAGCTCTAATTCTTTCTACATTTTGAGACTCAGAATAAATTTCATAGTCATTGAATCTGTTAATACCAAGATGACTCTCAACATAGATTGGGCTTTCATATTTATAGACTCTTGGCATAGTCAAAGCCTCAACTAAAGGGAATTTTTGTTTTAAATATCTATATGCAACTTGATTAATTGCTATTGGAATCATTCTTCCACCTGCTGCACCAAGTGCAAGAACTACTTTATCATTTTTTGTAAAAATAGTTGGAGAGATATGAGAAGAGGCTCTGTCTCCAGGTTTATCTTCCCCAAGATATCCACCAAGGTATGGACCCATAGTAACATTATATAAAAAACCTAGACCTTTTGTTGCAACTTTAGACCCCATATTAGGCCCAAGTGTTTGTGTAAGAGAGACAACATTCCCATACTTATCAGAGGTAGTTAAATGAGCAGTGTGTCCTCGCGCAAGATCTTTAGAATCAAATTCATGCAAATTAGATTTAAATACAACTTCACTTTGATTATCCTCAATGTTAGATGCAATCTGCCTAGCTCGATTAATTGATAATATGCTATTTACTGAATCAAGATTTTTTTGAAAAAATCTGTATTTGTATGACTCTTCTACTGCACTTGAAATCTTTAATGTCCAATCTCTCTCATTCTCAATTTTTAAATGATCAAATATTTGAATCATCTGAATTGTTATGGATCCATAAGATGGCAAATTAAGTGTGTGGATATCATATCCATTAAATTTACCGGTTAAAACATCTGATTTTCTTACTGTGTAGTTTTTTAAGTCGTCTATAGTTATGTATCCTCCATTTGCTTTAATATCATTAACCATTTTATCAGCAATTTCTCCTTCATAAAATCCTTTTTTACCATTATCAGAGATTATTTTTAATGTATTTGCAAGATCTTTTTGCACTAATTTATCCCCTGGTTCAAATGACTCTCCATTAGAATTAAGAAAGTATAACTTAGTTCCATCAAAAGATTCAATTTTTTCCTTATCACTTTGTTGTCTCTTAATTTCTCCTGGATATAAATAAAAGCCATCTTCTGCCAAAGTAATTGATGGTTCCATAACAGTCTTTAAATCAAGGACACCATTCTCATCGTGAAGTTTAATTAATCCTGCAACAACTCCAGGGATTCCAATAGTACTATACCCAAAACTTGGTAATTCTTCACTAATATTTTTAAAGCTTTCAGGTACTTGTGTAGTTGCATCTATCCCTAGAATATCACCTTCTGCTTGTTTATATATTACTTGAAGCCTTCCTCCTATTCCACTCATACTTGGTTCCACAACAGACAGTGCAAATGCTGCTGCAACAGCTGCATCAAACGCATTTCCACCCTTAGAATAAATAATTTTTCCTGCTTGAGAAGCTAATGGATGTGGTGATGAAATTAGACTATTTGAATAGGCTGTATCTTCAGTGTTACAACTAATCAGCACTATTGATAAAAGTAAAACGAGTAATCTATTTATTTTAACCATAATTAACCAAAAAAAGGTTTGTAAAATTTACAAACCTTTTTTGAAAGTATTACTTTTTTTGAAGTATTATTGATTCACTTCTGTCTTAGTAAATATACCAGGATCATCAGCAGGTGCATTAGAATTAGAATTTAGTTCTGTGGCAGCATACGGCATTCTTTCCGGATATGGTGGATTTGGTCCACCAACTAATACAAATGGAACAGAATATGCACTGTCAGACTTTCTAAGTCTTCTAGCATCATTAAATGGCATGTGCATACCAAATCCTGAAACATATCTTTCTTCAATTACTTCTCTTAAAAAAGCAGTATTTGCATCAACTCCATCTTGGTTTTCAATTCCACCTGAATTAAAATCAGCTGCAACAAATGCTTCATACTTATATGAGTTAGAACTGTGATTACTGTTTAAGTTACCACCTGAATTCAACCATGATCTAACATTATTTAAATGTGGGAGACCATCTGCAAGACTACCTTGTCTTGCTTTAGCTTCAGCTAAAATTAACTCATTTTCAAAATACGTAACCATATTTTGTGGCTCATCCTCTGCAATTATACCAGTATTAGCTGATCCACTCGTTGAATTAATTTTATAGTAACCATATCTAGCTGTCTCATCAGTTTTTGCATGGTTTCTATTTGTTGAATAATCATTACTCAATAATTGTAATAAGAAACTTTCTTGACCACCGGAAGAATTTCCAAGGTCACCAGCTCTCGAACCATTTAAAATAGTTGCAAATAAATTAGTATCACCAGTCTGTGTTGCTGGGGGATTAAATTTCATATCCCCTGATGCTGAACTTATTCCGCTATTTGCAGCAGAAATTGCACCAGCATAATCTTTCTTGTGAAGACTAAAACGAGCTACTAAAGTATGTGCAGCTTCAATCCACTTATCTTTATTTCCACCAAAAATTATATCCTGAGATAGACTACTAGATGAAGCAGACTGTAAAGTCGATATTCCTGAGTTTAACTTCTGAATTGCAGCATTATAAACCGAAACTTGAGAATCAAAAGTTGGATCCTCTATTTCTGGATTTCCAGCCTCACTGTAAGGAATTCCACCCCATAAAGAAGCAGCTGTTCCAAAAGCATGACCTTCAATAATCTCTGCTATCCCAACTAATAAAGTATTAGAAGAGTTTTCTTGAAGTTGTCTCATGTTATTCAGTACACCAACATAAAGTGCAAACCATTCACTGTTTGACTCAACAGTTGATAAACTGTATCCATATATATTTGCATACAATGAACTAAATCCTATTAATTGACCTGAGTACATTCCACTTATTCTATTTAGGTGACCATTTTGTAATTGAACATTTGCAATTTGTGCACCAGTTAAAAATAGTTTGTCCTCTACATCAGTAATCAAAATATCATTTGGATTTGAATTAATGTCTTCATTTAAGTCCTCACATGAAAATGAGAATACAATTAGAAGAGCTAATATTGATTTTGTAAATAATTTTTTCATCGTATTAATAATTAATTGTTAAGCTAAAAAGATAACCTTTTGTCTGAGGGTTTGTAAAGTACTCAACACCTTGAGCAACACTAACACCTTTTGTGTTTATCTCAGGATCAATCCCATCAACATTGTTGATATTTATTAGGTCTCTTCCAGTAAAAGTAAATATAACATCACTCAAACCTAGATTAGTTACAACAGGCGTATCTAGAACGTAACTCAAAGAAAGGTCTCTTAGTTTAGTCCAAGTTGCATCAGCAATCGAGAAGTTATAAGCTTGGTTATCACCAAAACCACCACCGATTCCTGTTCTATACCAGTTTTCATCAAGAAGAACCGGTCCGCCTCCAAAGTCTTCAATGTTACCTCTTACAGTAGTTCCAGCAGGAATTGTAGTTCCTTTATAGTTTACTAAAGACTGATCTAAAGTAATTCTATTAGCTGTTTCCTGAGTAGTACCAAATCTTCTTAGAACCCATAAAGTTCTTGGAGAGAATGAACCACCTTCAGAGTGTTCTAGTACAGCATTCAGTCTTAGTTTTTTATATCTCATGCTAAGTGAAAAACCACCTCTCCAGTCTGGATTAGGGTCACCTAGAACAATTGGGCTAGATGTAATCTGAGGGAATCCATTTGAATTAAGATCAAAACTTCCATCAGGATTTGTTTTTGAACCAGTACCATATAGAGCACCAAGTGGGTAACCAACAACCGCTCTAGAACTTACCGAAGCTCCTGGAGACAAGTTGATTGATTCAGTTCCATAAAGGTCTGTCACCTCATTTTCATTTGTTGACCAATTAATACCAGCTGATAGTCCAAAGTCATTTGTATCAAATAAATCTACACCTAGATCAATTTCCATCCCTTTATTTATCATCTCACCATAATTACCATATTGTGTTGAGAAACCTGTCGAAGGAGATAATGAAACATCTAATAAGATACCTTCAATTATGTTATCATAATAAGTCATAGATAATGAAACTTTATCATCAAAGAATCTAAAGTCACCACCAATTTCCCATTCTGTTTTTATTTCCGGCTCAAGATTAGGATTTCCTAAGTTATTATCTAATCTAAAACCACCACCAAATAAATTACTATCTAGAGGGTCACTATATGTTGAATAACCAAATCCACCTTCTGCAAGAGTTTCGAACTTATGAGCTGCAGGCTGAACACCTACTTGACCCCATGAAGCTCTTAATTTGGCAAATGACATTATTTTTGATTGGACAACATCTTCTGTTAATACCCATGCTGCATCTGCTGCTGGATAGAAGAACGTACCACTAATTGTTGATGAAGCTTCCTGAGCACCAGACAGATTAATAAATAGCTGATCATCAATATCGAAATTTAATATTCCATAACCTCTATTAGATCTACTAAATGCTTTTGCTCCACTAAATGTAGAAGCCTCTGAAGATGTATTTAAAGCAGTAGTTCTTTTTGAAGAATTTACAAGGAATCCTGTAATATTACCAGATATTCTACTGTACTTTCTATCATTGTAACTCCAACCAAATGTAGCAGTTAAATTTACTTCATCTGATAATTCAAAGTTTGCTTTACCAATTACATCTAATGCAGAATTTCTAATGTCAAGAGCATCTTCTTGGTATTGACCATTTGCTCTAGAACTTGCATCTCCAAGTGGGAAGAAATAAGTTCTTTTATCATCAGTTACATCAACATTTCCTCTAGTAATAACTTGTAGCCAATTAGTTGGCTTAAAAGTTAATTGAGGAGTTACAGTAATTCTGTTAACTCTTGTACTTGATTCTTGCTCATTTACTGTCCAAAGTGGATTTGTATATGACTGGTTAGAGCTCTGACCGATTGATTTACGGTAAGATCTACCTCTGTTTATATATTCTGTACCACCTGAACTGTAATAAGTTCCTTTATAGTCTCTACCATCAAAGTCTGGCGGAGTTCTTAATAAACCAAGCATTAAACCAGATACATTTGAACTCTGTTGAATTCTATTAGAGTCTGTATATGTATATGACATTTTAGAAGATAAAGTAATTTTATCATTCAACTTTGCCTCGTAATTTAATCTAGCATTAGTTCTTTCATACGTAGCATTTTTAATTACACCATCTTGATCTAAGTGTCCAAGACTAAAGAAATAATTACTGTTTTCATTACCACCACTAATTGTTAAATCATTTTGAAGAGCATTTCCTGTCCCAAAAATTGAATTGAAGTTCTCTTCTACGAATGTATCTGTAGAATTTTTAGATGCAATAGCCTCATATTTTCTTCCATTCTCAGCTACAAAGTATGCACCAGATTTGTATGCATCTTGACCTCCTGATCTACCAGGTATATAATCACCCCATGACTCAGCTCGAGTTTCTCCGTATACACCAGATCTACCTTGACCCCATGTACTCTGCATTGGAATTCTTTCTGAAATTTCATCGAAAGAATAAGATGATTTAAACGAGATTTTAGCTTTCCCTCTTTGTCCTTTTTTTGTTGTTATTACAACAACACCATTTGCAGCTCTACTACCATATAGTGAAGCAGCTGATGCACCTTTAAGAACGTTTACAGAAGCAATATCTGCAGGGTTTATATCATTTAGACGTGAGCCTTGTGTAACACCACCATTTGAACCAGTAATATTATTACCACCGGCATATGAAGTACTATTATCTAGAGGAACACCATCAACAATAATTAATGGTTGTATTGAACCGTCAATTGTATTAGCACCACGAATTCTAATTGTACTCCCAGCTCCTGGGTCACCATTAGATCTTGTAATTCTAACACCTGAAGCCTTTCCACTAAGTGCATTTACAACTGTAGGTTCAGCAGATCTTATCACATCATCTGAATTTATTACAGAGGACGTAGATCCTTGTTGATCCCGAACAGCAGCAAATCCAAGTGCTGTAACAACTACTTCTTCAAGCTCATTATCAAGCTGTAAAGAAATATTTATCGCAGACTGACCAGCAACAGTAACATATTGAGTTGTATACCCAATATAGCTTATAGCAAGGACTTGTCCTTGACTAGCAGTAATCTCAAAATTTCCATCAAAATCGGTTGAAACACCTGTATTGGTATCTTCAATGATAACATTTGCACCCGGTAGGGGCGTTCCGTTTTCATCTAAGACAACACCATTTACAGCGTTTTGACCATATAATAACAATGCAAATAATAAAAATACTGTGCTTAGTATTCTTTTCATATTTATGATTTTAGTTTTGTTTAAGCAGTTAATTTATTAATTAAATAACAAAAACAAGCATTATATTGTATTTTTTTAGTTTGAAAAACTAAACAATATGAGGAAGATAAAATATGTACTTATTGGTTCTTTTTATCCTTTCCAGATTTATTAATCTCAGGATAATCAACCCCTAGCTGCTCTAGATAAGTATCATACTTAGTTTCATCAAAGTAAAATTTCTCCATTTTATCTCTATACTTTTCCATCTTTTCAGTATTTAAATAAAAAGGTGGTGGGTCTTTTTCAGATATCATAGGTCTGTAAAAGTCCTCCTTACTTTGAACATTATCAAAATATTCTTTAGCCTCATCTAATTTTTCTGGTTTTGTTAAAAAATCTAAGACTGTCATAGCAACAACTTTAGCACCAGCATTTGCTCCCTTATGAGCAATTGGAGTTGCAGCGGCAATACTCGCAGACCAATGATGAGAAGTAACATCTGGAATATTTGATGGAAATCTAAGCACTACAGTAGGTACCTTCCATGACACATCTCCAATATCATCTGAACCACCACTAACATTATATGGAAGTGGAGCACGTAAAGGAGGAAGCTCTGTTTGAAGACCATTAATTGACTCGCTACCAATTTCTTTTTGTACAGCTCTTGCTAATTTTTGATCATCCTCAGACCATTTAGGCAATCCAACTTTTTTGATATTTTCATACATCTCTTCTGCAATTATCTTATTAAAATGTCTAGGCCAAGCTGCTCCCAAAACTTCTGATTCATAGCTTGTATCAGTCATTAATGCTGCACCTTCAGCCATTTTATTTGCAGTGTCATACATCTCCATAATTTTTTTGTAGGTAATCTCTCTTAAAAAGTACCAAATAGAAGCTTTGGAAGGGACCACATTTGGTTGATCTCCTGCATCAAGAAAGATTGAGTGTGACCTTTGATCAGGATGGAGGTGTTCTCTTTTATAATTCCATCCAACATTCATTAATTCTGCTGCATCAAGTGCACTTCTTGCTCTCCATGGAGAACCAGCAGAGTGAGCAGTTTCTCCACTAAAAGTATATTTTACAGAAATTAGTCCTGTTCCTGATGGCCTTCCCCAAGATGTAGACATGTTAGTATCGACATGTGTGAAAATACACATATCTACATTATCAAAATAACCATCTCTAACATACCAAGCTTTTGCACCAAGAATTTCCTCAGCAACACCTGGCCATAAAACTAGGGTTCCACTAATATTATTTTCAATCATTATTTTTTTAATTGAAATCGCAGAAGTAATAACAATTGGAAGGCCTATATTATGTCCTTCACCATGACCTGGAGCACCCTCTACTACTGGTTTTTCATAAGCAACACCAGGGTATTGAGAAGTTGACGGAACTCCGTCAAAGTCACTACCAAGAGCAATTGTTGGACCACCTTCTCCATTTGACCATGTTGCAAGCCAAGAAGTTGGAATTTCTGAAATCTGATACTCAATATCAAATCCATTTTCTTCTAGAATCTTGCTTAAGTATTTAGATGTTTCAAATTCTTGGAAACCAAGCTCTCCAAAACTAAAAACTTTATCTATCATTACTTGCGTCATCTTTTTGTCCTGTTCTACTAATTGAGATACTTCTTGTTTAAGATTTGCAATTTTTCTTTTTGAAAATTTATCTTGTGATTGAACAGAGGATAGAGGCCCTATTATTATTAATGTAGCTAAGAGTAAGTTAGTTTTTCTCATAATAATTTTGTTAAAAATAATGTCTCTTAAAAGATTCTATGGCTGCATAATCTGCAAGACCCATCTTTTTATATTTTTCAGCTGTTTCATGATTCCTTTCCTCTGCCCTTACCCAGAATTCCCTTAGATCTTGGCCCTGAAACATCACTCCATCTTTTTGAGTTTGATGAAAGAATATTGCTTTTCTTTTGCGCAGAACTTGTGCTGGACTCATCGGTACTGCCATATCAATTTCATGAATATCCCACTCTAACCATGCTCCTCTATATAACCATAACCAACAATCTTTTATAAACTTTTCACCTTTGAGTGACTCCAATGCATCAAAGACAATATCAAGGCATACTTTGTGTGTACCATGAGGATCTTCAAGATCCCCAGCTGCATAAATTTGATGTGGTTTAATTTTTTTAATCAATGAGGCTGTCATTAAAACGTCTTTTTTTGAAGCAGGATTCTTTTTAATTCTTCCGGTTTCATAAAAAGGTAAATTCATAAAGTGCGTATTAGAGTCAGGTATTCCAATATATCTGGTAGCTGAAATCGCTTCTCTTTTTCTGATTAAACTCTTAATTCTTCTTACATCAACAGAATCAATTTTATCTGGTTTTTTATTCTTCAGTTCTTTAATTAGTTGTTTAACTTTTGGTTTAAGTTCATCTGGAAACATATCATTAGATACTTCGACAAACTTTAATGCATCATGGTCAGAGACTGCAACATTTCCAGATGCCTGATATGCAATATGAACATCATGACCTTGAGAGACTAGCCTATCGAATGTACCTCCCATTGAGATTACATCATCGTCTGGATGTGGACTGAATATAATTACTCTCTTAGAACTTGGACTTTTTCTTTCAGGTCTTGTTGAATCATCAGCTCCAGGCTTACCTCCTGGCCAACCACTAATGGTATTTTGAAAGTGGTTAAACATTTTTATATTTAATCCATATGCAGAGCCCTCAAGTGCAAGCAGGTCGGATAGTCCATTTTTATTGTAATCCTCATCAGTTAATTTTAAAATAGATTTTTCTGTCACACTACACAACCAAACGATTGCTTTTCTTTTCATTGAATCTGACCAATCACATGGACCTACTAACCAAGGTGTATTATACCTTGTTAACTCACTTGAACATTCTTTGTCAAGAACTAAAGTAGCATTCTTATGTTTTTGAATATATGTTGAAGGTATCAGAGATGAGACATTATTTTCTACTGACTTTTTAACAATTAGACTTTTCTGTATACCCCAAGCCATAACTATAATTCTCTTAGAATTAAAAATTGTTCTAACACCCATTGTAATTGCCTTAGATGGAACATTTTCAATACCATTGAAGCTTTTACTAGCATCAAACCTTGTAGTATGATCAAGGGTAATTAATCTAGTTTTAGAGTTAAAGTGAGATCCTGGTTCATTAAAGCCGATATGACCTGTTCTGCCTATTCCAAGAAGCTGAATGTCAATTCCTCCACTTTCTTGAATTTTCTTTTCATATTGCATACAAAAATTTTTAACCTCTTTTTCTTTTATTTCCCCGGATGGAATATTAATGTTTTCTTTTGGAATATCTACATGATCAAATAAGTTCTCATTCATAAATTGATGATAGCTGTTTTTATCATCTTTCTTTATGGGGAAATATTCATCCAGGTTAAAAGCTATTACATTATTAAAGCTTAAAGATTCTTCTTCGTGAATCCTTATTATCTCTTGATAAACTTTTGTTGGCGATGAACCTGTTGCGAAACCTATTACACAATTTTTATTTTTTTCTTGTTTTGACCTAATTAAGTCACAAATTTCTCTTGCAATTAAAATTGACGCCTCTTGAGAATTTTCAAAAGTAACAGTATGAAGTTTTTCGTATCTAGTTTCCTCATTAATCCCAGGAGATTGATATTTAAGGCTTTTTTTTGTGGTCTTCATATATATATTATGAAATAACAAAGTTAATAATGTTTTAATCAATTTATAATTATGTTTTTTTAATTTTACGTAATTGAAATAATATCTCAAAAATCTTAGTATGAATACAATAATTATAGGAAGTGGACCAGCCGGTTATACAGCAGCGATATATGCAGCAAGGGCAGACCTTAAACCAATTATATATACTGGATTAGAACCTGGCGGGCAATTAACTACTACAACAGAGGTTGATAATTTTCCAGGTTACCCTCAAGGAATAGATGGTCCCACTATGATGAATGAGCTTAAAGAACAGGCAGAAAGATTCGGTACAAAAGTTGAAATTGATTTTATATCAAAAGTTGATTTTTCAAAAGATAAAGGTGGAATTCATAAGTTATATACTCAAAATGGTGATGAAATAAAATCTAAAACAGTAATAATTAGTACCGGTGCATCTGCAAAGTATCTTGGTCTTCCAAGTGAACAAAGATTAATAGGTGGTGGAGTATCAGCATGCGCAGTTTGTGATGGATTTTTTTATAAAAATCAAGATGTAGCAATTGTCGGTGGGGGTGATACAGCAATAGAGGAAGCAACTTATTTAGCAAAAATATGCACTAATGTAACTATGCTTGTAAGAAAAGATCATTTTAGAGCATCAAAGGCAATGCAAAATAGATTATCAAATTTTGATAATATTAAAGTTTTGTTTAACCATGAGGTCGAGGAAGTAATTGGCGAAAATGTTGTTGATGGTCTAAAGATAAAGAATAACCTTACTAATGAAATATCAGAGTTAAAAATAACTGGTTTATTTATTGCCATTGGTCACTCTCCAAATACTGATATTTTTAAAGGGCTCGTCGAAATGGATGAAGGTGGATATATACTTACAGACAAAACTTCTACTAAGACTAATATTCCTGGTGTTTTTGCAGCGGGAGATGTGCAAGATAAAGATTATCGTCAAGCGATAACAGCTGCTGGTACGGGATGTATGGCAGCACTTGATGCAGAAAGATATCTACAAGAGGTTTAAATTCTTTTGGTTGCCTTGAGCCATCTTATTGGAATATTGTCATTAAGAGCATATTGATAATCTCCCTCTAAACAAGGCAAATAACTGACAACAGAACTATTTGGAGAATCTATTAACATCCACCATTTTTCAGAAATCTTACTTTTAAAAAATGTAATATCCCTTCCAGATGTTTGAACAATATATTTATTAAAAGTCTGAGAATCATTAAAATTAGTCTCCACAATTCTTTTATCAATTCCATCTATGAAATACCAAATTATTTCGGAGTATAATTTATTTGAAATTGAATTATGATTTAACTCGAATAAACCAAGGAAATTTGTTTTATTACTTTGACCTGCATATTTAGCAAGAATACATGATAACCTTGGGTCAATACCATTTGGATTACCTTGAGTGTTTAAAGATTTCATGTCAAAGCCAACAATATTAGCATTTCGCATTAAAGGTTCTGCCTTCATGTTATCCTCAGTAATTTCTCCCAATGAAATATATTCAAAAAATAATTTTTCCATCAACTGTATTTCATCATTTGAACATAGGTGCCTTTGAAATCCAATATTTGTGAAATCATTAAGATTGTTTGAGTCATCAACAATTATTTTATTCATATATGTTCTGCCGGATATCAAATTAGATTCTTGATAAAGATCAAATTGATTATCTATAGATACAATATTGACTTTTTCATTCTGTGAATCAAATGATTTAAATATTGGATATATTAAATCATTACTCCCTCCAATTATAATTAAGATTATTTTTTTTGTTAGCAATTCACTACATATATCATAAAGTGCATGATATGTATCATCAACAGTTTCTCCATTTGGTAAGTCTCCAAGATCTTTAATTTCTATTTTCCAGTTACCAAATTTTAGTTTATATAATTCTTCTCTTATGGAATTTAAATCTTGTCTTTGAGATTCAAAAAAAGAATTTCTATCCTCTTCAACTCCAATTATACAAACTTTCGATAATTTAATGTCAGGTAAACCACTTGAAATAGAATGAAAATCTATTTTATTGAATAGGGAACCTTGCAAATAGTTCTCTTTTAAATTATTAAGAAAACTATCTGTTATAGGTTTGAGCAGTTCAAGACTCATTTTTTCTTTTTTGGATTAAGATATTGTTTAGCAATATCTAATGTAATTGTTTTTGGATCTATTTCTTTAGGGATCTCTACTTTCTTTTTTCCCATAGAGATAATAGACCTTCCCCATCTACCTTTTTCAACTTTAATACCCTCATCAGTCCATTCAGATATAAGTTTTTCTTTTTCTTTTTTAATTTTTAATTGAATAAGTTCTTCAATTTCAGTTATTGCCAAATTGTCAAAATCATAAGTCTTATTAACATTAATAAACATATCATTCCATTTGATAAATGGACCAAATCTTCCCTTACCCTTTGTTACAGGTTTATCGTTATACGTGTGAATAGGTTCTTCAGATTTTAATTTTTCTTCTATTAACTCTATTGCTAAATTTAAATCAACTGAGTGAGGGTCAATTCCATTTGGAATGGATATGGATTTAGCAGAAAATTTTATATATGGGCCGTATCTTCCATTATTTACAGTTACAATCTCATCTTTGTAGTTTCCAATTTCCTTAGGGAACTTGAATAACTCAAGTGCTTCTTCAAGAGATATAGTATCAAGCTGTTGATCCTTAGTCAAACTAGCAAATAATGGCTTTTCCTCTTCATCAATTGTTCCAATTTGTGCAATTGGTCCAAACTTTCCAAGTCTAACTTTAATAACCCTACCAGAAACAGGATCAGATCCTAGAATCTTTTCTCCAGACTGTCTTTCCGCATTGTCTTTGACCTCGTTTACATTTTCATGAAAATCATTATAGAATTGCTTTATGATATCTGTCCAATCCTGATCTCCAGTTGCGATTTTATCAAAATTCTTTTCAACCTCCGCAGTAAAACCATAATCTAAAATGTTGTTGAAGTTATCAACCAAAAAATCATTTACTATCATTCCTATATCAGTAGGAACTAGTTTTCCTTTGTTTGAACCTGTTTTTTCTTTTAATTGTGTCTCTTTAATACCACTTTGACTAAACTCTATAAAGTTATAGCTACGATCAGTTCCTTCATTAACTCCTTTAGCAATGTATCCTCTATTTTGAATTGTTGAAATAGTTGTGGCATATGTGGCAGGTCTTCCAATTCCTAATTCTTCAAGTTTCTTCACCAGTGAAGCCTCAGTATATCTCGAAGGTGGTCTTGAGAAAGACTCCCTTGAAGAAATAGATAACAAATTAAGATTCTCGTCAATAGTAAGTACTGGTAAAACACCTTTCTCTTCTTCAATTTCATCATCTGTTCCTTCATTATACACTCTGAGAAAACCATCAAATTTTATTACCTCTCCCCTCGCAACAAAAAATTGACTGTAAGCTTCTGAATTTATATTTACAACTGTTCTTTCAATTTGAGCGTCTGACATTTGAGAAGAAATTGTTCTCTTCCAAATTAATTGATATAATCTTTGCTGATCATAATCAGAAGTTATTTCCTCGACATTAATATCAGTAGGTCTTACTGCTTCATGCGCTTCTTGAGCTGACTTGTTTTTATTTTTGTAGTTCCTAGTATTTACATAATCTTCCCCATACTTACTCTCAATCTTTTGAACAATTGATGTCTTTGCATCATTTGAAATAGTCACACTATCAGTTCTCATATAAGTTATAAGCCCTGCCTCATATAGTTTTTGAGCAGTTGACATTGTTCTTGTTACTCCAAACCCTAGTTTCCTTGAAGCTTCTTGCTGAAGAGTAGATGTAGTAAATGGTGGAGTCGGAGATTTTTTTGCAGGTTTCTGATCAACACTAGACACATTAAAAACAGAATTATAATTTTTTTCTAAAAACTCTTTTACCTCTTGAACAGAGAAATACTTTTCATTTAATTCGGCCTTTAATTTTACTCCTTCTTCATTTTCAAAAACTCCAATTAATTTGTATGAACTCTTAGATGTAAAATTTTTAATTTCTCTTTCTTTTTCAACAATAAGCCTAACAGATACAGATTGAACTCTTCCTGCTGATAACCCTGCCTTAACTTTTCTCCACAGAACAGGGGATAGCTCATAACCTACCAATCTATCAAGTACTCTTCTAGCTTGCTGTGCATTAACCAAATTAAAATTAATGTCTCTTGGAGATTCAATGGCATTTAAAATAGCATTCTTAGTAATTTCATGAAAAACAATTCTTTCATAATCTTTATTAGCTAAATCAAGATTTTCATATAAATGCCAAGCTATAGCTTCACCTTCTCTATCCTCATCACTTGCAAGCCAAACTTTATCAGAATCTTTAACAAATTTTTTCAGATCTCTTATTATTGGTTTCTTTTCGGTTGGGATAACATATTTGGGTTTAAAATCATTCTTAACATCAACACCTAACTCTTTAACTGGTAAGTCTGAAATATGACCAACACAAGAGACTACCTTAAAATCTTGTCCTAAAATTTTTTCAATTGTCTTAGCTTTTGTTGCAGATTCAACTATAACTAAATTTTTTGGCATAATTTAATTTTGGGCCTAAATGTAAATAGATTTATTGTTATGATTAAAAAAAATATTAAAATTTTAAAATTTGTTTAACATTATTGCTATATAGTTTTAAAGAAACTAATTTTGTATTAATATGAAAGTTGAACAGATATATACAAAATGTTTATCTCAAGGATCTTACTACATAGAAAGTAATAATGAGGTCGCTATTATTGACCCCATAAGAGAGATTGACACTTATATAGAAAAAGCTAAAATATCTGGGGCCTCAGTTAAATATATCTTTGAAACTCATATTCATGCAGACTTTATAAGTGGCCATTTAAACTTAGCTAAAAAAACTGGTGCAAAGATAATTTATGGTCCAAAAGCAGAGACTAGTTTTGAGACTATAAATGCAAAAGACTATGAAGAATTTAAGTTAGGTGAAGTTAATATAATTGCTATCCATACACCTGGACATACAATTGAAAGTACAACTTATTTGTTAAGAGATAGTTTTGGAAAAGATCACGCTATATTTACTGGTGATACCTTATTCCTTGGTGATGTAGGAAGACCTGATCTTTCTCAAAAATCAAGCTTAAGCAATAAAGATCTTGCTTCAATGCTCTTTGATAGTCTTAGAAATAAAATAATGGTTTTAGATGATGAGGTGTTAGTATATCCAGGTCATGGTCAGGGGACCTCATGTGGTAAAGATTTAAGTTCTGAGACAATAGGTAAACTTGGAGATCAAAAACTGACAAATTATGCATTAAGAGAAAATATGACAAAGGATGAGTTTATAAATGAAGTTCTTGATGGACTATCAGAACCTCCAAAATATTTCCCTTTCAATGTTAGTTTAAACAAAGAGGGATATTTAGATTCTAGTACAATTTTAAATCAATCACTAAAGCCGTTAAACGTAGGTTATGTTGAAAATATGATGAGTAAGACAACAATTCTTGATGTGAGAAATCCAGATGAATTTGCAGAATCTCACATACCAGGATCAATTTTTATTGGTTTGGAAGGAAGATTTGCTCCATGGGCCGGTGAGATTCTTGAAGATATAAATCAGCCTATAATTTTAATTACTCCGAATGGAAAGGAAGAGGAGGCTATACTTAGACTATCTAGAGTTGGATTTGATAACATCAAGGGATACCTATTGGGTGGAATTAAGTCTTGGATAGAAGCTAATAAAAATATAAAATCAATTGAAAATATTGATCCTAAAGATTTTGCAACTTTATATTCCCAGAATGATTTAAATATTTTAGATGTTAGAACTCAAAGTGAAAATAATATTAGTTCTATTAGAGAATCATTAAATATACCTTTGATTAATTTAAAAGATAGTATTGAAAGTATTAACGAAAAAGATAAGCTTTATATCCACTGTAAAGGAGGATACAGGAGCATGATTGCTTGTTCAATTCTTAATTCAAAATCTAAAACAAACATTGTAAATATTAAAGGTGGATTTGACAAAATTTCAACTTTGATATAATAGTTGTCTATATCTTCAAACTGAAAATTACTGACAAATTGGCATATTTTCAATTAATTAATTAATTTTATAACCTAAATTGATTGATATTAAAAAGAAGTCTTTGTATATCGAGACATATGGTTGTCAGATGAATTTTGCTGATAGCGAAGTAGTTGCGTCAATTCTAAAGAAAGACGGCTATGAGCTAACAGATAAGGCAAAAGATGCTAATCTTGTATTACTAAATACTTGTTCAATAAGGGACAAAGCTGAACAGACCGTCAGAAATAAACTAAAAAACTTTAATTCTCAAAAAAAAGAAAATAAAGATCTTAAGGTTGGTTTATTAGGCTGTATGGCTGAGAGACTTAAAGAAAAACTTCTTGATGAAGAAAAAATTGTTGATTTAGTAGTTGGACCTGATTCATACAAAGATCTTCCTAATCTATTAGATGAGGTTGAACATAATCAAAGAGCAGTAAATGTAATCCTATCTAAATCTGAAACATATGGTGATATTTCTCCAGTTAGAATTCATAATAATGGTATTAATGCATTTAT
The DNA here is from genome assembly GCA_965655775.1 of Candidatus Marisimplicoccus sp. Lineage (GTDB taxonomy): Bacteria > Bacteroidota > Bacteroidia > Flavobacteriales > Flavobacteriaceae > Marisimplicoccus. The sequence goes on from CBFHHV010000003.1 coordinate 66,410, forward strand.
TTCAATAACAAGAGGGTGTGATAATATGTGTACTTTTTGTGTAGTTCCATTTACAAGAGGGAGAGAAAGAAGCCGAAACCCTGATAGCATAATAAGAGAAATAAATGAATTGAATGAAAAAGGCTACAAGGAAATAACCCTTCTAGGACAGAATGTTGATAGCTACCTCTGGTATGGAGGAGGACCAAAAAAAGATTTTAAAAAAGCTAGTGAAGAACAAAAATTAAGTGCAAAGAGATTCTCTGGCTTATTGGATTTAGTGGCTTCAAACTTTCCTGAAATAAGAATAAGGTTCTCTACATCAAACCCTCAAGATATGACAATTGATGTCATAGAGACCATGGCAAAATATGATAATATATGCAACTATATTCATTTACCAATTCAATCTGGGAGCGACAGAATTCTCAAGAAGATGAATAGATTACATACTAGAGAGGAGTATCTTGATTTAATAAAAAATATCAGGAAAATTATTCCTAATTGTGGAATCTCACATGATATGATTACAGGATTTCCCACTGAGACTGAGAGAGATCACCAAGAAACTCTTTCTTTAATGGAAGAGGTAAAATATGACTTTGGTTATATGTTTGCTTACTCTGAAAGGCCTGGGACATATGCTGCAAGGCACTTTAATGACGATATTAGCCCTGAATTAAAGCAAAGAAGGCTTGAGGAAATCATTACACTTCAACAAAAACATAGCTTTGAAAGAAATAAAAGATTTTTAAATAGTGAATGCTCTGTTTTAATTGATAAATCATCAAAAAAATCAAATGAATATTGGAGTGGTAGAACTAGCGAAAACAATGTAGTTGTATTTCCTAAATATGATTTCTCATTAGGAGATATTGTAAATGTTAAAGTTCAAGATTGTACAACTGCAACATTAATAGGAGATGTAAATAAAATTAAAGTCTAATGGAATCAACTCTTGCTGTAAAACAAAGATTTGGAATTATTGGGGATAACCCAATATTAAATAGAGCAATTGAAAAGTCAATTCAAGTTGCTAACTCTGATATTTCAGTATTAGTTACTGGTGAAAGTGGTGTAGGTAAAGAAAATATTCCAAAGATTATTCATCAATATTCTCATAGAAAACATTCAAAATATATTGCTGTTAATTGTGGAGCAATTCCAGATGGAACTATTGATTCAGAGCTGTTTGGCCATGAAAAGGGAGCCTTTACAGGCGCTACTGCCAATAGAAGTGGTTATTTTGAAGTTGCTGATGGAGGTACAATTTTTTTGGATGAAGTAGGAGAACTTCCTCTTTCAACACAGGTTAGACTTTTAAGAGTTTTAGAAAGTGGAGAATTTATTAAAGTTGGATCATCAAAGGTTGAAAAAACAAATGTTAGAATAGTTGCCGCCACAAATGTAAATATGGAAGATGCAATTAAAAAAGGGAAGTTTAGAGAGGATCTTTTCTATAGATTAAGTACAATTATTATAGATATTCCACCATTAAGGAACAGAAAAGAAGATATTCCAATTTTATTCAGAAAATTTGCATCTGATTTTGCTCAAAAATATAATATGCCAACTTTGAGGCTAGATGAGGCTGCTCAACAATTATTATGTCAACAAGATTGGAAAGGTAACATAAGACAGTTAAGAAATGTTGCTGAGCAAATGTCAATACTTGAAAAAGAAAGAAATCTAACAACTGAAACTTTAAATAATTATTTACCTAATAAAATTTCAAAATTACCCGCTACCATAAATGACATAAAGGAAGATAGCTCTTCTTTTTCTTCAGAAAGGGAGATTCTATACAAAGTTCTATTTGACATGAAAAATGATTTGAATGATCTAAAAAAACTTACTTTAGAGTTAATGCAAGATGATAGCTCAACTGATGTTAAAGAAAAGAATCAAGGATTAATAGACAAGATATATGGTGAGCATGATATTAGTCAAGATTCAAAAAGTGTAGATTTCAAACCAGATGTAAATATTGATTCTACCCCCAATATTGAAAACTCATTTGAATATGCAGAGACAATTGAAGAAGAAGAAACTCTATCATTGCATGATAAAGAGGTTGAGATGATTAAACAAGCACTAATTAGAACAAACGGCAGAAGAAAAAATGCTGCAAAAGAACTTGGCATATCTGAAAGAACACTTTACAGGAAGATTAAACAACATAACTTAGGTGATGTATCGGATTTATAAACAAATTTTAGTAGTAATAATTTGCTCAATAATGGCTATCTCTTGTGGCATATACAGCTTTACAGGATCTTCAATTCCAATTGGAGTGGAAACATTTCAAGTAAATTATTTTGAAAATACTGCAGGTGGTAAACCTGGGTCAACAATTGAGCCTGGACTTGATAGAGATTTTACAATTGCTCTTCAGGATTTGATTGTTAATCAAACTAGCCTTAATCTTGTCAATGAGGGTGGAGATATAATTTACAGTGGAGAAATTACTGAGTATAGTGTAACACCAATGGCAGCTACAGCAGAGATAAAGGCAGCTCAAAACAGACTCACAATGGCTGTAATGGTGAGCTATGAGAACGCTCTCAATGAGGAAGATAACATTGAAAAAAGGTTTTCATTTTATTATGATTTTCCTGGAAATCTACAAGTGTATGATATTAAAGATTCTGCTTTAGAAGAAATTTTTGAGAGAATAACACAAGATATTTTTAATGAAACTCTTGCAAAATGGTAGACAGCTCTAAAAATTCATTTTCAAGAATTATTAAAAATTTTGATCCAAAAGATGAAAAACAAGCTTTGGAACTGAAAAAAATTTTAAACTCTTATCCTTATTTTCAATCTGTATCTGCTCATTTACTAAAATCTTTGAAGATCCAAGAAAAAGAATCTTTCAATGAACTACTTCCTAAAACTGCATTGATTTCATACAATAGAAGAATTCTAAGAGATTGGCTCTTCACATCTGAAGAGATAAATACTCCTGATACTTCAAAAATTGAAAAATATTCTTTTCTCGACTGGTTTGATATCATAAATGATGAAGTACCCAAAGTTGAAAAAAAATTAGATTTAATTGAAGAGTTTATTAAAAACTCGCCCAAAATTGAATTTTCTGAGGAGGAAAAGTCAGATAACGAGATAACAATAGATACAAAAATTAAGGATGAGCTAATTACCGAGACACTAGCAAAGATCTATGTTACTCAGAAAAAGTTCAATAAAGCCATAAAAGCATATGATATTTTAAGCTTGAAATATCCAAAAAAAAGTAGTTTCTTTGCAGACCAAATTAATTATATAAAAAAATTAAAAAGTAAAGATTAATCATGGGAACCTTTTGGATATTAGTATCGCTTATAATCTTTGTTTGTATTCTACTTATACTTGTCGTTATGGTTCAAAACCCTAAAGGTGGTGGTCTGTCATCAACTTTTGGTGGAGGTCAACAACAGATTGGTGGGGTTAAAAGCACAACAGACTTTCTTGATAAGAGCACATGGGTCCTTGCTGCTATAATTCTTATTCTAATATTGATTTCTAATGTAACTCTTATGAATGACTCTGAAAATACAGACTCTATTCTTATTGATGAATCAATTCCTGAACAAACTATCCCAGAGATTCCTGAGCAAACTATTCCAGAAATTCCTTCTGACCTAGATCAATAATATGTCATGATGTCATAGGTTAACATACTATGACGCATATTCTAAATTGGCACAGTTTGTGAAACTATTAAATAAAAAAAAATGAGTAAAATTAATATTAAACCATTAGCAGACAGAGTTCTAGTCGAGCCATCAGAAGCTGAGACAAAAACTTCGTCTGGAATAATAATTCCTGATTCTGCAAAAGAAAAACCTCAAAGAGGAAAGATCGTTGCTGCAGGACCGGGTACTAAAGAAAATCCTGTTACTTTAAAAGCAGGTGATACTGTACTGTATGGAAAATATGCAGGTACAGAGTTACACCATAATGGTGTTGATTACTTAATTATGAAAGAGAGTGATATTCTAGCAATTGTATAATTTAAATTAAAGAAAATGGCAAAAAAAATTGAATTTGATATTGAAGCACGAGACGGAATTAAACGTGGTGTTGATGCATTGGCTAATGCTGTAAAGGTTACACTTGGCCCTAAAGGTAGAAATGTTATTATTGGGAAGTCATTTGGGGCTCCTCAAGTCACTAAGGATGGTGTAACTGTTGCAAAAGAGATTGAATTAAATGATAATCTTGAAAATATGGGAGCTCAGATGGTTAAAGAAGTTGCTTCTAAGACCAATGATTTAGCTGGTGATGGAACAACAACCGCTACTATACTTGCTCAGTCAATTGTTACTGAGGGTCTAAAAAATGTTGCTGCAGGAGCTAATCCTATGGATCTAAAAAGAGGGATTGATAAAGCGGTCTCATCTGTAGTTAAAGGTCTAGCTAAACAGTCAGTTGAAATTGGAAGTGCTTCTGAAAAAATACTTCAAGTTGCAAGTATCTCAGCTAATAATGATGAAACTATCGGAAAACTTATTACTGAAGCTTTTGAAAAAGTTGGTAAAGAAGGAGTAATCACTGTTGAGGAAGCTAAAGGTACTGAAACATATGTAGATGTAGTTGAAGGGATGCAATTTGATAGGGGATATATTTCACCTTATTTTGTTACCGATTCAGAAAAGATGGAAGCTGATCTTGATACTCCTCAAATTTTGATAACAGATAAAAAGATATCGGTTATGAAGGATTTACTTCCAATATTAGAACCAGTTGCTCAGTCAGGCAAACCACTTTTGATAATTGCAGAAGATATTGATGGTGAAGCTCTAGCTACACTTGTTGTAAATAAACTTAGGGGTTCATTAAAGATCGCTGCAGTTAAAGCTCCAGGATTTGGAGATAGAAGAAAAGCAATGCTTGAAGATATAGCAATTTTAACTGGTGGTACAGTGGTTTCTGAAGAGAGAGGCTTCACATTAGAAAATACTACTTTAGATATGCTTGGTACCGCTGAAAAAGTTACAATCGACAAGGATAATACTACAATAGTTAATGGTTCTGGAAATAAGAATGATATTAAATCTAGGGTTAGTCAAATTAAAGCACAAATTGAAACTACCACATCAGATTACGATAAGGAAAAGCTTCAAGAGAGACTAGCTAAACTTGCCGGAGGTGTTGCTGTACTATATGTTGGTGCCCCATCCGAAGTTGAAATGAAGGAGAAAAAGGATAGAGTTGATGATGCGCTTCATGCTACAAGAGCAGCAATCGAAGAAGGAATTGTTGCAGGTGGAGGTGTTGCTTTATTAAGTACAAAGAGTGATTTAGAAAAAGTGAAGGCAAATAATTCTGATGAAAGTACAGGAATTCAAATTGTAAATAAAGCAATCGAAACTCCACTTAGAACAATCGTAGAGAATTCTGGAGGCGAAGGCTCAGTTGTAGTTTCAAAGGTTTTAGAAGGCACAAAGAACTTTGGATATAATGCCAAAGAAGGTAAGTACGTTGATATGCTTAAGGAAGGTATAATTGATCCAAAAAAAGTAACAAGAGTTGCGCTTGAAAATGCAGCGTCAGTTGCAGGAATGATATTGACTACTGAATGTGCATTAGTTGATATTAAAGAAGACAATCCAGCACCTATGCCACCTATGGGAGGTGGGGGTATGCCTGGCATGATGTAAACTTCTAATCTATCTAAAAAACCTGCCTCTGAGCAGGTTTTTTTTGTAAATTAGTTTTCCTACTATGAAAAAAATACAATCTGCTCTAATTTCAGTTTTCAACAAAGATAAAATTGAAAATATTTGTTCTTTGTTATCTGAAAATAATGTAAAAATTTATTCAACAGGTGGGACTTATGATTATATTTCAAAGCTTGGCATAAAATTAGAAAAGGTGGAGGACCTAACTTCTTATCCCTCTATACTAAAAGGAAGAGTAAAAACTCTTCACCCTAAAGTTTTTGGAGGTATATTAAAGACAAGTTCTAGCTCAGATATTGAGGATTCTAAAAAATATGATATTCCAGATATTGATCTTGTAATTGTAGACCTATATCCATTTGAAGAAACAGTAAAAAACTCAAATGACAATAATGAGATAATTGAAAAAATTGATATAGGTGGGGTATCCTTAATAAGAGCTGCTGCAAAAAACTATGAAAATACAGTATGTATAAGTTCCTCATCTCAATATGAGGAGTTAATAGATGTCTTAAATGATAACTGTTCAACTAATATTTCTTTTAGAAAAAGACTTGCAGTTGAAGCATTTAATAAAAGCTCAAATTATGACTCAAAAATATTTTCATATTTAAATGGAAAAGATATTAAAAGAGAGTTACGATACGGTGAAAATCCTCACCAAAAAGCTAGATTTATTGGTGATTTTGATGAATGCTTCGAACAGATCAATGGTAAAGACATATCATACAACAATTTGCTTGATATTGATTCTTCTATAAATTTATTAAGAGATTTAGTGTCTGATAAAGCAATTTTTTTAATACATAAACATAACAACCCATGTGGAGTAGCAATCAGAGACTCTTTAATTGAAGCTTATAATGATTCCTTAGCTTGCGATAGCATATCCGCTTTTGGTGGAATTCTTACAACAAATAAAATTATTGATGAAGACACTGCAAATCAAATTAATGAATTATTCTTTGAAATATTAATTGCTCCTGATTTTGAAGATGAAGCATTGAAAATATTAAAATCAAAAAAAAATAGGATTTTAATTAAATTAAATAAAATTCCAAAAGAGAGTATTCAGAGACGAACTTGCCTAAATGGTGAGCTAGAACAAGATTTTGACATGAAGACTGAAACTTTTGATGATTTCAAAATTGTAACCAATACATCACCAGACAAAAATAATTCTGATGATTTAGTACTTGCATCAATCATTGCCAAGCACACAAAATCCAATTGTATTATTATCACTAAAAATCAACAATTAATTGGATCTGGTATGGGTCAAGTTTCGAGAATTGATGCATTAAATCAGGCAATAAACAAATCAAAGAAATTTGGATTTGATCTAGACGGAGCAAGTTTAGCTAGTGATGCATTTTTTCCATTTTCTGATTGTGTAGAAATTTCATTTAAAAATGGTATAAAATCAATTGTTCAGCCAGGAGGCTCTCTAAGAGATATAGATTCAATAGAGTTTTGCAATCAGAATAAAATGTCAATGATGTTTTCAGGAATAAGGCATTTTAGACATTAGATTTCCATTATTTAACTAACTTTGCAGATTATTATGGGATTTTTCACAGAAGAAATAGCGATTGACTTAGGTACTGCAAATACACTAATTATTCATAATGATAAGGTTGTGATTAACAGCCCCTCTATTGTTGCAATGGATCGATCAACAAAAAAAATTATTGCAATTGGAGAAGAGGCAAAATTCATGCAGGGAAAAACTCATGAAAACATTAAAACAATTAGACCTTTAAAGGATGGAGTTATAGCTGATTTTGAGGCTTCAGAGAAAATGATCAGTGAGTTAATAAAAAGTATTCCTACTTTAAAGAAAAGATGGTTTTCCCCGTCATTGACAATGGTTATTTGTATTCCTTCAGGTATAACCGAAGTTGAGATGAGAGCTGTTAAAGAATCTGCAGAAAGAGTAAATGGTAAAGAAGTATACTTAATACATGAACCTATGGCTGCGGCTATTGGAATTGGAATTGACATCGTTAAACCTAAAGGTAATATGGTTGTTGATATTGGTGGAGGAACCACGGAGATTGCTGTAATTGCATTATCAGGAATTGTGTGTGAGAAATCTTTAAAAGTTGCAGGGGATGTACTTACTAATGACATTGTCTATTATATGAGAACTAAACATAACTTATATATAGGTGATAGAACTGCTGAAAAAATTAAAATTGAAGTCGGCTCTGTTACTGAAAGCTTAGATGAGCCACCTGAGGATATGCATGTTCAAGGTAGAGATCTTTTGTCAGGTAAGCCAAAAGAAAAGATTATCTCGCACATAGAAATAGCAAAGGCTATTGATAAGTCTGTAATAAGAATTGAAGACTCTATTATGGAGACATTATCTCAGACGCCTCCTGAACTTGCCGCAGATATTTATAATACTGGAATCTATTTAGCTGGAGGAGGTGCTTTGCTTAGAGGACTTGATGAAAGGTTATCAAAAAAAACTGATCTTCCAGTTTATATTGCTGAAGACCCTCTACAAGCGGTAGTTAGAGGAACTGGAATAGCTCTTAAAAATATCGATAAGTTTAAGTCAGTTCTAATTAAGTAAATAGTTTAATGCAATCTATAATTAATTCCATAGTTAAGAATAGGAACTTAATTATTTATTTAATACTATCATTTATAACATTTAGTTTTTTATATAATAATAGCTCATTACACTTTAACGAGTTTGGAAAGATTTCTACATATCTATCTGCAACTTCATCAAAGTTTTCATCATCTATCAATTCATATTTTAATCTTAAACAGGAGAATGAAAAGCTTATTGATGAAAACCTTCAACTAAAAAAAATGGAGTCAAATTATAGATTTACACAAATTGATGAAGACACATTAAATTCTGTCAATAGTGCAAAAGTAATTGTGAACTCAATAAATAAGAGTAAAAATATTATAGTTATTGATAAAGGCAAATTAGATAGTATAAATTTAGAGATGGGTGTAATCTCCTCAAAAGGTGTAGTTGGAATAGTTAAAAATGTAACAGACAATTACGCTTCAATAATCTCATTATTAAATACAGATTTAAGATTAAATGCTATACTTAAAAACTCTTCCACTATTGGATCGGTTACATGGGATGGTTTAAATGCAAGAATTTTAAAATTAAATGATATACCACTTAGCAGTTCTCTAAAAGTTGGAGATACAGTTGTGACTGGGGGAATGTCTTTTTATTTCCCTAAAGGTATTCCAATAGGTAAAATTGTGAATTATGATAATAGTTCTTTAGAAGGATATTATGAAATTGATGTTGAGATTTTTAATGACTTTTCTTCACTATCCAACTTATATATTTTAAGCAGAACTGACAATAATGAAATTCAAAGTTTAATTGATGAATAGAGAACTACTTAAAAATATTTCATTTTATACTATAATTTTAGCATTACAGTTATTAGTGTTTAATCAATTCAAATTATTTGGTATTATTACTCCATTTATTTACTTGATTATTTTTATTCATTATAAAATATCATACAACAAGACTTTTTTATTGTTATTGGGATTCTTAATTGGTTTTATTGTTGACCTTTCAATGCAAACATATGGTTGTCATACTTTTTCAACAATAACAATATGTTATTTAAGAAGCAGGATCGAAAAAAGTTCATTTGGAATTAATGCTAATTTACCTTTAGCTATGCTTAAAGGGACACCTTTGTCTAGCAGGGTTTCATTCTTCTTATCACTGATTGCAATCCATTCTATTATATACTACTCATTTATATTTTTTAATATTAGTCTTTTAAGCACAATCTTTTTATATGCTTTTATTAATTCAATTGCTACCTTTATAATAGTTTGGATTATTTCAAGATTAATTTCTAATAGGTAATGTTAAAGAAGTATTTACTAATCTGGTTAACAATAATAGTTTCATTAATATTTATTATAAGACTAGCTTCTCTTCAATTGTCAAGTGATTCTTATTTTAATTCAGATTTCGCTATACAAGAATTATCTGTTTATCCAGAAAGAGGGTTAATTTTTGATAGAAACGGAAATCTTCTTGTGGCCAATCAGCCATCATATGAGTTGATTATAATCCCTGAAAACACTTCTGAATTTGACACAATTTCTTTTGCAAATTTAATTGATATGAATCAAGATGAATTAAAGAAAGAGATCAATAGTTCTATTGAATATTCAACAAAACTTCCATCAGTTATTAAATCACAAATATCAAAAGAGAAGAACGCATTTCTTCAGGAAAAAATATGGCTATTTGAAGGTTTTTATTTGAGGAAAAATTCTGTAAGAGATTACATTAAACCATTTGCGAGTAATGTAATAGGATACACAGGGGAGGTTGATAGAAATGATATTGCGGATAACTCTTACTATGAAAAAGGTGAAATGATAGGAAAACAAGGAATTGAAAAATATTATGAAGATGAATTGAAAGGTATTAAGGGTAAAAAGTATTTTCAAAAAGACAGATTTAATAGGGTTATTGGACCATATAATAACTCTTTAAGTGATGTGAAACCTTCAAAAGCGAAAAACATAACTCTCACAATAGATATAGATCTTCAGGAATACGCTGAGAGTCTTCTTCAAAATAAAAGAGGTGGCGTTGTTGCAATTGAGCCATCAACTGGTGAAATTCTTACTTTAGTTAGCTCTCCAACATATAAATCAGAGCAATTTATTGGGCAAGACCGAACTGAAAATTTTAATAGACTTTTAAATGATTCAATTAATATGCCATTATTTGATAGATCTCTTCAAGCTCAATACTCTCCTGGCTCTCCGATGAAAATATTAAATGCCTTAATTGGTCTTCAAGAAGATGTAATTAATGAGAATACAACTTTCACATGTAATGCTGGACATTATTATGCTAGAAATGCTTTTATGGGATGTCATAATCCATTTGGAACTATAAGTAATTTAAGAAAAGGGATATATAACTCATGTAATACATACTTTGCTAAAACATATAGCCGTATAATAGACAAGTATGAAACACCAAGTGAAGGTCTTGACAATTGGGCTAATCACATAAAAAGTTTTGGTCTTGGAGATTATTTAGGCTATGATTTATCTATAGGGAAGAAGGGGTTTATTCCGGAATCAGATTATTATAATCGATTTTATGGTGATAATAGATGGGGGTCTTCAACAACAATCTCAAATTCTATTGGCCAAGGAGAAATTCTAACTACTCCCATTCAAATGGCAAACTTTGCTTCTGCAATTGCTAATCGTGGTTATTATGTTAAACCTCATTTTGTAAAAAGAGTTGATAATAAATCAATAAATAATAGAGATAAGAATTATACTACTATTGATAAAGAGAACTTCGAAATTGTAATTGATGGAATGGTAGATGTGGTTGATAGAGGAACTGCAAGAATTGCTAAGATTAGTGGAACTAGTGTTGCTGGCAAAACAGGTACTGTTGAAAATTTTATTTTGATTGAAAATGAGAAGAAACAGTTAACTGATCACTCAACTTTTATAGCTTTTGCACCTGCTGAAGATCCGAAGATTGTTGTCTCCGTATTCATTGAAAATGGTTACTGGGGAAGTAGGTGGGCCGCACCAATTGCAAGCTTAATTATTGAGAAATACTTAAGAGAGGATGTTGGAAGAAAGTGGCTTGAAAATAGAATGGTTAATGGAAGTCTTACAGATGAATATGAAAAACCTTACAAGTTTGAAAACTTTAGCATAAATGAATAGAATATTAAAATATGACTTAATATCGCTCATTACTTATGCCCTTCTTGTTACTTTCGGAATTATAAATGTTTATTCTTCAAGCTATACTGTGTCATTTACCTCCATTTTTGATTACACAACACTTGTAGGTAAACAATTAATTTTTCTGGTTGTAAGCTTGATTGCCTCACTAATTATAATATTTACTAAATCTAAATTTTTTGATAACATAGCTCCAATAGCTTACTCCTTATCTTTAGTATTATTGATAAGTCTTTTCTTTTTTGGAGTTGAAAGAGGCGGGGCAAAATCTTGGTATATATTAGGTCCTGTAAGTTTTCAACCTACTGAGTTTGCTAAATTATGTACTGCACTATTTTTAGCAAAATTTCTAAGTATTATTCAGACAGACCTTAATAAGACAAGGGACATTATTTTTGTTGGAACAATTATTTTTCTTCCTATTTTACTCATAACTCTTCAACCAGATCCAGGGTCAGCACTAGTTTTTTTTGCATTTATTTTCCCCATTTTACGAGAGGGCTTAGACTTAAGATTTTTCTATTTTGGAATAATAATTTTTTCAATACTAATTCTTACTCTAATTTTTAACTTTTTTATATCTAGTGTAATCCTCTCAACTATATTTCTACTAATTATTCTATATAGAAGGAGAAGGAGAATAAGATTAAATTTTATTAAATCATTTATATCACTTCTATTTCTAATTAGTATATCTTTCTCGACTAACTATTTATTTGAGAATATACTCGAGCAAAGACACAGAGATAGAATAAATATAATCCTAGGAAAAGAAGTAGATGATAAAGGAATTGGTTATAATATAAATCAATCAAAAATAGCAATAAGTAATGGTGGTTTATTTGGAACTGGCTTTTTAGAAGGTACTCAAACAAAAGGTGATTTTGTTCCTAGACAACATACTGATTACATATTTAGTACAATTGGAGAGGAATGGGGGTTTTTGGGTACTTTTAGCACTATACTAATATTTTCTATATTAATTACACGGATTTCATCTAGAGCAGAAAAACAAGCAAATCATTTTAGAAGAATATACTGCCATTGTTTTTCAAGTCTTCTTTTTATTCATTTTTTTATAAATATTGGAATGTCAATAGGTTTAGTTCCTTCTATAGGTATTCCTCTTCCATATATTAGCTATGGAGGATCTAGCCTATTAATTTTTAGTATAATGTTTTTTATCTACTTAAATTTTGACTCGAGCAGATTAAAAGAAGATTAATCTTTATTTAATTGAGATAAAATCTGACCCCCCTCAATTGATGATAGATCTTTTAAAAGATTCATAGCCTCATTGACATAGATGTCTTTTTCTAAGGACTTAATCCATCTATCTCTTTTTTCTTTAATATCATCATTGTATGAGCTATCAGTGTTTTGATTACTTTCATTCCAATCAAATACATACGGTGAGATGAATTCATCAATAATTTTTAATTTATCACCTTGTGATTTAAGATTTTCTTGATCTTCTTTATAAGACTCATAATCTAAAGAAATTATTTTATTGTCTTGATTAGATTTAACTAGCTTAGCATGTTGATCAATCAGAGAAAAGTATTCATTCTCACTAATTCTTTTTTTACTTTTTTCAACTGCTTGAGAATAATTAAAAATTTTAGAGGAATTGTCATATCTAGCTGGATCAATCTTATTCCAGTTTAATGGGTTATCCAAGTCCTTTTCCCCAATATCAACATAACTATATCTATTTGGAAATACTAGATCACTTTTAACACCTTCCAATTGAGTAGATCCACCATTTACTCGGTAAAACATATCTGTTGTAATTTTGAGAGAGCCTAAATCCCCATAAGTGTTTCCGGAAATTACATTATTTAAATCAATAATATTTTGGACTGTTCCTTTACCATAAGTTTGTTTACTACCAAGTATTACAGCTCTGTTATAATCTTGTAAAGCAGCTGCTAAAATTTCTGATGCAGATGCAGAAAACTCGTTAACCATTATAACAAGTGGTCCATCCCATAATATTGAAGAATCATTATCTCTAAGTATCTCTTTTCTTCCACCAATACTTTTAACTTGAACTACTGGACCTTTTTCAATAAAAAATCCAGTAATATCAACTACAGTTTTCAGAGACCCACCCCCATTATTCCTGAGATCTAAAATTAAGCCGTCAATTCCTTTATTTTTTAGGGAAATAATTTCTTTCTTTATATCGCTTGCAGCATTACGCTCACCATAATCATCAAAATCTACATAAAATCTTGGTAAGTTTATTAATCCGTATTTATTAGTGTCATCATCTATAATTGAAGATTTAGCATACGTTTCTTCAAGCTCAACTATATCTCTAGTTATTTCTACTTGTTCTATACCACCATCAACCCTTTTTACAGTTAAGTATACATTTGTTCCTTTTTCTCCTTTTATTAGATCTGTTGCATCACTTAATTTCATTAAAGATATTTCTTGTGGTTCTTCTTCTTTAGACTGAGCAACAGCAATTATTATATCTCCAACATTCAATAGGTTATCTCTCCAGACTGGACCACCTATAATAACTTCCGAAATTTCAACCTGTTGATTTCTTTTAAATAATCTTGCACCTATACCTTGAAACTTTCCAGAAATATTTTGATCAAAGACTTCTTTTGCTTCAGGAGCTAAATAAGTTGTGTGAGGATCATACTGGGTCACTATTGAATTTAAATAGATAGAGAACCAGTCTTTTCTCTCAAGCTCACTGTTGAACTGGAAAAAGTCTCTAAGATTATCATTTATTGATTTTCTAGATTCAATCTCAATTTCTGAATCTGTTTTTGTTTTATCGTCTTCAATATTTATTTCTTTTTTTGAGGCAAACCCGTCTAAAGCAGAGAGCTTAAGTCTTTTTCTCCAAAGTTTTTTTAATTCTTCAATACCATCAACATATTCCTGATTTTCATAGTCAAGATTAATTTCCTCATCTATGTTAAAGTTGAAAGGAGTGAATAAGACTTCCGGATAAAAACTTTCAACCTCATCCATTCTTCTTTCCAATGTTTCATAGACTAAGTTAAAAAAAGTAATATCAGATGATTTTATTTGGTCATCAATTGATAGTCTATATTGGGAAAATAGTTCAATGTCTGACTTAAGTAAAAATCTTTTTTGTGAGTCAACTGCATCGATAAAGTCCTCATAAACATTTATTGAAAAATCATCATTAATTATTTTAGGATCATAGTGTAATTTATCTAGCACATATGAAACTAGATCAACAAGAAGTTTATCTTTATTTGGCTCGTCACTTGAGAATTTTGTGTTTGAAACCTCGAAGTAAATAACCAATGATACTACAGCAGATATTAAAAAGCCAAATATTCTTAAAAACATGATGCTAAATTAATTTAAAAAAAAACAAGTAAGACAGAATAACAGTAAACTTTATGTTAAAGTTAAAGTAGTGAATCGTTTTTATATCTTTACATCAAATAAAATTTATGGCAAAACCGCTAATATTAGTAACAAATGATGATGGTATAAATGCACCAGGTATTAGAACATTGATTAATGTAATGAAAGATGTTGGAGATATCATTGTTGTTGCTCCAGATAGCCCTCAATCAGGTATGGGGCATGCCATAACTATAAATTCTACTCTTCACTCTTCTAGGATTACTCCAAAGGATAGTGAGATTATTGAATATAGCTGTTCAGGGACTCCTGCAGATTGTGTTAAATTGGCAATAAATGAACTTATGCCAAGAAAGCCTGATTTATGTGTTTCAGGTATTAATCATGGTTCAAATTCATCAATTAATGTTATATACTCAGGGACAATGAGTGCAGCTATTGAAGCAGGCATTGAAGGTGTTCCAGCAATTGGTTTTTCATTACTTGATTATAGATGGAATGCGAATTTTAATGAATCTAAAGATTATATAAAAAAAATTACTGAAAATGCATTAAAAAATGGTATACCTAAAGGAGTTGTTTTAAACATAAATATTCCTTCAGTAGAAAAATCTATGATTAAAGGAGTAAAAGTTTGTAGACAGGCTAATGCTTCATGGGTAGAGGAGTTTGATAAAAGAAAGAATCCATTAGGACAAGAATATTATTGGTTAACGGGAAAGTTTGTAAATAAAGATAAGGGAGAGGATACTGATGAATGGGCGCTAAATCAAAATTACATATCTATTGTCCCAGTTGAATTTGACTTAACTGCTCATCATGCCATTCAGGAATTAAATGAATGGAATTTTAAATGAAATACTACATAATTGCAGGGGAAGCTTCCGGTGATCTTTATGGATCAAAATTAATTGATGAAATATTATCAATTGATAAAAAAGCTGAAATAAGATTTTGGGGTGGTGATAATATGATAAAAAGTGGAGGCTATAATGTTAAGCACATAAAGAAACTTGCCTTTATGGGATTTTATGAGGTTTTAAAAAATATTACAACTATTGTTAAGAATATTAACTTCTGCAAAAATGACATCAAGGAGTTTGATCCCGACAGAATAATTTATATAGACTATCCTGGATTTAATCTTAAAATTTGTAAATGGGCTAAAAATAACGGGTATAAAAACTATTATTATATAAGTCCACAAATATGGGCATGGAAAGAGAATAGGATTAAATCAATTAAAAATAACATTGATAAACTATTTGTAATTTTCCCTTTTGAGAAGGAATATTATAAAGAAAAGCATAAAATGGAAGTAGAGTTTTATGGTCATCCATTAATTGAACAAATCGATAATTTTAATTCTAGTAAAGAGTTCCTCAAGAAAAACAATATTAACAAGGGAAGAGATATAATTACTTTATTACCAGGTAGTAGATCACAGGAGATTAATTCAATGCTGCCAATTTTTTTGACATTAAAAAAACATTTTTCAAACTATGAATTCATAGTGGCTGGTGTTAAAAATGTTAACGATAGCGTTTATCAACCTGCCTTGGACATAAATGTGAAAGTAGTTTACAATCAGACTTATGATCTGTTATCTCATTCAAAAATAGCAGTTGTTACAAGTGGAACAGCATCTCTTGAGTGTGCACTTTTCAAAGTTCCACAAATAGTGTGTTATAAAACAAGTAGTATTAGTTACTTTATTGGTAAATCATTTGTAAATATTAGTTTTATTTCACTTGTTAATATCATTCTAAAAAAAGGTGTTGTTAAAGAGCTTATTCAAAATGACTTAACGGAAAAAAAGCTAATAAACGAGTTATCCAATCTACTTAGTGGTAATAGAATTTCAGATATGCTTGATGAGTATTCTAAAATATATTCAATGCTATCTTTGAAAGGTACTTCAAAGAAAATAGTTAATTCAATTATTGGATAATCTGATTTTGCTATTCAATTCCATGCATCATAGCTACAATCTTTTTATTTGCCAATATCATCATTAGCCCTACAAAAGCCGGAAGGATAGTAAAAATTAAAAAGAAAACTGCCATTCCATAGTCTTCAACTATTGGATCAATATAACTTCCTGTAATTCCTGCACTATAGTTAGCAATGAAATTAGCTACAAACCATACTCCAAACATTAGCCCAACAAGTCTTTGAGGAGCTAATTTACTTACATAAGAAAGCCCTACAGGAGAGACACAAAGCTCACCAAGGGTATGAAATAAATATGCTAAAATTAGAAAGATCATGCTTTGAGAAGCAGTTGCAGCTCCCAAAGGAATATTAATAGATCCAAATGACAATATTGCAAAACCAAAAGATAAAAGCATTAATCCAATGCCAAACTTAACAGGACCTGATGGATTATACTTTGTTTGCCATATTTTTGAAAGCACAGGAGCAAAAACTATTATAAAAAATGAATTTAAAATTGCAAACCATGAGGCAGGTACTTCAGTTGAATCCTTTGAGAATTCTCTAGTTAGCATCCATATGACAATAGCCCAAATAATAACAAAGCTTGAAGCTAAGAAAATATTGGAAATAGCATATTTTTCAAAAGTGTTTTTAAATAATAAATAAAGGATTATAGTTATTATAATCATTGGAACAATAGTTAATAGTGAATTAACAATTTTGAATATTAAAGCTCCAGTGCCTGCCAGATCTCTATTAGTATAGTCATTTGCAAAAATTGTCATACTACCCCCAGCTTGCTCAAAACCCCACCAAAAAAAGATTGTAACAAAGGAGAAAATACCTATTACAATTAATCTTTCGGTTGTAACTTTTAAAGAAACTTTACTTTCAGTTTGTTCATTAATTTCTTTTTTTGTTTTGTTTTTAGATAGTCCTATATCTCCAAATATCTTTTGACCAAAATGAAATTGAAGCATACCAAACAACATGAATATTCCAGCTAAACCAAACCCATAATGCCAATTAACTGTCTCACCTATATAACCACATAGAAGAATTCCTAGAAATGCTCCAGAGTTTATCCCCATGTAGAATATTGTGTATGCAGCATCTTTTATTTTACCTTCATCTTTATACATTTGCCCTACGATTGAACTTATATTAGGCTTAAAGAAACCATTTCCAATGATTAACAAACTCAAGCCAACATATAAATAGAAGTCATAGAAAACTTCAAGAGCCATCGCTGCATGACCAAGAGTCATGAGTAAGGCTCCTATGACAACAGCCTTTCTATATCCGAGGAATTTATCTGCAAGGAGACCACCAAAAATTGGAGTTATATAAACAAGCCCTGTATACCAAGCATACAAAACAAGAGCATCTTTTCTATCCCATCCCCAACCCTGATTATCTAGAGATGAAATAAGGAAGAGCACAAGTATAGCTCGCATTCCATAATAAGAAAATCTTTCCCACATCTCCGTAAAGAAAAGAGTAAAAAGACCAGAAGGATGACCTAAAATTGTACGTTGATTTATCTCATCCCCATTAAAGATATTTAGTTTCTCCATAGATAGTGTTAGCTAGGATTAAATTGAGATTGATTTCACTTATATTTACATAAAGTAAAGAAAATTATGCCAGAAAAAATAATTGGTTTTTCAAAACTTTCAAGAGATGAGAAAATAAGTTGGGTTAGCAAAAATTTTCTTGATAATTCAAATGAATTTGAAGATATTTTAAATAAATATTTAAATGATGATAAAGATATCCAATCAATTCATGATTCACTTTCAGAAAACGCTATATCTAATTTTCATCTACCCTATTCTATATCTCCTAATTTTTTAATAAATCATAAAAATTATTGTGTTCCATTAGTTACTGAAGAAAGCTCAGTAGTTGCCGCATTGTCTAATTCCTCAAAATTTTGGTATGATAGAGGAGGCTTTAAATCTAAAGTAATTTCAAAAATTAAGACTGGTCAGATTCACTTCAAGTATAATGGGAATTCAGAAAATCTTGAAAAATTTATAAATGATAATGAACATAGATTAATTGGATCAACTGACAGAATAACAAAAAAAATGAGAGAAAGAGGTGGAGGAATATCAAAGATTAGGTTAGTTAATAAATCTAAAGAATTAAAATCCTATTATCAACTAAATGTAGATTTTGAAACAATAGATTCAATGGGTGCAAATTTCATTAATTCCTGTTTAGAAATAATATCAAAGAAGTTTCATCAGCTATTGAATGATTCTCCTCAGTTTAAAGAATCTGAAAAAAAAATCGAAGTGATAATGTCCATTTTATCAAATTATACTCCTGAATGTATTGTTGAATCTTCATTAGAGTGTAAAATAGGTGATCTAGGTGATATTGATGGCATGTCTTCAGAAGAATTTGCCTTAAGATTTAAAAATGCATTTGATATCGCAGATATAGATATTAATAGAGCAGTTACACATAATAAAGGAATAATGAATGGTGTTGATGCGGTTTTAATTTCAACGGGAAATGATTTTAGGGCAGTTGAAGCAGGGGTTCATGCTTTTGCATCTAGTAAGGGGAAATACAAAAGTCTATCAGATTGCACAATTATTGATAATATTTTTAAAATTAGTCTGAGGATCCCTTTATCAGTTGGAACAGTAGGTGGAATAACAGACGTGCATCCTATGGTAAAACTATCACTGAAGCTTTTAAAGAGTCCAACATCAGATGATCTAATGAATATTATTTGTTCTGTTGGTTTAGCACAAAATTTTGCGGCTGTAAAATCATTAGTTACTACTGGGATACAAAAAGGGCATATGAAAATGCATCTAATAAACCTTCTGATTAAACAAAATGCTACTAAAAATCAAATAGACAAATCTGAAGAGTATTTTAGAGATAAAGAGATCAATAGTGAATCTATAAAAGATTTCCTTGACCAAAATTAATCAATTATGGAAATTTATAGTAGTGGAAAAGTTCTTCTTACAGGTGAATACGTTATTCTTGATGGTGCATTATCTTTAGCAAGTCCTACAAAATTTGGACAACATTTAAAATTTGAGGAGAATCAATCAAACCTAATTAATTGGAAAAGTATAAATTTAGATGGAAAAATTTGGTTTCAATGCTCAATAAGAAATGAAGACTTAGAAATTAAATCAACCTCATCAAAAAAAGTTTCAGATACATTAATTAGTATAATAAATCTAATTAGAGATTATGATCCATCTTTTTTGAAGAATAATGGATCTCATATATCGACTAATCTGACATTTGATAAAAATTGGGGTTTAGGATCTTCATCTACTTTAATATCAAACTTAGCAACATTATCTGGAGTTGACCCATATATATTAAATAATAAGATTTTTAAGGGTAGTGGCTATGATATAGCATGTGCAAATAGTTTTTCACCTATTGTTTATCAATTAAACAATGGTAAGAAGATAATAGATAAAGTAAGTTTTAAGCCTCCTTTTCATGAAAAAATATATTTTATTTATTTAAATAAAAAGCAAAGTTCAATTTCAGAAATTGAAAATTATAACAATAAGAAAGTTTCTGAATCAACTATTAATGAAATTTCTAATATTACTTCTAGTATCTTGCAGTGTAACTCTATGGAATTATTCGATAGATTGATAGAATCACATGAATTAATTATATCAAAGTTAATATCAAAACCAACTATAAAGGAAACTCTTTTTAAAGATTTTAATGGTAGTATAAAGAGTCTTGGAGCATGGGGAGGTGACATGATTATGGTAACCAGCCATAGTGACCCAAATAGATACTTTAATGAAAGAGGCTATTCAACTATTTTTAAGTTTGAAGAATTATTAGTCTAGTAATATAGACTTCTATTGTCAACTATTTCTGCTTTAGACTCAAGAACTTCTGGGATTAAAGTTGAAATTCTCTCAATTTCTCGATCACTCAAAGAGTTAGAAATGGCTGCACCAATACTTATATCCTCTGCAGTCTCTTTTGATATAAGTCTAACTAAATAAATACCATTGTTACCCTTAAGGATTTTAGATGTCTCATCGACATCTAAAGAAAATGAAGAACCAATGATATATGGTTCATTACCTGCTCCAACAAGAATAGGATCATTTTGAGTTACAGCCGAGGCTCTTTCTAATTCAATGCCATAGTCTTGTGAGATTAATTCAATGTCACTTGAACTTTTATATTTTTTTACAAAAAATTCAAATTTTTTATCTTTTAAAAGAGTACTTGAAACTTCATCTCTAACTTCATCAATATTTGGCAATGACTTTTTATTAAAGCTAATAGCCTTGGCCACAAGGTAACCTTCATTCAATGTGAACCTTTTAACATTTCCCTGTTTAGTTTGATCTTCATAAAGCCATTTAATTACCTGTCTTGAGTTTGTTATCCCTGGTAAGCCAGAGTCAAATTGTTCAAAAGACTCAAATGAGTCTATGGATAGTGATTTATCACTATTATTTAATGGCAAATCATTGTTTGCATCAAACTCAGCTTGAGAGGCTTTTCTATAGTTATTATTTGAAGACTCGTTAGATGGAACTATCTCCTTTACAACATCAGCAATTAAAACTTTATTTAAATTTCCATCTCTTTTTTTATCAATCATTCTAGAAATTTTTAATGTATTACCATCTCTATATGGCCCAAATACTTCACCCTCTTTTAAACCAAATAAAATATCAGAAAAACCTCCAGTAATTTCTTGTTTAGTTGTATATATAGAATCCCAGCTTACATCAGAGTATATCTCAATAAATTCTGAATAATCTTTTACATCTTTGAATCCAGTAATTTCCTCAATAGAGTTTGAAACAGGGTTCAATTGAGAAAAGCCGTCTCTTAATTGTTCAAGGTCAGACCTTATACTTGATTCATCAAGCGAAGAGGCAACATCAGGAATAAACACATATTCAACTTTTCTATATTCTCCCTTTTCAAAATTGTCTCTATTATTTTTTAAATATGATGAAATCTCTGTGTCTTTAATTTGAATAATGGAGTCAGGAATTATATCATAGGGAATTCTTAAATATTCAATATTTACTTTATCATTTTCAAGATGATATTGGATATTCGACTCAACATCAGTATATATGACACTTGATTTAATTAAATCAAAATAAATTTTTTGTTTAGCTAGTGAAATTATATTTTGTTCTTGAAGCCTCCATTGATTGTACATATTTGGATTTGACGACTTTAATTGTGATATATAATTTGAAAATTTGTTAAAATCAAAAAGGCCAATTTCATTCTGAAAAAGAGGATTTAATACAATTGACTGGTCACTTGAAATTATTTGTTCAAGTTGATCTTTTCCAGCATCTATTCCAAGCTTATCTAACTCTTGAAGAAGTGCTTGATTTTTTATACCCTGATTCCATGCTAAATTAACTGCGTTTAAAGTATTAAGCCCATAAACTGTCTGAGCCTGCTCAACCATCATATTAAAAGTTTCATAATCAATTTCTTCTCCATTAATCTCACCTATTGGTTTATTTGCTCCAAATCCACCATTGGATGTAAAAACACCTGAAATCACAAAGGCAAATAATGCCATCCCAATAACTATAATAAGGAATATTGATCTTTTTCTAATTTGTCCAAGTACTGCCATAATCAAAATAATTTTCGAAATTACAACTTAGTATTAATTTATACTACTCCTGGTGGGTTTTTTTTAAAACCACTTTTTCAATTTTTGATGATGAAGCATGAAGAATTTGAATAGAATATCCATTAATTATAATTTCATCACCAACCTTGGGAATCTCCTCTTTATTGAAAACAATTAGTCCACCAAGTGTATCATAGGACTCAGACTCTGGTAAGTTTAAATCGTATGATTTATTTAAGTATTCTATCTCAAGCCTAGAAGAAAGTTCATATACACCTTCTGATATCTTTTTCTCATGAAGATCATAATTATCATGTTCATCTTCTATCTCTCCAAATAGTTCTTCAACTATATCTTCGACGGTTATAATTCCAGATGTTCCACCATATTCATCAATTACAACAGCAATACTTTTTCTTTGTCTAGTCAATTTTTCTAAAACATCATTAACCAACATTGGCTCTGGAACAAAAACAACCGGTAAAATAAACTCATTAACTTTCTTAGGCTTTTTTAAAAAATCAAATGAGTGAATATATCCTACTATATCATCTATTGATTCTCTATATATAGGAATCTTTGAAAGACCTGTTTCAATAAGAATTTTTTTTGCATTTTCAATATATGAAGTATTTTCTAAAGCAATAATTTCTGCTCTTGGAACCATTACATCCCTAGCCTTAATTTCGGAAAGCTCTAAGGCATTTTGAAAAATTTCAATTTCTGAATCTAGGTTATCATCAGATTTATCTATCTCATTTTCAATATAGTTTTCTAATTCTACCTTTGAAAAGGAGAATTCAGAATTTTGATTAGTTACCTTAAAAAAAGTCTGTAATATAAAATTTGAGGTTATTGTTACTAGACTAGTTATTGGATATAGAATTACGTAAAAAATAAATGCAGGAATTGAAAATATTTTCATAGAAAGGTTCGAATAAATTTGGAATAAAACTTTTGGAATAAATTCAGCTGCGATTAATATAAGTGATGTAGAGATTATTGTTTGAAGTAGAAGAATTGTCAATTCGTTCATAGACGGTAAAAACAAAAATGATAAGTTGTCTATAATAAATTGACCCATAAATAACCCATAAATAACAAGAGCAAAACTATTCCCTATTAACATTGTAGATATGAATCTTGATGGATCCCTAGTAATTATGGATAATAAATTTGGAATTATACCTTTTTGTTTTTTTTCAATCTCAAGATTAAGTCTATTTGATGAAACAAATGCTATTTCCATTCCTGAAAAGAATGCTGAAGACAGAAGGCTAAGTAAAATTATCATTTAATTTTTCTTTGAATATTTTCTTCTAAAATATCTTCTAAAAAGAGCCATAAAAACTGAAAGAACTGAGAAACCTAAAAATATATAAGCTCTATTATCATTTATACCCCTGTTTTCAAAAAAACTGAAAATTGAAATAATAGCAATCACCCAATAAATTATTTCTGAAATAAGATAATGTTTCATTCTTCTGTAATATTAATTGATCCCGTAAGACTACCAGTTACAAGATCGGTAAAGTCTCTATTTGAATCAAGTCTATTTGCAACTATTTTATTTGTTTTATCAATATACTCAAAATCATTTTCAGTAAAAAGCCATTCATTCTCTGTATCATAATATAGCTTATCGGTTGTTAATAGCTCACCATCTGTTGTGGTAATTTTAACATTATTATTAAACTCCATAAACCTAAACGAGTTGTAAACAATTGCATACTCTGACTTAATTGTTGAAGTTTTGTTTTCATCATATATGACCAGCTCTACATCTTCAAAAAATTCAGAATAGTTTAAGACATCATTTGTAAAATCATAGTGAATTTTACCTGAAACAAATGATTTAGTTAGCATTGAGTCAGTATATGTCAGGGTAAAGTTCTTGGCAATACTAACAGGTACTTTCTCATTAGTGTAATTTAATGATGTAGATTCAGTGTTACATGAAATAAACATAACAAAAAGAGAGAATAAAAAAAGAGAGTATCGCATCTTAAAGGCTTGGAACCTTTACACTTCTTCCAATCCAACAGGAAAAAGTAATACTTGTTCCTTGATTACCTTCTGTAAATATATCAGTTTTAGAGGGGGCTCTTCCATTGAATGCAGCAGCAGTTCTATCTGATAACTTTTTAAGTGAAGCATCTACCCTCCCTGCTTTTATTGCAGTTTGAGCAGCCAACCAAAAAACAGCCCTTTTGTTAAACTGAGTATCACCACATCCATTAGCACTATCAGCGTACATGTTAGCTATCAAAAGATAGGCTCTTCCTAACGATGGTTGATAGGATAGAGCCTGCTCAGCGTAGTTACGAGCAGATACTCTTCTTCCAGCATTTTTAAATTTAACTGCAATCTTGTACAGAATATTTGCCTTTTTATAATTATCAGTCTGAAGTGAAACTGACTCTTGGTAATATTTCAATGCGTCTTCAGAGTTTCCTTGCTTATCATTAAGTATTCCTAAATAATAAGCTGAATCAGCTGATGGTTCAAGACTATGAAGTTGTTCTACCAAAGTAACAAATAGTGGGTCATCAGAGCAATCTTTGCCATCTAGTCTACCTGCAGCTCTTCTAATCCAAAGTGGATTATTTTTATTCTCTTCAAAGTTTTTGGTATACAAAGGTATAAGTATATCACAAGTTGCTTCTTTTGCAATTAGCTGATCGATTAATTGAAGGTATGCACTAACAGCATTTGAGTTAGTGTCATATATTCTTTTGTTTCTGACTTCTTTGGATGTAAGTGCAGTTCCAGACTCTTCCTTCTTTAAAATTATATCAATATTTTTTGATATGTTAGTTTTTAAAAGCACAAATTTTTCTGTCAATTCTTCATACTTTTCAAACAATGTTTCCAGATTAATTTTTGAACCAACCTTATATAAATCATACCCCGTTTGAAAGTAGTATGCTAGTGATTTTGGATTTGTGAAACTTACAGGATCAGTCCTAAAAGCATAATCAAATGTATCATATATCAATTCTTTATCTTTTACACCATTATCAAGCATTGCTTGTCCCTTACTACTGAATATTTTCCCTATTTGTCTTACACCTTTTCTTTCAGGAAAGTTTTCAGCCCATTGATCATACAAAGACAATAAATCATTTAAATATTTAGATTTATCCTCTTCAGATTCAGATTTCTTAATAAAGTCCTTAAGTATTATCTCTCCATATTGATAAGTAGCAAGACTTAATGTTGGACAATTATCCAAAACTGTTTTCCATGGTTCATATGCAGCCTGATAGTTTTTAATTTTTGCGGATTCTGCAAAAATAGATA
The DNA here is from genome assembly GCA_965655775.1 of Candidatus Marisimplicoccus sp. Lineage (GTDB taxonomy): Bacteria > Bacteroidota > Bacteroidia > Flavobacteriales > Flavobacteriaceae > Marisimplicoccus. The sequence continues at coordinate 92,075 of CBFHHV010000003.1, forward strand.
ATTGCTCTAAACACTCATCTGAACTTAGCTGAGAGAACAAAGGGGTTGTAAATAATATTAAAAATAAAGTTCTAAAAAACTTAACGTTATTCATAAAATTTAAATCTAATTATACTTTCTTTTAATAAACCAAACATCATTTAATGAGAGACCTAATCTCAAAGAAAAATAGTTTTCTTTTATCAAATCATCATTTCCAATTTTACCTATTTCAAGGCCAAGATTTGCTTTTGAAAGCCCTGCTATTGGTAAACCAAGTCCCAAATTTAAACTAAATTGATTTATAGGCAAATTATTTACAATAATACTTTTTTTATCATTTTTAATTCCAAGTCTATATTTTACTCTTTTCCAGTAACTAACTAAAGATGAGCTATCTGGAATAAAATACCCGCCGAATGATATTAAGTTTGCATCTCTGTAGGATACATTCCTTATATCTAAGAAAACATTTTCGAATCCTGAGGATAATTTATTTTCATATTGGGCACCAATAAACCAAGAATTTTTCTTTTCTAATCCAATGGAATAAATTGACTTTTTTGGCACTGGGAGTTTAGTATTTTCTAGTCCTCTTGCATCGAGATCAATATCCACAAAATCCCCTAGAGATTCAAGTGAAATTGAGGATGCGTTTGATGTATATAATGACTCAATATTATAGGAATCTAACTCACCTTCTGGGTAGAGACTAAATAGTAGGCTTAATGATATATCATTTTTTAATGGGATTAACACATTTGATGAGAAGTTGTAGGTAAATCCTGTGATTTCTGAACTACTATTAGAAAAAACCCCATAATTTACACCATTCATCAAGTTGAATTTCTCGTAATTAAATTTTCCAAAGTTATAATTAGCACTAGCCCCAATTGAGAAGTATTTTAAAAAAGGTATACCAACTGATAAAAATGCCTTATTAATATTTCCTTCTGCGCCAAAAAGTCTTGAGCTTATAGAATTGTCATCATTATACTCCTCTGTAGTTTGAAGATTAAATCCAACTGATGAATATGGAAGAACTCCAAATCCAAAACCAAAGTTTTTCAATGGAATACCAATTGCTATATAGTTAATATTAGATGTTTTTATATTTTCTTTTAATAAACTGTTTGAAATGCTTGAAGACTTATAAAAAGTACCTATTAAATAGTTGGTAGTTTTTATTTTGGCTAAAGATGATGGGTTATTTATATTGAATTCGATTGAGTCAATTGATGAATCTATTCCCCCCATTGATTGATAAGATACATTACCTGTAAAATTTATTTCCCCTAATTCATTCAAAGAATATGGAGAGCCAGTATTTGTCTGAGAAAAAACAGAGAAACATGAAAATATTAATATTACTAATAAGTAGTTTTTAATGCTCTTCATTATATTTTAAAATATAGTTTAGACCTATTGCTAAAAAGTCTTGGTCCGCAAAGATTGCATTTTTTATCTTATTAAGCAAAAAGGTAGAATGACCTCCTGTGATAATGATATTAAGCTTTAAATATTTTTCTTCTAAACGATTTATACATTCATTAATTTCTCCAATAATTCCTGTTAAAACTCCAATGTGAATTGACTCATCTGTAGTAGACCCTATAATTTTATTTACATCATTAAATTCAAGTAAAGGTAAATTTGATGTAAACTCTGAAAGGCTTTTATATCTCATATTAATTCCTGGAGAAATAGCTCCTCCATGATATGTATTTTTGGAGTCAATGAAATCATAAGTAATGCATGTTCCGATATCAACAACCAATGTGTTTTCACTTGGAAGTTTAAAATATGCAGCTGAAACTAATCCAATTCTATCTTGACCTAAAAAAGTTTTTGTTTTGTAGTTATTATGAAAAGGAATTTTAAGGTCCTTATCTGATAATTCAAAGTAATTTATGTGTTTACTTAGGCCATTTAATTCATTCCTGTAGCTTTTGGTTACAGTTGAGCAAATAATATTTTTGATATCATAATCTTTTGAAAGAGACTTAACATATTTGATAAGAGATATCTCATCTAAAGTTTTTTTTGAAATAATTTCATCATTTTCAAATAAATAAACTTTAACTAAAGTATTTCCTATATCAATCACCAGGTTCATACTACATTTTTTATAAAATTACAGAAACATTTGAATACAGCTTTGTTTAAAATTAATATATTTGCCTTTGCTTTTTGGTACCATAGCTCAGTTGGTAGAGCAAAGGACTGAAAATCCTTGTGTCCCTGGTTCGATTCCTGGTGGTACCACAAAAAACCCTATTTAGTAGGGTTTTTTTGTATATTTCAATACCTAAATCTTATTAATTGACTTATTATATTGATCAATTTTATTTTAGTAAAAATAAGCTTTGGATGTTTAAGCTCATGGGTACTTATACATTTAATAAAAACCTTTTTAATTGTAGTGGTTTAAAGTTTATAAAACTTATGGGAACTGGCTCTAATGATGGTTTTAGTTTAATCCCTGACTTTTCAACATATGTAATGATCTCATCTTGGGAAAATGATCATTATAGAAGAAAATTTATTAGTGAGAATAATATCATTAATGAGATTCATAGTAAATCCTCTAAAAGAATAGAAATTAAAATTGATCCCTACAATTTTGTTGGATTATGGAATGGTATAAATCCTTTTAAAAATTCCAGTTTATATAGTGGGGGAAAGATTATAGTTATTACAAGAGCAAGAGTAAGATTGAACAAGCTAATTAATTTTTTAATTAATACTTCCTTAGCTGCTAAATCTATAAAAAGTCACAATGGAGCAGAGTTTTACAAAGGCATAGGTGAACTTCCCGTTATAGAACAGGCAACTATAAGTATTTGGGAAAGTGAGCAGAAAATGAAGGATTATGCTTACTCTGATAAAAACCATTTAAAAATAATAAATAAAGCTAGAAAAGATAAATGGTATTCAGAAGAGCTATTTGTTAGATCTAATATTTTATCCATAAAAGAATACAATTGAAAAAGAAGGTAATAATAATTGGCTCAGGAATTGCTGGTCTTGCTGTATCAATTAGACTAAAGTCTAAAGGATATGATGTTGAGGTTTTTGAGAAGAATGAAAATGTAGGAGGAAAACTGACTGATTTCTACATTGACAATTTTAGACATGATTTTGGACCAAAATTATTTACAATGCCTAATCTTATTGAAGATATATTTCAAGATGCAGGAGTAAATATTGATAAATATTTTAAGTATGATAAACTTAACATAGTATGTAAATATTTTTGGGATGATGGTCATGTTTTTAACGCCTATTCAGATAGTCAAAAGTTTATTCACGAAGTTCATAAGAAGTTTAATAAAGAGGAAAACAAAGTTGAAGAATACATCTTTAACTCAGAGAAAAAATTTAATCTGATAAAAAAAATATTTTTACAAAAGT
>CBFHHV010000004.1:0-91296 GCA_965655775.1 Candidatus Marisimplicoccus sp.
CATCATTAGTCCCTTTTATCTTAATTAGTGACTTTAATTGATTTACAGAATCATTTGAAAAGTTTCTGTCTTTTAATTCTTTGATTACTCCATCAGCTCCTATTTTGTCTGTCTTGTCAAGAATTGAGGCTATCTCAGTTACACTTTCTAATTTCATTAACTTAGACACCCCCTCTAAAATTTGTCTGTTGTTAATTCTAAGATCCACCTTTGGCATTCCAAGTCTTTTAAAGACAGAATCATAGACTTTAATACATTCTAACTCATTTAAAATATTTGATTCACCAATAATATCAATATCGCACTGGAGAAATTCTCTAAATCTTCCTTTTTGAGGTCTTTCAGCTCGCCATACTAATTGAGTTTGAAATCTTTTAAATGGTAATGAAATATCATTCAAATTTTGAGAGATAAACCTAGATAGTGGCACAGTAAGATCATATCTTAAGGCTTTATCAGATAATGAATTAGAAAATTTAGATAGTTTATTATCTTTAAAAGCATCTATGTCAGCTTTTTTAATTTTATCACCTGATGCTAATATTTTAAACATTAAATTATCTTCCTCATCTCCATACTTTCCAATAAGAGTGGTTAAGTTTTCAAATGAAGGTGTTTGTATCTCTTGAAAATTGAATGATTTAAAACAATTTTTCAAAACATTAAGTAAATATCCTCTTTTTTTTAATTCTAAAGAAGAAAAATCACGGGTACCCTTTGGTGTATTAAGTTTTTGAGACATCAAAAAATAATTTGATAATCAGTAATTAATAAAGTTATGAAATTATTTCTTTTCAGGCTGAAGCTCAAAATTTAATTGAGTAGAAACTTCTCTATGAAGTCTTATTGTAGCTTGGTAGCTTCCAATTCTCTTAATTGATTTACCAGGAATAGAAATGTTTTCTTTTTCTACCTCAATCTTCTTGTCAAGAAGACTTTTAGCTACATCAGCATTTGAGATTGAACCGAAAAGCTTACCATCAGGACCAACTTTTGCAGAAATTTTTAGTTCTAACTTGGAAATTTTGGTCGCAGTTTTATTAGCCTCATCAATTATTGACTTTTCTTTAAATGCTTTTTGTTTTAAGTTTTCAGCAAGAACTTTTTTTGCAGATTCAGTAGCTAGAACAGCCTTTCCAGTAGGAATCAAAAAGTTTCTACCATAACCAGCTTTAACAGAGACTAGCTCATCTTTAAAACCAACATTTGCAACATTTTCTTTAAGTATAATCTCCATAATTATTTTAATAAGTCTCCAACATATGGAAGTAGTCCGAGGTGTCTTGCTCTCTTAACAGCAACTGCAACTTTTCTTTGATATTTAAGTGAAGTACCAGTTAATCTTCTTGGTAAAATTTTTCCTTGATCATTAATAAATCTACTTAAGAAGTCAGGGTCTTTATAATCAACATATTTGATACCTGACCTTCTAAACATACAATACTTTTTTGCTTTTGATGTATTTATGTCTAGTGGAGATAGATATCTTATCTCACCTTCATTTTTAATTTTTGACTGTTCTTCAATACCTGCCATAATTAACTAGCTTTTTTAGTCTTTCTATTTCTTCTTTTTTCAGCCCAAGCAATCGCATGTTTATCAAGTGTAACCGTAAGGTATCTCATAACTGTTTCATCTCTTGTAAAATCAAGTTCGAGTGAAGAGACAAGCTCTGCTGGTGCTGTGTATTCTAAAAGATTATAAAAACCACTATTCTTATTCTCTATAGTGTATGCCAACTTTTTTAGTCCCCATACTTCCTTACTAATTATTTTAGCTCCATTAGACTTTAATGACTTTTCATATTTGTCTACAGTATTTTGAACTTGCTCTTCCGAGAGAGCTGGGTTTAAAATAAATACAGTTTCGTAGTTTTTCATCTTCAAATCTTAGGCCGCAAAATTAGGTTATTAAATATAATCTGCCAAATTTATTTTGGTGTAATCTATATGCTATATAGGATCTACATCAACAATGATTCTAACACTTCTATATTTTGAGATTGAATCAAAGCTTTTTTGAATTTTTTGAAAAATACTTCGAAATCTATTTAACTCATCTAGATTCCTAAGTTTTATTAAAAATTGTTTATGATATTTATTTTTAATTCTTGATATTTCAGGGTATACAGGCCCTAAAACTATTCCTTTATAATTGTCTCTAATGACTCTATTTAACCAATCCCCTGAATTATTTAGTTTTTCATAACTCTTATCTTTTATAGTTATTCTGATTAGTCTAACAAACGGAGGATAGTTATAGTCTTTTCTCTCTAATAATTGGTTTTGATACATCTTTTCATAGTCATTCTCAATAACATTTTTTATTATGGGGTGTTCTGGTTGATAAGTTTGCATGAGAACTTTACCTCTATCCCCAGACCTCCCAGATCTTCCTGCTACCTGAGTTAAAGTCTGAAATGCTTTCTCATGAGCTCTAAAATCAGGAAAATTCAAGAAGTGATCTGTATTTATTACACCTACTAAACCAATATTTTTAAAATCAAGTCCTTTTGTAATCATTTGTGTACCAATAAGAATATCTATTTCTTGTTTTGCAAATGAGTTAATTATTTTATCAAATGAAAATTTTCCCCTGGTTGTATCCCAATCCATTCTTTTACTTATTGCATTTGGAAATAGTTCTCTAACAATTTCTTCAATCTGTTGGGTTCCGTCACCCTTAAAACTCATAGCTTCAGATCCACATGAGTTACACCTAATTTCAGCTTTTGATGAAAAACCACAATAATGACACTTAAGCATGTATAAAGATGAATGATATGTTAAGCTTACATCACAATTGTCACACATTATATTATTACCACATGAGTTACATATCCACTGGGGAGAATAGCCTCTTCTGTTTCTAAATAGAATAACTTGTTTATCCAATTTTAGAGTGCTGTGAACTTCTTGAACAAGTTTTTCAGAAAATATAGAGCTATATTCATTTTTAATTTCACTTCTCATATCTAGAGGAATAATATCAGGCATTTCAATATTTCCAAATCTCTCTTTTAACTTAACATAACCATATTTTTCATTCTTAGCATTATAAGAAGATTCAATGGAGGGTGTAGCTGATCCAAGTATAACTTTCGAATTATTTAGGACAGATAGATAAATTGCAGAATCACGGGCGTTATACCTCGGAGATGGATCTTGTTGCTTGTATGAAGTTTCATGCTCCTCGTCGACAATAACTAATCCAAGTTTATTAAATGGAAGAAAAACTGATGATCTTGTGCCTACAATTAGCCTGCTTGAATCCTTATTTGATTTTATACTCTCCCATACCTCAGTTCTCTCGTTTAATGAATACCTTGAGTGAAATACTGATATTTTATCACCAAAATTTGTTTTTAATTTTTGAATAATTTGAGTTGTAAGAGATATTTCAGGTAGTAGATAAAGGACTTGCTGACCAGAATTGATATAGCTTTCAATGAGTTTCATATAAATCTCAGTCTTTCCTGATGATGTAACTCCATGCAATATTAATACATCCTTTTGCTTTAATTGATTATTTATTTCATTTAATGCTACTTGTTGTACTTTTGATAGGTTATTTATTTTTTGATCGTATTTTTTATTATCCTCATTCCTGTTAATCTTAATTTTTCGTATTGATATAAAACCTTTTTTTTCAAGACCTTTTAATGAAGCTTCAGAAAAATTAATTATTCTTTTAAGGTCTTTAATCCTCAGATAAGCATCAGTCTTAGTAGAGCTGATAATTTGCATCAGTATTTCTTTTTGTTTAGGAGATTTCTTAAGTAAATCAATTGATTTATTAATAGTTTCTCTATTTGAGTATGTTACCCTAACTAGTTTTGGCTTATATATCTCATTTATTTCAAAATTTAATTCAATGAGATCTTTTTGAATCATTTTTTGAATTACTGAGTATGTGTTTTTTTTATCAAGAATTTCTGAGACCTCATTGATTTTTAAATTTTTAAAATCAAGGGCGTCATATATTAAGAACTCCTCTTCACTAAGTTTTTCAAGAGTTTCATGATCTATCTGTTTTTTTATGATTACTGTATCACTTTCAAGAAGAAATGTAGAGGGCATTGCAGCTTTTAAAACATCGCCAAGTGGGGTAAAATAATATTTTGAAATCCAACTCCAGAATTCAATTTGTAATTCAGATACAAGTGCATTCTTATCATAAGAAAACTCTATAGGTTTTAATTCGCCAAATTCAGGTTTTTCATTGTGAATTTTTTTGATTACACCGGTGTAAATTTTTCTTTTCCCAAAACTAACTGCTACTCTATGACCAATTCCTAATAATTTACTTTGCTCTTGTGAAAGTTGATATGTAAATGTTCCTTGAAGAGGAAGAGGAAGTATCACATCTGCATAGTAATTCATAGTTAATTATAATATATTCTTTCTAATTTAGCAATTAGCCCGATGAAAAAGATATTAATATTTATTACTCTAGCATTTTCTTTTATCTGTTTCTCTCAAGAACAAAGTCAAACTGTTAAAGGAAAAGTTCAAAGTCAAACAAGTGAAGCAATACTTCAAAATGTTCATGTACTAAATTTAACAAAGGTAAAAGGTACAATTACCGATAAAGAAGGTGAATTTGAAATAAATGCTAAACTTAACGATACATTATATTTTTCATACATAGGATATAAACCTCTTAAGGTTGTAGTTACAAATGATTTAATTAGATTCGAGGATAACACAATAGAACTAACTGAGCTTGCATTTGCTCTAGAGGAGATTATTATTAAACCATATCAACTTACAGGTTACTTAGAGATAGATGTAAAGAATGCACCTGTGAATACATCTACAAGGTATAGAATTATTGGTTTACCAAATCTTGGTTATGAAGCAGGAAGAAGATCTCGTTCTGGAATATCCAAGGTAATTGGTGCAATTTTTAATCCGGCTGATTTTCTAAATAATCTTTTTAAAAAGAGATCTGCTAAAATGGATAAACTTAGACTTATGCGAGAAGATATTGAAATTAAAAATCTCTTGTCTACAAAGTTTGATCGTGAAGTTTTAGTTCAACTTCTAGGAGTTGAAAGGGTTGATATTGACGAAATTTTAAGAAACTGTAATTTTTCTGACACTTTCATTGAACAAGCTAATGATTTACAGATAATGGAAGCAATTAATGAGTGTTATGATGAATACAAGCTTCTTGAATTTTAATATACTACTCAGTTACCTTATCTTTGCGCAATGAATGAATTTAATTTAAATTCAATTTCTCCGATAGATGGAAGATATTTTGATAAGACTAAAGTTTTAAATAAATACTTTAGTGAAAAAGCACTAATATTTTATCGACTTAAAGTTGAAGTTGAATACTTTATCTCTCTTTGTAAAATTGGAATTCCTCAACTTGATAACTTTGAATCGAAAAAGTTTGATGAATTAAGAAAGATTTACCTAAAATTTTCAGATGAGGATGCAGCTGAAATAAAAGAAATTGAAAAAGTTACAAATCATGATGTCAAGGCAGTTGAATATTATATCAAGCAAAAATTTGATGCTCTTAATCTAGCAGAATACAAAGAATTTGTTCACTTTGGATTAACATCTCAGGACATTAATAATACAGCTATTCCATTATCAGTAAAAGATTTTATTGAAGAAGTATACATTCCAAAATTGAATATTGTTCTTGATGCAATTAATGTGAAATGTGAAGAATTAAAAGATATAACTATTATTTCTAGAACACATGGTCAGCCAGCCTCACCGACCAAACTTGGAAAAGAATTTAAAGTTTTCTGGACTAGAATAAGTAATCAACTTTCTACTCTAAAGGAAATTCCAAATTCAGCCAAGTTTGCTGGAGCTGTTGGAAATTTTAATGCACATCATGTAGCATACCCAAAAATTGATTGGAAAGAATTTGGTCAAAATTTTATAGAAAATGAATTAAATTTAAATTATTCGTTTCCAACAACTCAAATTGAACATTACGATTCTTTTGCAGCTTTGTGTGACAATTGTAGGAGAATAAATAATATTTTATTAGATATGTGTATTGATATATGGACATACATATCTCATGATTATTTTAGGCAGAAAATAATTAAAGGTGAGGTTGGATCATCCGCAATGCCTCACAAAGTCAATCCAATTGACTTTGAGAATTCAGAAGGGAACATTGGTTTAGCTAACTCTATATTTGATTTTCTATCAAATAAGTTACCAAAATCAAGATTACAAAGAGATCTAAGTGACAGCACTGTTATGAGGAATATTGGAGTCCCTTTTGGACATTCCTTAATCTCTTTTGAATCAATCCTCAAGGGTCTAAATAAAATATATGTGAATGAAGATAAAATAAACAAAGACATAGAGGAGAATTGGATTGTTGTCTCTGAAGCGATTCAAACTATTTTAAGAAGAGAGGGTTATAGTAACCCTTACGAGATAATGAAAGAACTTACTAGAAACAATCAAAAAATTGACAAGAAAACGTTACACAAATTTATCGATGAGCTTAAAATTGATGATACTATTAAAAAAGAGTTAAAACAAATCTCTCCTTATAATTACACCGGTATATAATTTTAAATTGATTTGATGAAAAAATTTAAATTTTGTCTCTTAGCATTCATACTTGTATTTAGCAGCTGTAAGAAATCAGAGGATGAAGATCCAAATATCATAAGAATTGAGACTGACCTAGAAATAATTGATTTTATTTGGAAAGGACTAAATCAATATTATTATTGGCAGGAAAGTGTTGTAAATTTATCTGACAATAAAAAAGAAAGCGAATCCGACTATGCTTATTTCTTAAGTCAGAACCCTGACCCCGAAAATTTTTTTAATTCACTTCTACATCCAGATGACAATTTCAGTTGGATTGTTGATGACTATGTTGAGCTAGAGAATATGCTTCAAGGAATTGATATTTCTGATGGAATGGAGTTTGGATTATATGTTGAGTGTAATAACCAAAACATCTTTGGTTTTGTTAGATATGTCCAGAAAGATTCAGATGCTGAATCTAAAGGAGTAAAAAGGGGAATGGTATTTAGTAATATCAATGGTACAAGGCTTACAAGAGATAACTACAGAGATTTATTATTTAATAATAATGATAGCTCTTATACTATAAGATTTTCTGAAATTAGTTATAATCAGAACAATCAGTGTGCTAATATAATTCCTGGACAGGAGGACTCAACATTGATTAAATCAAGAATTGTAAAAAATCCAATCCATATATCAAAGATTATTGAAAATAATGGGCAAAAAATAGGATACTTAATGTATAATCAATTTTTAGGTGTTGTTGAATCTGAAGGTAAAGATTATAATTCTGAGCTTAATGATGCTTTCTCTAATTTTTTATCTAATGGGATTAATGATTTAGTCATAGATTTAAGATATAATCCTGGTGGAAGAATATCTACATCTATTAATCTAGCGTCAATGATAACTGGTCAATTTAACAATCAAGTTTTCGCTAAAGAAAGATGGAACTCTAAATTAATGAATTATTGGGATGAGAATAGTCCAGAAACTTTATTAAACAGATTTACAAATAAGCTAGGTAATAACCAATCAATTTTTTCACTTAACCTTGATAGAGTATTTGTACTTACTTCTGCAAGAACAGCATCTGCAAGTGAGCTATTAATCAATGGGCTTGATCCATATATTGAAGTAGTTCATATTGGTGATTTTACAGTTGGAAAAAATCAAGGTTCTATTACTGTATATGATTACATTAATGATTCAAGAGATAAAAATCCAAACCACATGTATGCAATGCAGCCAATCGTTCTTAAAATTGGAAATGTTGCAGGTTATACAGATTTTCCCGATGGACTTGAACCTGATATTTTTATTAAAGAGTCGTTATTAAATCCTGGTATTTTAGGTGATATAGAAGAACCTCTTTTAAAAATTGCAATTGATCAAATCTCAGGAGATGCAATATCAATTGAAAATAATTACTTGTTTAAAGAGATTTCTACTCCTAAAGATGCATTAAAAGAGAAAATTATTTTAGATGAAATAATAATTAAATAATTATTTAGTTAGGTACATTTTCCTCCTAGAATAAAGCTCAAAAAATGAATCATCGTTTAAATCATCAATAAAGAGAATACTCTCTCCTGTACTTTTCATTTCAGGGCCAAGTTGTTTATTTACATCAGGGAATTTGTTGAAAGAGAATACTGGTTGTTTAATTGCATATCCGACAAGTCTTGGTTTAAAGTCAAAGTCTTTAATTTTCTTTTCACCTAACATGACCTTGGTTGCATAATTTACGTATGGCTCCTTGTAGGCCTTGGAAATAAAAGGGACTGTTCTAGATGCTCTTGGATTAGCCTCTATTATAAATACCTTATCATCTTTAATAGCAAATTGAATATTTATTAATCCAACTGTGTTAAGAGCTAAAGCAATTTTTTTGGTATGATCTTTAATCTGTTTAACTGTAAATTCTCCTAAGTTAAACACTGGTAGTGTAGCATTTGAATCACCAGAATGAATTCCACATGGCTCAATATGTTCCATTATTCCAATAATGTAGACATCCTCACCGTCACAAATTGCATCAGCCTCCGCCTCAATAGCACCATCTAAATAATGGTCCAATAAAAGCTTATTATTAGGTATTTTAGATAGAAGGTCTACTACATGTTCCTCAAGCTCTTCTTTATTTATTACAATTTTCATACCCTGACCACCTAAAACATAAGAGGGTCTTACTAAAATTGGGAAATTTAACTTAGACGACAATTCAACAGCTTCTTTTGCACTAGTAGCTACACCAAAATCAGGATACGGAATTTTATTTTTCTTTAAAAGATTTGAAAAACTCCCCCTGTCCTCTGCTAAGTCAAGAGATTTAAACTCAGTACCAATTATTTTAATGTTATATCTATCTAGTTTTTCAGCAAGTTTTAAGGCAGTCTGTCCACCAAGTTGAACAATAACTCCAACTGGATCTTCATGCCTTATAATATCATAAATATGTTCCCAAAAAACTGGTTCAAAATAAAGTTTATCTGAGATGTCAAAATCAGTTGACACAGTCTCTGGATTACAATTTATCATTATTGTTTCATAACCACATTCACTTGCTGCTAATACACCATGAACACAGCAATAATCAAATTCAATACCTTGACCAATTCGATTAGGTCCAGAACCTAGAACAACAATCTTTTTCTTATTTGAAACAACACTTTCATTCTCAGAAAATTCTTTACTATCAATTGTCTTTATTTTTTCCTCAAAAGTTGAATAATAATAAGGTGTTTGTGCAGGAAACTCAGCTGAGCAAGTATCAACTAATTTGTATACTCTATTTATGCCTAACTCATCTCTCTTTTTGTAAACCTGACTTTCTAAACAATTTAACATGTAAGCAATTTGTCTATCTGCAAAGCCTTTTTGTTTTGCCTCAAGAAGAGTGTCATACTCTATATTGTCAATCTTTAATTTAGATATTTCTTTTTCTAGTTGAAATAATTCTTCGTATTGTTTTAAAAACCACATATCAATTTTTGTGATTTCATATATTCTCTCTAAAGAAATACCTGCTTGTATTGCGTCATAGATTACAAATACTCTATCCCAGCTTGCATTAGTGAGCTTACTGATAATGGTATTATAATCTTTATAACCCTTACCATCTGCACCTAATCCATTTCTTTTAATTTCTAATGATTGAGTTGCTTTATGGAGTGCTTCTTGGAAAGATCTACCTATACCCATCACTTCACCAACTGCCTTCATTTGCAGACCTAAAGTCCTATCAGACCCTTCAAATTTATCAAAATTCCATCTTGGAATTTTTACTATAACATAATCTAGTGTTGGTTCAAAAAGTGCTGAAGTAGATTTGGTTATTTGATTATTAAGTTCATCCAAAGTATATCCAAGAGCCAATTTAGCAGCAATTTTTGCTATTGGATAACCTGATGCCTTTGAAGCAAGAGCAGATGACCTTGAAACCCTAGGGTTTATTTCAATTGCTATTATTTCCTCTTTTTCATCTGGACTTACAGCAAACTGAACATTACAACCACCTGCAAAGTCACCAATGCTTTTCATCATCTTAATAGCCATATCTCTCATTCTCTGATATGTAGTATCAGACAGAGTCATAGCAGGAGCAACTGTAATTGAGTCTCCAGTATGGATACCCATTGGATCCATATTCTCAATTGTACAGATTATTACAATATTATTATTATTGTCTCTGAGCAACTCCAACTCATATTCTTTCCATCCCAATAAAGCTTTATCAATTAAAACCTCATGTATTGGCGATGATTCTAAACCTCTAGTTAATAAATCATTAAATTTTTCTTCTTCAAAGACAATGGATGCACCAGTTCCACCCAAAGTAAAAGAAGGTCTGATTACAAGTGGAAAACCAAAACGTTGTGCTATTTCTTTACCCTTTAAAAAAGATGATGCACTTTCAGCAGGTGCGACAGGAATATTTATTTCGTTAAGTAGAGTTCTAAATTTTTCTCTATCCTCAGTAATTTCAATTGCATCAATATCAACTCCAATTATTTTGACATTAAATCTAGACCAGACTTGCTTTTCTTGAGCTTCAATACAAAGATTAAGTGCAGTTTGCCCACCCATTGTAGGTAAGACCGCATCAATATCATCATGAATTTCAAGAATTTCAATAATAGATTTGGTAGTAAGAGGTTTAAGATATACATGATCCGCCATCGAAGGATCAGTCATTATAGTAGCAGGATTTGAATTAATCAGTATAGTCTTAATACCATCTTCTTGAAGAGATCTAAGGGCTTGTGATCCAGAATAATCAAATTCGCAGGCTTGACCTATTATTATGGGCCCAGAACCAATTATAAGAATTGATTTAATATTTTTATCCTTAGGCATAAAATCACACAAAAATATAAAAAAAAGGTGCCATAAAAGCACCATCTATAAAAAGTTATTAAAAATTATTTCTTGTGTCGAGATTCATCTGAAACGGATAGTTTTTTTCTTCCTTTTGCTCTTCTACCAGCAAGAACTCTTCGACCATTAGCAGTCGACATTCTATCCATAAAACCATGCTTATTTCTTCTTTTTCTTTTAGATGGTTGGTATGTCCTTTTCACAATTATCTATTTAATCGGTGGCAAATATAATATCTTTTTGTTCAACTTCATATAAATATTTTTAAATTGTAAGTTTGAAATATATATGATACCAAAAATTATAAAGCTTATTGCTTCAATATTTCTCCTAGTATATGGAGTATATCAAATTACAGAGACTTTTATAGGTAATGGAATATTCTTAATTATTCTTTCAATATTAGTTGTAGTGCTATATTTTAAAAATGAAGTTTTAATTTTTGCATTTTTAAGCTTAAGGAAACAGAATTTTGAGAGAACCGAAAAGATACTAAAGCTCATTAAAAATCCAAAATCAGCATTAATAAGAAAACAACAAGGTTTCTACTATTATCTTCATGGTTTAATCCAGTCACAAAAAAATCTTACAATAGCTGAAAAGCATTTTCGTGAATCATTGAAGCTTGGGTTAAGCATGAATCATGATATTGCAATGGCAAAATTAAGTCTTGCTGGAATTATGATGCAAAAAAGAAGAAAAAGGGAAGCTCAAGCTCTGTTAACAGAAGCAAAGAGGTATGATAAACACAACATGTTAACTGCTCAAATTAAGCTGATGCAAGAACAGATGAAAAGAATTTAATATCAAGTTTTTTTATCGTAAATAGATTTTTTTTTATCTTTGCAGTTCAGCTTTTTTAATTATGAGTGAAATAATACTAGAAAATAATGAGTTTTTAAGACAATTTGAAGTCAAGGTTTCAGACTCATTAGCTAGAATAGAATATGCTGAACAAGAAAGAAAAATTTTCCTAACAAAAATTCACATCCCTGATACTGTAAGCGACAAATCTTTTGAAGAGAACTTTATTATTAAAGTACTTGAATTTATCGAAAGCAAGAACCTTAGAGTAGTTCCAACTTCCCCGAGAATTGCAGGTTTTGTTAGAAAAAATAAATCTTTCAAACACCTTCTTCCAGTTGGCATAAAGCTTTAATAACAGAATCTATACTGCAAATCCTTCAGAATCAATATCAATTAATATTGACTTTACTATTGTTCCAATTAGGTTTGGATCCCATGGTCTTCTGAACCTAATATAATTTGATGAGAAGCCTTCAATAAATCCGTCTTTTTCTTCTGACTCAAATAATACATCTTGAATAGACCCAACATTTCGCTCATAGAAAGTTGCTTTCTTCCTACTTGATAAAAGCCTCAACAGTTTACTTCTTTTTGCTCTAACACTAGCATTAACAGAATCAGGCAAAGAAATTGCATGAGTATTATCTCTCTCAGAATATGTAAATACATGAAGATAAGAGACGTTTAGATTCTCCAAGAAACTCATACTCTCAAGAAATAGATCATCATCTTCTCCAGGAAACCCCACTATAACATCAACACCAATACATGCATCAGGCATTAACTTATTTATTTTTTCAATTCTGCTTTTATACAATTCAGTATCATATCTTCTTCTCATTAATCTGAGAATACTATCACTACCACTTTGAAGTGGAATATGGAAATGATGAACAAATTTTGTACTTGTAGAAATAAAACTAATAATCTCATCGCTAAGCAAATTTGGTTCAATTGATGATATTCTGAATCTTATGTCTAAATCAAGACTATCTAACTCTTTTACTAAATCAAAAAAATTAGTGTTTAAATTTGTATTTTCAGTTTTTCCAAAATCCCCGAGATTGATTCCGGTCAAGACAATCTCTTTGATATTTTGACTTGCAATTTTATAGACATTTTCTATCACATTTGATATGGAATTACTTCTTGACTTACCTCTTGCTAGTGGGATAGTACAAAAACTACACTTATAGTCACATCCATCTTGGACTTTTAAAAATGCCCTAGTTCGATGATTTAAAGAATAGCTTTCTTTAAAAAAGTTTACTTCATTGATATTACATGAATGAACTTTATTTGAATAATCACTATCAATATTTTTTAAATATTCAAGAAGATTGAATTTGTCTGCTGCACCAAGAACTAAATCAACACCATCTACTGACAAGAGTTCTTTAGGTTTTAATTGAGCATAACATCCAATGGCAGCAATAAAGGCATTTTGATTAATTTTTTGAGCTTGTTTAACTAAATATTTAAATTTTTTATCAGCATTATCAGTAACCGAGCAAGTATTTATAATGTATGCATCAGCAAATTCATTAAAATTGACAATATTATAGTCATTTTTCTGAAGAGATTTTGAAATATATGAGGACTCAGAAAAATTTAATTTACATCCAAGTGTATGAAAAGCAATTGTAGAAATATTTCTTTTTACTTCAGACGATTCTAGGCTATTAGACAAACTTCAAATATTATCTATGAAGGATCAGCATCCTCAGCAGCAGGCGCTTTCTCAGCAGCAGGTGACTCTTCAGCAGCAGGTGATTCCTCAGCAACAGGTGATTCCTCAGCAACAGGTGATTCCTCAGCAACAGGTGATTCCTCAGCAACAGGTGCTTCCTCAGCAGCAGGTGCCTCTTCAGCAACAGGTGCCTCTTCAGCAACAGATGCCTCTTCAGCAACAGGTGCTTGATTGAAGTTAGCATATTTGCTTCTAAACTTATCAACTCTACCAGCGGTATCTACAAGTTTAGATTTACCAGTGTAATATGGATGAGATGTTCTTGATATTTCAAGCTTAAAAAGAGGATATTCTACACCATCTATTTTAGTGGTTTCCTTAGTTTCAACTGTAGACTTTGTAATAAATACGTCATTATTTGACATATCTTTAAATGCTACTAGTCTGTAGTTTTCAGGATGTGTATTACTCTTCATAATTTTAAAGTGAGTGCAAATTTAAAATTTTTTTCATATATCCTATCATTATAATTGCTTAATTTTACTTAGAACAATTTAATAAAAGCAAAATGTTAAAATCTGAAGGTACTATTAAGTCTGTAGTGTTAAACTATGGTTTAATTATGGGTGGACTCACAATCGCATTTACATTGATGCTATTTTTAATGGATATGCATTATCAAAACTCGTCAATTCAACAATGGACAGGGTTATTGATTATGGCTGGATCTATTGTTTTTGGACAATTAGCGTTCAAAAAAATGAATGATGGTTTTATAAGTTTGGGTGAAGCAATGAAAATAGGAATTGGGATTGCTGCACTTGGATCTGCAATTGGTATTGCATATGGGATATTCCAGGGATATGTTTTAGATCCTGACACTATGTCTAAAGCTATGGATTATGCTATAGAACAAGCAATTCAACAGAATCCTGAGATTGGAGATGAAATAGAAGAGGCTATGGAAGGTGCATTTGAATTCTTTGCAAATCCACTTATTTCCTCATCAATTGGAATGGCAGTATCATTATTTTTTGGTGGACTTATATCATTATTAACAGGATTAGCAGTTAAAAAAAATAGGCCAGCTTAAATAGCCTATGGATGTTTCAATTGTAATACCACTCTATAATGAATCTGAGTCTTTAAAAGAACTCAACGAATGGATTAATAGATCTTTTATTGTTTATAGCTTTTCTTATGAGATAATTTACATTGACGATGGAAGTAATGATAAATCGTGGAAAGTTATTGAGGAAATTGCAAAGAGTAACAACAATGTTAAGGGTATCTCGTTTAATAGAAATTACGGAAAATCTCAAGCATTAAAAGTCGGATTTGATGAGTGTGAAGGTAAGTATGTTGCTACTATTGATGCTGATCTTCAAGATTCACCTGAAGAAATTCCTGTTATGATTGATAAGCTGATCAGTAATAATCTAGATATGATTTCAGGTTGGAAAAAGAAAAGATATGATTCATATTTTTTTAAAAAAATTCCATCCTTATTTTTCAATATGGTTGCAAGGTTTTTTTCAGGTATAAAGCTTCATGATTTTAATTGTGGAATAAAGGTTTATAGAAGAGAAGTAGTTAAATCAATTAATTTATATTCAGACATGCATAGATTTATTCCAATTCTTGCAAAAAATGATGGGTTCAACAAAATTGGGGAACACATAGTTAAACATCAGCCTAGAAAATATGGAATAAGTAAATTTGGAAATGAGAGGTTTATTAGAGGGTTTTTAGACATAACAACCTTGTGGTTTACAAATAAATTTGGAAGAAGACCAATGCATTTTTTTGGTTTAATTGGCACAATAATGATTGTTGTAGGTATTTTGTTTACATTATATCTTGGTTACAACAAGTTATTTATAGACACAAGTTCTAGACTGATTACAACTAGACCTGAATTCTATGTTGCCCTAACTACAATGATTTTAGGTGCACAATTTTTTATTGCAGGGTTCATAGCTGAATTAATTCTAAAATTTAATCTAAATAAGGATAAGTATTCAATAAAAAATAAAACTTTTTAAATGAATTATTTTACGAGAGTACTTAAATATGGCCATGATTACTCATACTTTGCAGTACTTAATATTATATTCAATATTCTTTATGCAATTTTTAGTGCGTTGGCATTTGTTTCTTTCATTCCTATGCTTGATGTACTCTTTAAGCAAACAAAAAAGGTTTATATAGAACCAGAGTATACAGGTATAAGGGATATAAGAGAATATGCAGAGAATTATTTCAATTATTATATATCAAAACAACTAGAAACAGATATTTCATCAACACTTATTATAGTTGTAAGCATAGTTATTTTCTTTTTTCTTATGAAAAATATTTTTAATTATCTGGCGCTCTACAACATTACATTTGTAAAAAATGGTCTATTAAAAAAATTAAGAGAGAATCTTTACTCAAAAGTTTTACTAATGCCAATTTCATATTTTCTTAATAAGAAAAAAGGTGACTTGATGTCAAGAATTACTGCTGATATACTGGAAATTCAAACATCATATTTGTCAATACTAGAGTTGATGGTTAGAGAACCATTAACTATCTTATTTACACTTATTGTAATGTTTACCATAAGTCCTTCTCTAACACTATTTGTAATATTATTTATTCCTATTTCTGGGTTTATTATATCAATAATTGGAAAAAAATTAAGAAAAGATTCTAAAGAGGTACAACAACAACAAAGCAACTTTCTCTCAATAATAGACGAAACAATAAGTGGTCAAAAAGTTATAAAGTCATTTATATCAGAATCTTTCTTTTTGAAAAAATTTGATCAAATAAATAATTTACTCTTTAGGTATTCTAATAAAGTAGTAAATAGAAAAAATTTAGCTGGGCCTTTTAGTGAGTTTATGGGAATATTAGTTATAGGGGTTTTACTATGGTTTGGTGGAAAAATGGTACTTATCAACGCATCAATTTCTGGTACAACTTTCATAGTTTTTATGGGATTAGCCTACAATATATTAACTCCTGCTAAAAATCTTAGTAAATCTTTTTACAGTATAAAAAAGGGTAATGCTGCAGCTGAAAGAGTTTTTGAAATTATTGAATACAATAAAGAAGTAAATGATCAAGGAAGGAGTATAGATATGAATGAGTTTAATGATAAGATAAGCTTTAAAGATTTGGAATTCAGTTATGGTAAATCTAAGATTATAGATAAGTTAAGCTTTACTATAAATAAGGGTGAAAGTATTGCCTTAGTTGGGTCATCAGGTAGCGGTAAAACAACAATAGCAAATCTTCTTAATGGTTTCTTTAATGCAAATTCTGGGAATATCATAATTGATGGAATTAACATAGCTGATATAAGAAGAGAGTCATTATATAAGAACATATCAATTGTAACTCAAGAATCAATTTTGTTTAATGATACCATATTTAATAATATTAAAATTGGAAATTTAGATTCAAATAAAAAGGATATTATTAATGCCGCAAAAGAAGCTAATGCACATGATTTTATTGAAAACCAAGTAAATGGTTATGATACTGTAATTGGAGATTATGGTAATAAACTATCTGGTGGACAGAAACAAAGACTTACAATTGCTAGGGCAATGTTAAAAAGCCCTTCTATATTAATTTTAGATGAGGCTACCTCATCATTAGACAGCAAATCAGAAAAGAAAATTCAGGATGCAATAAATAAGTTAATGTATGGTAAAACCTCACTAATTATTGCCCATAAGTTTTCAACAATTAAGAAGTGTGATAAAATTATTCTTATTGATAAAGGTAGGATAGTTGCGCAAGGAACCCATGATGAACTTATCAACTCAAATTCTTTATATAAAAATATGAATGAGCTACAAATCTAAATCTAAATCAATTAAATTTACAGCTTAATATTCTGTAATGATATTATTTTTTGGTGATCCAAGATTAAAAGTTTTTGTAGTTAAGGTTTCAGTAGAATTATCATTTGAAAATATAAAAAAGCTTTCCTGGGTTCTTGAATCAGACTTTATAGAGTTAAAAGAAATATCAGAAAAATTTATTGGTCCTAGATCCTCTATGATTACTCCATGGAGCACTAATGCTGTTGAGATTACAAAAAACATGGGTATTAAAGATATTGATCGTATTGAGGTTTTTATTAACCATAAAATATCTGAGAAATTTGATAAAATGATTAATCAGGAGTACCAAAATCTTAATCAACATATATTTGATAATAAATCAGTTCCTGATAGAATACATTTGATAGAAAATATTTCTGAGTATAATGATGAGCAAGGACTAGCTCTAGATGATTTTGAAATTTCATATTTAGAAAATTTATCAAAAAAACTTGGAAGAAAATTATCAGACTCTGAAGTCTATGGATTTTCTCAAGTCAATTCCGAACACTGCAGACATAAAATATTCAATGGGAAATTTATTATTGATGGTGAGGAGAAAGATGAAAGTTTATTTGACTTAATTAAATTAACCTCCAAAAAAAATAAGAATTTTATTGTTTCGGCATACTCTGATAATGTTGCATTTATAAATGGGCCTACGATAATTCAGTTTCAGCCAAGAGAAGCTGATAAGTCTAGTTATTTCATAAAGAAAAAAATCCAAAGTATAATTTCTTTAAAAGCTGAGACTCATAACTTTCCAACAACTGTTGAGCCATATAATGGAGCGGCTACTGGTTCTGGAGGTGAAATAAGAGACAGAGCTGCTGGAGGTACTGGCTCATTACCATTGATTGGATCAGCTGTTTATATGACTCCCTATTCAAGATTAAATGATAAGAAGATTTGGGAAAAAAATATTAAAAAAAGAAATTGGAAGTATCAAACACCTTCAGATATTTTAATTAAGGCATCCAACGGTGCCTCTGATTTTGGAAACTGCTTTGGACAACCTCTAATAGTTGGATCATTATTTACGTTTGAACACAAGGAAGGAGATGAGATCCATTCATATGATAAAGTGATAATGCTTGCTGGTGGAGTTGGATATGGTGAGCTTAGTCAATCAATGAAAGGAAAACCTAAGAGAGGTGATATAATTGTTCTTCTTGGAGGTGATAACTACAGAATTGGTATGGGTGGCGCATCAGTTTCATCAACTGACACTGGAAGTTATGATAACTCAATAGAGTTGAACGCTGTGCAAAGATCAAACCCAGAAATGCAGAAAAGAGTTACAAATACTATTAGATCATTATTTGAAATGGACGAGAATCCAATTGTGTCTATTCACGATCATGGAGCAGGTGGACACTTAAATTGTTTTTCAGAATTAGTTGAGGATACAGGTGGTGAAATATACTTAGATTCCTTACCTATCGGTGATCCTTCTCTGTCTTATAAAGAATTAATAGGGAATGAATCTCAAGAAAGAATAGGGATTATTATCAGAGAAGAAGATTATGAAATAGTTAAGAATATTGCAGAAAGGGAAAGAGCCCCAATCTACAAAGTTGGGAAGGTTACTGGTGATAATAAATTTAAGGTGTTTGATAGAAAAAACAATACTGAAACAATCGATCTCAAAATTGATAGTTTATTTGGAGATGCTCCAAAAAAAATTATTTCTGATATAACAAAAACTACCGAATATTCTGAAATAAAGTATTTCGCTGAAAATATTTATGATTATGTTGAAGGTGTTTTGTCACTAGAATCAGTAGCATGTAAGGACTGGTTAACAAATAAAGTTGACAGATGTGTGACTGGAAGAATAGCTCAACAACAAACTGTTGGTGAAATTCAGTTGCCTTTAGCAAATTGTGGTGTAGTATCCTTGGATTATGACAATTATAATGGAGTTGCAACATCTATCGGTCACTCTCCTATATCAGGACTCATAGACCCATCAATTGGGAGTATTAATTCAATAGGAGAATCCTTAACTAATATTGTTTGGGCTCCTCTTGAGAGTGGAATTAAGTCTATATCATTATCAGCAAATTGGATGTGGCCATGTGGAAACGAAGGAGAAGATTCTAGACTATATGATGCTGTTAGTGCATGCTCAAGATTTGCAATTGAACTTGGCATTAATATTCCAACTGGTAAAGACTCATTATCAATGGTCCAGAAATATGATAGTATGAAAGTTAAATCTCCAGGCACTGTTATAATATCTGCCTCAGGTCATTGTGAAGATATAAGGAAAGTTGTTAAACCTGTTCTGAATAAAAAAATTGGTGATATATATTATATTGATATGTCTTTTGATGAATTAAAGCTTGGAGGATCATCTTTTGCACAAACACAAAATAAAATTGGAACTAATGCCCCAACAATAAATGATTCAAATAAATTTAAAGATGCTTTTAATCTAGTTCAGGATTTAATAAGAGCTAATAAAATAAAGTCTGGTCATGACATATCATCTGGAGGAATGATTACAACTTTACTTGAATTATGTTTTTCTTCAAATAAAATTGGAATGGACATTGATCTAACTGAAATTGGATGTAGTGACACTGTTAAATTATTTTTCTCTGAAAACGCTGGACTTATAATACAATCTGACTCTGATTTAACCTCCGACTTTTCTAGATTAGGTGTTAGTTGTTTTAAGATTGGAAAAATAAATAAAGATGGGTTACTAAATATTAAAAACTTCAAAAGTGATTTCTCTTTTAATATTGAAAAATATCGAGATATTTGGTTCAGTACATCTAGAGATTTTGATAAAATTCAGACAAAAAATAACAAAGGGGTTGAAAGGTTTAAGAATTATAAAGAACAACCGCTTAATTTTATATTTCCAGAAGACCTTGACGTAAATGTTAATTCTAATAGTAAAAAGAATGATATTAACGCAGCAGTAATTAGAGAGAAAGGAAGTAATTCTGAAAGAGAGATGGCCTACATGATGTCTCTAGCTGGATTTAATGTTAAAGATATTCATATGACAGATATTATATCTGGAAAAGAAGATCTCAAAGATGTCCAACTCCTTGTTGCAGTAGGTGGTTTCTCAAATTCAGATGTACTTGGTTCAGCAAAGGGATGGGCTGGATCGTTTATTTATAATCCTCAAGCAAAAAATGCAATTACAAGGTTTTTTGAAAGAGAAGATACGATTTCATTAGGAGTTTGTAATGGCTGTCAATTATTTATAGAACTTGGATTAATCAACAAAGATCATTCAGATAAGCCCAAGATGAAACATAATGATTCCAATAAATTTGAATGTATATTTTCAACTGTAGATATAGTTCCATCTCCTTCCATAATGTTAAATGGTCTTGAAGGATCAAGATTAGGAGTCTGGTCTGCTCATGGAGAGGGTAAATTTGATTTACCATATTCAGAAGAAAAATATTCCATAGCAGCTAAATATTCATATGATTCTTATCCTGCAAATCCTAATGGGTCTAAATTCAATACAGCAATGTTGGTATCAGATGATGGAAGACATCTTGTAATGATGCCACACATCGAAAGATCAATTCACCCTCATAATTGGGCTTTTTATCCTGAAGAAAGAGATGAAAAATATTCACCATGGATAAAAGTTTTTAATAATAGCTATGATTGGGTGTTAAATAAGAATAAATAATTTAAATTTTAGATTACTGAATTTAGTGTAAGTTAATTTACAACTAATTAATTATTAATTAGTTTTATAATATATTTTAATTTGAGTATTGTAAAAATCTTAGACAATTAAAAAGTCTAATTATTAAAAAAACGAAATTTAATCAATAAATAAAAATATGTCAACAAAGAATAAAACTAAACTTAAAGGAGGAGAATTTCTTCTTAAGGAATCTCTATCAAATGAAATTTTTACACCTGAAGATTTTTCACAAGAACAATTGATGATGAAGGAAACCATAATAGATTTTATGGATAGAGAAATTTGGCCAGATAAGATGAAATATGAAGAAAAAAATTATGATCTGACTCTACAGGCAATGAAGAAAATTGGTGAATTAGGACTGTTGGGTGTTTCCCTTGAAGAAAAATATGGTGGTATGGGAATGGATTTTACATCAACAATGTTAGCAGTTGATTATGTATCTGGAACATCAGGTTCTGTCGCTACAGCATATGGTGCTCATACCGGTATTGCTATATTGCCTATTTATTTATTTGGTAATGAAGATCAGAAGCATAAGTATTTACCTAAACTTTCTTCGGGAGAATGGTTTGGTTCATATTGTTTAACAGAACCAACTGCAGGATCTGATGCAAACTCAGGAAAAACTAAAGCTGAGTTAAGTGATGATGGTTCACATTACAAAATTACAGGTCAAAAAATGTGGATTTCCAATGCTGGATTTGCTGATATTTTTATAGTATTTGCCAGAATTGAAGATGACAAAAATATTACTGCATTTATTGTACCAAATGACTCTAATAATGGAATTGAATTAGGTGAGGAAGAAAAAAAACTTGGTATTCACTCTTCATCCACAAGACAAGTCTTTTTCTCAGAGACAAAAGTTCCTATAGAAAATCTTTTAGGTGAAAGAAATGGAGGTTTTAAAATTGCGATGAATGCACTAAATGTTGGAAGGATAAAACTTGGAGCCGCCAATCTGGACGGACAAAGAAGATCAATTTCTATTTCTACTGATTATGCTAACAATAGAATTCAATTTAAACAACCGATCTCTAATTTTGGAGCAATAAAAGAAAAATTAGCCTCAATGGCAACTTCATGTTATGCCGGTGAATCAGCATGCTATAGGGCTGCAGATGATATTCAGTCTAAAATTGATGAGTACCAATCAACAGGTCTTAGCAAACAAGAATCTGAATTAAAGGGAATTGAGGAATTTGCTCTTGAATGCTCTATTTTAAAAGTTGCAATTTCAGAAGATATGCAAATATGTGCTGATGAAGGTATTCAAATCTTTGGTGGGATGGGGTTTTCTGCAGAAGCACCAATTGAAAGTGCATGGAGAGATGCTAGAATAGGCAGAATATATGAAGGAACAAATGAAATAAATAGAATGCTTATTATAGGTATGTTGTTAAAAAAAGCCATGAAAGGAAGTCTTGATATTATGACACCTTATCAAAACATTTTAAACAATGAACCTATATCGATTGATGAAAAGTGTGACAACTTTGAAGATGAGATTATTTTAGTTGAAAACATCAAGAAAACATTTCTTTTACTTCTAGGAAAAGCTTTTGAAAAATATGGTCCTGAGATTGACAAAAATCAACAAGTACTTCTAAGTTTATCTGATCTTGCTATTGAAGCTTATTTATCAGAATCAACACTAAAAAGGACAATTAAAAATATTAACAGAACTTCACTGGAAGATCAATATGACCAAATAAATATGACCAAATTATACATATATGAGGCATGTCAAATAGTTATTAATAAATCAAATGATGTTATTAATAGTATAATTGATCAAAAAAATCAGGATAAGATATACAGCGCAATTATAAATAAGCTTAAGTATAGAAAAAATCCTAATGTATTTGAGTTAAAAACTAAGATTGCTGATAAAATTATTTCAGAAAACAAATACTGTTTTTAGAAATTCTAATATCCAATTGCATTTCCATCTTTACGCGACTCTGACGCTCCATAGTAGACTTTATTTATGTAGTCGATCATTATAGCTTGGTAGCCTCCAAATGAACCTAGATCATAAATAATTTTATGACCTTTTTTCATTAATTCACGGACTTGTTTATAATCAAACCCAGTCTCTAAAGCTAATTCACCTCCATTAATCATATCTCCACCTGTTGGTTGTTGGTCAGATTGATGCCTTATTCTAGGAGCATCACCAGCTTCCTGAAGATTCATATCAAAATCTACAATATTTATTACTATTTGTGCATGACCTTGAGGTTGCATAGCTCCTCCCATCAAACCAAAACTTATAAATGGATTTCCATCTTTAGTAATAAATGCAGGTATAATTGTATGAAATGGTCTTTTTTTAGGAGCATAAACATTGAAATGATTTTGATCTAGTGAGAAAAGCTCTCCCCTATCTTGAAGCATGAATCCAAGGCCTGTGGGAACCATACCAGAGCCCATCCCTCTATAATTACTTTGAATTAAAGAGACCATATTTCCTTCACTATCAGCTGTGGTTAAATATATAGTATCTCCATTCTCAAGATTTCCAGGAAAAACTCTTTTTGCAGCTTTATCAGGACTTATTTCTTTTCTTCTTATGTCAGCATACTCTTTAGAAATAATATATTTAACTGGAACCTTGCTAAAATCCATGTCTGCATAATATTTTGCTCTATCTGCAAATGCAATTTTTTTTGCTTCAACAAAGTGATGTATATATTCAGCTGAACCAAAACCCATAGATCTTATATCATAAGCCTCTAATAGATTTAATATTTGAAGAGCTGCAATACCTTGACCGTTTGGAGGCAACTCCCAAATATCATATCCACGATAATTAGTTGAAACTGGATCAATCCATTCTGATTTGTGATTTTTAAGATCTTTGTAAGACAGGAATCCACCTTGATCTTGAATAAAATTTGCTATTGTATTTGCAATTTTACCTTCATAAAAACCTTTTCTACCATCTTTTGCAATTACTCTAAGCGTGTTAGCAAGATCAGGATTTTTAAAAATTTGACCTTTTTTTGGAGTTGAATCATTTAAATAATAAGTTTCTTTGAAATTTGGATATTCTTGGAAATTATTTGAGGCAACTTTCATATAATATGATACCAACTCAGATACAGGAAAACCATCTTCAGCGTATTTAATGGTAGGACTCAGAATGTTTGCCATTGAAGTTTTTCCAAATTTGTTATGAAGCTCAAACCATCCATCTACACACCCAGGAACACTTACTGGAAGTGGTCCATATGCTGGTATACTTTTAAAATTATTTTCTTTAAAATATTCAAGAGTAAGATTTTCAGGTGATCTTCCACTTGCATTTAAACCATAAAGCTTTTTCTCTTTCTCTATCCAGACGATTGCAAATAGATCTCCTCCTATACCGTTTCCTGTTGGCTCCATTAGACCTAATGCAGAATTTGCTGCAATAGCAGCATCTATAGCATTTCCACCATTTTGCAAAATATCTATTCCAATTTGACTTGCAAGAGGGTGACTGGTAGCAACCATTCCGTTCTGGGAAATAACCTCTGATCTTGTTGAGAACATTTCACCTGTAATCCTATCTTGGCTAAATAAATTAAATGTAGAAAATAAAACTAATGCAAAAAATAAATTTTTCATAATAAATATTTGTAAACACAATTTAAATAAATCCTTTATCTTTCATCCAGTAATCATTATAGATTTTTCCTATATACCTACTACCGGAGTCATGAAGTAAAGCAACAACTACTTCATTTTTTTTAAAATTTTCTCTTAACTGTAATAAACCAGCTATTGCTGCTCCACAAGAATTACCAGCAAAAATTCCTTCCTCTTTAGCTAATTTTCTAGTATAAATAGCTGCATCTTTATCAGTTACTTTTTCAAAATGATCAATTACACTAAAGTCAACGTTTTCAGGGAGAATATCTTCTCCAATGCCCTCAGTTGAGTATGGATAAATTTCTTTTTCATCAAACACTCCTGTTTCATGATATTTCTTGAAAACAGACCCATAAGTATCAATCCCCCAAATTTTTACACTAGATTTTTTTTCTTTTAAAAATTTTCCAACACCAGATATGGTTCCCCCAGTTCCAACACCAACAACAAAATGATCAATTCTACCATCTGTTTGCTCCCAGATTTCAGGACCAGTAGATTCATAATGTGCTATTGTATTAGAAGGATTATCATATTGATTAACATACCATGAATTTTTGGTCTCCTCTGAAATCCTTTTAGAAACAGAGTAGTATGATCTTGGATCACTTGCTTCTACGTCGGTTGGGCAAACCACAACTTCTGCACCCATAGCTCTAAGTATATCAAATTTTTCTTTTGATTGCTTATCATTTGAAACACATATTAATTTGTAACCTTTAACAATTGCCGCAAGGGCAAGCCCCATACCTGTATTCCCTGAAGTTCCTTCAACAATAGTACCTCCTGGTTTTAATTTTCCTTCTTTTTCAGCATCTTCAATCATTTTTATTGCCATTCTATCTTTTACTGAGTTACCAGGATTAAAACTTTCAACTTTAACAAAAACATCCGATTTAACAGACTCAGTAATTGAATTTAATTTAATTAGAGGAGTATTACCTATGGTCTCTAAGATATTGTTGAAATATTTCATTGAGAATTTATATTTAGTATTGGCGAAAATTTTGTTACTGAAACAAAGGTAAATGACAAAGCTATTGAAGTTATTAAAATAAATATAAAATTTAATGAAAATATATATGTAAGATCAATAACAAAAGGAATTGAGTCAATATAATAATCGTCAGGGTTTAGCCTAATTACCTTAAGTTTATTTTGAATTATTGCTGTTATTAAGAAGGCTATATTTCCTGGTATCATTCCTTTTAAAATAATATTAACTCCTTGATAAATAAAAATTTTACTTAAGGATGACTCATTAGCCCCAAGTGAAGTCATTATTCCAACCATTTTAACTCTCTCAAATATCAATGTAAAAATTGAGATAATTACACTTATGATAGCAACAGCTACCATTAAAATGGTTATTACTAAAATATTGAAATCAAAAATTGAAATCCAACTAAATATATTTTCATATTTAGATTCTATTGATTTAACTGAGAGGTTATTACGCTCTATTGATTCTAATTCTGATATTGAACTCTCAATCTCTATAATTTTAGAATTATTTCTAGAAGATATTTCAATTATTGAATAATCATTGAATCCCCACTTGAAAATGCTTTGAAGAGACTTGGCATTTCCAATAATATAATTATTATCAAAGTCCGGAAAATCGGTATCAAAAATATATTTTACAGAATATGATCTTACATTGGGAATCCTTTGTTTATGGCTAATCTGAAAATAAAGAGTTACATCTTCCCCTTCCTCAATAGCAAATTTATCTGCAGTAAGTTTTGAAATCATTATTTCATTGCTAGATAACTTATCTGATATAATTGAGTTATTAATAAACTTATTTAGTTTTTGAATATCGTATTCTTCACTTACCCCTTTAAATATAATTGATTCAAAGGAATTATTATTTGAAATCAATGTAGGCTTTTCAATTATATATTCGATATTTAAATCTGGAAAGAGTCCCCTTATTTGAAGATCAACTTCTTCAATATTATTTATTTTCTCTGATGCAACACCTCTAAGGTTATTCTCGTAAGTTGATACAACTAAGTCAGGATTTAAACTATAAAGTTTATCTTTTATTGAGGTTTGAAGACCTTTTCCAATTGATATTGAACATAAAGAAATAAATACTCCTAGGAAAACAGAAATTATTGCAATTTTTATAATCCGTGATGATATATTACTTTTATCATTATTAGAGTTTAACTTTTTATATATGAAAAAAGGCAAGTTCAAGCTAAATATTTTAATCAAAAATACACTTTTATTTATTCTGGTTTCTCTAATGATTCCTTCATTACAGTCTCAAGAAATTATTCCTGGTTCAGAGAGGCTAAATATTTATATCAACAAACTAATTAATAAAAAAGTAGCAGTAATTGCCAATAACACAAGCATTATCAGAAATGGGGAGCTGTCAGTCCACCTAATAGATACCCTTTTAAAAAGAGAAATTGAAATAGAAAAAATATTTAGTCCTGAACATGGTTTTCTAGGAGATAAAGATGATGGAGAAAAGATTGAAGATGGGTTATATAAATCTATTGAGGTAATTTCTTTATATGGAAAGAAAAGAAAAATTAGTGATGATGATTTACAAGGGATCGATATAATAATTTTTGATATTCAAGATGTTGGAGTAAGATTTTACACTTATTTATCGACTCTTCACTATGCAATGGAAGCTACTTCTAGAACAAACAAAAAAATAATAATTTTAGATAGACCGAATCCAAATTCATTTTACATTGACGGACCAGTTTTAGAAAAAGAGAACTCAAGTTTTATTGGATTACATCCAGTACCTATAGTTTACGGAATGACAATAGGTGAATATGGGAAAATGATAAATGAAGAAGGATGGTTAGGTGAAAAAATGAAAGCTGACTTAGAGGTAATTAAGATAGAAAATTATACTCACAATATGAGATATGAACCTCCTGTAAGACCTTCTCCAAACCTACCTAATCTTCAGTCAATATATCTTTATCCTAGTTTAGCTTTTCTTGAAAAGACAGAAGTAAGTGTTGGTAGAGGAACTAAAATTCAATTTCAAATTTATGGCCATCCTGACTTTAAAAGTGGATTTAGCTTTACTCCTTTACCAAACTTTGGAAGTCAATTTCCAAAATTAAACGGAAAATTATCATTTGGTGAAGATCTAAGGGAATATGAAACCAGTAAAATGATTGAACTCAAATGGTTAATAAAATCTTATGATCAGATTAGTGATAAAAATAATTTTTTTAGAAGTGATTTTAATAAATTATCTGGAACTTCAAATTTAAAGGAACAAATTATCAATGGCCTGAGTGAATCTGAAATTAGAGAGTCTTGGAATGATGGTCTTGAAAAGTTTAAAAAAATTAGAAAGAAATATTTATTATATTGAAATAATTATGACAAAACTATCCCCATTTCATCTTGCTATTCCCGTACAAAATTTATCTGAATCCAAAGATTTTTATGAAAATGTATTAGGGTGTAAACGAGGTAGAGAATCTGAAGATTGGGCAGACTATGATTTTTTTGGACATCAACTAGTTATTCATGTTGATCCAAATCATAAAGCAAAAGCTCATCACAATGAGGTTGATGGAAAATCTGTTCCAATTCCCCATTTTGGAGTTGTTATTCCATGGGATGACTTTGATAAGTTTGCAAATATGTTAAGTACAAATAATATCCATTTTGTAATAGAACCATATATCAGATTTGAGGGGCTACCAGGTGAACAAAAGACAATGTTTTTTTATGATAATTCAGGAAATGCTCTTGAATTCAAATCATTTAAGGATATGGATATGTTATTCTCAACCAAAATATAGGTATGCTTAAAATCGGATCTAAAATTTTTGATGGTATCTTTTCTGAGGAAAATAGAAAAAGGATTGAAACCTTTACAATTTGGTCAGCTACTATTGGATTTATTTTGCATTTATCACTTGTACTACTAAATAATTATTCAATAATTGAAATTGGTAATGAAAGTTTATTACTTACTAACCCTATTTCTGCAATTTACACACCATTTTCAATAATTTTATATTACGAGATTTTCTTATTAATCTTCTTCTTGCCAAGGTCTTTTACTACATCTATTTTAAAACAATTCGAGATTATTTCACTTATTATTATAAGAAGGGTTTTTTATGATATACCTAAGTTAGATTTAGAATCAAATGATTGGTTTAATAATGTTGATAATCTTCAAATTACCTATGATTTAATTTGTATACTAATATTATTTTTCTTGATTTACCTTTTCAATTATGTAAAATCAAATATTGAAAATAATAAAGGGGTTAAAAATATTAGCAGATTTATAGATTCAAAAAAAATAATAAGTGTATTACTTATCCCAGTTATGCTAGTTCTTTTTTTTATCGGAATATACACTTGGTATACCGTTGGTATTGATTCAAATTTTGCAAGCTCATTTTATTATGTGAATGAGGTATTCTACACTACTTTCTTTTCAATCTTAATTATTGCAGATGTATTTATACTTCTACTATCTTTCTTGTATACAGAAAGATATAGTCAAATTATGAGGAATACTGGCTTTATTATATGTACAATACTTATTAGGCTATCTTTCTCATCAACTGGCCTAACAAATTTATTATTAATAGTATCTAGTATGATTTTTGGCCTATTGATTTTAAAAATTTATAGTCTAATGAATAAGATTGAATAGCTAATCAGAGATTTCACAAGCCTTTAATGTATTTTTTAAAAGCATTGAAATAGTCATTGGCCCAACACCTCCAGGAACAGGAGTAATATAACCAACCTTTGAGGATACACTCTTAAAATCTACATCACCAGTGATTCTATATCCTTTCGGTGATGAAATATCTTTTACTCTAGTTATTCCAACATCTATAATTGATGAGCCTTCTTTTATCATATCTCCTTTTATAAATTCAGGTATACCAATAGCAGAAATTATTATATCAGATTCAAGACATAATTTTTTAAGATCTTTTGATCTACTATGTGCGACAGTGACTGTTGAATTTCCAAAACTTTTATTTTGACTAAGAAGAATACTAATAGGTCTACCTACTATTTGACTTCTTCCAATAACTAGACATTTTTTACCCTCAGTTTGTATTTCAGTTCTTTCAATCAGCTCAATAATACCAGCTGGTGTAGCAGGTAAAAAAGTATCTATACCCAGTGTCATTTTACCATAATTGTTTGGGTGAAAACCATCAACATCTTTATCTGGGCTTACCTTATTTAAAATCTTTTCTTGATTTATATGTTTAGGTAATGGTAATTGAACAATAAACCCGTCAATATCATTATCCTCATTGATATCTTGAATTTGAGATATAAGCTCACTCTCACTAATCGAATCATCAAACTTAAAAAGTGACGATTTAAAACCAACTCTTTCGCATGCTTTTATCTTACTATTAACGTATGTTTTACTAGCACCATCATCTCCAACCAAAATTGCTGCTAGGTGAGGAACCTTCAAATTATTTTTTAATCTTTCATCAACAGATAATTTAATCTCATCTAAGACTTTTCCCGAGATATCTTTTCCATCAATTAACTTCATAGAATAATTTTTTTCAAATATACATATTGAATGGTGAAAACTATTTCATACTACTATACATTTTTTCAATCACAATAACATGGGGGAAAGTAATAGCTGCAAGAAAAGTAAACATAATTGGAAGAATGTCTAAAGATTCAAAGTCAATAAACAAATAGGATCCAATTAAAAACAAAATAGCTAGAATAAAATATGGTAATGCACTAATTAAATACTTTTTTATGTATTCTGAATTATCATCACCATAGATATATTTGACTTGATCTTTAATAGATAAAATACTATGAAAAAAGATAAAGTAAATAGAAAAACCAAAGATTAAACTAGAATTTAGTGTTAGCATAAACAACAAAATAAAAAAAACAAATTCATCTGCAAAAAAGACTCTCATTGACTTAGATGATAGCAATAAGGACATATAGATTAAAAATAATACAATAAGTAAAATTCTTAAGAAATTAGAATTTAGAGAGATAGTATTAAAACTTAACAACACATTGTTTACAATATTTATATTATTCATAAATACTACTACAAAAAATATTAAACCATGTAAAATAATTAGATATATCCTTTTCATATTAACAAATTCAGGATTTGATGCGCTTACCTCCCAATGTTGCTCTCCAAAATGATAAATTGAGACCAATACAAACGATAGTAAAGCAATTGATGGAAAAAGGTAAAAGAATACAAAACCAAGAAAAACTAATCCCAAATAGTAAAAAAAGTAAGAAATTTGGCTTTTTAGGTTATTTTTTCTAGTGTATTTTTTAATTATTAACAGGTCATTTGCTCCATGAATTATTCCAATAGATAGAATTAATATAAAACCTAATATATCTTGATAAATTACTGGTAATAAGAAACTTATACCTATAGAGATAATAAAAATTAGTATTCTTGATTTAATAATTTTAACCATAATTTATTAAAATATTCATAAAAAAAGATATGATTTTTTTTCAAATAATCTTTTTTAACTCCATTATTTTATTTAATTTACTTTTTATAAACAATAATTAATTTAATTATGGAAAATTTATTAAGTATTTTACCAGTATTAGCCACTGATTTAAGCTTGACTGATTTCACTTTTTGGATTGGATTTGCTGCTATGTTAGCATCTACAATGTTCTTTTTCTCAGCTATGAATATGGTTGCAGATAAGTGGAAAACTTCTATGCTTGTTTCAGCTTTAATTACTGGTATTGCAGCTCTTCACTATTACTACATGAGAAATGCTGCTATGGAAGGTGACATTACTACTGCCTATAGGTATGTAGATTGGATCTTAACTGTACCACTTATGTGTGTAGAGTTTTATCTAATTTTAAAGCCATCAGGTGCTACAAAAAGCCTATTGTGGAAACTTATTCTACTTTCAACGGTAATGTTAGTAACTGGTTACTTTGGAGAAGCAGGTATTGGACCTCTAGACGCTCAATTATGGGGTCTTGTTTCTGGTATAGCTTATTTCGCAATTGTTGCTGAAATTTGGTTTGGTGGAGCTTCTAAGCTTGCTAAATCAGCTGGTGGTAACGTTGAAAGTGCACACAAAATGCTATGTAAATTCGTACTAATAGGTTGGGCTATTTATCCTATAGGATATATGGCTGGAACTGATGGATGGTATAGTGGTATCTTTAGTGGCCTTGCAGGTCAAATGGATGTTATTTACAACGTCGGTGATGCAATTAACAAAATCGGTTTCGGTCTTGTTGTGTATAACCTTGCAGTATCTAAGTAATTTACACTCAGATAATTTAAAAAGTCACCTTCTGGTGACTTTTTTTTTACATTTTATTTGGCAATTCAATTCCTAGTAGATCACAACAAGATTCAATTATATGACTGGTCTTGATCGATATAATTAATCTGATCGATGTTGAATCTAAACTCTCCGAGTTTAGTATATGATGATTTTGATAAAGGGAGTTATAGCTCTTAACTAAATCATATAGATAATTTGCTAATAAAGCAGGTGAAAGCTCCTTGTATGAATTATCAATTATTGAGGGATAATCATATATAGTTTTAATTACCTCTTTCTCTTTTTCATTTAGTGTATAATCCATATTAACATCAACATCCTTATTAACTTTTTTAAGAATTGATTGGATTCTTACATATGCATATTGTATGAAAGGACCAGTATTACCAGTTAAATCAATTGACTCTTCAGGATTAAATAAAATATTTTTTTTTGGATCAACTTTTAGTATATAATATTTAAGGGCACCTAATGCAATCTTTCTGTATTCATCATGATTTAATACCTCATTTGATGACTGGTACTTTTCTAAACTCTCAGTAGTCTGTTTAACAGTATTTATTAGATCATAAATTAAATCGTCTGCATCAACAACCGTTCCTTCCCTACTCTTCATTTTACCTGAAGGTAAGTCCACCATTCCATAACTTAGATGGTATAAATTATCAGCCCAATCATAACCAAGTCTCTTTAAAATTTTAAATAATACTTTAAAATGATAATCTTGTTCGTTTCCAACAGTATAAATCATACCCTTGACATTCGAATTATCAGCAATCCTTTGAACTGCAGTACCAAGGTCTTGAGTCATGTATACAGATGTTCCATCTGATCTTAGTAAAAGTTTTTCATCTAGACCTTCATCATCAAGATTTATCCAAACGGATGAATCCTCTCTTTTGTATAACACATTTTTATTTAGACCATCTAGCATAATATTCTTACCTAGAAGATAAGTCTCACTTTCATAATAATTCTTATCAAAAGAAACTCCAAGTAGTTTGTAAGTAATATCAAAGCCCTCATAGACCCAATCATTCATCATCTTCCAAATTTTTCTTGTTTCTAAATCATCATTTTCCCACTTTGTTAATTCTTCTTTAGCAGACTTCATTATTTCTGTATTTTCAGATGCTAGATCTTTATCAATACCTGAATCGATTAAATCTTTCATTTGCTCTTTATGAACTTTATCAAACATTATATAATAATCACCCACAAATTTATCACCCTTAATATTCTCAGAATCTGGAGTTGATCCATTGGCAAATTGTTTCCATGCAACCATTGATTTACATATATGAATTCCACGATCATTTATGATTTGAACTTTTTGCACTTTTTTTCCATTTGCCTCTAAAATTTTAGAAATTGAATACCCTAATAAATTATTTCTAATATGACCTAAATGAAGAGGCTTATTTGTATTTGGAGATGAAAATTCAACTATATAGGTTTCATCTGAAGGCTCAGCTTTACCAAAAGAGAGATTATCTCTTATTGAGTTAATAAAATTAAGGTAATATTTATCAGAAATAGTAAGATTTAAAAAACCACCTGCAATATTAAAATTGGATATCTTAAGAGAGTTTTTTGTAATAAAGTCTCCAAGTTCTTTTCCAAATTCACTTTTATCTTTATTAATATCTTTTAAAAAAGGAAATAAAACAATAGTAATGTCACCCTCAAAGTCTTTTCTAGTATTTTGGATTTCAATATAATCTGCTTTTACACTAAAATTTTTACTTAAAAAATTAGATGCTAGACTTGAAATCTCAGATTTGATTTCCATTTATTATTTTATGAAATTGTTCTATGAGTAGGCCCATTATAGATTTGTCTTGGTCTACCAATTGGATTATTTGAATCTCTCATTTCTTTCCATTGAGCAATCCAACCCGGTATTCTACCTAAAGCAAACATTACAGTAAACATATCAGTAGGTATTCCAAGTGCTCTATATATAATACCTGAGTAGAAATCAACATTTGGATATAGTTTCTTTTGAATAAAATATTCATCATTTAAAGCTTTATCTTCAATAGTCTTAGCTATTTCAAGAATAGGATCATCTATACCTAGATCATTTAAAACCTGATCTGCAGCTTTCTTTATAATTTTTGCACGTGGATCAAAATTCTTATATACCCTGTGTCCAAAGCCCATCAATCTGAAAGGATCGGATTTGTCTTTTGCTTTATTTAGATATTTATCAATATCTGAATTGTCATTTTTAATAAGCTCTAACATCTCAATTACTGCTTGATTTGCTCCGCCGTGAAGCCTTCCCCATAGTGCAGATATTCCAGCCGAAATAGAAGCGTACATCCCAGCATAGGATGAGCCGACTATTCTGACTGTTGAAGTAGAGCAATTTTGCTCGTGATCTGCATGAAGAATTAGAAGTGTATTTAAGGCGTTTACAATTATATCATTTTTAACATATTCTTGATTTGGTTTTGCAAACATCATGTATGCAATATTCTCTGTATATGAAAGATTATTATTACTATAATTAAGAGGAAGTCCTTTTATCTTTCTTAAAGTCCAAGATGACATTATAGGAAATTTAGCTAAAAGACGAGTAGTGGACATATACATTTTATCATCAGCAGTAATTCCCTCTTTATCTTTTATTGATATTTTTGTCTCATTCTGGGGGTTAAAAGCAATCAGAGCAGATGTTAAAGATGAAAGTACTCCCATAGGGTGAGCAGACTTAGGAAAACTTTTAAAAATCTGTTTTAAATCCTCATCAACTAAAGCTTCTTCTCTAATATCATTTTGAAAACCATCAAGTTGAGATTTAGATGGTAGATCACCAAAGATTAATAAATATGCTACTTCTAGAAATGATTTTTTTTGACATAATTCTTCAACTGAATAGCCTCTATATCTCAAAACACCATTTTCTCCATCCAAATACGTAATATCACTTATACAATGACCTGTGTTTTTATATCCTGGATCATAAGTGATAAGTCCTGCTTCAGACCTAAGATTTTTAATATCAATGGCTTGTTCATTCTCTGAACCAATAATTACAGGAAATGTATATGTTTTACCTTTATATTCAATTTTTGCAGACTTATCCATCTATAGGTGTTTTTACAAATTTAATTTACCTACAGTTAAGAAAAAAATTAAATAAAATTTAAATTGTTAGAAGTTTAAATTAAAGGCTTTTTTTCCAAGAAATTTGGCAGAGTCACCTAATTCTTCCTCTATTCTAATCAATTGATTGTATTTAGACATTCTATCACTTCTTGACATAGAACCAGTTTTTATTTGACCCGTATTAAAAGCTACACAAAGATCTGCAATTGTAGAGTCTTCTGTTTCTCCAGACCTATGAGAAATTACTGAAGTAAAATTATTTTCAGATGCTAGATTTATACATGAAATTGTCTCTGTCAAAGATCCAACTTGATTAAATTTAATTAAAATTGAATTTCCAATTTTTTGATTAATTCCCTTTGATAATCTTGAATTGTCTGTAACAAACAAATCATCACCTACTAGTTGAACCTTATCTCCAATTTTTTCTGTTAAAAGTTTCCATCCGTACCAATCATTTTCATCCATTCCATCCTCTATAGATATTATAGGATATTTTTCACAAAGATCAATTAATAGATTGACCTGTTGTTCAGATGTTAATTTTGAACTATTACCACTTTCAAATATTGAATAATCATAACATCCATTATTGTAGAACTCTGAGGAAGCACAGTCAAGAGCTAACATTACATCATCAGTCATTTTATATCCAGCTTTTTCAACAGCTTTAATAATTGTATTAATGGCATCTTCTGTACCCTTTAAATTAGGAGCAAATCCTCCTTCATCACCAACTGCAGTTGATAGACCTCTGGACTTTAGAATTGTTTTTAGATTATGAAAAACTTCATTACCAATTTGGAGGGCGTGACTAAAACTAGTTGCTCCAACTGGAACAATCATAAACTCTTGAAAAGATATAGGTGAATCAGAGTGACTACCTCCATTAATAATATTCATTAATGGAACAGGCAATATATTTGAATTGTCATCTCCTAGGTATTTAAAAAGAGATATTTTTTTTTCTAATGCTGCTGCTTTTGCAACCGCCAATGAAACAGAAAGAATTGCATTAGCCCCTAATTTTGATTTATTGGGAGTATTATCAAGTTCTATCATCTTTGAATCAATTAATTCTTGGTCAAAAACAGATAAGTTTTCTAATTTTTTTAAAATTAACTCATTCACATTCTTAACTGCTTCATATACTGATTTACCCATAAAATTTTTAGTGTTATCTCTTAACTCAACAGCCTCGTGTTCACCAGTTGATGCCCCGGAAGGGACAGCTGCTCTTCCAAGGACTCCGTTAGAAGTAATAACATCAGCCTCAACTGTAGGGTTACCTCTTGAATCAAATATTTGTCTTGCTACAATAGTCTTTATCTTTGTCATTATTGATTGAGTTTTGAAAGAAATTGATCAAATAGATAGTTTCCATCATTAGGACCAGGACCTGCTTCTGGATGATACTGAACTGAAAAGCAATTCTTCCCTTTAATTTCAAGACCTGCTACTGTCTGATCATTAAGATGTTTATGTGATATTTTCACAGATTTACTTGAAACGGCAGTATCATAGTCAACTGCAAAACCATGATTTTGAGATGTAATCTCACCTTTACCAGTATTTAAATTTAAAACAGGATGATTAATCCCTCTATGCCCATTAAACATTTTATATGTATTGATTCCATTTGCGAGAGCAATTACTTGATGGCCAAGGCATATACCAAAAAGGGGATAATTTTTTTCAAGTATTTTCTTTGTAGTATCTATTACCCCTTTAAGTGGTTTTGGATCACCAGGGCCATTTGATAGAAAAAATCCGTTAGGCTTAAACTTTAACATCTCATTGATATCAGCATTATAAGGGAATACTTTTATAAACAATCCTCTTCTTGAAAAATTTTCAAGAATATTTTTTTTAATTCCAAGATCTATCACTGCTAATCTAACTTTAGAATTAGTGTCTCCATATTCGTAGGGTTTTTTTGTAGAGACCTTAGAGGCAAGTTCTAGACCATCCATAGTTGGAAATTTATCAAGATTTTTTTTGATAGTGTCAATTTTATCAGTCTCAGTTGTGATTGCAGCATTCATAGCTCCATTATCCCTAATATATCTGACTAATGCTCTTGTATCAACATCACATAGTGTAACCAAATTCTTTGATTTAAACCATTTTTTTATTGATTTAGAATTTGTTCTTGAATTAACTGAGCTGAATGATTTACAGATTAAGCCACTAATATATATTTCCTCTGATTGGGACTCAGACATTTTTATTCCATAGTTACCAATATGAGAGGTTGTTGTAACCATAATCTGGCCAAAATAAGAAGGATCAGTAAATATTTCTTGATAACCAGTTACACCTGTATTAAAGCAGATTTCACCATAAGAAGTACCGTCAATACCGGTAGAACGACCATAAAAAATCGTACCATCAGCTAATAGTACGAGAGCTTTTATTCTTTTTTGGTTGGACATTTCGGGGTATAAAATTAAACAAAAAAAGGATATATGAAAAAACATATATCCTTTTGTTAATTACTTTTTATAAGGTATTATTCAGATGTTGATTCTGGAACAGGAGCTTCAGTTTCTTTAGCAGAAACATTATTATAAATAGTATTAAAATCAACCAATTCAATCATTGCCATTGATGCATTATCACCCATTCTATTACCTAATTTAATAATCCTAGTATATCCACCAGGTCTATTAGCAACTTTCTTTGATATCTCATCGAATAGAATTTGAACACCAAGCTTGTTTCTTAGTTTGCTAAAACAAAGTCGCCTGTTGTGAACATTATCATTCTTAGACTTGGTAATTAGTGGCTCAACAAATATTTTTAGAGCTTTTGCTTTAGTTGAGGTAGTAGTAATTCTTTTATGCTCAAATAATGAAACAGCCATGTTAGCTAACATTGCCTTTCTGTGAGCAGATTTTCTACCTAATTTTATAATTTTCTTACCGTGTCTCATTACCTAAAATTTAATCTTTATCTAACTTATATTTTGAAAGATCCATTCCAAATGAAAGACCTTTAAGAATAACTAACTCTTCTAATTCTGTAAGTGATTTTCTTCCAAAGTTTCTAAATTTCATTAAATCATTCTTATTAAATGAAACAAGATC
This sequence comes from Candidatus Marisimplicoccus sp., assembly GCA_965655775.1. GTDB lineage: Bacteria > Bacteroidota > Bacteroidia > Flavobacteriales > Flavobacteriaceae > Marisimplicoccus. The sequence continues at coordinate 38,156 of CBFHHV010000004.1, forward strand.
ACCAAGTGTGTCAACCTCAGCAGCTTTAAGACAGTTTAAGGCTCTAACTGATAAATCCATATCAATTAATTTAGTTTTCAGTAGTTGCCTCATATGTAGAGATTCTTCATCATATGTTTCAGATTGAGCAATTTCATCAGCCTCTAATGTTATTAGCTCGTCTGAGAATAACATGAAATGATGAATTAATATTTTTGCTGCTTCTGTTAGAGCTTCTTTTGGATGAATTGATCCGTCAGTTACTATTTCAAAAACAAGTTTCTCATAATCTGTCTTTTGCTCGACCCTGTAATTTTCTATATCATATTTTACATTTTTAATAGGAGTATAAATTGAGTCAATTGCAATTACACCTACAGATTCACTTTGTTTTTTGTTCTCTTCTGCTGGGACATAACCTCTTCCTTTTTCAATATTTAGTTCAATAGAAATCTTTACATCTTTTTCTAAACTACAGATAACTAGATCTGGATTTAAAATTTGAAAACCTGAGATAAACTTCTGAAGATCAGATGCCTTTAAAACCTTTTGATTACCAACTATAACAGTAATTTTTTCGTTTTCGACATCGTCAATCTGCCTTTTAAGCCTAATTTGTTTTATGTTAAGTATAATTTCAGTTACATCTTCAACAACACCCTCAATAGTGGAGAACTCATGATCAACACCATCAATTTTTACTGATGTAAAAGCATAACCCTCAAGTGAAGAAAGTAAAACTCTTCTAAGAGCGTTTCCTATCGTTAAACCATATCCTGGTTCTAAGGGTCTAAATTCAAATTTACCATGAGATTCCGTAGAATCAATCATGATTACTTTATCTGGTTTCTGAAAATTTAAAATTGCCATATTTTTTATTTTGAGTATAATTCAACTATTAATTGTTCTTTAATATTTTCTGGAATTTGTTCTCTTTCAGGGATTGAAACAAACTCACCTTCTAATCTTTCTCTGTTAAACTTAATCCATTCGTATTCAGAGTTATTTTCAGTAAGAGAACTCTCAATTGCATTTAAAGATTTAGATTTTTCTCTAACTGATACTATATCACCTGGTCTAAGTGTATATGATGGTATATTAACAATAGATCCATTGACTTTTATATGTTTATGAGATACAAGCTGTCTAGCACCATCTCTTGTTTTTGAAATACCCATTCTATAAACTACATTATCAAGTCTAGATTCACAAAGCTGAAGAAGCAACTCACCAGTAATACCTTTACCTCTATTAGCCTTATCATATATATTTTTAAACTGTTTTTCTAGTATTCCATAAGTATATTTTGCCTTTTGTTTCTCCATCAATTGAATAGCATATTCAGACTTTTTTGCCCTTCTTTTGCTATTACCATGTTGACCGGGAGGGTAATTTTTCTTCTCGAGAGTTCGGTCTTCTCCAAATAATGGTTCACCGAATTTTCTTGAAATTTTTGTTTTTGGTCCTGTATATCTTGCCATTATATTATAATTAATTAAACTCTTCTTCTTTTAGGTGGTCTACAACCATTGTGAGGAACTGGAGTAACGTCAACAATTTCTGAAACTTCAAGCCCATTATTATGAAGTGTTCTTATAGCGGATTCTCTACCATTTCCTGGTCCTTTCACAAGGACTTTAATTCTTCTTAAACCAGCATCAAAAGCAATTTTTGCACAGTCTTCAGCAGCAGTTTGAGCGGCGAAAGGAGTATTCTTTTTTGAACCTCTAAATCCCATTTTACCTGCAGATGACCATGAGATTACTTCTCCCTTTAAATTTGTAATTGATATTATTATGTTGTTAAAGGAAGCATTTATGTGAGCTTCACCATTTGATTCAACAATTACTTTTCTCTTTTTATTTGTAGATTTTGCCATAATTACTTAGTCGCTTTTTTCTTGTTAGCTACAGTTTTTCTTTTACCTTTTCTAGTCCTAGAGTTATTTTTTGTTCTTTGACCTCTTAATGGAAGGCCTGTTCTATGTCTAATACCTCTATAACTTCCAATATCCATTAACCTTTTAATATTTAATTGAGTTTCTGATCTCAATTCACCTTCTATTGTCAGATTTCCTACAACTTCTCTTATACTAGCTATGTCTTTATCATCCCAATCTGAAACTTTTTTATTATAGTCAACTTTTGCGTTTTCTAATATTGTCTTTGCTAGACTTTTACCAATACCGTAAATATAAGTTAGAGCTATAGCTCCTCTTTTGTCCTTTGGTATATCAATTCCTGAAATTCTTGCCATAATTAACCTTGTCTTTGTTTAAATCTTGGATTTTTTTTATTGATAACGTACAATCGTCCTTTCCTTCTTACGATTTTACATTCACTACTTCTTTTTTTTATTGATGCTCTTACTTTCATTATAATTTTATTTACATTCTAAATGTTATTCTTGCCTTTGTTAAGTCATATGGACTCATTTCAAGCTTTACTTTATCTCCAGGTAAAAGTTTAATATAATGTAATCTCATTTTACCTGATATATGAGCAGTAACAACATGACCATTTTCCAATTCAACTCTAAACATAGCATTAGAGAGTGCCTCAATTATTTTACCTTCTTGCTCTATTGATTTTTGTTTAGCCATTATATTGTTGGTTTACTCCTCATTGAACCGGACTTCATAAGCCCATCATAGTGATTATTTAACAGATATGCATTAACCTGCTGTATTGTATCAATAGCAACACCAACCATAATTAAAAGTGATGTTCCACCAAAAAATAGAGCCCATCCTTGCTGCATTCCAATAAGCTGAACAACAATTGCAGGAAAAACTGCAATTACTGCCAGATATAGTGATCCTGGAAATGTTATATATGACATTACTGAATCCAAATATTCTGAAGTCTCATTTCCGGGTCTAATACCAGGAACAAATCCTCCACTTCTTTTTAAATCATCAGACATCTTATTTGTAGGTACTGTTATAGCTGTATAAAAGAATGTGAAAATAACAACTAAAAGTCCAAACAAAATATTATACCAAAGCCCAAATATATCTGAAAAACTTGCTTGTAACCATTGCCCAACTGAAGAGGTACCAAAGACACTTCCAATTGTAGCTGGGGCAAACATTAATGCTTGAGCAAATATTATAGGCATAACACCAGATGCATTTAATTTAAGCGGAATGTATTGTCTCTTTGCCATTTCTGATGATTGAGTCCCTGGAACAGAGTTTCTTCTTGCATACTGAACTGGAATCTGTCTTACTGCCATAACTAAAAGAATACTTAGAAGAATAATTACTAACCAGACAGCCAATTCAATAACAACCATTATTAATCCACCATTACTTTCAGATATTCTTGAAATTAAATTTTGAGTAAATGATAGAGGAAGAGTAGCAACAATACCAACAGTAATCAAGAGTGATATCCCATTACCAATTCCTCTGTCTGTTATTTTTTCTCCTAACCACATAGCAAAGATACATCCAGTTACAAGAATTATAATTGATGTAAATATAAACATTGGGGTTCTTCCAAAGATAAAAGCACTGTCAGGAACTCCCAAAGCACTTAATCCATATAAATATGCAGGAGCTTGAACTACACATATAAATATTGTTAACCATCTTGTAATTTGAGTAATTTTCTTTCTACCACTTTCGCCTTCTTTCTGAAGTTTTTGAAGGTAAGGAAGAGCAACACCCATCAACTGAACAACAATTGATGCTGAAATGTAAGGCATAATTCCAAGAGCAAATATTGAGGCATTTGCGAAAGCTCCACCTGTAAATGCATTTAATATCCCTAATAAACCTCCTCCATCAGATCTTGAAGAAAGATCTGAAAGAGCTAAAGAATCAACTCCTGGAAGCACAACTTGTGCACCAAGTCTGTAGACCAATAGGAGCATAAGAGTAAAAAGGATTCTCTCCCTTAACTCTTTTATCTTGTAAATGCTCTTTATTACGTCTATTAATTTATTCATTATATTTTATTAACCTTTCCTCCAGCCTTTTCAATAATCTTCTCAGCAGAAGCAGAAAACTTGTGTGCAGTTATATTTACTGGAACATCTAGCTTACCTCTACCTAACACTTTAACAAGGTCACCTTTCTTTGCCATTCTTAATTCAATCATTTTATCTAATGTGAGATCATTTTTTATCTTTTTATTATCAACGAGATATTGAATGTCATCAACATTTATAGTGTTATACTCGACCCTGTTGATATTTTTAAAACCAAACTTTGGGATTCTTCTTTGAAGAGGCATTTGACCACCCTCAAAACCAATTTTTCTGGAATAACCAGATCTAGACTGAGCTCCTTTATGTCCTTTAGTAGATGTACCACCCTTTCCAGAACCTTGTCCCCTTCCAAGTCTTTTACCACTTGTCTTATTTGATCCTTTTGCAGGTTTTAAATTATTTAAACTCATAATTATTATTTTACAGAATTTACTTCAACAAGATGTCTTACTTTATCAATCATACCAGAGATTGAAGATGTTAACTCATGCTCAACTTCCATTCCAATTTTTCTTAAGCCAAGAGCCTTAAGAGTTCTCTTTTGAGACTCTAGCCTCTTGATTGTACTTCTTACTTGTTTAATTCTTACTTTTTTACTCATCCTTTAAAAACTTTATCAAGAGAAACGCCTCTTTGTTTAGAAATCATTAATGGACTTCTTAAGTTAAGAAGTGCATCGAATGTAGCCTTAACAACATTATGAGGGTTAGATGACCCTTGAGATTTAGAAAGTACATTTTGAACACCAACTGCTTCCAATACAGTCCTTACTGCACCACCAGCAATTACACCTGTACCAGGAGTCGCAGGTTTTATGAAAACCCTAGATCCACCAAACTTTCCTTTTTGTTCATGAGGTAAAGTGCCATTCTCGATTGGAATTCTTACTAAGTTTTTCTTTGCATCTTCAACAGCTTTTGAAATTGCAGTTGTAACTTCTTTAGCCTTACCAAGACCATGACCAACAACACCATTTTCGTCTCCTACAACAACAATAGCAGAAAAACCAAAAGCTCTACCACCCTTTGTAACCTTAGTCACTCTTTGGATACCAACAAGCTTATCTTTTAAATCTAAACCAGCAGGCTTTACAAGTTCAATATTTTTATAATTCTTATACATATTTAAAATTTAAGTCCACCTTCTCTTGCTCCTTCAGCAAGTGATTTAACTCTTCCGTGATAAAGGTATCCACCTCTATCAAATTTGATCTTATCAATACCTTTCTTTACAGCTTGCTCAGCAACAGATTTGCCTACATTAAAAGAAATTTCAATATTACTCTTTAATTTAAGATCAGAAATTGCCTTATCTCTAGAGGATGTCTGAACAAGAGTTTTTCCATTTACATCATCAATTACTTGACAGTAAATCTCTTTGTTACTTCTAAAGACAGATAACCTAGGGTACTCAGGGGTACCAGAGATAACTTTCTTTATTCTTTGTTTAATCCTATTCCTTCTGAAAGTCTTAGTGTTTTTCATATTATGCTGATTTACCTGCTTTTCTTCTTATTTGTTCACCAACAAATTTTATTCCTTTTCCTTTATATGGTTCTGGTCTCCTAAAAGATCTAATCTTAGCTGCAACATGACCAACAAGTTGTTTGTCAGAACAGCTAAGCTTAATTATAGGGTTAGAACCTTTTTCGTTGACACATTCAACTTTTACTTCAGGTGCTATGTTCATTACAATAGTATGTGAATAACCTAAAGCAAGATCTAGCTTTTGACCAGATGAAGTAGCTCTATAACCAACACCTACTAATTCTAATTCTAGCGTAAACCCTTCGGTTACACCCGTAACCATATTAGATACAAGAGATCTGTAAAGTCCATGTTTTGATTTGTGATCTTTTGATTCCGAGTTTCTTTTAACAATTATAGTATCGCTAGACACATCAAAGCTAACGCCATCAAAAGTTTGATTCATCTCACCTCTTTTACCTTTAACGGTAATAACATTACCATTAACTTCAGCAGAAACCCCTTCTGGGATACTTATCGGATTGTTACCTATTCTTGACATAATCTTATTTTAAAAAACATAACAAATTAATTCACCACCTATATTCTGACTAGCAGCTTGCTTCCCAGTCATTACACCTTTAGAAGTTGAAACTATAGAAATGCCTAAGCCATTTAAAATTCTTGGAAAATCTTGGGAATTTGAATATTTTCTCAAACCAGGTTTACTTATTCTTTGAATTTCTTTAATAACAGGTTGTTTTGAAACTGAATCATATTTAAGAGCTATTTTTATATTACCCTGCTTATTATCAGTATCTTCAAATTTATAACTTAAGATATAGCCTTGATCAAAAAGAATCTTTGTAATATCCTTTTTAATATTAGATGCTGGAACATCTACAACTTTATGACCAGCCATGCTAGCATTTCTTACTCTTGTTAAATAATCTGCAATAGTATCTGTATACATAATCTTTAATTTACCAACTCGCTTTAGTTACACCTGGGATTAATCCTTTATTTGCCATTTCTCTAAACATCACTCTTGAAATACCAAATTGTCTAATATAACCCTTTGGTCTTCCTGTTAGCTTACATCTATTGTGAAGCCTAATTGGTGAGGCATTTTTAGGAAGCTTTTGTAGACCAACATAGTCTTTAGTTTCTTTCAAAGACTTTCTTTTTGCAGCATATTTTGCAACAATTCTTTGTCTTTTCCTTTCCCTAGCTTTCATTGATTCTTTTGCCATAATATTATTTTTTAAAGGGTAATCCTAGATCAGTTAATAATGCTTTTGCCTCTTTATCAGAGTTTGTGTTTGTCACAAATGTGATGTCCATACCAGATATCTTATTTACTTTATCAATATTGATTTCAGGAAATATGATTTGTTCTTTTATTCCAAGATTATAGTTACCTCTTCCATCAAATCCATCAGACTTAATTCCTTGGAAGTCTCTAACTCTTGGGAGAGCAATTGTTATAAGTCTATCTAGAAATTCATACATTCTGTCACCTCTTAAAGTAACCTTTGCACCAATAGGTGTTCCCTTTCTTAGCTTAAAAGAAGCCACATCTTTCTTTGAAAGTGTAGCAACTGCTTTTTGACCTGAGATTAAAGTTAATTCTTCGACAGCATGGTCAATTAATTTCTTATCACTTACAGCGGCACCAACTCCTCTAGAGATAACTATTTTATCTAAAGTTGGGACTTGCATCACATTTTTTAATTCAAGCTTTCCTTGAAGATCTTTAGTAACCTTTTTAGAATAATCGTCCTTAAGTCTTGGTGAATATGACATAATTAAATAATTTCTTTAGATTTATTTGATATACGAACTTTTCTTCCATCTTCATTTTTATATCCAATTCTTGTTTTTTCCCCATTTTTGGTCATTAAAGACAAATTAGATATGTCTATTGGTAGTTGTTTTTCAATTATACCACCTTTTGGATTTTCTGAGTTTGGCTTCGTGTGTCTTTTTACAGTGTTAACACCTTCAACTAATGCTTTATTCGAGTTATAAAGCACCTTTAATACAGCACCCTTAGAACCCTTATTCTCACCAGCTATTACCAGTACTTGATCTCCTTTTTTTATTTTAATTTTATTCATTTCTTTTTTATAAAACTTCAGGTGCCAATGAAACAATTTTCATAAACTGTTTATCTCTCAACTCTCTTGCAACTGGACCAAAAACTCTTGTTCCTCTCATTTCACCAGTTTGTTGTAATAATACACAAGCATTTTCATCGAATCTAATATAAGAGCCGTCATTTCTTCTTACCTCTTTTTTTGTTCTCACTACTACAGCAAGAGAAACTTGACCTTTTTTTACTGTACCATTAGGAGTAGCATCTTTGACAGTTACTACAATTTTGTCTCCTAGCCTTGCATACCTTCTTTTAGTTCCACCCAATACTCTTATTGTTAGAACCTCTTTAGCTCCTGTGTTATCTGCTACTTTAAGTCTTGACTCTGCTTGTACCATTTTATTTTGCTCTTTCTATAATTTCTACAATTCTCCACTTTTTTGTTTTGCTCATAGGTCTTGTCTCCATAATCTTTACAGTGTCTCCCTCATTACAGTCATTTTTCTCATCATGAGCTACATATTTCTTTGTTTTTAAAACAAATTTTCCATAAACAGGGTGTTTAACTTTCTTAACCTCCGATACAACAACAGATTTTTCCATTTTATCAGATGATACTACACCTATTCTTTCTTTTCTTAAACTTCTAGTTGTCATTAATCTTGTTTTTTTTCGTTTAATATAGTTTTAAGCTTTGCAAGCTGCCTTCTTAAATTTTTAATTTCAAGAGGATTTTCTATAGTTTGAACAGTATTATTAAATTTTAACTGAGACAACTTTTTTGCTGTATCAGTTAATTTCTCATTTAACTCGTCAATTGACATATTTCTAATTTCACTAATCTTCATAATATCCTTTAAAATCTCTTGCAATAATAAATTTTGTTGTTACTGGCAACTTTTGAGCAGCTAATCTAAGTGCCTCTTTGGCAACTGCTACTGGAACACCAGAGACTTCAAAAAGAACTCTTCCAGGTTTAACAACAGCAACAAAATACTCAGGGGCACCTTTACCTTTACCCATTCTAACCTCTAGAGGTTTTTTTGTTATAGGTTTATCTGGAAATATCTTTATCCAAAGCTGTCCTTCTCTTTTCATATATCTTGTAGCGGCAATCCTTGCTGCTTCAATTTGTCTTGAGGTAATGAATTTAGACTCTAGGGATTTGATACCAAACATACCATTAGACAATCTATGCCCACGTTGTGACAAGCCTTTCATACGGCCTTTTTGTGTCTTTCTATATTTAGTCCTCTTCGGTTGTAACATATTCTATTTAATTTTTTCTATCTCTTTGTCTGTTATTCTTTTTAGAATTATTAGATGATTTTTTCATACCAGTTAAAGGAGATAATTCTCTTTTTCCATAAACCTCTCCCTTCATAATCCAGACTTTTATTCCAAGTCTACCGTAAGTAGTATGAGCTTCAACAATCGCATAATCAATATCTGCTCTAAAAGTGGATAATGGAATTCTTCCTTCTTTGTAAGATTCAGATCTAGCCATTTCAGCCCCATTAAGTCTACCAGATATTTGGATTTTAATACCTTCTGCGTTCATTCTCATTGCTGCAGCAATAGCCATTTTAATAGCTCTTCTAAAAGAAATTCTATTTTCAATTTGTCTGGCTATACTGTTACCAACCAAAAAGGCATCTAATTCAGGACGTTTAATTTCAAAAATATTTAATTGAACATCTTTAGATGTTATTTTTTTCAACTCCTCCTTTAATTTATCAACCTCTGATCCTGCCTTACCAATTATAATTCCTGGTCTAGCTGTAGTAATAGTTATAATTATAAGTTTAAGGGTCCTCTCAATTATAATACTTGAAACACTTGCTCGAGAAAGTCTAGCATATATGTACTTTCTTATTTTATCATCTTCAGCTATCTTATCACCGTAATCTCTACCACCCCACCAGTTTGAGTCCCAGCCTCTAATTATACCTAATCTATTTCCTATTGGATTTGTCTTCTGTCCCATTTAAGTAATTGTTTTTGATGAGAGAACTAACGTAACATGATTAGATCTCTTTCTTATTCTGTGAGCTCTACCCTGAGGAGCTGTTCTAATTCTCTTTAGCATACTTCCACCATCAACTCTAATTTCTTTAACAAAAAGTTGAGCAGTATCAATATTAGCATTCTCATTTTTTGACTGCCAATTTGATATAGCAGAGACTAAAAGTTTTTCAAGTCTTCTAGAAGCCTCTTTAGGGCTAAATTTTAATATTGATAATGCATTTGATATATCTTCACCTCTTATTTGATCAGCAACAAGACGCATTTTCCTAGGCGAAGTAGGGCAATTGTTAAGCTTTGCAAATGCTAAGTCCTTCTTTGCTTCTTTTATCTTTAGTGCACTATTTCTTTTTCTTGATCCCATTTATTTAAATCAATATTATTTATCTCTTATTACCGGTATGACCTCTAAATGATCTAGTCGGAGAAAACTCTCCAAGTTTATGACCAACCATATTTTCAGTGATGTAAACTGGAATAAATTGTTTACCATTATGAACAGCAATAGTTTGTCCAACAAAATCAGGTATAATCATTGATGATCTAGACCATGTCTTAATAACATCCTTCCTATTATCTTCAATATTTTTATTAACCTTCTTTAGAAGGCTTAAATGTACGTATGGTCCTTTTTTTAGTGATCTTGACATTACTTTTTATTTTTTTCTTCTTTCAATAATAAACTTAGAAGATGATTTCTTCTTAGATCTAGTTCTGAAACCTTTAGCAGGTATTCCTTTCTTAGATCTTGGGTGACCTCCAGATGCTTTTCCTTCTCCACCTCCCATTGGGTGGTCAACAGGGTTCATAGCAACTGGTCTTGTTCTTGGTCTTCTACCTAGCCATCTTTTTCTTCCAGCTTTACCAGATGATATAAGTTGGTTATCTGAATTAGAAACTGCACCAATAGTCGCATAACAAGTATTCAAAATCATCCTTGTTTCTCCTGAAGGAAGCTTTATTGTTACATATCTACCTTCTTTTGCCATTAATTGTGCAAAAGAACCTGCACTTCTTGATATACTCGCACCTTTTCCTGGATTTAATTCAATACAAGAGATGATAGTACCCAAAGGAATGTTATTAACAGGCATAGCATTTCCAATTTCAGGAGTAGCAGATTCACCAGATAAAACAGTTTGTCCAACTTTAAGTCCATTCTGAGCAATTATATATCTCTTTTCTCCATCTTTATACTCCAGTAGAGAAATAAATGCTGTTCTATTTGGATCATACTCAATTGATTTTACTTCAGCAGTTACATCAAACTTATCTCTCTTAAAATCAATAATTCTATATCTTTTCTTGTGACCACCTCCTCTATATTTACTGGTCATCTTACCGTGGTTATTTCTACCACCAGTTCTTTTCTTTGTAACTAGCAAAGACTTTTCAGGTTTATCAGTTGTTATAGCATCAAATCCATTAACAACTCTAAATCTTTGAGACGGCGTAACCGGTTTTAATTTTCTTACAGGCATAATTATAGATTAGCGAAGAAGTCTATTCTGTCTCCTTCTGACACTTTAACAATTGCTTTTTTGTATGAACCTTTTTTACTATTCTGAATACCACGTTTAGTATATCTAGTTCTTGTTTCTGCTCCATAAATCATAGTTCTAACTTTCTGAACTGAAACCCCATAAGAAGCTTCAACTGCTTTTTTAATTTCAACCTTATTTGCAGACTTAGAGACAACGAATGAGTATGAATTTCTCAACTCACTTTCGTTTGTCGCTTTCTCAGTTAATATTGGTTTTATAAGTATATCCATGATCTAATTTATTTCAGGGTTGTTTCAATTCCTTCAACCGCACTTTCTAATATTAAGATGTTATTAGCATCTGTAATTTCATAAGTGTTTAATTCTGAGTTAATTATAACTTTTGAATTTTTTAAATTTCGTGAAGACAAATATATATTACTATCAGTTTCACTTGTTACTAGTAAAGTCTTTTTAGATTCTAAACCAAAAGCCTTAATTATATTTAAATAATCTGTAGTCTTTGGGCTTGAAAATTTGAAATCCTCTAGGATTAAAACTTCTTTATTTTTTAATTTATAAGCAAGAGCAGACTTTCTTGCTAATTTTTTTACTTTTTTATTTACTTTTTGATCGTAAGATCTAGGTCTTGGTCCAAAAACTCTACCACCTCCTCTAAATAAGGGGTTCTTAATACTTCCAGCTCTTGCAGTACCAGTACCTTTCTGCTTTTTAATCTTTCTTGTACTCCCAGCAATTTCAGCTCTCTCTTTTGCCTTGTGAAGACCTTTACGATTATTAGCAAGGTATTGTTTAACATCTAGATAAATTGCATGATCATTTGGTTCAATACCAAAGATTGACTTATTTAACTTGACCTTTTTGTCAGTTTCTTTACCTTTTATATTATGTACTTTAAGCTCCATTACTTTTGAACAATTATATATGAGTTATTATAACCAGGAACACTTCCTTTAACAATTAAAATATTATCTTCTGACATAACCTTCACAACTTTTAGGTTAAGAACTTTTACCTTAGAATTACCAGTCTGACCAGCCATCCTCATACCCTTGAAAACTCTTGATGGACTAGAACCAGCACCGATTGAGCCAGGAGCTCTTAATCTATTGTGTTGACCATGAGTTGAATCACCAACACCTGCAAATCCATGTCTTTTCACTACACCCTGAAAACCTTTACCTTTAGAAAGGCCTGAAACGTCAACATATTCACCCTCCATAAAATGATCAACAGTAATTTTATCACCAAGTTTAAGGTCACCTTCAAATCCTTTAAATTCAACCAACTTATTCATAGGTTTGGATTTGCTTTTTTTAAATTGACCTTGATATGATTTAGTAGTGTTCTTAGTCTTTTCATCAAATCCAAGTTGGAAAGATGAATAGCCATCTTTATCCTCTGTTTTAATTTGAGTGATGGTACAAGGACCTGCTTGAAGTATAGTACAAGGTATATTCTTTCCACTTTCATCGTAGATACTTGTCATTCCAACTTTTTTCCCAATAATACCTGACATAATAATTATACTTTAATTTCAACTTCAACTCCACTTGGAAGTTCTAATTTCATTAGTGCATCAACAGTCTTTGAAGATGAACTATAAATATCCAATAACCTTTTATATGAACACAACTTAAATTGTTCTCTAGATTTCTTATTGACATGAGGTGATCTTAGAACAGTAAAAATCTTTTTGTGAGTTGGCAAAGGAATAGGTCCAGTAACAATTGCACCTGTATTTTTTACAGTCTTAACAATCTTATCAGCTGACTTATCAACTAAGTTGTAATCGTAAGATTTTAATTTTATTCTAATTTTTTGACTCATATCTGTTCTTTTATTCTGTTGTATTTCCTTTTACTTCAGAAATAACAGTTTCTGATATATTAGTTGGAGTTTCTGCATAATGAGAGAATTCCATTGTAGATGTTGCCCTACCAGATGAAAGTGTTCTAAGAGAAGTAACATATCCGAACATTTCAGATAAAGGAACTTCACCTGCAACAACTTTTGCTCCTGCTCTATCATCCATAGAATTAACTTGGCCTCTTCTTCTGTTAAGATCACCTACTATGTCACCCATGTTCTCTTCAGGAGTTATAACTTCTAACTTCATTATTGGCTCCATAATTACTGCTTTTGCTGCTTTTGCTGCTGTTTTAAAAGCGAGTTTAGCTGCTAATTCAAAAGATAAAGAATCTGAATCTACAGGGTGGAATGAACCATCTTTTAGTGTAACTTTCATTGAGTCAACCTCAAACCCTGCCAAAGGACCATTTTTCATTGAATCCTTGAAACCCTTTTCAACAGATGGTATATATTCTCTTGGAATATTTCCACCTTTTATAAGATTTACAAACTCTAGTCCAGCTTTACCTTTTTCTCCTGGTTCAATTGTAAATACAATATCTGCAAATTTACCTCTACCACCAGTTTGTTTTTTGTAAGTTTCTCTATGATCAGCAGACTGAGTTAGAGATTCTTTATATTCAACTTGAGGCTGGCCTTGATTAACTTCAACTTTAAATTCTCTTCTTAGCCTATCAACAATAATATCAAGGTGAAGTTCTCCCATACCTGATATTACAGTTTGACCAGATGCTTCATCAGTCTTAACTTGAAAAGTAGGGTCTTCTTCAGCTAATTTTCCAAGAGCCATTCCTAGCTTATCAACATCTGCTTTTGTCTTTGGTTCAACTGCAACACCAATAACTGGGTCGGGGAACACCATACTTTCTAAAACTATTGGATGCTTCTCAGAAGATAATGTATCCCCTGTCTTAATATCCTTAAATCCAACTGCAGCCCCAATATCTCCAGCTTCTATATAATCAATAGCGTTTTGCTTATTTGAATGCATCTGATAAATTCTAGAGATTCTTTCTCTATTGTCAGATCTGTTGTTTAAAACATATGAACCAGCATCTAATCTACCTGAATAAACTCTAAAGAAAGCAAGTCTTCCTACATAAGGATCTGTGGCAATTTTAAAAGCAAGTGCTGAAAAAGGCTCAGATACTTTGGGAAGTCTTGAAATTTCATCTTCTAAATTTGGTTTTGTACCTATAATAGCATCTTTATCTTCAGGAGATGGTAAATATCTACATACAGCATCTAGTAAAAACTGAACACCCTTATTTTTAAATGCAGAGCCACATATCATGGGAATTATACTAATATCCTGAGTTGCAGCTCTTAAAGCATTGTGAACTTCATCCTCAGTTATAGAGTCTGGATCTTCAAAATACTTTTCTAGAAGGTTTTCATCATATTCTGCTACAGCTTCAATAAGCTCTCCACGAAGTCTTTCAGCCTCATCTTTTAAATCATCTGGAATGTCAACAATATCGAAGGTTGATCCAAAGTTATCTTCATGCCATACAATAGCTTGATTCTTAACTAGATCAACAATACCTTTAAAATCCTCTTCATCACCAATATTAAGGACAATTGGAACAGCTTTGGATCCAAGTTTTTCAATAACTTGATTACATACACCTAAAAAATTAGAACCTTGCCTATCCATTTTGTTTACAAAACCTATTCTAGGTACTTTATAATTGTCAGCAAGTCTCCAGTTAGTTTCAGATTGAGGCTCAACACCATCAACAGCTGAAAATAGAAAGACAAGTCCATCAAGAACTCTTAAAGACCTATTAACTTCAACTGTAAAATCAACGTGACCAGGAGTATCAATGATATTGAAGTGATATGCCTTAGTGTCATCAATTGCTTTTCCTTGATCAGTCGGAAAGTTCCAATTACATGTTGTAGCAGCAGAAGTAATTGTTATACCTCTTTCTTGCTCTTGTTCCATCCAATCCATTGTAGCAGCCCCATCATGAACCTCACCAATCTTGTGACTAACACCAGTGTAGAAAAGAATTCTTTCAGTAGTAGTAGTCTTACCAGCATCAATGTGAGCAGCAATACCAATATTTCTTGTAAATTTTAAATCTCTTGACATAATTGAATATTAAAACCTGAAGTGTGAGAATGCTTTATTTGCTTCAGCCATTTTGTGAGTATCAACTCTTTTCTTAACAGCAGATCCTTCTTCTTTAGCAGCTGCAAGGATTTCTTGAGCTAGTTTAACTGCCATAGACTTTTCATTTCTTTTTCTCGAAGCAGAAATTAACCACTTCATTGCAATTGAGATTTTTCTATCGGGTCTAATTGGTGTTGGAATCTGAAAAGTAGCACCACCAACTCTTCTACTTCTTACTTCAACATGTGGCATTACGTTGGAAAGAGCATCTTTCCATAATTCTAATGAAGTTTTTTCATCATCTTCTTTCTTACTCTCTACTATATCAATAGCATCATAAAACACTTTATAAGCGGTTGATTTTTTACCCTGGAGCATGAGATTGTTAACAAATCTTGTAACTAGTTGATCATCAAACTTAGGATCAGGTAATAGAGCTCTTTTTTTGGATTGTTTCTTTCTCATTTAGGGATTTATTTTTTTGGTTTTTTTCCTCCATACTTGGATCTTCGTTGAAGTCTCCCTTCTACACCAGCTGTGTCAAGCGCTCCTCGAACAATATGGTATCTAACTCCTGGTAAATCTTTTACTCTTCCACCTCTAACTAAAACGATTGAGTGTTCTTGAAGATTGTGACCCTCACCTGGAATGTATGCATTTACCTCTTTTCCATTAGTAAGTCTAACTCTCGCAACCTTTCTCATTGCTGAGTTTGGCTTCTTTGGAGTAGTAGTATAAACTCTTGTACAAACCCCTCTTTTTTGAGGTGATTTGTTAAGTGCAACAGACTTACTCTTCTTGGTTGAAGAAGTCCTACCTTTTCTTACTAATTGCGATATTGTTGGCATACAATAATTATTAAATTCCGTATTAAAGCGTGCAAATTTAAAATTTTTTTTTGGTTATTGTATGTATAATTGCATGTTTTTTTAAAAAAAAACAATTATAAATCTTAACAGATTACTCCTGAGGCAATTAATTGAGAATTATCATATATAGCAAGGAATTGGCCTTGAGTTATGGCAGATTGAAAATCATCAAATTCAACATATAAAAAATCAAGATGCTTGTGAATAGAAATTTTTTGAAGTTTTTGCCTGTATCTTATCCTAGCTTTAAGTTTTAAATCTCTTAGATTTTCAAAATTAAAATCATCATTTACCCAATTTAATTCAGAGAATTTCACCTTTAGAGCCTTCTTATTTAAACCTGGATGATTCTTTCCCTCACCAACAAATATCTCATTAGTTTCGGTGTTGGTTGAAATAACAAAGAGAGGATTCTTATATCCCCCTATAGCAAGACCTTTTCTTTGACCAATAGTATAATAATGGGCTCCATTATGATTTCCAATAATTTTTCCATCTGATAAAGAATATGATATTTGATCACTCAAACTCTTCATTCTTTCATTTTCGTTTATGAAATTTGATGTTTTATCATAAAGTTTAGAATCGGATAGAATCTCAATTACATTACCTTTCTTTTTTTTGAGTTTTTGTTGAAGAAAATCAGGTAAGCTTACCTTTCCAACAAAACATAATCCTTGAGAATCTTTTTTTTCAGCAGTTACCAATTTATTTTTTTTCGCAATTTCTCTTACTTCAGTTTTCATTAAACCACCTACAGGAAATAGTATCTTATTAAGTTGTTGTTGATTTAGTTGACATAAAAAGTACGATTGATCTTTGGTTTGGTCTCTTCCTGAGTGTAACTCATATATAGTTTTATTACCACCTATATTGTTTATTTTAATTCTAGAATAATGACCAGTTGCAACATAATCAGCGCCTAAAGAAAGTGCAATATCCATGAAAACATCAAATTTTATCTCTCTGTTACATAAAATATCAGGATTTGGAGTGTTTCCTTTTGAATATTCTTCAAACATATAATCGATTATTTTTTCTTTATAGTCTTTACTTAAATCAACTACTTGAAATGGAATATTAAGTTTCTCTGCTACTAACATTGCATCATTACTGTCTTCTAACCATGGACATTCGTCAGATATAGTAACACTTTCATCATGCCAATTCTTCATAAATAGCCCAATTAAGTCATACCCCTGTTCCTTTAGTAAAAAAGCAGCAACACTTGAGTCAACACCACCGGATAAGGCAACAACAACTTTAGTTTTTTTCATTAGAAATTATTGTTCTCTTCTTTTCTTTTGTTTCTCAGCTTCTTCTAGAGCCTTTTGAAGTCTAGCTCTGAAACCACCTACCTTTAAAGGCTTCTTTTTATTTTCTTCAATTTGAGTCAATATTTTATTATCATCTATAATGAAATTCTTAATTACTAACATTAATATAATCGTAAGTAAATTTGAAATAAAGTAATATAAGCTTAGTCCACTAGCATAATTATTAAAGAAAAATAACATCATTAGTGGCATCATATACATGATAACTTTCATATTGACTCCACCAGTTTGAGATGCTGGCATCATTTGTTGTCCAGTAGTCATCTTTGTGTAAAAGAAAATTGCAATAGATGCTAAAATCGGAAAAAGACTAATATGATCACCATAAAGAGGAATATAAAAACCTAAATCAAGAATTGAATCATATGAAGAAAGATCGTCTGCCCATAAAAAACTTTTACCCCTCAAGCTAAATGCTGCAGGGAAAAATACAAAAAGTGCAAAAAATATTGGCATTTGTAAAAATGCTGGTAAACATCCAGACATTGGGTTAGCTCCTGATTTAGTGTAAAGGTTCATGGTTTCTTGCTGCTTCTTCATTGGATCATCTTTAAACTTTTCGTTAATTACTTCAAGTTCAGGCTTCAAAGCTCTCATTTTAACTTGAGATTCATATGATTTGTATGTTAAAGGAGCGATTGCAACTTTTACAATTATCGTCATTAATATTATAGATAAGCCATATGAAAAATAGTTTGTAAGAAAAGAAAAGAGTGGAAAGAAAATAAACCTATTTAACCAACCAAAAATTCCCCAGCCAATTTGAACAGAGTTTTCAAGATTTAGATTATATTCCTTAAGAGTCTCATAATCTGTGGGACCATAATACATACTAAAACTCAGGCTATCATCTGAATTAAGGTTAAGCGGAACATTCGCAAGAAACCTCTTTGTAAACTCATTATCTAAAGTTTCATTGCTCGCTAAATCTTCAGAGCTTATATCAACATCGTTTACTTGATTATTTAGAATAAGAATTGAACTAAAAAAATGTTCTCTAAAGGAAATCCAATTAACGTTGTTTATATTTTTATTAGTTGAACCTCCAACAGATAAATAAGAATCTTTATTCTCTTCGAAACCATATGCAAGTGCAGTATATCTATTTTCATAATCAATGCTCTTTGAATTTCTGAAAGAGTCTCTACCCCAAATCAATTCAACATTATCATAGTTATTTGAGCTATTTGAGTCATTTAATTTAACATCATAGTCAACAATTCTAGAGTTATCCTGTAATTTAAAGGTTAGGTCTAATGATCTTTGTTCATCAATTATACCTGTTAATACAACTTCTGAATCTGGTTTAATAATTCGGTATGTATAATTTAAGTCTGCAGAGTTGATTACAGAATTTCTGCCAATAGGAATATTATAGCTAAAAATCGATTTATTATCATTGACAAGAAAAAGTGGCTCATCATTATAATTTGAAAAGTTTTTAAGTAAAATTTTATTTATCTCACCTCCACCAGTACTTATTTCAAATAAAATATTTTCATTTTCCAGACTAATAATTTCCTCCTCAAATCTTTGGTCAATTTTTAAATTATTTGAACTTAAATTATCATCTTTAATAAGATTTTCAGTGGTTTCTTCAACTAAATTTTCAGCTTCACTCATTTGTTGGTTCTCAATCATACTTGATTGATTATCATAAAACCAAAACATTAAAATTGCAGATATTAGCAAAAACCCAATGAACTGTAAGGGATCAAATTTATTCTGTTCCATAATTATTTATTAAGATAATTTTTTAAACTAGCTTTTACAAAGTTTACAAAAATTGGATGAGGATTATAAACACTACTTTTATATTCTGGATGAAATTGAACTCCAACAAACCATGGATGATCAATATTTTCGACTATTTCAACAAGCTTTGTATCAGGATTTGAACCTGCAATTATAAATTTATCATCAAATATTTTATCTGTATAGTTATTGTTGAATTCATATCTATGTCTATGTCTCTCTGAAATCAATTTTTTCTTGTAAGATTTATAAGATTTTGTATTTTTTTCTAATTCACAATCCCAAGCTCCAAGCCTCATAGTGCCTCCCTTATTAATAATTTCCTTTTGTGATATCATTAAATCTATAACTGGATCTTTGCATTTCTCTGAAATCTCTGTTGAATTAGCGTATCGCATCTTTTTAACATTTCTAGCATATTCAATAACAGCCATTTGCATTCCTAGACATATACCAAGGAAAGGAATCTTATTTACTCTAGCGAATTCAACTGTAAGAATTTTACCATCAAGACCTCTTTGACCAAAACCTGGTGCAACAATTATCCCATCTAATTGAAATAATTTTTTTGAAATATTTTCTTTATCTAAATATTCAGAATGAATTGACTTAACAACAACCTTTACCTCATTTTCTGTTCCAGCATGAATAAGAGATTCTAAAATTGATTTATATGAATCATCCAACTCTACATATTTACCAATTAAGCCAATATTTATTTGATGTGTTGGGTTCTTTAATTTATGAAGGAAATTTTTCCATTTATCAAGATTGGGTTCAGATTCTTTAATTTTAAATTTTTCTAATGTTACCTTATCTAGTCCCTCATCCATCATTTTAATTGGGACATCATATATTGTCTCTACATCAATTGATTGAATTACACAATCAAATTTAACATTACAGAATAATGCCAATTTATTTTTTATTTCGTCAGATAATTTCCTTTCTGATCTACAAACAAGAACATCTGCTTTTAGACCTAATTCCATAAGAGTTTTAACAGAATGTTGAGTTGGTTTGGTTTTTAATTCACCTGTTGCAGATAAATAGGGAATTAATGTTAGATGAATAACCATAGAGTTTTCAGGACCTTCTTCATAAATAACCTGTCTAACTGCCTCCAAGAATGGTAGTGACTCTATATCACCTACTGTACCTCCAATCTCGGTAATTATTATATCTAAATTATTTTTATCATTAAGATTTCTAATATTTTCCTTAATCTCATTTGTAATATGAGGGATTACCTGAACTGTTTTACCAAGAAACTCTCCTTTTCTTTCCTTATCTATTACATTTTGATAAATTTTACCAGTTGTAACATTGTTTTTTTGTGAAGTATTTATGCTCAAAAACCTTTCATAATGACCTAGATCAAGATCTGTTTCAGCACCATCATCAGTTACATAGCATTCCCCATGCTCATAGGGATTAAGAGTGCCTGGATCAACGTTAATATATGGATCTAACTTTTGGATTGATACTTTTAAACCTTGAGCTTGAAGAAGCCGAGCTAGTGAGGCAGATACAATACCCTTACCAAGAGATGAGGTAACACCACCAGTGACAAAAATATATTTAGGTTTATTCATCCGGATAGAATAATATTTCCGGACTCAAATTTACAAAATATTAAAGTATAATATAATTTATTGATCAATAATCTCTTCAATATCATATTCTCTATGCCTGAGAATGAACATTGAGGAGTTAAATAAACCACCAAGCGTATCTTTTTTATATAAAAATTTAGATTCTGTATACGATTGCTCATCATATTTAGTAGTTCTATTTAAATTTTTATCAATCAAAGCTCGAAGTAAAATATCTTTAGTAACATCATAACCTCTAATTACATCTTTATTTGGAAGACACCCAAATAAATTTAAATACCTACTTTCAAATTTTGAAATTGAATCATTATTTATTTTTTTTGAAATTGAAGTATAAGTAAAAGCTAGGTTTCCAAGATCTTTAATATTTATACTAGGGTCATCATACTGATTACCTCTGTAAGTAGTATATAATTTTACATCTCTTTCAGAAGTAATTTGAGAGTTAAGTTGTGATACTACACTAGATATCAATGTAAATATTTCAGATTCAACGATTACATTGTTTGGAAGAGAATCAACCAGAAGTGAATCTAAAAGTTCTGGTAAAATGTATCCTTCAAATTCAGGTTTTATTTTAATTGAATTAGGGAATATCTCTGATAGCTTAGATTCGATTTCGTTGTTTAAAGAATCAGCTATTATTACAATATTTTCCTCTCTATCTAAATTTTTATCTAAATAATTTATCATTCTCTCTCTTAAAAGATTTTTTGGTGTGACAGACTGAATTACACCTTTTGTTATCTTAATTGGAATAGTTGATAAAGGAAATACTTTAGGAATTAATTCTAGTAATTCAATATTTGAGAATGTTTCAAAATTTCTTGGAATAAGAGGTCCAATAATCACGTCTGAATCTTTAACTGAATTCTCTGATGATATTTCATTAATTTTATTTATTGAATTCTCAGTATCAAAAACGTTAAGATTTATTGAAACATTTAATTCTCTAAGATCTTCAATCGCATAAAGAATTCCAGAGTAAAAGTCTAAAGTAATCGTGTATAGGTTTCTGTCTTCAAATAGAGACTCAACTTCCTCAATAGAATCATAATTGACAGTATTCGATCTAAATGGAAGAAGAACAGAAAGGTTTAATTGATTATCTCTTTTTCTTTTCTTTACAAAAATTGAATCCAACCTTAATAAGTCATCTTCTGTAGGCAGAGAGTCTTTTTCAACTAATGTCTTCTCTTGAATTGATTCTATTACAGGAATTAAAATCTTTGATTTTCTTTTTAATCTTGAGTTTCGAAGTTGTGGATTAAGCATTAGTATATCATTTATATTGATCTTATACTTCTGTGAAATTGAAAAAAGAGTTTCTTTTCTCTCTACTTCATGAACAATAGTATCAGTTACAATATTTTGTGAGAATATTGGTTGTAATGTGATTAATAAAAAAATTAATACTCTTTTCACCTATTTCTGTCTTTCAAGTTTCCATAATTCATAATGCTCATTATTAACTATGTATGACCAATGTAATAAAGACTGTTGAATTCTTGGAGAAATATCCTTTGAATTTTCAATTCCTAATCCAGACTTATAAATTTTATTATAAATAGAATTTCTAAATCTTCCTTTAGGTCCACAAAATGCAAGCCATCTTTTTATCTGCCTTACATCATCTTCATGCCTTCTTCCTTCAAAGTATTTACAATACCACTCAAACCAGCCCCTTGGATCATCTTTATGTATCCAACCTTTGGCCTCCCACTCTTCTTGTGACTGACCCGATTTAATATTGAAAAAGTTTAACTTTCTATTATAATCTATTGACAAATAATAACTTTTATCTATTTCAGAAAACCAATCTTTTGGGAATTTCCTGTAATCAACTAGTTGATTAAAATATGTTCCACCAAAGATTCCCTTTATAAGCATTTGCTTTGGAGTTAACATTGGCTTAAATGAATTATAAAGATCTTGAGTCATTTTATTCCCATTCAATTGTTGCAGGAGGTTTTGAACTTATATCGTATACCACCCTATTAATTCCTGAAACTTTATTTATTATGTTATTTGATACTTCTTTTAAGAAATCATTAGGGAATTCATACCAGTCTGCAGTCATTCCATCAGTCGATACAACTGCTCTAAGTGCAACACATCTTTCATAAGTTCTTTCATCTCCCATTACTCCTACACTCTTTACTGGTAGCAGAATTGAACCTGCTTGCCAGATTTTATCATATAAATCCCATTCTTTCAAACTGTCTATATATATTTTGTCAGCTTCCTGTATTAACCTAATACTTTCATAATTAACCTCTCCAAGAATTCTAATACCTAGTCCAGGACCTGGAAATGGATGTCTGTTTAATATGTCCTTAGACATATTTAAAGAGTTTCCAATTTTTCTTACTTCATCCTTAAATAACATTTTTAGTGGTTCTACAACCTTTAGGTCCATTTTTTCAGGTAATCCACCTACATTATGGTGAGACTTTATAGTAGCAGATGGACCTTTTACTGATATAGATTCAATTACATCAGGATAAATCGTCCCTTGTGCCAACCATTTAGCATCTTCAATTTTTTTTGATTCCTTTTCAAAAACCTCAACAAAAATATTACCAATAATTTTTCTTTTTTTCTCAGGATTTGAGACTCCTTTTAAAGCATTTATGAATAAATCAGAGGAATCGACTCCTTTAACATTAAGACCCATCCCTTCATATTGTTTTAACACTTCGTCAAATTCACCTTTTCTTAAAAGCCCATTATTAACAAATACACAATAGAGGTTATCACCGATGGCTTTATCTAATAAAACAGATGCAACACTTGAATCAACACCCCCAGAAAGTCCAAGAATTACTTTATCATTCTTAAGCTTTGTTTTCAGATAATCAACAGTTCTATCAATAAATGACTCTGGGTTCCATTCCTGAATAAAGCCTAGTTCTTTTATAAAAAAGTTTTCAAAAATTTTCAATCCATTCTCAGTATGGAAGACCTCCGGGTGAAATTGTAATGCATATAAGTTGTATTCTTCAATTGAGTATGCTGCATTTGAGACAGAATTTGTACTAGCTATAACTTTTGCTCCAGATGGTAAATTTGATATTGTATCTCCGTGGCTCATCCAAACTTGATTATTTATATTGATACCTTCAAATAGTGAACAACCCTGATCAATAAAAGACAGATTTGCACGTCCATATTCTCTTGAATTTGAATTTTTAACACTTCCGTTAAATTTTTTTGCAACTAGTTGAGCTCCATAACAGATTGCAATAACAGGCTTTGAACCCATTATCATTTTAAGATCTATATCAGGCGAATCAATTTGATTGACTGAAAAAGGTGATCCAGATAAAACAACTGCTTTGAATTGATCCATATCATTTGGTAGATTGTTAAAAGGTGATATTTCGCAGTAGATAAAAAGCTCTCTGATTCTTCTTGCTATGAGCTGGGTATACTGTGAACCAAAATCAATTATTAAGACTTTATTTTGCATGGACAAAAATACAACTATATATTAATCTTCAAGATTAATAACTAATATTTTATCATCTGGAATAAGCACTTTATCAACTAAATGATCAATTAGAGCTTGTCCTTTTACAGAATAGAAATTTGCAAAGTTTAGGTGTCTTTCTTGATCTACATTACTGGGATGAAGTGATTCAAAAATTATTTTGATATTACTTATCTGTTCTTGATGATTTTTCTTCTCTGCTTTTATCAATTTCTTTTCAAGATCATCAATACCTTTCATCTGTTTTTTTTCTTGAGCATTTAATGCTCCCTCAAAAGACTTGTTAGTTTTATTTGATACATCTCTAAGTTTATTAAATTGATCACTTAATGTTTCCTTAATTGAATCAAAGCTTACATTAACAGTTGAAAGTTTCTTTAATTTATAATTTACTAAATCTTTAATACTTTTGAAGAAATACTCTAATTCTACATCTGTTTTTTTAATTTTTAATGATGTCTTTTGATCAATTATAAATGCACTAGATCTAAGTTTGAGGATTGGATACTGTAGATTTGAATTATCAAAAAATAATTTAAGCTGCATCCAATATTTTAATTCATTTGGACCACCTACATAACAAATATTTGGTAATATTTTCTCTTGAAACAAAGGCCTCATCAATACATTTGGAGAAAATCGTTCAGGATTGGATTCAATCTGATTAATAAACTCCTGAGTTGAATATTCCTTTTCATCATCAACTGATATTGCATTATTTTTTCTTCTGATTCTCTTTCTACCCTTTGGAGTAATCTTGAAAAAATTAATTTCAGATGGATTTACCTGCGGTTTGTAGGATTCAATGTCTTTCTTATTTTTTTCTATTTGTTTTTCTGTATCAATTTTGCATCTAGAGTCAATTATCTCATTTTTAAAATTTTCAATAAATAGCTCTTTAAATGCTTTTTTATCAGGATCAATAATTATTAGTCCATGGTTTCCAAAAAGAGAATTAATAAATTTTAGAGTTGAGAATGATAGACTATCTTCATTAATATAACTTTGGTTTATTAACTCTTCAAGTTGGATTTTAAATTCAGCATCAATAATTTTTGATTTGTAGTCATCAGTTATTCTATTAAAGTCATTAAGTATTATTTTTCCGACTCTATTATTATGAGAATCAATGTCCCATTTAATTTGTTCATTAGAAATATTTACATATGAAATTTCATCAAAATCATGATCCTCACTTGCAAGCCAAAAAATAGGTACATAATTAAAATTTTTAATTTTTGAGTTAAGAAATCTTGCCATACTTATTACTTGAGCAATTTTGTAAATAACCATTATTGGTCCAGTAAAAAGATTTAATTGATGGCCAGTAGTAATTGTAAATGTATTCGAGTCTATAAGGGAGTTTATATTTATAAAAGTTTCTTTACTAAGCTTGACTTCAGAATATTGTTTTTTCAACTGATCAACAAGAACTTTTCTATTTTCATCTGGAAAGACTTCTTTTTTATCTATGGTTTTTTTTAGAATATTTTTTTCTTCATAGAAATGATCAATAATTCCATCAAGGATTTTATCCTTTTGTATAAATTTATTAATAAGGTTATCTCCAATAAGACTTAGATCTTTTTGGATATTTTGGCTTCTCATACCTTAATTTTTGTAAATATATCTGAATTTTTGAAAATTGAATGTAACTTAGAGTAAACTAACTTAGATATCATGAAAAATTTAAAATTATTTTTTATTTTTTTAATAATTGCACCATTGTCTTATGCTCAGGAAATTGAAGAAAAGCTAGAGGAAGTAAAATATAGAAATATTGGACCATTTAGAGGAGGTAGATCTGTTTCATCAGTCGGTGTTGTAAATGATCCTTTAACTTACTACATGGGAACTGCAGGTGGGGGCTTGTGGAAAACAACAAATGCTGGAAGCAAGTGGTTTAATATATCAGACGATTATTTTAAAACCTCTTCTGTAGGAGCTATAGCAGTTTCAGAAAGCGATAGTAGAATTATTTATGTTGGAATGGGCGAACATTCACCAAGAGGAGTTACAACATCATATGGAGATGGAATTTATAAGTCAACTGATGCAGGTGAAACATGGGAACATTTAGGTCTAGATAATACTCAACAAATTTCAAGAATTATAATTCATCCTGATGATAATAACATAGTTTACGTTGCTGCCCAGGGAGCAATAAATGGACCTACAAAGGAAAGAGGGGTTTATAAGTCAATTGACGGTGGAAAAACTTGGAAGAATGTTTTGTTTGTTAATGAGTTAAGTGGAGCATCAGAAATATCAATTGATATTAATAATCCCAAAGTATTGTATGCAACTATGTGGGAACATCAAAGACTTCCATGGAAAGTTATCTCTGGAGGTGAAGGAAGTGGGGTCTACAAGTCAACTGATGGTGGTGAAAATTGGTTCAAAATAGAAAATGGTCTCCCTGATGAATTAGGTAAATTAGCAATCTCCGTATCAAGAGCTAATTCTAATAAAGTCTATTTATTAGCAGAGAGTGATACTAACAAAAGACTAGGTGGACTATTTGTATCTAATAATGCAGGTGAAAGCTGGTCAAGAGTCAGCAAATTTGCAGAGTTGACATCCAGGGCTTGGTATTACATTGAGGTGTTTGCAGATCCCAATGATGAGAATACAGTCTATGTATTAAGTGCAAGAGCTTTTAGATCAATTGATGGAGGTAAAACATGGGAAAGAATCTACAGTGGACATGGTGATTATCATGACCTTTGGATTAACCCAAATAATTCAAAAAATATGATTATGTCTGATGATGGTGGTGGTGAAATCACATTTGATAATGGTAGCTCGTGGTCAAGTATAGATATTATGCCTACAGCTCAGTTCTACAGGGTTAATGTAGATAACCTATTTCCTTACAATTTATATGGTGGTCAACAGGATAACTCGACAGTTAGAATAGCTAGTATTGGTTCTGGTGGTGGTATCTCAGAAAGAGATTGGTCATCTACAGCAGGTGGAGAAAGTGCCTTTTTAGCTTTTGATCCTGATAATCCTCAATTAGTTATGGGAGGTAGTTACTTAGGAAGTGTGAATATTTACGATACAAAAGCCAAAGCAAGAAAAAAAGTAATGATTGAGCCAATAAACTATATAGGGAAAGCATCTAGAGATATGAAATACAGATTTAATTGGAATGCACCTATTATTTGGTCTCAGCACGAACCAAATACGTTTTATCATGCTGCTCAGCATCTATTTAAAACAAAAGATTTGGGTAATTCATGGGAAATTGTATCACCTGATTTAACTAGAGATGAAGATGAAAAACAAGGAAACGGTGGAGGACCATACACAAATGAGGCAGTTGGAGCAGAAAATTATGGGACAATAAGTTATGTAATTGAATCTCAACATGAACCTAATACTATTTATACTGGTTCAGACGATGGACTAGTTCATATAACGAAAGATGGAGGAAAAACATGGAACAATATCACGCCTAAAGGCTTGGAGGAAACCATTATTAATGCAATTGATATCTCACCTCATGAAAAGGGAACAGTATATATAGCTACTACTAGATATAAGTTTAATGATAAGTCTCCTGGATTATATAAATCAACTAATTATGGTAAATCATGGAAAGAAATTACTGGTAACATACCATATGGTGCATATACAAGAGTAGTAAGAGAAGATGAAAAAAGAAAGGGTTTATTAATCGCAGGTACTGAATTAGGTGTTTACATTTCTTTTAACGATGGAAAGAATTGGGAAAGATTCAACCTTAACATGCCAGTTCTAGCTATTACAGATCTTATGATAAGGCATGGTGATCTAATTGTTGCGACTCAGGGGAGATCATTTTGGATTTTAGATGATATGGGATTAATAAGGCAAATTGATAATTCCCAGGAAACCAAGCTTTATCAACCTGAAAACTCAACTATTGGTAATTGGTACAGTCAACTAAACTCAAATTATTCAGATGGCACATCAACATTCACAGGTGTTAATCCTGCTAATGGGGTTGTTATTTATTATAATTTAAGCAAAGATGATATTGATAAGAAGATAACAATAAAGATTTTTGACAAAGACAATAATCTTGTAAGAGAAATAGATAATCAATATGATAATGAGTTCATTACATATAACGGGGGTCCTTCGAGAGAACCTGTTTTATCAAGCAAAAGTGGTATAAATAGATTTGTCTGGAATGCTAGACATAAATCACTCAGCGGGGTTCCATATGCTTATATTGAAGGAAGATTTAGTGGTCACAAAGCAATACCTGGAATGTATAGTATGTCTCTTGAGGTAGGAGAAAAAGTATTTACCTCAAATTTTGAAATTCTTAAAAATCCAAATTTTAACGTTTCTGATAAAGACTATACTGAGTTTGACAAATATACCGCTCATATGGAAAAGAACTTTAATATAATGGCTAATTACATTAATAGTAACAAAAAATTAATTGATAAACTGAAAGATCTTCTGGGTAAAATTGAAGATTCAACAATTAAAAACGATGGTCAAATATTACTAAACAAAATGGATAGCTGGGATAAAAAAATGATGCAAAGAAAGTCCTTAGCTTATGATGATGTAGAAAACTTTCCAAATAAATTTTTAGCAGATTATTTATTTATACTTGATGAAATTAAGGGTGATATTCCAAATGTTAGTGAAGGAATTTTAAAATCTTTAGAGTCTCTTGATAAAAAATGGGATTCCTTTAAAGAAGAGATTGACAGTATCAATGATAATGACATACCAAATTTTAACAATGAATTGTGGAAATCAGGAATTGGCGCATTGAATTAAGAATTCATAAAGCGTCATATTCTGTATTGGTAAGTAGACTCTAATAGAGAGGGGAATCTAAATTATTCAGATTTTTCCTCTGCAGCTGGCTCCTCAGCCTTTAGTTCTTCTGCAGCTGGCTCCTCAGCCTTTGGTTCTTCTGCAGCTGGCTCCTCAGCCTTTGGTTTTTCTGCAGCTGGCTCCTCAGCCTTTGGTTTTGCAGGTTCTTCTTTCTTTACAATTGGCTTACCGGCTAACCAATCATTGACAAGATCTTGTGGAAGAATTCTTTCCTCAAATGAATAGTTATCAGAACCATCTTTTTTGATCATTCTGATTGCTTTTGCAAGTTTTTTTGAGCCAGTTTGTAAACTAGCAACAGCTTTTTTTGCCATCTTATTTTATTTCTTTGTGAACAGTCATTTTCTTCAGAATAGGATTGAATTTCTTTATTTCTAATCTATCTGGAGAATTTTTTTTATTCTTAGTTGTTATATATCTAGAAGTACCTGGCTTTCCTGAGTCTTTATGCTCAGTGCATTCCAAAATTACTTGAACTCTATTACCTTTTTTTGCCATTTTACTTAATTAAACCTTGTTTTCTAGCTTCTTTTAAAACTTCCGAAATACCTTTTTTATTAATAGTTTTCAAAGCAGATGCTGAAACCTTAAGAGTAACCCATTTATTCTCTTCAGGAATGAAGAAACGCTTCTTAATAAGATTTACATCAAATCTTCTTTTTGTCCTATTCAATGACTTAGAAACATTGTTTCCAAACATGACTTTTTTTCCAGTAATTTCACAAGTCTTAGACATAACGCACTAATTTTTTGTAACGTGCAAAACTAATGTATTTAAGTTTAATAAAAAAATAATTTTATTGCTTAATAATTTTATCGAAAAAAAGCTGAAAAGAGCTTTTTGTTGCTTCTATAATGAAGTCTTCTCTATTGCAATTAAAATGAAATTTATGACAGAAAATCTCATTATTAGATAAAATAGCAATAAAGCAATCACCTAGATTTGTTTCAGGTGAGTCAACAGAGGGTCCAGCATTTCCTGTAATTGCTATTGAAAAATCGGTATTAAATTTTACTTTTACACTCTCAGCCATTTTAACTGTAATTTCTTGACTTACTGTAGAATAATTATCCAATTCACTTTCACTGATTTGAAGAATATTTTTTTTGGAGTATCTAGTATAAGAAACAATTGAACCAATAAAGATTTTAGACGCACCTGGTATTTTAGATATAGATGATGATAAATTTCCACCAGTACAACTTTCAGCAAAACAAATTGTTTTATTGTTAGACTTTAAATAATCAAATACCTTCTCAATCATTTTATTTTACTTTAAGTGTAAACATTTTGTTTTTAGATATGAATCCCTCAAGGATATCTCCACTCTCAACTCTCGACACTCCAGATGGTGTTCCTGTAAAAATTAGATCGCCTATTTTCAAGGTAAAGTATTGAGAGACATAAGAAATTAATTCATCTATCTTCCATAACATATCGGATGAACACCCCGACTGAACTAATTCATTATTTTTGTTTAGACTAAATTTTATAGAAGAAATATCTTCTAAATTATTTTTGTTGAGAAATTTGCCTACCATACAAGAGTTATCGAAAGCTTTTGACTTTTCCCAAGGATGACCTTTCTCTTTTAAGTTATTTTGAATGTCCCTTGCTGTGAAATCAATTCCTAGTCCTATCTCGTCATAATACTTATGAGAAAAAGAATTATCTATATGTTTCCCCACCTTATTAATTTTAACAACTAATTCAACTTCATGATGAATATCATCTGAAAAAGAAGGAATAATAAAGTTTTGATTTTTTGCAATTACTGCAGAATCTGGTTTTAAAAAAACTACAGGGTTTTTAGGCTTTTGATTAGACAATTCCTTTATATGATCACTGTAATTTCTGCCTATACAAATAATTTTCACCTTACTACTCGTTGATTAAACTTAATTTTAATTTCGTAAAAATCTTCTTGGTATATTCAGGAAAATCTCCTTTCATTATCCAAGAATAATAACCTTTATCAGATTTAAACACATCTGTAACCTTTTGACCAGCATATTTTCCAAAGGCAAATATTGCATCATTATCCGAATCAATTCTAATTTTACCTGCAAAATCAAGGTTATTATTTCTTTTAGTGTATTCACTCAAAAAATCCATGTTTGGTTCTAAATCATCATATTTGTCTAATTGTGCTTTAAATACTTCATATGTTGCAATTGTATCATCAAGAGCAGAGTGGGCATTCTCTAAGTCTTTATTACAGTAAAATTTTAAAGCTGCTGAAAGGTTTCTAGGTTCCTTTTTATGATAAATTACTTGACTATCTATCATTCTAATTCGAGAAAAATCAAAATCAATATCTGCTCTAATTAACTCTTCAACTAAGATTGGAATGTCAAACTTGATTGCGTTGAATCCAGCTAGGTCACAACCCTTAATAAATTGATAAATTTCATTTGAATAATGAGCAAAATTTGGTTCTTTATCTACCATCTGATTTGAAATTCCGTGTACTTGAATTGCCTGAGGAGAGATATCCATTTCAGGATTAATTCTCCACACCTTTTGAGACTCTTGATTATTGGTATCAACTCTCAGAATGGCAATTTCAACAATCCTATCTTTGCCAACCTTAGCACCAGTTGTTTCAAGATCGAAAAAGCAAATTGGTCTATCTAGCTTGACTCTCATACTAAATTTTTTGGTTCATATCCCATTCTTCAAGATATTCAGCGACCCTTTTAACAAAGCTGCCACCAACTGAACCATTTATAATTCTATGATCATAAGTATGAGATAGAATAAGTTTCTTTCTGATACCAATGAAATCTCCTTTATCTGTTTCAATTACAGAAGGTAACTTTCTTATTACACCTATGGCTAGAATTCCAACTTGAGGTTGGTTAATAATTGGCGTACCCATTATTGAACCAAAATTTCCAACATTTGTTACAGTATATGTTCCATCAGAAATTTCCTCAGGTTTTAGTGAGTTAGATCTAGCTCTACCTGACAAATCATTAACAGCTAATGTTAGACCTTTTAAATTTAGGTGATCTGCATTCTTTATTACTGGCACAATCAAATTTCCATTTTCTACAGCTGTGGCCATACCAATATTTATGGATTTTTTGATTATGATTTTTTCATCAACTATAGAACTGTTTAATATTGGATAATCTTTTAGTGATTTTACAACTGCATCAATAAAAAGTGGCGTAAACGTAAGTTTCTGACCCTCATTTTCAAAAAATGATTTTTTATATTTTTCTCTCCAATCCCATAAATTAGTTACATCAACTTCAACAAAAGATTGAACATGAGCAGAGATCTTTTTACTATTTGACATGTGGTCAAAAATAATCTTACCCATTCTATCAAGTTCTAAAATTTGGTCTTCTCTGGAAGAATTTATTTCAGCTGAAATATTATCATTTGCATTATTAGATCTAGAGCTAACATAGGATAATATATCCTGCTTTGTAACTCTCCCATCTTTTCCACTACCAACTATTGAATCAAGTTCTTGATTGCTAATTTTTTCTTTTTTTGCAATATTTTTTACTAATGGTGAATAGAATTTATCAGTCTTGGTCTCATCTTTGAGACTATCAATTAGATTTTCTTTATCTAATAATTCTAGTGATGGAATGTCATCTAGTTCAATATCATCTGATGGTTTCTCATCACGCTCTACTTGAATAATTTCTTTTTTTGTCTCTTTAGGTTTAATAATTGGTTGGTCATTTTCAATCATTTCTGTTTCAATCTCAGCTATAACCTCTCCAACTTTAACTATATCATCTACCTCAAAGTTTTTTTTAATAAGTTTTCCTTTGTATTCAGAGGGGACATCCGAGTCTACTTTATCTGTAGCGATTTCAACCAAAGACTCATCAATTTCAACAGTATCACCCACATCTTTTAACCATTTGGTTATAGTTGCTTCAGCAATACTTTCTCCCATCTTTGGAAGTTTTAATAGATATTTTCCCATTAGAATAGTATTTGCAAATTTACAATATTAAATTATTACTGATTTGAAATATTACTTTCATATGGACGTCTGTTCTGAATACTCCTTGCTAATGTGACTTCATCAGTATATTCTAATTGATCTCCAACAGGAATTCCTCTTGCTAGAACTGAAACTTTAACGTCAAGTTTATTTAATATTTTAAATAAGTAAAAACTAGTTGTATCAGCTTCTATAGTTGCGCTCAAGGCAAAAATTACTTCATTAATTTTTTTATCAATAATCTTTTTTTCAAGACTTGTTATTTGTAAGTCCTCGGGTCCTATGCCTTCAATTGGAGATATGACTCCACCCAAAACATGATATAGACCATTATAAAGGTTAGTGTTTTCTATTGCTATCACATCTCTAATATCTTCAACTACGCATATTATTGATTGATCTCTTGAAGAATTAGAGCATATGTCACAAATATCTTTATCGGAAATATTATGACATTCAGAACAATGTTTTATTTGTGTCTTAAAGTTAAAAATACTTTCAGACAAATCTCTGGAGTATTCTTTTGGTTTTCTCAAAATTTCTAATGCAATTCTGAGTGCAGATCGTTTTCCAATTCCGGATAACTGAGAAATATTATATACTAAATTTTCAAGTAGTTTTGATGGAAATTCCATTAAGCTAATTTAGAGATATTCGTTGTAAGTTCTTTTGTATATTTATAAAAATGTTGTCTCCACAAATTATTTTATTTGCAATTGTATCTTATTTTTTGGTACTAACTGCCATTTCTTATTTTACAGGTAAAGAGGATAACAATGAAACATTTTTTAACGCAAAGAGAAGCTCAAATTGGGCTGTTGTTGCATTTGGAATGGTTGGAGCATCCCTTTCAGGAGTAACGTTTATTTCAGTACCTGGGTGGGTTGGTGAATCTCAATTTACATACTTTCAGGTTGTAATAGGTTACTTAATTGGATATTTAATAGTTGCCAACATCTTGTTACCAATTTATTATAATCTTGGGTTAACATCTATATATGAATATTTATATGACAGATTTGGAAAAAAATCTCATTTTGTTGGATCGATTTCATTTTTAATATCTAGAGTTTTAGGTGCATCTTTTAGATTATATCTAGTTGCTATTGTACTTCAAGAATTTGTTCTGGACGATTTTGGAATACCTTATGAAATAACTGTAATTATATCAATTCTATTAATATGGCTATATACAAGAAAGGGGGGGATAAAAACAATAGTTTGGACAGATACTATACAGACAACTTTAATGATACTTGCAGTTGTTCTGTCTATTCACTATATAAATAAAGATATTGGTTGGACATTTACAGAGTTTGTTACTTCAAGTGAATTCCAAGAATTTAATAAAATATTTGTGACAGATAGTATTATGGAAAGAAGTTACTTTTTAAAGTCAATTATTGGAGGAGCTTTCATAACAATATGTATGACAGGGCTTGATCAAGATATGATGCAAAAAAATCTTACTTGTAAGAATATTAAAGAAGCAAAGAAGAATATGATTGTTTTTAGCTTTATTTTGACGGCTGTTACATTCCTATTTATAGTTCTAGGAGCGCTTTTATATATATACTCTAATCAGAATGGCATTAATATTCCATTAGTTGATAATAGTCCTAGAACTGATCTTCTATTTCCTGAAATTGCATTAAGATCTGGACTTGGTGGGTTTTTAGGAATAACTTTTATACTTGGTCTAATTGCTGCAGCATATAGTAGTGCTGATAGTGCATTAACCTCTCTAACCACATCTGTTTGTGTAGACATATTAAAAGTAGATAGTAATAAATCTAGTTCAAAAAGAACTAGAAAATATGTTCATGTATTAATGAGTGCTTTACTTATTGCAGTAGTAATCTTTTTTAGATATTACTTGGATAAAAATGTTATTGATAGTCTACTAACTGTCGCTCAGTATACATATGGACCACTTCTTGGTCTATTTGCTTTTGGAATATTCACCAATTATAAAATAGACGACAATAAGGTCTATTTTGTAGTAATAGTTAATATAATTCTAATAATATTGATTGGAAATATTTCTCCAGAACTAATTGGAGGTTACACAATAGGCTATGAACTTCTGCCATTCAATGGATTAATAAACTTTATTGGGCTTTATTTGATTAGAAAATAATGTCAATTTGTCATATTTATTGATTGGTATTTTTTTTGCAATAACTTAATTAAAAATTATTATGGCTAAAGGAAAAATTAATGTTTCTGTTGAGAATATATTTCCACTAATAAAAAAGTTTTTATACAGTGATCAAGAAATTTTTTTGAGAGAGCTTATTTCAAATGCTACAGATGCTCTAACAAAAATTCAACATTTATCTAGTATAGGAGAAGTTAAAGGTGAAATCGGAGATCTTGGAGTTGAAGTTAAGTTAGACAAAAAGAAGAAAACGCTACATATTATTGATAATGGAGTTGGAATGACTTCTGATGAAGTAAAAAAATATATTAACGATGTTGCTTTTTCAGGAGCTGAAGAATTTCTTGAAAAATATAAAGAAACTTCAAACGATACTGGAATAATTGGTCATTTTGGTCTAGGTTTTTATTCTTCATTTATGGTTGCTGATAAAGTTGAAATAATTACTAAATCTTTTAAAGATGACCCTGCAGCACACTGGATATGTGATGGTTCACCCGAATATAGCTTGAAAAAGAGTGACAAGAAAAACAGAGGTACTGAAGTCATTCTTCATGTCTCAAAAGCTTCAAAAGATTATCTTGAGGAAAGTAAAATTACAGAGCTTCTTAATAAGTACAACAAGTTTATGCCTCACCCTATTAAATTCGGGACTAAGGAGGAAACTGTTCCAGGAAAAGATGAAGAAAAAGATGAAAAGAAAATTGTTGATAATATCATTAATAACCCAAATCCAGCATGGACAAGACCTCCGTCTGAGTTAAAAGATGAAGATTATAAACAATTTTACAGAGAATTATATCCATACCAATTTGAAGAACCATTATTTCATATTCATCTTAATGTTGATTATCCATTTAATCTAACAGGGATATTATATTTTCCGAAAATATCTAATGATCTTAATCTTCAAAAAGATAGAATTCAGCTTTATCAGAATCAGGTTTTTGTTACTGATAACGTAGAAGGAATTGTACCCGAGTTTTTAGGATTATTAAAAGGAGTTATAGATTCCCCTGATATTCCACTTAACGTGTCTAGAAGTTATCTTCAATCAGATACATCAGTAAAGAAAATAACCAATTACATTACAAGAAAAGTTGCAGATAAGTTAAGCTCAATATTCAAAAATGAAAGGGAAAATCTTGAAAGCAAATGGAATGATATCAAGGTTGTTATTGAATATGGAATGCTTACAGAAGATAAGTTTTACGAAAAGGCTGAATCCTTTAATTTATACCCCACAGTTGATGAAAAGTATTATACATATCAGGAGTTAGAGGATAAAACCAAAGATTTACAGACTGATAAAGATGGAAACCTAATCATTTTATATGCACAGAATAAAGATGAACAGTACACCTACATTGAATCTGCAAAGGAGAAAGGCTATGAAGTATTATTGTTAGATTCACCTATAATACCACATCTGATTCAGAAACTTGAATCTAAAAAAGAAAAACTCAAGTTCTCAAGAGTTGACTCTGATACATTAGAAAATCTTATTAAAAAGGATGATCAAATAATCTCAAAATTGTCAGATGAAGAAAAAGAAAAGTTAAAACCAATGATTGAGAATGCAGTTTCTGATGATAAATATACAGTTCAACTTGAGCCTTTAGACAGTAAGTCTTTACCTTTTATGCTTGCTCAACCAGAGTTTATGAGAAGAATGAAGGAGATGCAACAGACAGGTGGTGGTGGAATGGGAAGTATGCCAGACATGTTCTCTTTAATTGTGAATACTAACCATGAATTAGTGAGTAAAATATTAAATACAAGGACAGAGAAAAAAAGAAATAGTCTAATAAAACAGTCTGTAGATCTTGCTAAACTTTCTCAAAATACACTAACTGGTAAGGAACTCACTGAATTTATAAACAGAAGTATAGACCTAATCAAATAAATAATTAAGGATTTTAGCTAGTCTAATTCCGCCAATTAATAGTAGATCTTTTACAGTTCCAAAATTTTTGTATTGGTATTCATAACCTAGTTTATCATCAATAGATACATCACCATATATCTTGTTAGTGTATTCATGAACCTCATCTACCCAATTCAGGACATCACCTCTTTTAAAATCATTAGCTTCTTCTGCAGATATTAAGAAATCTGGATTTGGAAGATTTAATGCTAGTTCACTGTAGCTCATGTTATGACTATTAATCATTTCAGAGTCCCACACCCTATGGAGATTTGAATTTCTTCCAAACCATTTTACATATATTCTATTAGCACCTCTATCCTCATACCTTCCAATATGAAGCGGCTGATGAAGATCACCAACGAAATGAACAAGTAATTTTAGATAGAATGATTTATCTTTATCAGATACTGAGTCACTCTCTAAGATATCTATACATTTATTTATAGCAATAAAAACATCTCCCCTCTCTGAAGGTTTAATGTCATCATATTCATCATCCAATTCCATATTTAAAAAATGCCAATCATAGTACATGTCATATCTACTATCAGATTTTATATCATCAGCATATGTTGAAGCATTAACTAAAGTCTCTCCATTAAGTATATTATCAATTTGTAATCTAGCATTGTCTGTTAAATAATTACTTGCAACTTCAGCTATAACTCTGTGACCAGTCGATCCCCAATTTAAAGTTGAGAGGATACTAAGAACAATAAAAATTAAAAGTCTCAAAATTTTTAGCTTAATTTAAATCAAATATAGCACTCTAATAAGTATTATCTTATTTAGTAAAATATTAATTTTAGATTTTAAAAAACTCATTGAAAAATCACCTTACCTTATTTTTGATTGTTATTTGCAAGATTTTATCTGCACAAGATTATACTGTAAAATATGTAAGTGATAATATAACAATTGATGGGGTTGAGTCAGAAAAAGTTTGGGAAGAGGCAAATATAGGAAATGATTTTTGGCAATGGAGACCTTCAGACAACGTAAAAGCAATAAAACAGACTGAATTTAAAGCAGTTTTTGATGATGAAAACCTATACTTTCTTGTTAAATCATTTACAAAAGAAAAAGAATTTACTGTTTATTCTCTCAAAAGAGACTTTAGTACAGCAAGTGCAGACTATGTTCAATTAATCTTTGATACATTTAGTGATGCCACAAACGCATTCCAGTTTCAGACAAATCATCTTGGTCTCAAAGGTGATGTTTTAGTTTCCGGAGGAAATCGAGA
Source organism: Candidatus Marisimplicoccus sp. (assembly GCA_965655775.1). Lineage (GTDB taxonomy): Bacteria > Bacteroidota > Bacteroidia > Flavobacteriales > Flavobacteriaceae > Marisimplicoccus. Next base: position 76,447 of record CBFHHV010000004.1, read on the forward strand.
TTATAGGACTGACAGAAATTCTTCATGGGATGCAATTTGGTTCGTAGAATCAAAGTTATATGATGACTATTATTTAACGGAAATCAAAATTCCTTTTAATCAACTCTATTTTATTAATGGAACAAAAAAATGGAGATTTAATATGTATAGGAGTGATACTCAATCATTAGAACACTCAACATGGGTTAATATTCCTCAAAATCAGAGTATTGGTAATCTTGCATATATGGGTGAATTTAATTTTGAAGAACCATTAGGTAATTCTAAAAAACCAGTTACTATAATACCATATATCAATGCTATTCAAAGTAAAAATTTCGATAAAGACTATTTATCAAAAGATTTTGATTATGGTTTAGATCTTAAAATTCCGATCGGTAACTCACTCAACCTAGATGCAACAATAAATCCCGACTTCTCTCAAGTTGAGGTTGACGATCAAATTGTTAATACAACAAAATGGGAAATAAAATTGCCAGAGAAAAGACAGTTTTTTACTCAAAACTCTGATCTTTTTTCTGATTTTGGAACAGGAAGAGATTCTCAGCCTTTCTTTTCAAGACGAATTGGTGTTGCAAAAAATAAGGATGGCGAAACAGTTGAAAATAAAATTGTAGCTGGAGTTAGATTAAGTGGAAAAATTAATAATTCAACAAGAATTGGCTTTCTCAATGTTCTAACCAGTGAGGATATTGAAAATCATATAGCTCAAAACAATAATACTCTGTTAACTTTTAGAAAGAAGGTTTTTTCACGTTCCAACTTTTCATTTTTTCTTTTAAATAGAGAAAATACTAAGAAATATGATTTTATTGATGAAGGCGAGAGGTATAACAGAGTTATAGGAGCAGAATATAATCTTGCTAATAATGATGGAAGTTGGTCAGGTAAAGCATTTATTCATAAATCAATATTACCAAACAAAAGTGATAATAGAAAAGATTTAAGTAGTGCATTAAGAATTACAAGAAATTCAAAAAATCATTTAATAAACTTCTATACTGCATATGTAGGTAATGATTTTAGGTCTGACCTTGGCTATTTTAGAAGATATGGGATGTATAAATTTGAGCCTAGCTATAAATATAGAATTTATCCAAAAAATCAAAAATTTTTAAATATTGAGATTGGTCATTTTACATCCTTTGTCTTTAGGCCTGAACTTGAAAATAAAAAAGAACTAAGCTATAATCAAACCTCAATAGATATAAATTATTTAAATCAAGCTGAACTAAAGTTTCAAAGGAGACAGCGTAAAGATTATTTATATATATCTTTTGACCCAACCAGGACAGAAGGTGCAACTCCCCTTCCTGCAAATAGATATTATAATTTTACTGATTATTCAATTTCATATAAATCACCTAGTAGAAATCTTTTTACTTCAAATTCAGAGATTGAATATGGGTCATTTTATAATGGAACCAAATTATCAATTCAAAGTAGATTATCATTTAGAAGGCAGCCCATTTTTAATATGTCATTAAGATTAAATTATGATTCAATTGAACTACCTGATCCATACCCGGCTAGGGATATTTGGCTTATAAGTCCAAAATTTGAACTTACATTTACCAAACAATTATATTGGACAACATACATTCAATATTCTAATCAATCAGAAAATTTAGGAATTAATTCAAGATTTCAATGGAGGTTTGCTCCATTATCTGACTTATATTTGGTATATAATGATAATTATTATACAAGTGATAAAATTACACCCCAACTAAGATCAATAAATTTAAAACTTACATACTGGATAAATATATAATATGAAAAAACAACTTTTAATCTTGTCAAGCATATTAGTTATTGGGTGTAGCTCAAATAAAGGTAGTATGACAGTATCAGGAAATGTCGACGGATTAATGAAGGGAACTTTATACCTTCAAGCTCAAAGAGATTCTCTTTTGGTTAATTTAGACTCAATAAATCTTAGGGGTGATGGAAACTATAAGCTAAGCACAGACATAATTGAACCTGATATTTATTATCTATATCTAGACAAACAAGATGGTGATTCACTAAATGATATTATTACTTTCTTTGGAAATAAAGGGGATATACAAATCAATACAAGACTATCAACTTTTGATTCTAGTTTTGAAATTTCTGGATCAGAAAATAGTGATCTTCTAAATGAATACAACTCAATAATAAGAAAGTATAATATGCAAAATCTAGATTTACTAGAAATATTTTACAATGCACAAATTGAAAATAATCAAACAAGAATAGATTCTGTTAATTCCGAATTGGAAAACTTGATAAGAAAAAAGTATTTATACACTTTGAATTTTTCAATAACTAATTCAGCAAATGAAATATCACCCTATATAGCTGTAAGTCAAGTACCTGACGCAAATATTGAATTGCTTCGTAAACTATATGATACTCTACCACAGAGTATAAAAGATTCTAAATACGGGAAAATTTTAAAAGAAATTACAATTTATTAACCACTATACTCAACAAAGTTTCTCGGTGTTTCGTATAAAGTAATTTTCAATTTATAATTATCATCAAAATGAGGAATTAGTCTATTATAAATTAAAACTGCAATATTCTCAGCAGAAGGATTAGATGATTTGAAGTCATCAATATCTAGATTCAAGTTTTTATGATCCAGATACTCTTCAACTTCCACTTTGATAATATTTTTAAGTTTACCAAGATCATATACGTATCCAGTTTCTTGATTGATCTCACCAGTTAAACTAACTATTAACTCGTAATTGTGGCCATGATAATTTTCATTAGCACATTTACCAAAGACTTCTTTGTTTTTTGCATCGTTCCAATCAGGTCTGAACAATTTATGAGCTGCATTAAAGTGAGCTTTTCTACTTACAGTTACTTTCATTTTTTTAAATAATTATAAAAATACTCAAAAGCTATTTTAAACCAAACTGTATAATTATCTTCATTTTTGATAATATCATTATTTAATTTTTCCATATCAACCCATTTGAAATCTTCAGCTTCATCTTTATTTAATATAGGGTCGTTATCACAAACACCATAAAAAACATGGTCAAATTCGTGCTCGGTTAATTGATTATCAAGTTCAGCTTTATAAATAAAGTCATAGACTTTTCTTAAACTTGTTTTTATACCCATCTCTTCATCAAGTCTTCTATTAGCTGCGTCTAATATGTCTTCACCTTCTCTTGGGTGACTACAACATGTATTTGTCCATAAACCACCTGAGTGATATTTTGAAGAGGATCTTTTTTGAAGTAAAAGCTCATATTTAGAATTAAAAATAAAAATTGAAAAGGCTCTATGTAAAACACCCTTCTCATGAGCTTCAAGCTTTGGCATTAATCCAACTTGATTGTCATTTTTATCAACAAGAATTACCTTCTCTTCTGACATTGAGTTAAATTAATAATTTAGCTCTTCTTCCTCTTTATTGATTAGTAAGCTATTGTACTCATCTTTAGGGCCAACAATTATATCGTCGTATTTTCTCATTCCGGTACCTGCCGGAATTTTATGACCAACAATTACATTCTCTTTTAAACCTTCTAGCATATCATTTTTTCCGTTAACCGCAGCTTCATTTAACACTTTCGTAGTTTCCTGGAAAGATGCTGCTGAAATAAATGATTTTGTTTGAAGCGCAGCTCTTGTAATACCCTGAAGTTGAGTTGAAGCAGTTGCAGGTTTTGCATCTCTAGCGTCAACTAGCTTTTTATCATCCCTTTTCAACAATGAGTTTTCATCTCTCAAATGCCTAGCAGACACAAGCTGTCCAACTTTTAGATTTTCACTGTCCCCAGAATCTTCAACAACTTTCATACCGTATAATTTATCATTTTGAGCAATAAACTCGTCTTTATAAGTAAGTTGATCTTCTAGGAATAAAGTATCTCCAGTATCAATAATCTTAACTTTTCTCATCATCTGTCTAACTACAACCTCAAAATGCTTATCATTAATTTTAACACCTTGAAGTCTGTACACCTCTTGGACTTCATTAACAAGATATTGTTGAACAGCAGATGGTCCTTTAATATTAAGTATATCATTAGGAGTAATTGATCCATCTGATAAAGGCATACCCGCTTTAATAAAGTCATTTTCTTGAACAAGAATCTGATTTGATAGTTTAACTAAATATTTTTTAATATCACCAAACTTAGATTCAACAATGATTTCTCTATTTCCTCTTTTAATCTTTCCAAAAGATACAACTCCATCAATTTCAGAAACTACAGCTGGATTAGAAGGGTTTCTTGCTTCAAATAATTCAGTTACCCTGGGTAAACCACCAGTTATATCACCTGATTTAGCTGATTTTCTTGGAATTTTAACCAGAATTTTACCCTTTTCAATTGATTCATCTTCATCAACCATAATATGTGCCCCTACAGGTAAGTTATATGATCTAAGAGTTACTCCTTTTTTATCTTGAATAAGAAGTGTTGGGATAAGTTTTTTATCTCTTGAATCAGTAATAACTTTTTCTTTGAATCCAGTTTGTTCATCAATTTCGACTTGATAAGTTTTACCAACTTCAATATTTTCATAAACAATTTTTCCTGAAAATTCCGAAACAATTACACCATTGAATGGATCCCACTGACATACGATATCACCTTTCAATAACTTTTGTCCATTTTTTATATTAAGATATGAACCATAAGGTATGTTATTAGTACTTAAAACATTCTTTGTTTTTGAATCCAAAATCTTAATCTCTGTAGTTCTAGATATAACAATATTAGAAGAATTACCCTCATTATCTTTAGTCTTGACAACTTTTAAGTCTTCGATTTCAGCAACACCATCAAATCTTGATATTAAAGAATTCTCCTCAGAAATATTTCCAGCTACACCACCAACGTGGAATGTTCTCAGAGTTAATTGAGTTCCTGGCTCACCGATAGACTGAGCAGCAACAACACCGACAGCTTCTCCAATTTGTATAGACTTACCAGTTGCAAGATTTCTTCCATAACAACTAGCACATATTCCCTTTTTAGTTTCACATGTTAATGGAGATCTAACTTCGACAGATGTAATAAGAGTATTTTCAATTTTACTTACAGTGTCTTCATCAATTAATTTACCACCTTCAATTATCACTTCATTAGTTGATGGATCAATTATATCATTTAGTGCAACTCTACCTAAAATTCTCTCACCAAGAGTCTCGACAATTTCCTCATTTTTTTTGAGTGCAGTCACCTCAATTCCTCTAAGGGTTCCACAATTAAACTCATTAACAACAACATCTTGTGAAACATCATGTAATCTTCGAGTCAGATATCCTGCATCAGCAGTTTTTAGTGCAGTATCGGCTAACCCCTTCCTTGCTCCGTGTGTAGAAATGAAGTATTCTAAAATAGAGAGACCTTCCTTAAAGTTTGACAGTATAGGATTTTCAATAATCTCACCACCACCAACATTAGATTTTTTTGGCTTAGCCATTAAACCCCTCATCCCAGTTAACTGTCTTATTTGTTCTTTTGAACCTCTAGCTCCTGAGTCAAGCATCATATAAACTGAGTTGAATCCTTGCTGGTCTTCGCTAATTTGTTTCATAGCAAGCTCAGTAAGTGTTGCATTAGCAGATGTCCAAACATCAATAACCTGATTATATCTTTCATTATTAGTGATAAGACCCATATTATAGTTACCAATAATTCCATCAACCTGATTATTTGCATCATCTATGAGATGTTGTTTCTGCTCAGGTATAATAATATCCCCTAAACTAAACGATAATCCACCTCTAAATGCAAATGTATATCCCAGATCCTTAATTTTATCTAAGAATTCTGCAGTTTCAGGGACAGATGTAACATGTAGAATTTGTCCAATAATTTCTCTAAGGTTCTTCTTTGTAAGAACTTCATTAAAAAATCCTGCTCTTTCTGGAACCACTTCATTAAAGAAAATTCTTCCTGGAGTAGTCTCTATAATTTCGTAGGAATCATCAGATTTTACAGTCTTGATCTTACATTTAATTAAAGCATTTAAATCTACAATTTTTTCATTGTATGCCATGTTTACCTCTTCAGGAGAATAGAAAGTCAACCCTTCACCTTTAAGCTTCTGTAAATCAGAGGATTTTCTTGATTTTGTCATGTAATAAAGACCCAAAACCATATCCTGAGAAGGAACTGTAATTGGAGAACCATTTGCAGGATTCAATATATTATGTGAACCAAGCATAAGAAGCTGAGCCTCTAATATTGCTTCTGGACCCAATGGAAGGTGAACAGCCATCTGATCACCATCAAAGTCAGCATTAAATGCAGTACATGTAAGTGGATGCAATTGAATAGCTTTCCCTTCAATGAGTTTCGGCTGAAATGCTTGTATACCAAGTCTGTGAAGTGTAGGCGCCCTGTTTAGTAAAACAGGGTGACCTTTTAACACATTCTCTAGTATATCCCAAACAACAGGCTCTCGTCTATCAATAATTTTTTTTGCAGACTTAACTGTTTTAACTATACCCCTTTCGATAAGTTTTCTAATTATAAAAGGTTTATACAACTCAGCTGCCATATCTTTAGGCAACCCACACTCGTATAATTTTAATTCAGGACCAACAACAATTACTGATCTAGCTGAGTAATCCACCCTCTTTCCGAGAAGGTTTTGTCTAAAACGTCCTTGTTTTCCTTTTAATGAATCAGATAGTGATTTTAATGGTCTGTTGGATTCTGTCTTAACTGCAGAAGATTTTCTTGTATTGTCAAATAAAGAATCAACGGACTCTTGAAGCATCCTTTTCTCATTTCTTAATATTACTTCTGGAGCTTTAATTTCAACTAACCTCTTTAACCTATTGTTTCTTATAATTACTCTTCTGTAAAGATCATTAAGGTCAGAAGTAGCAAACCTTCCTCCATCTAGCGGAACAAGAGGTCGTAATTCAGGTGGAATAACAGGAATTACCTTAACTACCATCCATTCTGGAAGGTTTTCTTTTCTTTCATTCCCTTCTCTGAATGATTCAACAACCTGAAGTCTTTTTAGAGCTTCCGTTTTTCTTTGCTTTGAAGTTTCATTATTTGCTTTGTGTCTTAGCTCATAAGAGAGTTCTTCTAAATCAATTCTGGAAAGCAATTCAATCAGACATTCAGCTCCCATTTTAGCTATAAATTTCCTTTCATCAGAATCATCTAAAAACTGGTTGTCAGCAGGAAGAGACTCCATTATTGTTAGATACTCTTCCTCTGTTAAAAAGTCCATCTTACTAACAGGCTCACCCTCAGCATTATTCGCCTCTCCTGGTTGAATGACAACATATCTCTCATAATAGATAATCATATCAAGCTTTTTGGAGGGAAGGCCTAAAAGATATCCTATTTTATTTGGTAAAGATTTAAAATACCAGATATGAGCAACAGGTACAACAAGATTAATATGACCAACTCTATCTCTTCTTACTTTCTTTTCTGTTACCTCAACACCACATCTATCACAAACTATACCTTTGTATCTAATTCTTTTATATTTACCACACGCACACTCATAATCTTTAACAGGTCCAAAGATTCTCTCGCAAAACAAACCATCTCTTTCAGGTTTATGGGTTCTATAATTTATTGTCTCAGGTTTAAGAACCTCTCCTCTAGAATTACCAAGGATAACTTCGGGAGAAGATAGACCTATTGAAATCCTATTAAACTTCTTTTGTGTCAATAACTCGTTATTTTTTGCCATTTTTTATTTTGTAATTTATTTTTGCTCTAATCTAATGTCTAAACCAAGACCTTTTAATTCATGCATTAATACATTGAATGATTCAGGGAGCCCAGCCTCAGGAAGGTTTTCACCTTTCACAATTGATTCATAAGCTTTTGCCCTACCTATAACATCATCTGATTTTATAGTTAAAATTTCTTGAAGTGCACTTGATGCTCCATATGCTTCAAGAGCCCAAACCTCCATCTCACCAAATCTTTGACCACCAAACTGAGCTTTCCCTCCAAGAGGTTGTTGAGTTATTAAACTGTATGGACCAATAGATCTAGAGTGCATTTTATCATCAACCATATGTCCAAGTTTTAACATATAAATAACTCCTACAGTAGCAGCTTGATCAAATTTTTCCCCAGTACCACCATCATAAAGATAAGTGTGACCAAATCGTGGTACTCCTGCTTCATCAGTAAGCTCATTTATTTCATCAAGTGTAGCTCCATCAAAAATAGGTGTTGAAAACTTTCTACCAAGTTCCTCTCCTGCCCATCCGAGAACAGTTTCATAGATTTGTCCAATATTCATTCTAGATGGAACACCTAGAGGATTTAAAACAATATCTACTGGCGTTCCATCTTCAAGGAAAGGCATATCTTCTTGTCTAACAATTCTTGCAACAATACCCTTATTACCATGTCTACCAGCCATCTTATCACCAACTTTAAGTTTTCTTTTCTTTGCAATGTAAACCTTAGCAAGTTTTTTAATTCCAGGAGGTAGTTCATCTCCTACACTAATTGTAAATTTTTCTCTTCTAAGAGAACCTTGAATATCATTTTCTTGTATTCTATAGTTGTGAAGAAGAGTTGATATAGTACGATTTAAATCATCGGAAGTAGTCCAAACCCCCTTTGTAAGATGTGTATAATCTTCAACATTTGCTAACATCTTATTAGAGAATTTTTTTCCTTTAACTAGCACTTCATCACCAAGATCGTTGAATACTCCTTGACAAGTCTTACCACTTACAACTGATGAAAGTTTATCAACAAGTTTTAGCCTTAAATCCTCAAGAATTTTATCATATTTTGTTTCTAATAATTCTAAATCAACTTTATCTTGTGACCTCCTTCTTTTATCTTTGAAAGACCTAACAAATAATTTCTTGTCAATAACAATTCCATTAAGCGATGGAGGAGCTTTTAATGAAGCATCTTTAACGTCTCCTGCTTTATCTCCAAATATTGCTCTTAATAATTTTTCTTCCGGTGTTGGATCTGATTCACCTTTTGGGGTTATTTTACCAATGAGAATGTCACCAGGTGTAACATCAGCACCTACTCTGATCATACCATTTTCATCAAGCTCTTTAGTGGCTTCTTCACTAACATTTGGAATATCATCGGTAAGCTCTTCTGTACCTAACTTAGTATCTCTTACATCCAATGAATATTCGTCTATGTGTATTGATGTAAAGATATCTTCTCTTACAACTTTCTCTGATATAACAATAGCATCCTCGAAGTTGTAACCTTTCCAGGGCATAAATGCGACTTTAAGGTTTCTTCCAAGAGCAAGTTCACCTTTTTGGGTAGCATAACCTTCACAAAGCACTTGACCCTTTGATACTTGATCACCTTTGCTTACGATTGGTTTTAGGTTTATACATGAGCCTTGATTTGTTTTTTGAAATTTAATAAGATCATATACTTTAGTATCATCATCAAAGCTAAGTAACTTCTCATCACTTGAAAGTTTATATTTAATTACAATTTTGTTTGCATCTACATAATCAACTACACCATCTCTCTCGGCATTTAATAATACTCTTGAATCAGTAGCTACTGATTTCTCAAGTCCTGTACCTACTATTGGAGATTCAGGTTTTAAAAGAGGCACAGCTTGACGCATCATATTTGATCCCATTAATGCACGGTTAGCATCATCATGTTCTAAGAAAGGAATTAATGAAGCAGATATTGATGCAATTTGATTTGGAGCTACATCAGTATAATTGATATTGTCAGGTGTGACAACAGGAAAGTCTGCTTGATCTCTTGCAATAACTTTCTCAGCTTTTATTTTACCAGAATCATCGTAGTTAATGTTTGCTTGAGCAATTAACTTATTCTCTTCTTCTTCTGCAGATAGATAAGTTATATTTTTAAGATCAATCTTACCGTTTTTAACTTGTCTGTATGGTGTCTCGATAAACCCAAGATTATTAACTCTTGCATAAACAGATAAAGATGAAATAAGACCAATGTTTGGACCTTCAGGAGTCTCAATTGGACACAGTCTACCATAATGTGTATAGTGGACATCTCTTACCTCAAATCCAGCTCTTTCCCTTGATAATCCACCAGGACCAAGAGCAGAAAGTCTTCTTTTATGAGTAATCTCAGCAAGTGGATTTGTTTGATCCATAAACTGAGAAAGTTGATTTGTACCAAAAAAAGTATTTATCACAGAAGATAAAGTTTTAGCATTAATCAGATCAATTGGCGTAAATACTTCATTGTCTCTGACATTCATTCTCTCTCTAATAGTTCTTGCCATTCTTGCAAGCCCAACACCAAATTGAGATGAAAGTTGTTCACCTACGGTTCTAACCCTTCTGTTTGAAAGGTGGTCAATGTCATCGATTTCTGCTTTAGAATTTATTAACTCTATAAGATATTTAATGATGGTAGTGATGTCTAATCTTGTTAAAGTCCTCTCTTCCATATCAACATCAAGGTTTAACTTTTTATTCATTCTGTATCTCCCTACTTCTCCAAGATTATATCTTTGGTCGGAAAAGAATAATTTATCAATTATACCTCTAGCAGTTTCTTCATCTGGTGGCTCCGCATTTCTCAATTGCCTGTATATATATTCAACTGCTTCTTTTTCTGTGTTTGTTTGATCCTTTTGAAGAGTATTATATATAATAGCATAATCTGAATTTTGGGCATCTTCTTTGTGAATTAATATAGTCTTTACATCTGCATCTAGTATCTGCTCAATATGATCTTTTTCTATAACAGTATCTCTGTCAATTATAATTTCATTTCTTTCAATTGAAATAACTTCTCCAGTATCTTCATCAACGAAATCTTCATGCCAAGTTCTTAGAACTCTAGCAGCTAATTTTCTGTTTAGTGCTTTCTTTAGACCAGCTTTTGTTACCTTAATCTCTTCAGCAAGATCAAAAATTTCTAATATCTCTTTATCACCCTGGTATCCAATAGCTCTAAATAATGTAGTAACAGGCAATTTTTTCTTTCTATCAATGTATGCATACATCACATTATTGATATCTGTAGCGAACTCAATCCATGATCCTTTGAAAGGTATTACTCTTGCAGAGTATAGCTTGGTTCCGTTAGCATGAAAAGACTGTCCAAAAAACACTCCTGGTGATCTATGAAGTTGAGAAACTACAACTCTTTCAGCACCATTAATGATAAAGGTTCCACTTGGAGTCATGTAAGGGATAGAGCCTAAGAATACATCTTGTACTATCGTTTCAAAATCTTCATGTTCAACATCTGTACAATAAAGTTTTAATCTTGCTTTTAAAGGAACAGAATAACTTAAACCTCTTTGAATACACTCATGCATTGAGTACCTTGGTGGATCAACAAAATAATCTAAAAACTCTAGCACAAACTGATTTCTTGCATCAGTTATGGGAAAGTTTTCTTTGAATGTGTTAAATAAACCCTCTTCTACTCTTTCATCAGACTTTGTCTCGAGTTGGAAGAAATCTTGAAATGATTTAATCTGAATATCTAAAAAATCAGTTTCAACATTTACAGTTTTAGTGTTAGAAAAATTTGTTCTCAATTTATTATTAGTCATATTTTAGAGTTTTATTCAAACAAGCATAGGCCTTTAGATATAATTTCTAAAAGCCTAAAAAATGAAGTTATTTTAACTTACTTAAGTTCAACCTCAGCTCCAGCTTCTTCAAGTGATTTCTTTAGTCCTTCAGCATCGTCTTTTGATACTGCTTCCTTAATTGAACTAGGAGTATTATCAACTAGATCTTTAGCTTCCTTAAGCCCTAATCCAGTTAACTCCTTGACCAATTTAACTACTGCAAGTTTTGAGCCTCCAGCTGATTTTAAAACAACATCAAATTCTGATTTTGCTTCAGCTGCGTCATCTCCACCAGCACCAGGACCTGCTGCTACCGCCACTGCTGCTGCTGCTGCAGGTTCGATACCATATTCATCTTTAAGAATATCAGCTAATTCGTTAACTTCTTTTACCGTTAAACCAACTAACTGTTCTGCGACTTTTTTTAGATCTGCCATTATTAGAGTTTTTAATTATTAATTATTATTATACTTAACTTTTATTCAGATTCATCTTTTGACTCATCCTCAGAGGTTTGCTCCTCTGCTTTATTTTTTTCATCTTCAGCTTTTGCCTCATCAGCAGCTGGCTCTTCTGCTTTTGCCTCCTCTACAACTGGTTCCTCTGCTTTTGCCTCCTCTACAACTGGTTCCTCTGCTTTTGCCTCCTCTGCAACTGGTTCCCCTGCAGGTTTCTCAATTAGTGTCTTGACAAGCCCAGCAATTTTTCCGCTACTAGATTTTAATGCAGAAATAACATTCTTAGCTGGGGATTGAAGAATTGATATAATCTCTCCAATAACTTCTTCTTTTGATTTTAATTTAAATAATGCATCTATATTTTCATCCCCGATATATATTGTCTCATAAATAAATGCTCCTTTTAATATTGGCTTGTCACCGTCCTTTCTAAATTTCTTGATAACTTTTGCAGGACTATTTCCAACATCAGAAAGCATTATCGTTGTATTACCTTTTAATAAATCTTTAAGCTCACCAAAATCACCTTCAGATTCGCTCATAGCTCTTTCAAGAAAAGTATTCTTAACAACTGATAGCTTTATACTAGAATTAAAACACTCTCTTCGAAGCTTACTTGTTTGAACAGAATCAAGGCCCGCTATATCAGTCAGATAAATTGACTTATAATCATTAAGCTGGCCTTTTAACTCCTCTACAACTTTAACTTTTTCTTCTTTATTCATCTTTAATAATTATTCAAATTTTGATTCGATAGCAATACCAGGACTCATTGTACTTGACATAGAAATACTTTTTATATATGTACCCTTAGATCCTGATGGTTTAAGCTTAATGATTGTCTTAATGAGTTCGTTAGCATTATCTTTAATCTTATCAGCTGTGAAAGAAACTTTACCAACAGATGCATGGATAATCCCAGTTTTATCTACTTTAAAATCAATTTTACCTCCTTTTATATCAGTAACTGCTTTTGCAATGTCCATAGTTACAGTTCCAGTCTTTGGATTTGGCATCAAACCTCTTGGACCTAAAACTTTACCTAATGGACCCAGTTTACCCATGACACTCGGCATTGTTACGATAACATCAACATCTACCCAACCTTTTTTAATTTTTTCTAGATAATCATCTAATCCTACTAGATCAGCACCGGCTTTTTTTGCTTCATCTTCTTTGTCTGGAGTTACAAGAGCTAAAAGCTTAAGTGATTTACCAGTTCCATGAGGAAGTGATACTACACCTCTAACCATTTCATTTGCTTTTTTTGGATCAACACCAAGTCTAACAGCTAAGTCTACAGAAGAATCAAATTTAGTAGTAGTAATCTCCTTCACAAGAGAAGAAGCTTCTTCAACACTGTAAGCCTTTTCAGAGTCTACCTTTTCGATTGAAATCTTTCTATTTTTAGTTAATTTTGCCATAATTATTTAACTGGAGGTTCTCCTCCGTTTACTTTAATACCCATTGATCTAGCTGTACCTGCCACCATTAGCATCGCAGATTCTACAGTAAATGCATTTAAGTCAACCATCTTATCTTCAGCTATTTTTTTTACTTGGTCCCATGAAACAGTAGCAACCTTTTCTCTATTAGGCTCACCTGAACCTTTCTTCTTTTTTGCTGCTTCTAATAATTGAACAGCTGCAGGGGGAGTCTTAATAATAAAATCAAAACTTTTATCCTTAAAAACACTGATAACAACAGGTAAAACTTTACCTGGTTTATCTTGACTTCTGGAATTAAATTGTTTACAAAATTCCATTATATTAACACCTGCTGCACCAAGTGCAGGTCCTACCGGTGGAGAAGGGTTAGCTGCTCCTCCTCTAATTTGTAATTTTAATACTTTATCTACTTCCTTTGCCATAATTATAATTTTTCAACTTGCATGTAACTTAATTCTAGTGGAGTTTTTCTTCCAAATATTTTAACCATTACCTCTAACTTTCTTTTTTCTTCATTTACAACATCAATTGAACCTGTAAATCCATTAAATGGTCCATCTATAACTTTTACACTTTCACCAATAGTGAATGGAATATTAATTTGTTCACCCGAAATAGCTAACTCATCAACTTTACCTAACATTCTATTAACTTCAGACTGTCTTAGGGGAATTGGTTCACCTCCCTTTGTCTCACCAAGAAATCCTAGAACATTTGAAATAGATTTAATCACATGTAAAATCTCACCTGATATATCAGCCTTCATCATAATATAACCAGGAAAATATGTTTTTTCTTTTGAAACTTTCTTTCCTTTTCTTATTTGTACAACTTTTTCAGTAGGTACAATCATGTCTTCGATTTGTTTATCCAAGCCAACTCTTGTAACTTCAGTCAATATGTAATCTTTTATCTTAACCTCTTGACCAGTTACCGCTCTTATTACATACCACTTTTTTTCAGCTACTTCCACCATTTATCCTATTAGATTAAAGTATAATTTTACTGCTCTTGATAATATTGAATCGGCACCCCATATAGCTAAAGAGAAAATCACTGAAAAAACTATCACCAAAGCAGATAGGTTTAGCAACTCTGAACGGGGTGTCCATTTAACATTATCCCTCAGTTCTGTTACAGATTCCTTAATAAAGTTTATAATCGACGTCATCTTATTTGTGCACGGGTTGAGAGACTCGAACTCCCGACACCTGGTTTTGGAGACCAGTGCTCTACCAACTGAGCTAAACCCGTTTATATTTTACACAAAAGGTATCATGCTTTAAGCAAGACACCTTTAGAGTTAATTAAACTTTGTTTTACTAATCTAAAAGTTCTGTCACCTGACCTGCACCGACGGTTCTTCCACCTTCACGGATAGCAAATCTTAGACCAACGTTTAGAGCTAT
>CBFHHV010000004.1:91306-92018 GCA_965655775.1 Candidatus Marisimplicoccus sp.
CATCACCATCTCTACACCACTAGGAAGCACAATATTACCTGTAACATCAGTAGTTCTTACATAGAACTGAGGGCGATAATTGTTGTGGAATGGAGTATGACGACCACCTTCTTCTTTTTTCAAGATATACACCTCAGCCTTAAACTTAGAGTGAGGAGTAACTGATCCTGGCTTACAAATAACCATACCTCTTGAAATATCAGTTTTTTCGATACCTCTTAGAAGAATTCCTGCATTATCTCCAGCTTCACCTTTGTCAAGAATTTTTCTAAACATCTCAATACCTGTAATTGTTGATTTTAGCTTTTCAGCACCCATACCAATGATATCTACTTCATCACCAGAATTAGCAATACCAGATTCAATTCTACCAGTAGCAACTGTTCCTCTACCAGTAATAGAGAATACATCTTCAATAGGCATTAAAAAATCTTTATCAATATCTCTTTTTGGAAGCTCTATCCATGCGTCAACAGATTCCATCAATTTCATCACGCTGTCAACCCAATTTTGCTCTCCATTAAGAGCACCAAGAGCAGATCCAAGAACTACAGGAGTGTTATCACCGTCGTAATCATAAAATGATAACAAATCTCTAACTTCCATTTCAACTAATTCAAGAAGTTCTTCATCATCTACCATGTCTGCCTTATTTAAAAAGGTAACAATTCTTGGAACACCAACTTGTCTTCCTAGTAATATGTGCTCTCTT
>CBFHHV010000005.1:0-70289 GCA_965655775.1 Candidatus Marisimplicoccus sp.
GGGTGGTCCCACCTGGACTCGAACCAGGGACCAAATGATTATGAGTCATCTACTCTAACCAACTGAGCTATAGGACCAGTAAGAGCGCAAATATACAATTTCGGAATGTTTTTATAAAACTTAAATATTGTTTTTTATTTCTAGTACTTTTGAAAAATGGAAACTCAAAGACAAAAAAAGATATCCTCTTTGATTCAGAAAGAAATTGCAGAATTAATTGGTTCTGATCTTAGACGAGGTGGCGTTAAGAATTTAATTATATCCGTTACTCGTGTTAGGGTTTCCCCTGACCTTTCTTTGTGTAAGGTTTATTTGAGTATTTTTCCAAGTGACAGTTCAACTCAGCACTTAGCTCTAATTAAAGATAATGCTGCTAGAATTAAACACGACCTATCTGTGTCTCTTAAAAACCATCTAAGAAAAATTCCAGAGCTTGCTTTTTTCATTGACGATTCTTTAGATTACATTGACACTGTTGATGACTCTATTAATAATCCTGACAACCCTATTAATTAATAATGTTCAAATCTTATATATATAAAATTGCTGTTCGCTACTTTTTTTCCAAGGATAAAAAAACAATTGTGAATAGAATTAATGGCTTTGCTTTTTTTATGATCGTCTCTGCAGCATGTGTTCTTCTTTTGGTTTTAAGTGGGTTTGCTGGCCTTAAAGATTTTGGGTTGACATATACAAGTTCATTTGATCCAGAATTAAAAATTGTTCAAAAAACAGGAAGCTATTTTGTGTTAAGTCAAGACAAATTAGATATGATAAAAGGTATTGAGGGTGTGCTGGACGCGTCTCCTGTTATTGAAGAGAAAGTTGCCCTTTCTAATGAGCTTAATTCTGGCGCTGTTATGCTTAAGGGGGTTTATGAAGATTATTACATGGGTAGGATGCTTGACTCGCTTTCTCTTATTGGTACTTTTTCTCCCAGTAAACCAAACGCCATCTATTTGGGTGCGGATTTAGCCTCCTCTCTAGAGGTTGTAATGAGTGATGATTTCTCTCTTTTAGCAACAGCTGCAAAGAAAGACTCAAGATCATTGTTTGGTTTTTCCCCATTTAATACTAAAACATTAGATATTGAAGGTGTGTATCAAATAAGTTCTGATATTGAAAACAAGTTTGCCTTTACTTCTCTAAAAACACTTTCTTCTCTTATGGGGTTGGGTGAAAACTCATACACATCTATTGAGGTTGTTTCAGATGGCAGTATAAATAAGGTTGATTTAGAAAAAGAGGTAAACAGTCTGTTTGCGTCTAATTTTTCTGTATTAGATAAGCAGGACCTAAACCCGGCTTTATACAAAATGCTTAACACAGAGAACATTGCTGTTTATTTAATTTTTTCTCTAGTGGCTTTAATTTCCATGTTTAATCTTGTTGGCTCAATTACAATAATGATGGTTGAAAAAAGGAAAGATTTACGTGTTCTTGAGATATTAGGTGGTCAAAAAAAAGACTTTAACAGTATCTTCTTTTCTCTTGGAGTTTTTACTACAGTTTTTGGAACTGGACTGGGTCTTTGTGTTGCATGGTTATTAATAACTATTCAGAATTTTTATTCTTTCATTTATGTTCCCGGCACCTCTATACCATACCCTGTGTCTTTAACTGCCTTTAACGTGATTATTGTTTTTACAACAATTGTTTTTATGGGGATTGTAACCTCTGCTTGGTCCTCTAGCTCTAATGCTAAAGCCTAATAAAGAACTACTTCGGAAAAGTTTTTTTTAACCCCTTCAAGTTCTTTTATAATTGTTTCAGGGTTTTTTTCATTTAAGATTCTACTCTTTGTGTCTTTAAAATTTGCTATGCCTTTAAAGTAGTTTCCATAGTGTCTCCTTGTCTCTAATACACCCAAAACTTCTCCTTTCCATTCAACAGCCATCTTTAGGTGTCGAATAGCCATTTCTGCCCTCTCTGCAATTGTTGGTTCTTGTTTCTTATCTCCTGTTTTAAGATAGTGTTTTACTTGGTCAAAGAACCATGGGTTTCCTATTGTCGCTCTTCCTATCATTGCCCCATCTAAACCATATTCATCCCTCATCTCCTGCGCTTTTTCTGGAGTATTTACGTCTCCATTTCCAAATACTGGAATGTGCATTCTTGGGTTGTTTTTTATTTCTGCTATTTTAGTCCAGTCTGCAAATCCTTTATACATTTGAGCTCTGGTTCTTCCGTGGATAGATATAGCTTTTATTCCTACATCCTGCAGTCTTTCCGCTACCTCTACAATTTTAATTGTTTTTTCGTCCCACCCAAGCCTTGTTTTAACAGTTACGGGTAGGTTTGTTCTCTCAACTATTTCTTTGGTAAGGCTTACCATAAGTGGAATGTCTTTTAAAATACCTGCTCCTGCGCCCTTACAAACAACTTTTTTAACAGGACACCCATAATTAATATCAATTATATCCGGGTTTGTTCTCTCTACTATGTCTACCGCACCCAACATAGACTCAAGGTTTGATCCAAATATTTGAATTCCGACAGGCCTTTCTTTTGTGTAGATGTCTAGTTTTTTTGTGCTTTTTGCTGCGTTTCTTATTAATCCCTCACTTGATATAAACTCAGTGTAAACGACATCCGCGCCTTTCTCTTTACACAGAGCTCTAAAGGGTGGGTCGCTAACATCTTCCATGGGCGCAAGCAGCAATGGAAATTCAGGAAGTTCTGTGTTTCCTATTTTAAGCATATGGCAAAATTAACAATTCTTGAATTTATTTATGTGTTAACCTTAAAGATTATACAAAGTAAGTATCTTTGTCGGAAATATTTATTGTGTCACAAAACATACGTAATTTCTGTATTATTGCCCATATAGACCATGGAAAGAGTACGCTTGCTGACCGTCTTCTTGATTTTACCGGGTCTGTTTCTGATAGAGAAAAACAAGACCAGTTATTGGATGATATGGATCTTGAGAGGGAAAGAGGGATAACAATAAAATCTCATGCGGTACAGATGGATTATGATGCGGGTGGTGAAAAATTTATTTTGAATTTAATTGACACACCTGGGCATGTTGACTTTTCCTATGAGGTTTCCAGGGCTATTGCTGCTTGTGAAGGAGCTTTGTTAGTTGTTGATGCGGCTCAAAGTATTCAAGCCCAAACAATATCAAACTTGTATTTAGCTGTTGATAATGATTTAGAAATTATCCCTGTTGTAAACAAGATCGACTTACCTTCTGCAAACACAGAGGTTGTTGTTGATGAAATTGTTTCTTTAATTGGGTGCAAGCCTGAGGGGGTGATTCTTGCCTCAGCCAAAACAGGAGAGGGTGTAGAAGATATAATAAAAGGAATTATTGATAGGGTTCCCGCTCCAGAAGGGACGTTAGACGCTCCGTTGCAGGCTCTTATTTTTGATTCTGTATTTAATCCGTATCGTGGAATTGAGACATATTTTAAGGTTGTAAACGGAAAGCTTTCCAAAGGTGATAGGGTTAGGTTTATGTCCACAGGAAAAGACTATGGCGCTGAAGAGGTTGGTACGCTTAAATTAAGTCAGGTTCCAAAAAAAGAAATTTTGACCGGTGATGTTGGTTATTTAATCACCGGAATTAAAGATGCAAAAGACGTAAAGGTTGGGGACACAATAACACTGGTTGGTGATAAAGCTGTTGGAGCTATTGAGGGTTTTGAAGAGGTAAAGCCTATGGTTTTTGCTGGTATCTATCCTGTTGACACGGATGACTATGAAGATTTAAGGTCTAGCATGGAAAAGCTTCAGCTTAATGATGCTTCTTTGGTTTTTTCTCCTGAAAGTTCTGCCGCTCTTGGTTTTGGTTTTAGGTGTGGTTTTCTAGGCATGCTTCACTTAGAAATAATTCAGGAAAGGCTGCAAAGGGAGTTTAATATGTCGGTTATAACGACCGTTCCTAATGTTTCATATAAGGCTTATGTAAACAAAGATCCGTCTAAAGAAATTCAGGTTAACAACCCGTCTGACCTTCCTGACCCATCTAGTTTAAATCGAGTAGAAGAACCCTACATTGACGCAACAATCATAACAAAGTCAGAGTTTGTTGGTAATGTATTAACGCTCTGTATTGAAAAAAGAGGAGAAATTAAAAACCAAAGATACCTAACAACAGAAAGGGTTGAGCTTAACTTTAAGCTTCCTTTAGCGGAAATTGTCTTTGATTTTTATGATCGTCTTAAGTCTGTTTCCAAGGGGTATGCTTCATTTGATTACACGCCCACCGGTTTTGTTGCATCAAAGCTTGTCCGTTTAGATATTTTGCTTAATGGAAAACCTGTTGACGCTTTGTCTTCGTTAATTCATTTCGACAATGCTCTGAGAATGGGTAGAAAAATGTGTGAAAAACTAAAAGAGTTAATACCAAGGCAGCAGTTTGATATTCCTGTTCAAGCGGCAATCGGTGCGAAAATTATTTCAAGAGAAACCATTAAGGCTTACAGAAAAGATGTAACCGCTAAGCTATATGGTGGGGATGTAACAAGAAAGAGAAAGTTGTTGGAAAAACAGAAAAAAGGTAAAAAGAAAATGAGAATGGTTGGAAGTGTTGAGATTCCTCAGCAAGCTTTTATGGCTGTCCTTAAAATCAACGATTAATATGAATTTATATTCAATTGAAACTGGTAATTTTAAACTTGACGGTGGAGCAATGTTTGGTGTTGTGCCCAGGGTTTTGTGGGAAAAAACAAACCCAGCCGACTCAAGTAACCGAATTGAAATGAGTGCGCGCTGTCTTTTAATTGAGGATGGAAAAAGGCTTATTCTGGTTGATGCTGGTCTTGGTGATAAACAAAGTGAAAAATTTTTTAGTCATTACTCCCGGTTCGGCGATGCAACCCTGGAAAACTCTTTGAGATTAAACGGGTTCTCTACAGAGGATGTTACTGATGTTCTGTTTACGCACCTTCATTTTGACCACTGTGGTGGAGCAACAAAACGAAAAGGCGATAAAATTGTCCCCCTTTTTAAAAATGCTCGATTTTGGTGTTCAAAAAAACATTGGGATTGGGCAAACATAAGTCCTAACCTAAGAGAAAAGGCCTCTTTTTTAAAAGAAAACCTTTTGCCTTTGGAAGAGTCTGGTCAGCTAAACCTTTATGATGGTATTGATGATGGTTTTTGTAAAGAGCTTGGATTTGATCTTTTACTTGTTGATGGCCATACTGAAAAAATGGCTTTGCCTATGGTTGAGTATAGGGGTCGATCTATTCTTTTCGCTTCAGATTTAGTCCCTACCGCTGGGCATATTCCTGTTCCATATTTAATGGGTTACGATGTTAGGCCTTTGATTACTATGGAAGAGAAATCTAAAATTTTAAAAAGCTGTTTAGAAAACCAAACGCTTCTTTTACTGCAGCATGATCCTTATAATGAGCTGGTGTCTTTAATTAACACAGATAAAGGCGTGAGGCTAGAAAACAGCTCTTCATTAAATGGTTTTTTTTCATGATGAAACCTCTTAAAGGAAATAAAAACATTGAGGTCTTGTTTAATTCTGGTAAAAGGGTGTCATCCTCTTTTCTTCATTGTGTTTATCTTTTAAACAAGGAGGATTCTCGTTTTGTTGTGTCTGTTCCAAAAAAAAATTTTTCTCTTGCTGTTGATAGAAACAAGCTAAAACGCATTCTTCGTGAGGTTATTAGAAAACACTCAAAAGAAGTGTTGTCATTCGGTGGGGGTTGGTTTATGTTTATTTATTCTTCTGACAAAGTTGTTTCGTTTTTAGATATTGAAAAAGAACTTAAACTTCTAGTTAAAAACATCGTTTAACTTTAATTTAGTGCAATGAAGCGTTTGTTGTCTTTCTTTTTTCTTTCATTTTTTTTATACTCCTGTGATAAAGGCTTTGATTTAGGTGTTGAAGAAGCTAGTCTTGCGGAAACAGCAGAAATTTATTTATTAAAAGACTTAAATCCTGATTTTGTATATCCTGAAAATCTTCAATATATATCATCACGAGAGGTCAAGAGTAGTGTGTGTTTAGACATAAATGCACATATAGACGCTAGTATTACCAGACCCGCTGTTCCTCCTATTGTTGATCCTAGTAATCCTACTGCGGTTACACCTAACACTCAAGCGCCTCAGAACAATGACGGGGGTCTTGATAAACCTTTACGTGCCCATACTTGTCATTCTGAACAAATAGGCACGTTGGTTGGGGGTGATTTTGAAAGTGGAGGCATTTCTTCTGATCAAGGTTTTGATGTTTCCAAAATTAGCAAGGGTGAGTTTAACATTCCTTTTTATAATGTCTGTATGGAAGTGGAAAACATAGGGTCTTCTTCTCGTTTAATTTTGCGTGAATGTGATCAAAACCGTAAACAACAATTTGTTTTTGAGGATGACGGTAAAATCAAGCAGGTGGATGATCTTGGTTTGTGTTTGACTACTTCTGCAGATTATAGTTGGTATGGGGGTGGATACAAACCTATTTACATTGTTCGTGATTTATTCATGAGCCCCTGTAATCCTTCTTTGTCTGAAAGACAAGGCTGGGGCTTAAGGACGTCAAATTAGTTTATTTATTATAATACATTGCGCAGTGAGGTATGCCGTCCTCCATGTATCTCTCCCCTCTAAACTCAAATCCGAGTTCTAAATAAAATTTTTCTAAATACTCTTGCGCAGAAATTTTGATTTCTTTTGTTTCAAAGTTTTTTTCACAAACCTCTATACATTTTTTTACCAGTTTTTTTCCGTAGTTGTTTCCTCTTTTTTTTTCTTCTACCGCTACTCTTCCAAAACCGGGGTTGTTTTCGTAATAATCACCTTTATCAAATATTCTTGCATACGCCATTAGCTTCTCGTTTATGAACCCAGATAAATGAATTGCTTTATAGTCTTTATAGTCAAAGTCATTGTATAATATTTCTTGCTCTACCACAAAAACCTCACACCTTAATTTAAATATTTCATAAAATTCCTTTGTGCTTATCTCAGAAAACTTTTGTTCTTTCCACTCAATCATTTCCATCAATTTTATTTATTCTTCTTGTGTGTCTTCCTCCATCAAAGTCTGTTTTGATAAAAGCATCTACTATGCTTATTGTTTCTTCTTCTGATAAAAATCGTGATGGTATACTAATTATGTTTGCGTCATTGTGCTGTCTGGCAAGCTCAGCAATTTCTTCACTCCAACATATTGCCGCTCTTACCCCTTTGTGTTTGTTGGCTGTCATTGCTGCCCCGTTTCCACTTCCACAAATTATTATTCCTATTTGTGCTTTCTTTTCTTTTACTTCTATCGATACGGGGTGTATAAAATCTGGATAATCTACACTTTCTTTTCCATCATACCCTTTGTTAATAACTGTGTATCCTTTTTGAGACAGATAACTTTCTATCTTTCTTTTTACCTCTACCCCAGCGTGATCATTACCTATTGCTATTTTCATTTTTTCAATTTAGTAATTCCTTTATTATTTCTTTATATGTTGTTAATAGTTGTTTGTTTATTTTTAATAATTCTCTTGTTTTGTTTTTTTAAACATTTTTTTCTTTTTACTAACTCTTTTTCTTAGGTTTTGTTTGTATTAGTTGTTAACCCTAATATTGTTTTTTCCCTTATTAACAATTGTTTATTTAATAGTTTCTTGTTTGTAAATCAATGTTTTGAATTGTTTATTGTTTGTTAGTCTTTTCTTTTCAGTGTTAATTATTAGTTTTTTTTAAACTATTTATAAAGAATTTAACAATACATATAATAATCATTTATTTTTTATAATTACTTATTATTAATATGTTTAAATGTTTATTGATAATAAAATTAATCTAGCTTTTAATAACAGTATCTTTGAGCTTTAAAAAACATAAATGTCAAAAAAAAAGAAGGACTTAAAAGGATTAGAAAGAAAGATAAAGTCATTTATTGGAAACAAACCGAACAAGGAGTTTAACTATAAACAAATTGCTTTTTCTCTCGGTGTAAACGACACAAAGGGAAGAAATGACATAATTAAAACATTAAACAAACTCTTAAAAAACGGGCAAATTATAAAGGCTAATAAAGGAAAATTTGTAGCCCCAGGAATTCAACCAAACACATCAGAAGGGGTTTTAGAAATTACAAGCACAGGGAGAGGATATGTAGTGTGTGAAGAATTAGATGCGGATGTATTAGTAGAGCAAAGAAACCTAAACAGAGGTCTTCATGGAGATGTTGTTTCTGTTGCTGTTGGAGAAAGAAAAAACAAAAACAAATACGAAGGAAAAGTTATAGATATAATAGAAAGAAAAAAAGAAGTCTTTGTTGGGGTTTTTGAAAAAAACAAAGATTACGCATTTGTCAACACAAGAAACGCTAGAATGTATACTGATTTTTTTATAGATAAAGATGAAATGAAGGGATATAAGGAGGGAGAAAAAGTGGCTGTTGAAATAAAATCATGGGATTCACCAAAAAATTCACCAGAAGGAAAAATAATAAAAAGCTTTGGGTTTGGAGATGACTCTTTAGATGCTTATTCAATACTATATGAATACGGTTTGTCTACAGAGTTTGAGGAAAAAGTAGAAAAGGAGGCGGAAAAAATATCAGCAGTAATAACAAATGAAGAGGTTAAAAAGAGAAGGGACATGCGGGGAGACCTAACCTTCACAATAGACCCATTCGACGCTAAAGATTTTGATGATGCAATATCATTCAAAAAAATAGAAGAAAACAAATATGAAGTGGGTGTTCACATAGCAGATGTTTCGCACTATGTAAGGCCAGGATCAAATATTGATGATGAGGCTCAAAACAGAGCAACATCTGTTTATTTGGTAGACAGGGTAATACCTATGTTGCCCGAAACACTTTCTAACAACCTGTGCTCTTTAAGACCGAACGAGGAAAAACTTACATTTTCAGTGGTGTTCGTAATGAATAAAAACGGTGATATTAAAGAAGAGTGGTTTGGAAAAACAATTACAGAATCAGACGTAAGACTCTCATACGAAGAAGCTCAACACATTATCGAAACAGGTGAAGTAAAGATCCCAAAAGAACACACAATATTAAAAAAAGAAAAAAATGTAACACAAAAAACAGCAGAGGCTATAATAACGCTTAACAGTATAGCAAAAACTGTAAGAAAAAAAAGAATAAATAACGGCGCAATAATTTTTGACAAGACAGAAATTAAATTTAAGCTAGACAAGAAAAACCAACCAGAAAAAATATTATTCAAAACAACAAAAAGCTCAAACAAATTAATTGAAGAGTTTATGCTGCTGGCAAACAAAAAGGTAGCGGAAAAAATGAGAAAAAGCAAAGAGAGGTTTGTTTATAGGGTTCACGATCAGCCAGACCAGGAAAAGCTAAAAAACTTGCAGACCGTGGTGAAAAGACTTGGCTATAACCTAAAGTTGTCAACAAAAGAGCTTAACGATTCGCTTAACAGTCTTTTAAAAAATGCATTTGGTAAAAACGAACAAAACCTAATAGACACACTCATGATTAGAAGCATGAGTAAGGCTGAATACACCACAAAGAACATAGGCCACTATGGGTTGTCTTTTGAGAACTACACACACTTTACTTCACCAATCAGAAGATACCCCGACGTAATGGTTCACAGGTTAATTCAGGCAGAAATTGAAGGAGAAAAATTAAAAACAGAGGAAACGGAAAGCTTGTGTAAGCACTCAACACACATGGAGATACTGGCAACAAAAGCAGAAAGAGACTCTATAAAGCTCATGCAAATAAAGTTTATGAAAGATAAAGAAGGAAAGACATTTGATGCGGTTATTTCAGGGGTAATAGCAAGAGGGGTTTTTGTTGAGGTTGTTGAAAACAAATGTGAAGGGCTTGTAAAAGCAAAAGATTTACCAGGGGATTTTTTTGTACACGATCAAAAAAACCACAGGTTTGTTGGAGAAAGAACAGGAAAGAAATTTCAATTAGGAGACAAAACCAGGGTCATGCTAATTAAAGCAGATCAAATAAAGAAAAGGCTTGATTTTCAAGTCCTTACTTGAGGCATCGAGCGGATTCGAACCGCTGTAAAAGCTTTTGCAGAGCTCCGCCTAGCCACTCGGCCACAATGCCATAGGGTGCAAAAATAAAAAAAAGATTAAACTTTCTTTCTTAATTCAACAGAATCAACATTACCACCAATAGGAGGGGAGAGTTTTTTAACACTAACATCCACAACAGTTATGTTACTACTAATTCCTTTTATTGACACAATCATTCTATCCATTAAAGATTCGAGTAATTTTGAAGGCTTGTCCATTTCGGTTTTAATAGCACTATAAATATCAACATAATCCACAGTACTATTAAGATCATCTCTTTTTTCGGCCACATCAGTGTTTGTCTCCACCATAACATTTACTAAATACTCAGCACCAATAACACTCTCTTCATGAAGACAACCATGAAAAGAATAAAACCACGCATTATTTACATATATTTTTGACAAAATCTTATCAAAGATATAAAAGCAAAGACATTTTCTATCTACCTTTTCAATATCTTTGGCATTGTGAAGAAAAAAGGCCCAAACTTTATTGAGCAAATAATAGAAGGTGATATAGCCAGGGGGTTTGATAAGAAAAACCTAAGGTTTAGGTTCCCTCCAGAGCCAAACGGCTACTTGCACATTGGCCACCTAAAAGCAATATGTTTAAATTTTAATTTAGGTGAAAAATATGACTCACCAGTAAACTTAAGGTTTGATGACACAAACCCTGAAAAAGAGGCAAAAGAATATGTTGATGCAATAAAACAAGACATTAAATGGCTTGGTTTTGATTGGGATAAAGAATGTTATGCCTCGGATTACTTCGATCAACTTTATGAGTGGGCAATAAGCTTAATTGAAAAAAACAAAGCATACATAGATTCTCAAACCTCTGAACAGATAGCTTCACAAAAAGGAACACCTACTCAACCAGGAGAAAACAGCCCTTTTAGACACAGGCCAAAAAAGGAAAGCTTGTCTATTTTTGAGGGAATGTATAGGGGTGAGTATGAACAGGGTGAGCATGTTTTAAGAGCAAAGATTGACATGGCTTCCTCAAACATGTTAATGCGAGACCCTGTTGTTTACAGAGTGATGAAGGCAAGTCACCACAGAACTGGAGATAACTGGAACATCTACCCAATGTATGACTGGACACATGGAGAGTCAGACTATATAGAGCAAGTTTCACACTCACTTTGTACACTTGAGTTTGAGCCTCATAGAGAATTGTACGACTGGTTTTTAGATGCAATTAGTCCACTAAAAGGAATTAGACCAAAACAAAGAGAGTTTTCTAGGCTTAACCTTTCTTTTACTATTACAAGCAAAAGGAAGCTTGCACATCTAGTTGATAACAAAATGGTTTCAGGTTGGGATGATCCAAGAATGCCCACAATTTCTGGCCTTAGAAAAAGAGGTTATACCCCACAGTCCCTTAAAAACTTTGCACAAACAGTCGGTGTTTCAAAAAGGGAAAACATTATTGACGTCTCTCTTCTTGAGTTTTTTGTTAGGTCACATTTAAATGAAGTTGCTCCAAGAGCAATGGCGGTTATAAACCCTTTAAAAATTAAAATTATAAATTACGATAAGCATGAGGGAGAGAAGATAAACTTTGAAATTAACCCGCAAAAGGAAGAAGTAGGAAAGAGAGAGATAGCGTTTACAGATGAGGTGTTTATTGAAAAAGAAGATTTTCAGGAAAACCCAAAGGGAGGATTTTTTAGATTGTCGCCTGGAGAAGAAGTAAGGTTAAAAAATGCATACATAATAAAAGCAGTTGATGTTGTTAAAGATCAAGAAGGAAATATATTAGAAGTTTTGTGTGAGTATGACCAAAAAAGCAAAAGCGGGTCAAACACTCCAGAAAGCAACAGAAAAGTTAAGGGCACAATTCATTGGGTTTCTGCAAAAGAGGCTGTCAGCGCAAAAATAAACATATATGATAGGCTTTTTAAAGTTGAGGAACCGGGAAAAAAATCAACAATTGAAAACGAAATCAATGAAAACTCATTGATAACAAAAGAAGCATTAGTTGAGCCATATTTATTAGAAGCAAAGGAAGGCCAGCAATTCCAATTTCAAAGGTTGGGTTATTTTGTTAAAACAGACAATAAAAAAACCCTAGAGTTTAATAAAACTGTAGGGCTAAGAGATGGTTGGAAAAAGTAACCTTTATTCACTTTCAGATTCACCAAACTCTGGCGTTTCAGGTTCTTCAAGCCTTTTGGTTTCTGTTTTTGTCGGCCCAGTTTCTGAGCTTCTTTGATTTTCTTTTTGCATCGCCTCTCCAATTTTACTACTTGCTGTAAATGCAGCAACCATGTCGTTTAACATAGTGCTTCCAGCCTGAGGAGAATTTGGAAGAAGTATCAAGTTTGAGTTAGTTTCACCACCAATTGACTGTAATGTGTCATAGTGTTGAGTAACAACAATAAGCGCAGAAGCTTCTTGTGAATTAATACCCACAGAACCGAGCGTTCCAACAGAGTCTTCAATACCTTTTGCAATCTCTCTTCTTTGATCGGCTATACCCTGCCCTTGAAGTCTTTTACTTTCAGCCTCAGCCTTTGCTTTTTCAACAATTAAAATTCTTGCAG
Source organism: Candidatus Marisimplicoccus sp. (assembly GCA_965655775.1). Taxonomy (GTDB): domain Bacteria; phylum Bacteroidota; class Bacteroidia; order Flavobacteriales; family Flavobacteriaceae; genus Marisimplicoccus. Next base: position 12,548 of record CBFHHV010000005.1, read on the forward strand.
CGTCTCCCTCATATTGCGCAGCTGTCTTTTCTCTGTCTGCAGCATTAATTCTATTCATTGCCCTTTTTACTTCTGCATCTGGTTCAATATCTGTTACAAGGGCTTTAACAATAAAATATCCATACTCTTCCATTGCATCCCCAAGAGATTGTTTTACCGCAACAGCAATATCATCTTGTTTAGAAAAAACATCATCTAGTTTCATTTTAGGCACCTGAGAACGAATAAGGTCAAAAACATATGATGTTATTTGATCTTGTGGAAAATCTAGTTTATAGAATGCATCAAAAACTTTTGACTCAACAACTCTGTATTGTACGGAAACTTTAAGTTTTACAAAAACATCATCACTGGTTTTTGTCTCTACAACTACGTCAAGTTGTAGAACTTTTAAGCTTAATTTCCCAGCGATTCTGTCAACCAAAGGAATCTTAACTTGAAAACCAGGGCCTCTAACGGATTGAAATTTACCAAACCTTTCAACAATCGCAGCCGACTGCTGTTTGACGATAAATACCGTAGAGATAATGATAAAAAAAACTAATAATATAATTAAGGGTGTTGTAAATAGGCTCATGTTTTAAATTTTATTTATTAAACTTTCAATTCTATGGAGTGTTTCTTCAGGACCAATAATATCTATAATTTTAAATAAATCCGGACCTGACAAACCCCCAACTATACAAAGACGTAAAGTCTTCATAATATTTCCAAAAGAAATTTGGTTTTCAGACCCAAAAGTCATCAAGCTTTCTTTTAACAACAAGGGCTCTGAAATTAACTCCTCTTTTAATTTACAAAAATTTAGAATATTATATATATTGTTTCTTGTAATTTTCTCTATTGCCTCTTGGTCGTAACCGTTTGGTTGGCTAACAAAAACAAACACCTCCTTTTCAACATCAAACAAAGTATTAAGTCTTTCTTTAATCAAATCAACAATTTGTTCACAGATATCATTGCTGTACTTTTTTTCTAGTAAAAGATTGGCCTGCTCACTTAAAGAGAGAATTTTTTTTGATGAAAAATCTCGAAGGTGAAGATGATTAATCCATACAGCTTTTTTAATGTCAAATCGTGCACCTGATTTGTTTATGTCTTTGCTTTCAAAATTATTGACAAGCTCATCAAGAGAATACTTTTCGTTCTCGTTTTTTCCTTTCCACCCTAATAAAGCTAGATAGTTTAATACTCCCTCAGGGGTATATCCTGACTCTTTAAAACCTTTAGACTCTTCCCACTGAACTGCAAAAACAGGGTGGCCCTGTTCTTCAGCATCTCTTTTCGACAGTTTACCTTGACCTGTGCTTTTTAAAATTAGTGGAAGGTGATAAAATTTAGGAGGAGACCACCCAAAATGATTATATAGAGTTAAATGTGAAGGAAGCGAAGACAACCACTCCTCACCACGAACAACAGAGGTGATTTTCATATCATGATCATCTACAACATTAGCAAAATGATATGTTGGCATACCATCAGATTTCATAATTACTTTGTCTTCTATCTCATTTGAATTAAAACTTACAGACCCTCTAATCTCGTCATTTACAGTGATTGTTTTTTTTTCAGGAATAACCATTCTTATAACATAACCCCCTTTACCAATCCTGCTCTTAACCTCCTCTTCTGAAACCGTAAAAGAGTTGTCCATGCTCTTTCTTGTCTCATAATTATATTTAAACTCACCGTTTGACTCCTTTCTTGCATCTTCAAGCTCAGCAGAAGAATCAAAGGCATAATAAGCCAAACCCTTCTTTAAAAGCTCTTCAGCACGTTTTTTATATAAACTTTTTCTGCCGCTTTGTTTTATTGGCCCCTCATCAAACTTTAAACCAAGCCATTTTAAAGAATCTTTTATATGTTCTTCGGCACCTACAACAGTTCTTTTGGAGTCGGTGTCTTCAATTCTAAGAATAAAGTCGCCACCATTTTTTTTAGCAATTAAATAATTAAAAAGAGCTGTTCTCACTCCTCCAATATGAAGAGGTCCTGTTGGACTAGGTGCAAATCTGGCTCTTTCCCTCATTCTTCAAATATAACACCATATTATTCGTTATTGAAATTATCCTTAATAATTGATTTATATTTGTTGAAATATGCAAAAGATTAAGTTTATTGGATATTCAAACACCCTATTTCAAAATAAGATTTTAGAGGAAACTATTTTTTATTTTGCTAACAAAAGCGGATTCAAAATAGAAAAATTGGAATATAATTTTGTGGATTTAAATGCTATGAGATCTTTAAATGTAGACTTTCTTAGTCATGACAATCATACTGATATTGTCACATTCGATTATTCTGAAGAAAAAAATCTTATTGCGGAAGTCTATATCTCTCTATCAATGATGAGAGAAAATGCCAAAAAATACAAACAAAGTATTGATAATGAGTGTGTTAGGTTAATCTCCCATGGTCTTTTCCACTGTCTTGGATATAAAGACAAGACTTCTGGTGAAAAGGCTGTTATGAGAAAAAAGGAAGAAGAGTTTATATTTGCTGTTTCACGTGAAACCAATCAAAATGTTTGAATCTAAATATGATGTTATTGTTGTAGGAGGTGGTCATGCCGGGGCAGAGGCTGCTGCTGCCGCTGCAAACTTAGGTTCCAGAACACTTTTAGTTACGATGAACCTGCAAACCATTGGCCAAATGTCATGTAATCCAGCAATGGGAGGCATTGCAAAAGGCCAAATTGTTAGAGAAATAGATGCTCTTGGTGGATACAGTGGTGTCGTTTCAGACTTAACAGCCATACAGTTTAAAATGCTGAATAAATCAAAAGGACCTGCAATGTGGAGCCCAAGGGTTCAGTCAGATAGAGCAAAATTTGCACTCAAATGGCGAGAAATGTTAGAGAACACACCAAACCTTGATTTTTATCAAGATATGGTTGTTGGTTTAATTGTAGAAAAAAACACAATAAAAGGGGTGGTTACAGGTTTAGGCAATAAAATACGCTCTCACTCTGTTATTTTAACAAACGGAACATTTTTAAATGGACTAATACATGTCGGGGATAAAAATTTTGGTGGAGGAAGAGTTGGAGAAAAATCTTCTGTAGGTATTACCGCTGACCTTGAGTCTTATGGTTTTAAATCTGGTAGAATGAAAACAGGAACACCACCACGAGTCGACGGAAGATCATTAGATTACAGCGTTATGGAAGAGCAGCCTGGTGATAAAAACCCAGCTAAATTTAGTTACCTCGAAAGTATACAGCCCATTAAGCATCAGATTAGCTGTCATATAACTTACACTAATAGTGAGGTTCATGATATTATGTCTGAATCTTTTGATCGATCACCCATGTTTAATGGCAGCATAAGTAGTACAGGACCTAGATACTGTCCTTCAATCGAAGATAAAATACACAGGTTTACAGAAAAGGACAGGCATCAGATATTTGTTGAACCAGAGGGAGAAAACACAGTTGAAGTATATGTCAACGGTTTTTCAACCTCAATGCCAGAAGATGTTCAATATGCAGCTATCAAAAGAATTAAAGGTTTTGAAAATGTTAAGTTTTTTAGGCCAGGATACGCTATAGAGTATGATTATTTTCCACCAACTCAATTAACTCTTACTCTTGAAACTAAGTTGATAAAGAACTTGTTTTTTGCCGGACAGATTAATGGTACAACTGGCTATGAAGAAGCTGCAGCTCAAGGTTTAATGGCAGGGATTAATGCTGTTTCAAAAGCGTTTGAAAAAGAACCTCTAATATTAACAAGAAGCGAAGCTTATATTGGCGTTTTGATTGACGATTTAATTACAAAAGGTACAGAGGAGCCATATAGAATGTTTACTTCCCGAGCAGAATATAGAACCCTGCTTAGGCAAGACAATGCTGATATTCGATTAACGGAGAAATCATTCAAAATTGGCTTAGCAAAGAAAGAAAGATATGATCGTGTTATACAGAAACAAGAAGAAGTGGAAGGTTTTGTTAGGTTTTTTAATGAAACAAGCTTTGAATTAGAAGAGGTTAATAAAATTTTAAAATCAGTAAACTATGAACCCGTCCCACAGAAAGGAAAAATAGATAAAATATACTCAAGGCCGAATGTTAAACAACAGGATATAAGAAAATTAACCTCTGTGGAAAACTATATTCAAGCAAAAAAGCTAGACAATGAGGTTTTAGACCAGACGGAGATTCAAATAAAATATAAAGGTTACATAGAGAAAGAGAAAGCTAACGCCGATAAACTTCAAAGACTAGAAGATATTAAGATTCCAGATAATTTCGATTACGATCCTTTAGCTTCGCTTTCAAATGAAGCAAAAGAAAAATTAAATAAAATTAGACCATCCACTCTTTCACAGGCATCAAGAATTAGCGGTATTAATCCAAGCGATATTAGTGTTCTGCTTGTTAAGATGGGGAGATAAAAGTTCCACGTGAAACAGTCACTTAAAAAAGATAGAATGTTTTTAAGCACAAAAGATTATGTTGCTTCAAACGAGCACTTCAACCTTTTCCTTGATAACAAGACTAATATTGTATGGACAGATGTAGCAGAAGACCACAACCATAATAAATATTATGAAAATGAAAACTATCTTCCTCATAATGAAAAGAAAGGTCTCTTCTCATTTTTTTATAATCTCTCACAAAACATAATGTTTTCCTATAAATTAAAAGTTTTAAATAAAATCCTACAACCATCAAACACAATTTTAGATTATGGGTCTGGTGATGGACGTTTTGCTGAATTTTTAAGAAAAAAGGAGATAAATGTTCATGTGTATGATCCAATAATAAACAAATCAAAAAAACCACAAATCATTGATAATCAATATGATATGATTATGATGTGGCATGTTTTAGAGCATGTTCCAGATATTAATAAGACGGCAATAGCATTAGAAAAAAAATTAAAACATAACGGCGCCCTTGTTGTTGCAGTTCCAAATAGGGACAGTTTTGATTCAAAAGCATATAGAGAACACTGGGCAGCCTGGGATGTGCCAAGACATTTATACCATTTTAATCATAACTCTTTAGAAAATCTAATGAAAGAAAAAGGGTTTAGCCTAATCTCTAAACATCCTTTGTGGCTTGATTCTTATTATGTGTCATACCTCTCATCTAAATACAAAAAGTCTATTTTTCCATGGATTAATTCATTAGTCATTGGTTCTCTCTCAAATATGTTAGCCATTTTCACATCTAAATACTCTTCCTCTTTCTATATATTCAAAAGAGCTTAATCCTCAGGAGTATTAATAAGCTTTGTCATTTTAATTGCGAATGACGTGAAAACAATTTTAGAGTTAACGTTCCTTGAAATTGAGTAATGTGAATCCTCGATTAAGTCAATTATTTCAATTAAATTTCTACTGTGAACGAATGGAGAAAGCTTACCTATTTTAAAATCTGAATTTGAAACAAAAGAAGTTAAGTTTTCTGACCTATAGCTAACAAGCATAGCTTCCCTGATAAGAAAGGAACAAAAACCCAGAAATTCTTTTTGTTGTTCTCTTGAATTAGAAGCAATTTTCTCAGACCATTTGGTAAGATCCAAAACAGCTTTTTTACTTTTTTTTGCAAGAAAGGCAAACCTTAAACAATCAATAAAATTTTGTTCATGAGAGATTGAAGAGGAGTCTTCATCTATATAGTTTAGTGCCCTAGAAATACTTCCCCTTGAGGATTTTACAATTAAATCATAGTCAACATCACTAACTAAACTCTGTAAAAACTGTTTGTGCTCTTCATGATCAACAGGGCCAAGGTTTGAAATTTGACATCTTGATATTATTGTAGGCAAAAGATCCTGTAAACTATTAGTTGTTAAAATAAAATAAGTGTCAATAGGTGGTTCCTCTAATATTTTTAAAAGCTTATTAGAGGTCTGAGGCATCATTGTTTCAGCCCCCCAGAGAATAAAAACTTTGTTTCCCCCAAGAAAGGATTTAAGAACTGCTTTCTTTTGAATTGTGTCAATCTCAGGAACTTTTATAGACCCTTGAGAAGTTGTGTTCCCAATAAAAGTTGACCACTTTTGAAAATCAGAGAAAGGAAACTGTTTAACAAAAGAGATCCACTCAGCATATAGGTTTTCAGTATCCTTAACGGATGCAAAAGTGGGAAAAGAAAAGTGTAAATCAGGATGATCCAAAACGTCACCACTATAAGAGTTTTTTGGATTTAGTAGCTCTCTTGCAATTTCAATTGCAAAATTTAAACCACCATACCCATCTTTATCTACAAGAATTTTTGATTGAGGAAAGTTTTTTTTCTGAATTGAATCATAGATCCTTTCTTTAATATGTCCTTGACCCAAAATTCTATCTAAATTCATACCCAAATATATATCATATTATATCTTTGTCGACAAAATAATATTAACATGTCCGATCTAGAAAAACAAGACTTAAAAAATAAAAAAGTAATTGTAAGGGTTGATTTAAATGTCCCTTTAGATGATAATGATAATGTAACAGACACAACGAGAATTGTGGCATGTAAAGAGACAGTGGATTTAATTCTAGAAAAAGGAGGAACATGTATTCTAATATCTCATCTTGGTAGACCAAAAGGAAAAGAAAATAAATTTTCTCTAAAAAAAATAGTGGATACAGTCTCTTCTGTATTAAACCATCCAGTTTTTTTTTATGAAGACTGTGTTGGCCAGGGTGCTAAGGAAGCAATTTCTAAATTAGATCAAGGAAGTATTATTCTTATGGAAAATCTTCGTTTTTATGAGGAGGAAACACTAGGAGATAGAGTATTTGCTAAAAATCTTTCAGAATTAGGTGATATATATGTAAATGATGCTTTTGGAACTTGCCACAGAGAACATGCATCAACAGCGGTAATTGCTGAGTATTTCGAGAATAAAAAATTTGCAGGTAAACTTCTTCAAAAAGAGCTTGAGGCAATAAATCAAATTGCTAATAATGGAAAAAAACCTGTTCTTGCAATTTTAGGAGGGGCCAAAGTCTCAAGCAAGCTTAGTATTCTGTATAATCTGATTAAGAACGTAGATAAAATTATAATTGGTGGAGGAATGGCCTATACGTTTATTAAAGCAAAAGGAGGACAAATCGGGAACTCTCTAGTAGAAGATGAATTAATTACTAATGCACAAGAAATCTTAAGGTTAGCCCAAAAATTAGATAAAAAAATAATTTTGCCAGTAGACACAAAAGCTTCAAAAGACTTTGATAATAACGATCAAATATCAACCTTTAACTCAGAAGAAATAGAAGCTGGATGGTTGGGGCTAGATATTGGAGAAAAGTCCAAGGAAATATTTCATCAAGAAATTCTAACAAGTAATACAATTTTTTGGAATGGACCAATGGGGGTTTTTGAAAAAGAACTTTTTTCTGAAGGAACAAGCTCAATATGTAATTCCCTCAGAGAAGCTAAAGAAAAAGGAGTAAATGTAATTGTTGGTGGAGGTGACTCTATAGCAGCATTAAAAAAGCTTGGAAAAGAGGAATGGGTTGGGTATATTTCAACTGGAGGAGGAGCTCTCTTAGAAAGTTTAGAGGGAAAAACTCTTCCAGGGGTTAAGGCTTTGACGCAATGAACTTAAAAAACAACTTTTTAATTATCTTATCCTGGATGCTTTTCATTTCATGTCAATCAGACAGCTCCAAAGCATATGTTCCGGAATCAAATGGCAATATTAATGCGTTAACTGTTGTAATGAATAATAGTTCATGGGAAGGAAGTCTTGGAAGCAACATCAAGGAATCTTTAATGGAGCCATACGAAGGACTGCCGTTTGACGAACCAAAATATGATTTGTATTATATACAGCCATCAATATTTAAAGGCTTTGCAAGAAGCAGTAGAAATATAATTGTCTTTAGAAAAGACACATCTGACCAAGGATTTAGATTAATCAAAAACTTATGGGCAAGACCTCAAATAACAGCTCTAATAACTGGTGAAGACGAGGAGGTAATGAATTTTTATTTCGACGAAAATAAAGATCTTCTATTAAGATCGATTTCTGAAAATGAAAGAATTGAAAAAATTCGTAGAATGAAAAAGTCTCTTAATGATGACCCTCAGCTTGAAGATCGTTTTGGAATTAACCTTACCTTTCCAGACGCATACTCAACAGTTAAGGACACAACAAATTTTGTGTGGATTGAGAAGCAGGTAGTAAAAGGACATCTTAATATTATTGCTTATACCCTGCCACTTAATATCGATTTAAAAAAGATTGAAGAAAGAATACCTGCAATAAGAGATTCAATCGGAAAAATATATGTACCAGGAAGGGTTCCCGGCTCCTATATGATCACTGAAAGAGCATACCTTCCCTACTATTATAAAACAAAAGTTAATAATCTGGAGGCTATTCTAACAAAGGGTACTTGGGAGGTTCAAAATGATTTTATGGCAGGGCCTTACATCAATTATATTATAAAAGACACAATAAATAAAAGAAATATTGTTATTGAAGGTTTTTCGTTTGCACCATCAGAAAGCAAGAGAGACTATATGTTTGAATTAAACACTATTATAACAACAATGAAATTTGCTAAATAAAGTTATTATTCCTTTGAATCTTCGTCTTCTTCTTTAGTAGCTTTTTTAAATTCCTTTATACCACTACCAAGTCCTCTCATGAGTTCAGGAATCTTTCTACCACCAAACAGTAAAAGAACAACGATAATTATTAAAATAATTTGAGGTCCACCTATCATATTTGAAAATTTATTGAACTAAGTTCTTTATACAAATTTACTGAATTATTTTTTGTAATGTGAATTTATTAATCATATAATAACTTATGCTTAACTATACATATATTTGCATTAATGCCTAAAAAGAAAAAATATACTCTGCTAGACAAACTTTCCGAGAGGTTTCATATACTTTTAGTAAATGAAAAAACACTTGAAAGAAAGAAGCTCCTGTCTTCATCATCACTTAATTTGATTGCATCTTCCTTTATTGCATTTCTAGTTGTTTTGTCCGCTTCTTTTTTACTAATATACTTTACCCCTCTCAAGGAATATTTTAGAGGGTATACCAGTGTTGAGTTAAGGCAGAACGCAGTTGAGAACTCAATGAAACTTGATTCATTGGAAAGTCTTTACATTATGCAAAGCAATTATATCAACTCACTCAAAGATTTATTATCCGGAAATATTTCATATGAAGAGTTAGATGAAAACCTAAGTAGTAATGATAACAGGATTACTGAGTTGGAGATTGTAGAGACAAATCAGGAGGACTCGTTGTTAAGAGCAATGGTTGAGGAGGAAGACAAGTATAATGCATTTGATATTCAAGGAGAGAGATTTACAACTGTACTTTTCCCACCAGTTAAAGGGGGCCTTTCATCAGCATTTGATATAAACAGCAAGCATTATGGAGTAGATATCGTTATGCCCGTGAACTCTCCTGTTCATTCTATTAGTGAAGGAATTGTTGTATTCTCTGAATGGACTTCAGCAACAGGATTTGTAATTATAATTGAACATTTAAATGGCTTAACATCAATTTATAAGCATAATTCATCTATTGTTAAAAGTCAAGGAGACACGGTTGGAACGGGAGAAATAATTGCCTTTACGGGAAATACTGGTGAGTTAACAACAGGCCCTCATCTTCATTTCGAATTATGGTATCAAGGGGAGCCAGTTGACCCTCAAAGCTATATTGAGTTTTAAATGAAAACCTTAATAACAATACTCTTTGCTAGACTAGTAAAAAAAAGAAATAATAAATGGATTACGAATCCACTAAAATTTCAAGCTGAAACTTTTAACAAATTATTAAAAAAAGCAAATAACACCGAGTTTGGAAAGGATCACAATTTTTCTAGTATAAAAAATTATAATGATTTCCAAAATCAAGTTCCAATTAGAGACTATGAGGCTTTAAAACCTTATGTTGACAGAGTTGTTGCAGGAGAAAAAAATATCTTATGGCCAGGCCAACCTCTTTATTTTGCTAAAACAAGCGGAACTACATCAGGCGCAAAATATATACCAATAACAAAAGAATCAATTCGAACACATATTAATTCAGCTCGAGATGCACTTTTAAATTATTTTTTAAAAACAAAAAACTATAGTCCAATAAACGGAAAACATATGTTTTTACAAGGTAGTCCTAAGCTAGACAAAAAAAATGGTGTTTTTATTGGGAGACTATCAGGTATTAGCGCTCATTACATCCCAAAACTTTTTTTAAATAATAGAAAGCCCTCCTGGAACACAAATTGTATTGAGGATTGGGAGAAAAAAGTTGACACTATAATTAAGGAAACGGTTGGAGAAAAAATGACAATTATTGCAGGAATACCCTCATGGGTGCAAATGTATTTCGAAAAGATAGTTTCTAATGAAAACAAAACAATAAAGGAAGTCTTTCCTGAGTTGTCTTTATATGTGTACGGGGGGGTAAGTTTTGATCCTTACAAGTCAACGTTTGATAAATTATTTGGAAAAAAGATCGACACATTAGCAACTTTTCCAGCATCAGAGGGTTTTTTTGGCTATCAAGATAACTTTAATGATGACAAAACAGACTTGTTATTATTATTGAACAACGATATATTTTATGAATTCATTCAAGCTGAAGATTTCTTAAAAGGGGAATATGAAAGAATCACATTAAAAGACGTTCAAGTCAATGTTAATTACTTACTAATTATATCTACTTCTGCAGGTCTTTGGGGTTATAATATTGGAGATACTGTAAAATTTACCTCAACCAAACCATATAGATTAATCGTGTCAGGAAGAATTAAACATTTTTTATCAGCATTTGGAGAACATGTTATTTCAGAAGAGGTGGAAAAGTCAATGAAGGTTGCGACAAATAATCATAATGTGACAATAAGAGAGTTTACAGTTGCACCCAATATAAATCCAAAAGAGGGACTTCCCTGCCATGAGTGGTATGTAGAGTTTGAAACTCAGCCAGAGGATATAAAGACCTTCTCAAAAACTTTAGAGACAGAGATGCTAAATCAAAACATTTATTACAAAGACCTAATTCATGGAGGAATAATAAAACCCTTAGAGGTGATTTCAGTTAAAAAAGGAGGGTTTAATGATTATATGAAATCAGTTGGAAGGCTAGGAGGGCAAAATAAAGTTCCTAGGCTGTCAAATGACAGAAAAATCGCTGATAAACTAAATTCTCTTAACTCTTGAAAAAGAATGCAACCATAGTCTATTCAATTAAAAGAAGTTTTGTTAAATCTGACATTTCAATTTTAGAGGCGCTAGACTATAATGTTTTTCAGATACAATCCACACCAAAGAAAACAATAGCATCGTTTATAATAAACAGGATAAAAGAAAAAATAAAGTCAATTTTTTATATTTCTAGGTCGAAAATAGTGATTATCTGGTTTAACGATTATCATGCGTTTATTCCGATTCTTTTTTCAAAGCTTTTTTTAAAAAAATCTGTTATTGTTGTAGGAGGATATGACGCTATAGTAGATGAGCAGAACAGGCATGGTCTATTCTTTAAAAAAGGGATTAGATCTAAGTTGGCAAAAATCAACTACAGTTTAGCTAGTGAAATCTGGGTAGTTCATAAATCTTTGGAAAAAGGATGTCGCTATGCTAAAGAGAAGTTTAATATAGTATCAGGAGTTAAGAGTTTTTTAGATACTAAAAAGCTTATAATTAAGGAAATCAATACAGGCTATGATACCAGGTTTTGGAACTATGATACGAACAATGAAAAGACTGGGGTATTGACAGCTGCCTTTTTTTCAGATGAAAGAGTTATAAATATTAAGGGTTTAAAAATTTTCAACAAGTTAGCATCCTTAATTCCACATATCTCTTTTACAATTGTTGGCGAAACAAAAATTCAAATTGAGGATTTCATAGATTTAAGTCCTAACATTGATGTAATTGGAGTTCAGACTAAAATCCAAATGAAAGACCTTTATCAAAAACATAAATTTTATTTTCAGGGATCACGATTAGAGGGACTACCAAATTCAGTTTGTGAAGCTATGTTATGTGGTTGCCTTCCGATTGGCTCAAGAGTTTTTGGAATTCCAGATATAATTGGAAATACAGGAATTTTATTTGACACTGAAACAGATTTAGCACTCGTTAAAGACTTTATGTTATCAGAGCTAGGAGAAAAAGAGTCAAAACGCGCAAGAAATAGGATAATATCACACTTTGATATATCAAGGCGTACAGAAAAAATAAAAGAAAATATTGATTAATGGAAATAGGGGTATTAGGCTTTAGTAAATCCAAAAATATAGGAGACTATATTCAAACAAAAGCTGTTATTGATATTTTAAATAAGCAAAACATTAAAATCCTAGAAAGAGAAAAGCTTAACAATTATAATGGACCGCCACTAAAAACAATAATTAATGGTTGGTTTATGGAGAATCCAAAGAATTGGCCACCAAACAATAATATCAATCCATTATTTATATCTTTTCATATCAACCCCTCAATAGTAAAGACATTTATTAACCATAAATCGATCGAGTATTTTAAAAAACACGAACCAATAGGATGTCGAGATTATTACACAAGGGATCTATTGGTTACAAATGGAATTAACGCCTATTTTTCATCATGTGTGACACTAGGGATAGAAAGAGAAAAATATCTTAAAAGACAAACACCAGGGGGTGTGCTTGTAATAGGAGCTTTTGACAGGCTTAAACCATATTTAGATTATAAATCTCCATTAAAATTTCTATTGTCTTTAATTAAATACCCTTTAAGAATTTTAAATTATAAAATAAAGCTGCAAAAATTTAATAGACATTTATACAAGCAAAAATTTGAAATAAAAAGTTATTCTCAAATAACTAAAAATTCAATTAATTCTCATTCTGAGGGGATAGCTCTGGCAGAAGAGATGCTTAATAAAATTGCTGAAAGTGATATAATAATTACATCCAGAATTCATGCTGCCTTGCCAGCCTTAGCAATGGGTTTGAAGGTTATATTTATTGATGAGGGATTAGATCACACAAACCACAAGATGAGATTATCTGGCCTAAAACATTATTTTAAGACAGTACACTTTAAGGACTTTTTTATGATTAATTTAGAGGATGTTAAGAATATGGAAAACCATAATAACTACATCCAAAATATAAAGCAAACAATTAACAAATTTAAAACTCAATGAACATTCTAGTTATAGGCTCTGGCGGGCGAGAACATGCAATAATAACGAGTATTTCAAAAAGCGATAAATGTTCAAAAATTTATGCACTTCCAGGAAATGGAGGAACTGAGTTATTAGCAGAAAATATTGACGGAGATGTAAATGATTTTAAGTTTATTAAGAAAATCACATTAGAGCATAAAATCTCATTGGTGTTTGTTGGCCCAGAGGATCCAATAGTTAATGGTATCTATGACTTCTTTAAATCTAATATTGAACTCAAGGATATAAAGATTATTGCCCCAAGTAAACAGGCGGGGCTTCTTGAAGGCAGTAAAGATTTTGCTAAAGATTTCATGGAAAAGTATAATATACCAACAGCAAAACATAAAACTTTTTCTGTTGACAATATAAATCAGGCAGACAATTTTTTAGAGAGTATGAACCCACCATATGTTTTAAAGGCAGATGGTTTAGCTGCAGGAAAAGGAGTTTTAATATTAAAAGATCTAAACGAGGCAAAATCAGAGTTACGAAATATGATTTTAGATAGAAAATTTGGGGATTCATCTACTAAAGTAGTAATTGAGGAATTTCTTAATGGTATTGAACTTTCATGCTTTGTATTAACAGATGGTGAAAATTATAAAGTTCTACCTTTTGCTAAAGACTATAAAAAGATAGGAGAAGGGGACAAGGGATTAAACACTGGCGGAATGGGCGCTGTTTCTCCAGTCCCTTTTCTTGATGATAAATTTTTATCTAAGATTCAAAATAAAATAATTAAACCAACAATTGAAGGTATTGTCAAGGAAAAGATGAAGTATAACGGCTTTGTTTTTATAGGACTAATAAAAGTTAACGATGAGCCATATGTTATTGAATATAATGTAAGGATGGGAGATCCAGAGACAGAGGTTGTATTCCCTAGATTGAAAAACGATCTACTTGAACTTTTTGATTCAATGGGGACGTCCAAATTCAAGGATATAAAATTAAAAATTAGTGAGAACCATGCTGCAACAGTTATATTAGTTTCAGGGGGTTATCCAGAGTCATATGAGAAAGGAAAAACTATAGAGGGCTTAAAAGACTTATCCGAAGTGTCTGTGTTTCATGCAGGAACTAAAAAAAAGAGTGATTCTTTTATAACGAGCGGCGGGAGAGTCTTAGCAATAACATCAATGGGAAATAATTTTGAATTAGCTCTTAAAAACTCGTACAATCAAATTAATAAAATAAAATTTGATGGGATGAATTACAGAAAGGATATTGGTTTTGACTTACTTTAGAAAAGAATGAGAAGTAATATCATTGTTTTCCTCATCATTGTCATCAAACTCTTTCAATTTCTTCAGCCAATAAGCAGCACCTGCTATTCCGATTAATATAAAAGACCAACTTACAATATTTGCAAGATACCAACTGTCAAGCTGAATGGTTCTTAGAAGATCAAAGGGGAAGAAAAGAACTTCTTTGAAAAGCCAAGAAAGAGAGTAGAAAAAATCTTTAACCATGATTAAATTTATTGAACAAAATTAATACATTGAAGTATGATTGCAAAGGTATTTCAAAAATTTTCTTTTACTTCAGCAGGAACCTCCTCATTGCTTCTATTAGTAGTTACATATTATTACTTAACACTTGAAATAAAATGGTCTTTTGTAGAATCAAAAATTTTAAATGGAGTATTAATATACGGAGCATTAATGTTTTCAAACTATGCCATTGATACAGTAACTAGACAGCTTACACTTGAAAGGTCAAACAGGAATGCATACCATTTATTATTGTACCCATTAGTTGTTATTTGTTATCCAATTGAATCGGTCGATTTAAAATTTATATTATCGTCAACTGCTATATGGGCAGCATGGAGAAACATGAGAATATTTTTAGAGCTAACAAACAATACAAAAAGAATTAAAAGATTATTTGATGCAATGGTTCTCCTAAGCCTTTCCTCTTTGATAATTTTGGATAACCTAATTATTTTTTTCTACCCTTTACTAGTTTTACTTACAACAAATATTAAGAGAGATTTAAAACATTTTATAATACTTTTTGTGACGCCACTTATTATTTTACCCACAGCACATGTGCTTTTATCTTTTTTATCATTAGATGTTTATTTATTTAGTTCATACTTTTTTGCAGATCAATCTCAAGTGATAGAAGAGCACAACTTTAATCTAACATATTCTTATGTCCCAATATTTATTGTGTTTGTCTTATATGTAATTTCAGTTATAATTAAATTCATAATAACCTACAGCTTGACAAGAAGAATTCTTGATATTGTAGGTGTATTGTTTATTGTATTAACTTCCTTATTCTTTTCCATGGATCATCAACTCAGTGGTTCAGAGTTTCATTATCTATCCCTACCTCTTGTTTATATGATATCTCAAATTTTTGTAAAAAAAATAAAGAGTTTATATGTAAACTTTATCTTTGTATTGTTGCTTGCATCGATAGTAACTTTTAAATTTTTAATATGACAAAAACCGCAATAAGCTCACTTGCCATCAAAGTATTTGAAAAATCTGTAGATGATTATCATGTTCACGATGATATTAACAGAGCAGCTTCTAATCCATATGAGAAAAACGATTTTGAACATTTGCTATATGAAAAGAATTGGATTGATACTGTTCAGTGGCACTATGAAGATATTATAAGAGACCCAGATATAAACCCTCAGGAGGGTATGAAGCTCAAGAGACTTATTGACAGTTCTAACCAAAATAGAACGGAGATGGTTGAATACATAGACTCCTATTTTTTAAAATTATATTCTAATGTCAATCCAAAAACTGATGCAAAAGTAAATACTGAAAGTCCTGCCTGGGCTTTAGACAGGCTATCTATATTAATTTTAAAAATATATCATATGAAAGAGGAGTCCGAAAGAGAAGATGTTTCACATGATCATAGAAATAATTGTCAAAAAAAACTGGATGTTCTAATTGAACAGCGAGAAGATCTTTCAGAATCAATAGATCAATTATTAATCGATTTATCAACAGGCGACAAGAAAATGAGAGTTTATAAGCAAATGAAAATGTATAATGATGAATCATTGAACCCTGTTTTGTATAAAAAAGATGATTCAGCAAAAGGATAAATCTGTTTTAGTTTATAGGTTCTCTGCTCTAGGTGATATAGCCATGATAATACCGGTATTAAGATCTTTTTTTAAAACTTATCCAGATCAAAAAATAATATTTGTTTCAAGAAATTATGCAAAGCCACTTTTTGAGGAATTTGATAATTTAGAATTTATTGGCGTAGATTTTGATGACAAATACAGTGGCATAAAAGGGTTAATAAGGCTATTTAAAATACTAAGAAAAAAAAATGTCAAGTCAATTGCAGACCTGCATAATGTTTTAAGAACAAAAGTTCTAAATTTTTTGTTCAAACTATCTTTAAAAAAAGTTCAGTCTATTGACAAGGGAAGAGCGGATCGTAAAAAGTTAACACGGAAAAAAAATAAAATATTTAAACCCTTAACACCAATTCAATACAGGTATTGTGATGTTTTTAGAAGATTAGGGTTTCCAGTTGATTTAGTTAATCATGAGTATCCAGTAAAACCATATTTACACAATAATACTGAAGAACAAAAACTTCTTTCTTTTAGCGAAAACAAAAAGATTATAGGCATTGCTCCTTTTGCATCATTTGAGGGAAAAAGTTACCCCCTCGACCTAATGCAAAATGTAATTGCATATCTTCAAAAGAATTACAGCGTCTATCTTTTTGGAGGCGGAGAAAATGAGTTAAAACAAATAGAAATCTGGGATAAAGCATACGAAAATGTTTATGATGTTTCAAAGCGATTCAGTTTATCTCAACAAATAAACATTATTAATTATATTGATCTTATGATTTCAATGGACTCAGCAAATGGTCATCTTGCAGCTAATTGTGGAATTCCAGTATTGACAATATGGGGAATGACACACCCATTTTGCGGATTTACACCATTTGACCAACCTACAGAAAATTCACTAATGATTGACAGGAATTTATATCCAGAAATTCCAACCTCAATATTTGGTAATAAAATTCCAAAAGGCTATGAGAGTGCTTTTAGATCTATTGAACCAAAAGAAATAATAGAGAGAGCATTAAATATGCTAGAGGATACTATACCTCATCATAATTAACTTCAACCTCATCAGAAGTTGGCCTTGCCTGGCAAGTCAATATATATCCATCTTCAACTTCATCATCTGTAAGAATCTGATTGTTATCCATTTCTACAGACCCTTTACTTAACTTAGCTAAACATGTGCTGCAGATTCCACCCTGACATGAATAAGGAGCGTCAATATCATTTTCAAGAGCAAGATCTAGAATAGTTTTATCATCTACCATTTCTAGACTATATTCCACATCATCACAAATAATTTTAATTCTTTTTGACATATACACATTGATTATCAGGGCAATATTACTAATAAATTAACTAATTATTAAAAATAAAATTGTAGATTTATTGCCCAATTTTTATGAAAATGAAAAATTACGATTTATCAGCTAGCTGTAATACCATTGAAAAAAACACCAACTTCGTAGGTGATTTTAACTCGGAGTCTGACTTTAGAGTTGATGGCTCTTTTGAGGGAAATATTGAAACTAAAGGAAAAGTGGTTATTGGAAAAAACGGAAATATTAATGGAACAATTGTATGTTCATGTGCTGACATTGAAGGTAAATTTAAAGGAACTATTCATGTTGACGATTTACTTTCAATTAGATCTTCAGGTGAGGTCCATGGGGATGTTGTCATGTCAAAGTTGATTGTTGAGTCAGGTGCAATTTTTAATGCAAAGTCCTCTATGCAAAATGACGCAGCTGATATAGCGCCGCTGAAAAAGATTACAAACTTCAATAATCCTCGTGAAAAAACAGCCTAAACCCTGGCTTATATTTTCTGGTTTATTTTTTCAAATTGCAATAGTAATGTTTGTTTTGACAAGGCTAGGAAAGTATGCTGATTCTTACTTTCAAAACGAATCGAATCAATTTACTCTTACCTTATCTCTATTGGGAATAATCTTGATAATTTATTTAATAATTTCTCAGACAAAAAATTTAAAATAACTTTTTAAATTTTGACCTCAAATGATTTTATAAATATGTATTTATATATTACATTTGTCGCGCAAAACTTAATCTACTTAGTTTAAGCATGATATATAATAAGAGCAGATATTTTTTTCTTTCTATATTAATTTTGTCTGCCTCATTTCTTGATGCAAAAGAAGAAGAAAAAGAGCTGACTCTTCAGGAAGAAATCACTGAGTATATATATCATCATGTACAAGATTCTCATGACTTTTCACTTTTCTCAACCAAGGATAAAAAAACTGGTAAAAAAAAGTATTATGGATTCCCACTTCCAGTTATATTGATTGATGACGGTGTAAAGTTTTTTATGTCTTCCAAGCTAGACCACGGAAAAAAAGTGGTTAACGCTAATGGGAAATATTACAAACTCTATCATGGCAAAATTTATGAAACAAATTCAGAGGGATATATTTCATACGATGAAGAGGGAAATGTAACAAACGCAATGCCTCTTGATATGTCTATTACAAAGAGTGTTTTCTCAATCTTGTTAATCTCAGCATTAATGTTTTGGTTATTTACTTCTTTAGCTAAATCTTACAGAGAGAATAATCAAATTGCATCTGGAGTAGGCAGGTTTTTCGAACCAATTGTTTTACTAATTAGAGATGAAATTGCAATTCCAAGTATAGGTGAACATCATTACAAAAAGTACATGAGCTTTTTACTTACATTGTTCTTTTTCATATGGTTTTTAAACCTATTAGGTTTAAGTCCACTAGGAGTTAATGTAACGGGTAATATAGCTGTAACATTTGGACTAGCATTAATAACTTTTTTGATTACGAACCTAACAGCAAATAAAACATATTGGAAACACATTTTTTGGATGCCAGGTGTTCCAGTATGGTTAAAACCTCTTTTGGCACCAATTGAACTTTTGGGAGTATTTATTAAACCTTTTTCATTAATGATAAGGTTATATGCAAATATTCTTGCAGGTCATATAGTACTTTACAGCTTGATAGGATTAATTTTTATTTTTAAGAATTTAGTCGGTTCTAGCTTATCACTTGTCCTTGTTTTCTTTATTTCAATAATTGAAGTTTTAGTAGCCTTACTCCAAGCGTATATCTTTACTCTTTTGTCAGCCCTATACTTTGGTTTTGCAGTTCAGGAGGACGATCATTAACTTTAAAAATAAATGTATAATTAAAATAAATAAAAATGGAAATACCTAAAATAGTCGGAGCAGGACTTGTAATTATCGGAACAGGAATCGGTATCGGTCTTATTGGTCGTGGTGCAATGGATGCAATTGGTAGACAACCTGATGCATCTAACAAAATTCTTGTGGCAGCAATTGTTATTGCAGCTCTTGTTGAGGGGATAGCTTTCGCAGCTTTATTCGCAGTTAACTAATTAAATTAGTTTATGGAAAAATTAATAAGTGAATTTTCATCTGGTCTTTTTTTCTGGCAGACGTTAATATTCGTTACCCTAATTTTCTTGTTAAGAAAATTTGCTTGGAAACCAATATTGGACACCATTAATGAAAGAGAGAAATCTATTAGAGATTCTTTAAATTCTGCTAAAGAGGCAAAGAAGGATATGGAAAATCTTCAAGCCGAGAATAAAAAAATTCTACAAGAAGCTAGAGCTGAGAGTGATGCTATGATTAATCAAGCTAAGCAATCAGGGAAGGAGCTTGTGGAGAAAGCAAAATCTGATGCACGCTTGGAAGCTGAAAAAATTTTAGCACAAGCTCGTATTTCAATCGAGAATGAGAAAAGATCAGCAATGAATGAAATCAAAAATCAAGTTGCAGATCTTTCTATTGATATTGCATCTAAAGTTTTAGAGCAAGAGCTTGATGATAACAAAAAACATCAAGATTATATAAATAAGTTATTAAAAGAGAAAAAATTTGACTTGTAATCATGGGTTTAGAAACTTCTTCTAAAAGATATGCAAAAGCTCTAATAAGCTATGGAATTGAAAATGATAGTTTAGATATCCTTTTTGAAGAAATTATGTCTTTAATCAAAACTCTGGAAGATTCAGAGGACCTAAGAAGTTTTATATCTAACCCTACTATTTCTAAAGATTTTAAGAAAAAAGTTCTAAATGACTTGACATCTGAATCTCTACCTAATACTTCAAGTGTAATAAACCTATTATCTCAAAATAATCGAGTTGATATGCTTTTGGATGTCTGTATCGGATTTGTAAAACAATATAACTGGCAAAAAGGCATTGTTGAAGTTAAAGTAACCTCTGCTGTTGAAGTTTTCGAAGATCTTGAAAACTCTATAAAGGATTATTTTCAGTCATTAAAAAAGGGTAAAATTAAATTAACCAAAAAACAGGATAAATCTTTAATTGCAGGCTTTATATTAGACTATGACAATATAAGATTAGATACAAGTGTTAAAAAGAGATTAGATAAAATGAAAAAACAACTGAAGGCGACAAATTAGTTATGAAAAAATTAAAAATTATAAAAAATGCAAAAAATTAAACCAGCTGAAGTATCAGCTCTATTGAAAAAACAATTAGAATCAGCAGAGATTCAAACATCATTTGATGAAGTTGGAACAGTGCTTGAAGTAGGAGATGGAATTGCGCGTGTATATGGTCTAACAAATGCTGAATATGGTGAGCTTGTCTCTTTTGATAATGGCCTTCAAGGAATGGTGTTAAACCTAGAGGAAGATCATGTGGGTATTGTTCTATTTGGTCCTTCCAAAGGAATAAAAGAGGGAGATACTGTCAAGAGAACCAATCAGATTGCATCTATTAAAGTTGGAGAAGGGATTCTTGGACGAGTTGTTGATACACTTGGAAATCCTATTGATGGAAAAGGCCCAATTGAAGGAGAGCTTTTTGATATGCCAATCGAAAGAAAAGCTCCAGGTGTTATATACCGTCAACCAGTTAATGAGCCACTGCAAACTGGAATTAAATCAATCGACGCGATGATACCTATTGGAAGAGGCCAAAGAGAGTTAGTAATTGGTGATAGGCAGACTGGTAAGACAACTGTTTGTATTGACACAATCCTAAACCAAAAAGAATTTTACGATGCTGGAGAGCCTGTCTTTTGTATTTATGTTGCAATAGGTCAAAAGGCATCAACGGTTGCAGGGATTGCAAAAACTCTTGAAGAAAAAGGAGCTTTAGATTACACTGTTATAGTTGCAGCTAACGCATCAGACCCTGCTCCTATGCAAGTATTTGCTCCATTCTCTGGCGCATGTATAGGGGAATATTTTAGGGATACAGGAAGACCAGCATTAATTATATATGATGATTTATCAAAACAGGCAGTAGCTTATAGAGAGGTTTCACTTCTTTTAAGAAGACCACCTGGAAGAGAGGCATATCCCGGTGATGTTTTTTACCTTCACTCAAGGCTTCTAGAAAGGTCTGCAAAGGTTGTTAATGACGACAAAGTTGCAAGCGGAATGAATGACTTACCAGCATCATTAAAATTAAAGGTAAAAGGAGGGGGTTCATTAACAGCGCTTCCAATAATTGAGACTCAAGCAGGAGATGTATCAGCATATATCCCTACAAATGTAATTTCTATTACAGATGGTCAAATTTTCTTGGAGTCAGATTTATTCAACTCTGGAGTTAGGCCTGCTATCAATGTTGGGATCTCCGTTTCAAGAGTTGGGGGGTCTGCACAAATAAAATCAATGAAAAAAGTTGCGGGTACTCTTAAGCTTGATCAAGCCCAATATAGAGAGCTTGAAGCATTCTCTAAATTTGGTTCGGATCTTGATGCTGCTACATTAAATGTGATAGAAAAGGGTAGAAGAAATGTTGAAATTTTGAAACAAAATCAAAATGATCCATTCCAAGTTGAAGATCAAGTTGCAATAATCTATGCTGGATCTCAAAACCTCCTAAAAGAAGTTCCTGTTGAAAAAGTAAAAGCATTTGAAGAGGCTTTTCTTCAAGAACTTAGAAAAAACAACAAAAAACTTTTAGCAGAATTAAAATCAGGAAAAATTTCTGATAAAGAAACAGACGAAATAAAAAAGGTAGCTGAAAAAGTTGCAAAATCATTTTAATATATGTCAGGATTAAAAGAGATTAGAAATAGGATAAGTTCAGTTTCTTCAACTATGCAGATCACAAATGCCATGAAAATGGTATCTGCTGCTAAGTTGAAAAAAGCTCAGGATTCTATTACTGCAACTCTTCCATATTCGAATAAACTTTCAGACTTAGTTAAAAATATTTCGGCATCTATTGACTCAGTTGACTCTAACCCATTGTTTGTTAAACGAGAAGTTAAATCTGCACTTGTTGTTGTAATAACATCTAACAAAGGCCTTTGTGGTGGATTTAATTCTAATATAATTAAAGAGGTATATAATATTGGTTCCCAATATGGAACAAAAAAACTTGAGCTACTAACAATTGGAAAAAAAGGAAATGATATTTTGAAAAAGAAATTCAATGTTATCAGCTCACATAATGATTTATATGATGACTTTTCATATTCAAACGTAAGGTTAATTGCTAATGATATTATGGCGCTATACACTGAAGAAAAATATGATGAGGTTATTTTAGTATATAATCATTTTAAAAACGCTGCTACTCAGATTATTACAAAAGAACAATTCCTTCCAATTGCTGAAAATTCAGATGAGGATTTATCTATACAAGGCGATTACATTTTTGAACCAAACAGGGAAAAGATTCTTAATGAATTAATACCAAAGACTTTATCAATTCAACTTTTTAAATCTATTTCTGATTCCATTGCTGGAGAACATGGAGCAAGAATGACAGCAATGCATAAAGCAACTGATAATGCTTCAGAGCTAAGAGATCAATTAAAGCTTACTTATAACAAAGCAAGACAGACAGCAATTACTAATGAAATTTTAGAAATTGTAGGGGGGGCAGAGGCCCTAAACTCATAAAGAGAGATATACATCCTTACACTTTTTGTATTTTTGATTTAAATCAACTAAATGAAGATATTTATTCCTATGGCTGGAAAAGGAACAAGGCTAAGACCTTTTACTTTAACCTGTCCAAAACCTCTATTAAAAATTATTGACAAGCCAATAGTTGAACACCTTATAGACCAAATTACTTCAAAGCTAACAACCCCTGTTGATGAAATCATATATATATTAGGAGATGAAGGATATTTTAATTCAGATGTAGTTAAATCTTTAACTTCAATTTCAGATAAGTATAATGCGAAAACTAAAGTGTATAGGCAGCTTGATCAGTTAGGGACAGGTCATGCAATTATGTGCGCAGAAGAGTCATTAGAGGGGCCATCAATTATTGCATATGCAGATACAATGATCCAGGGTGAAATCTCTATTGATCCAGATGCTGATGGAATAATATGGGTAAAGAAAGTGGAAAACCCATCTAGTTATGGTGTTGTAAATCTTGATAAAGATGGAAACATATCTAGTTTAATTGAAAAACCCAAAGATTACATATCAGATCTTGCAGTTGTGGGTATTTATTACTTCAAGGACATATCGTTAATAAGAGATGAACTGAAGATTCATTTAAGTGAAAAATTGAGTCCAGGAAAAGAATACCTTCTCAATTTTGGAATTGAGAGAATGATAGATAATAAAAAGATTTTTAAATCACAAGAGATAGAAACATGGATGGATTGTGGTACACCAAAATTATTAATTGACTCTGCAAAAAAAATTATGATGAAAAATGCAGCTTCTGATATAAATAATAGTCTTACTGAAGAAGGTGTTGTTAAAATAAATCACCCAGTCTTTATAGGTAAAAATGTTAAGATTAAAGATTCAGAAATTGGACCTTATGTTTCAATTAGCGACAATGCTCATATATGTAGTTCAAGTATAAAATCATCATTAATATATACAGGTGCAAAAGTTTCAAATGCAGATATTAAAAACTCTATATTTGGAGCATATTCAGTTTATGACGGATCAAACAAAGAAGTTTTTTTAGGGGATTATTCACAAATAAATGATAATGAAGACAATTAATAAGATTTATTCTGCTTTATTTTGTGCTCTATTATTTTTATTCCTACAAGGTTGTTCCGTCAAAAAAAATATTACAAGTGATGCTCCATTAAAAGACATTGAAATATCTGAAATATTTAAGAATTCAAGAAAAACAGAACTCAAGTTTCAAAATTTAAGAAATAGAGTAAAAGTTGAATTTGATAATGGGCGATTGATTCAAAATGTTAATTTAAGTTTTAGAGCTTTAGAGGATGAAATTTTATGGATTAGTGCATCAATGATAGTTCCAATAGCAAAAATATTGATGAGCAATGATAGATTTATTTTTTATGAGAAATTTCAAAAAACATTTATTGATCAAGATCTATCTCAAGTATTGAAATTAACCGATTACAAAAAACCAGTTAAACTATTACAAGATTTACTTTTTGGTAACCCAATTGTAGATATGAATAAAGGGAATTGGGAAAGAATAGATAATTCTATTTATTATGTCCTCCAGTCTTCAAAAGGCATTCAAACAACCATTTTTATAAATCCAAAAACCTTTATGCTTGATCAGCAAAGAATCTATATCCCTTTACTCTCTTCCTTGGTAACAGTCAATTATAGAAATTATAAAAATATTGATGAAAAAACAGTCCCTAATGAGATATTAATCTCATACATAAAAGGCAGTCGAATAATAAAAATAAACCTTGAGTATTCTCAATTTGATTTCCCAGAAAATCTAAACTTTCCAATGGAAATACCCTCTGACTACAAACGTGTAACTTTAAATGAAATTCTTAAGTAAGATATATATTTTTTTATTTATGCTTTCAGTTATTCAACTGAATGCCCAGGATTATCAGGCAAGACAAAAAAAATTAGAGGCACAGAAAATTTCTTTAAAAAAAGAAATTAGTCAGATAAATTCATTAATTGCTGAATCAAAAAAAATATCCAAGAACCTAGCCGATGACATAGAAGACCTTCAATTAAAAATCTCTGTACGTGATAAGCTTATTAATATTAATAATTCACAACTTAATAATTTGACTAATATTATAAATAATCAAAATGATAGAATAGATGACTTAGAGGTTAATTTAAAAAACCTTAAAAATGAGTACGAAAAGATAATATATAACTCATACAAAAAAAGATCTACTCAGATGAAACTAATGTTTTTGTTTGCCTCTGAAAACATCAATCAGGCCTTTAAAAGGTTTCAGTACTTTAAACAGTATTCTAAATACAGGAAAAAACAGGCTGATAGAATTGTCCAAGTTCAACAAGAAATAGAGGATAACGTTGATAGCTTACTTATTAGCAAGACCCAAAAGGAGAAGTTAATTGAAGAAAACAGGGATGTCAAGCAATCATTGACAATAGAAAAACAACAACAAGATAATTTATTTAAGGGCCTATTGAAAAATCAAAAGGATTATGCTGCACAAATAGATAAAAAAGAAAAGCAGACAAAGTTAATAGACAATGAGATTCAAAAACTGATAAGACTAGCAATTGCAGAATCAAATAAAAATAATAACTCAATAAATTTTGCATTAACACCGGAGGGTAGATTAATCTCAACAAACTTTCAAGCTAACAGAGGGCGCTTGCCATGGCCAGTCAAAGAAGGAGTTATAGTAAGAAGA
This sequence comes from Candidatus Marisimplicoccus sp., assembly GCA_965655775.1. Lineage (GTDB taxonomy): Bacteria > Bacteroidota > Bacteroidia > Flavobacteriales > Flavobacteriaceae > Marisimplicoccus. Next base: position 38,380 of record CBFHHV010000005.1, read on the forward strand.
TTTGGTACACAACCCCACCCCGTTGTTCGAACAACAACAATTAATAGTAATGGAATTTCAATTGCAACGTCTCCAAACGCTATAGCTTATTCTGTTTTTGACGGTGAGGTTTTGTCTGTTTATGGTTTCTCAGGAGGAAACCCAGGAGTTTTGATACGACATGGAAAGTATATTTCTAATTACCAAAACCTATCATCAATATTTGTAAAAAAGGGTGATAAGATTAATGCCAACGATGAAATAGGTGTTGTATTTACTAACGAATCAAATGGTAAGACTGTTTTAAAATTTAATATTTTTAATGAACTAAAACCAGAAAATCCTACTATTTGGTTGGACAATTAATTCTCAATTAATAACCAAGCATCAACTCCGCTGGTTTTTATTTTTGAAATTAATTCTGCCGCTTCTTTTCTTGTCTTAAGTCTTGCATAGGCGACCCTGTAAAGACCTTTAGGGTTTATTGAGGTATATGAGGCTTGATAACCCTTTCCTATTAATGTGTTTAAATGTTTTTCGGCGTTTCCCTTAGATCTAAATGCACCTGCTATAACGCTGTAATAAACTGAATTATCCTTAACAATAGGAGCAGTAACATTTATGTTAATAGGAGGAAGCTCACCTAAATTAAAAGTAGCTGACTGAACATTCTCAAGAATTTTTTTTTGAGCTATTGCAATATTTTTTAATTTCTCGTTATTGAGATAGTCATTATAGTTAAAATATCCAAAGTAAGAGAATCCGAAGACTACTATAGCAATAGCTGCATATTTTAATAAAACGCTACTGCTAAACTGATTATTCTTTTTTGATTCTTCAGAGATTTTACTAAGCAAAGGTTCTCTAACAAAAGGTTTTAAACCGAACACTTTATTGTCAAAGTTTATTGAAAAATCTGGATTAAATACTAGCGTTTCTTTTTCTTTTAATTCAAAAACCCCAAGACTTTCAGTATCAATAATTAAGTCTTTAGATAGACTTTCTTTAAAGGAAATGACCTCTTTCGATATTAGTTTTAGAGATTCTTTATATGAAATATTCTTTTCACCACTAATGTGTTTTGCTAGCAAACCATCATTATCTTTGAGCATAGCATTAAAAGACACATGTTTGCTAGGGGGAAAGAACTCATTTTTTTTAATGAAGGCGGACTTGCTTTTAAGAACAAAGGCACCAAAATTAGGAACAATGACACAATCATTAGAATGCAAAAGCTTAGCTACATCTTTAAAAATACCCATTAAGTAAATTTAAAAAAAAACAGCTAAAAACCAACACGAGTTCTAACTCTTTTAAGAACTTTTTGAGCTTGTTTTCTTGCTTTTTGAGCACCAGTTAACAATAAGGCTTCAACCTGATCTTCATTTTCTAGTAATTCAAAATATTTTTCTCTGTTTTCTGAAAATCGTTGTAAAATTGTATTAAATAAAAGCTCTTTAGCTTCACCATAACCAACACCTCCTTTTAAGTATTTACTTTTTAGTAATTGAACATCATTTTCATGTGCAACCACTTCAAACAACTTAAACACATTACAATCTTCTGGATTTTTTGGATCTTCAACAGCTAAGCTCTGAGTCTCAATCTTCATAATTTGTTTTCTCAACTTTTTATCATCAACAAAAATATCAACTATATTATTTTTGGATTTACTCATTTTTTCACCATCTATACCAGTGATGTATTTAGTATCATCCTGGATTTTAGCTTCGGGTATTATAAAGGTTTCTCCCATTAAATTATTAAATCTAGAGGCTACATCTCTTGTCATTTCAAGATGCTGAAGTTGATCTTTTCCAACAGGCACAATGTCAGCATCATAAAGAAGAATATCAGCAGACATTAACATTGGGTATGAGAAAAGTCCAGAATTTACATCTTTTAAGTTATCAGATTTATCTTTAAAGGAGTGAGCTAATTTTAGTCTCTGATATGGAAAAAAACAACTAAGATACCAGGCTAATTCTGTTACCTCTGGCACATCACTCTGCCTGTAAAAACATGTCTTGGCAGGGTCTAGACCAAAGGCTAGCCATGTTGCCGCAGTAGAAAATGTATTTTCTTTTAAAGCTTTATCATCTTTAATTTGAGTTAAAGAATGCATGTTAGCAATAAAAAGATAGGATTCATCATCAGTTGAGTTTGCCATTTGTACAGCAGGAATAATTGCTCCAAGTATGTTGCCTAGGTGAGGTGTTCCCGTGGATTGAATGCCAGTTAATATTTTGGCCATGAGAGTTGTTTACCAAACAAAGATATTTTTTTTTGATGTTGAAACAAAATACCTGCTACCTTTGGTAAATAATGTCAATTATTAAGACATGATAAAAAAGATATTACTTAAGATTTGGCTCCAAATCTGGTTTTACTTTCTAGCTGGTATTCAGATTGTTGTTTACTTTCCCTTTCTAGTTATAATTCTATTATTTCCAAAGGGATATGAAATGCTTTATTGGGTAGCAAGAAATATCTGGGCAAGAATAATATTACATGGAAGTGGGTATTATGTTAAAGTGGAGAATAAAGAAAAATTGATTTCTAAAAAAAATTGTCTAATGATAGCAAATCATTCAAGTCATATGGATCCATTTTTAATGCTGATACTTAACAAGAAGCCTTTTAGATTTGTTGGAAAAAAGGAATTATATAGCTTGCCATTATTTGGTTATCTATATAAAAAAGCCGTAATAATGGTTGATAGGTTAGACCCTGTCAGCAGATTTGCAGTCTATGGTAGAGCAAATAAAATGCTAGAAAAAGGTTATAATGTCTGTATTTTTCCTGAAGCTCATTATTGGGATGATACTGTTTTATTACAAGAATTTAAACGAGGTGCATTTAAGATTGCAATTGATAATCAACTTCCAATAATTCCAATAATTTTTTATGATTTAAAATTAAAGCACCCATGGTATCCAAAATTTGGTTCAATAGGTAGGTTGAGAGTAAAAGTGTTAGATAAAATTAATGTGGACAATTTATCGGAAAATGATATTCCATCTCTAACAAAAAAGGCCTTTAATATAATTAAAGGAGAGTTAGAGAATGACCCAAAACAGTCTGCGGTAAAAGCTGTAAATAATTGGAAAAAAATACTTAATCAGAATTAAGCACTTCAAGAATTTTTTGTTCGAGCTCTTCCATTAATTCAGGATTATCTTTTAAAATAGATTTTACAGAGTCTCTGCCTTGGCCAAGTTTACTACCCCCATAACTAAACCATGATCCACTTTTTTCAATAATATCTTTCTCAACACCGATATCAAGTATTTCTCCAATTTTTGAAATACCTTCTCCGTACATTATATCAAATTCAGCAGTCTTAAAAGGAGGGGCAACTTTATTCTTTACTATTTTCACTCTCGTTTTATTCCCCTGAACACCACCTTCAGTATCTTTTAGCTGTGTTGATCTCCTAATATCAATCCTAACAGAGGCATAAAATTTAAGAGCGTTCCCACCAGTAGTAGTTTCAGGATTTCCAAACATCACTCCAATCTTTTCTCTAAGTTGATTAATAAAAAACACCGTACAATTAGTTTTGCTAATCGATGCTGTTAATTTTCTTAGAGCCTGTGACATAAGTCTTGCATGTAATCCCATTTTTGAGTCTCCCATCTCACCTTCTATTTCACTTTTTGGCGTTAATGCAGCTACTGAATCAATAACCAATGCATCTACAGCTCCAGATCTAATTAAATTATCTGCTATTTCAAGAGCTTGTTCACCATTATCAGGCTGTGAGATAACTAACTCTCCTAAATCTACCCCAAGTTTTTCTGCGTAAAATCTGTCAAAGGCATGCTCTGCATCAATAAAAGCTGCAATACCTCCTGCCTTTTGACACTCTGCTATTGCATGTAGTGTGAGTGTAGTTTTACCAGAAGATTCAGGTCCATATATTTCAATTACCCTTCCTTTTGGATAACCTCCAACACCTAAAGCGATATCAAGACCAATTGAGCCTGAAGATATTGATTCAACTTTTTCTACAGTTTGATCACCAAGCTTCATAACGGAGCCTTTACCGTAGGTTTTGTCTAATTTGTCTAATGTTAATTTTAGTGCTTTAAGTTTAGAATCTTTAGGATCTGACATATTGAATCATTTATCACTAAAGTAATATTTTTTATATTTATATTTTACCAAACTATGAGAAAAATATTAATATTATTTGTAGCATTATTTGTAATGAACATTAATGCACAAGACATCCTTCAACTGAAGGAAAGAGCAGAGTTTATTAACAAACTGCAAAAAGAAAGGCTTAATAAATTATTACCCCAGTTGATGGAAAAAACTGGCATTGATATGTGGGTTTTGATCGCAAGAGAATATAATGAGGATCCAATAATAAAGACTATGTTGCCTCCTACATGGTTAAATGCAAGGAGAACAACTATTCTTGTATTTTCTTTAGACAAAAACACCAAAAAATTTGAATCAGTTGCTATTTCACGATATACTTTTGGTGATAACATACCATCAATATGGGATAAAGAAAAACAACCTAACCAATGGAAAGCTCTTAATGATTATATAGTAAGTAAAAACCCTGAAAAAATAGGCCTTAATTTTTCAAGCTATGAGTCACTTGCAGACGGACTTAGCAAGTATCATTATGACCAGCTTTACAATGTTTTATCACCTAAATTCAGAAAAAAAATTACTTCAGCTGAGGATCTTGCAATAGCCTGGATTGAAACCAGAACAGATCTAGAAATGACAGTGTTTTCTCAATTAGTTGAAATTAGCAGCGCTATCATTAGGGAAGCTTTTTCTACTAAAGTAATTACTCCAGGAGTTACAAGCACTGATGATGTAGTATGGTGGATGCGAGAAAAAGTTTTATCTCTAGGATTAGATACATGGTTCCATCCTACTGTCGATGTTCAAAGAAAGGACAATAGCGATTTATATGCCTTTGATAATAAATCAAAATTTGACATAATATTACCTGGAGACTTACTTCATTGTGATTTTGGAATATCTTATTTGACTTTAAATACAGATACTCAAGAGCTAGCTTATGTGCTTAAGCCTGGGGAGACAAATGCTCCAGACTTCTTAATAAATGCATTTAAAGAAGGAACAAGGGTACAAGATATTTTTACAAATAATTTTAAGCAAGGATTGACAGGAAATGAAATTTTGAAAAAATCTCTTGAGCAAGGAAAAGCAGAAGGTCTTAGGCCTTCCATATATACTCATCCACTTGGAACATATGGACACTCTGCAGGGACTACATTAGGTATGTGGGACTCCCAGGGAGGTGTTCCATTTACTGGAGACTACCCTCTGCAATTTAATACAGCATATGCTATTGAATTAAATACAACAGTATACATTGAAGAGTGGGAGAAAGATATAAGAATTATGCTTGAAGTTCCAGGTTTCTTCGGTGAAGATGGATTTAGATATATCAACGGTCGACTAACAGAGTTTCTTTTAGTTGGTAAAAAACAGACAGGCTTAGACGACTAAAAATAAAAAAGCATAAGGTTGGTAAAAAGTTGTAATTTTGCAATCTATATTAGTATAGCATGCAACTGTACAATAAACTTAGCGCTCAAGAGCGTGCCAGGATAATTGATGAAAATTCTCAAGAGAGAATCACACTTTCATTCTATAAGTATTTCAAATTAGGGAACCCATCACTTTTTAGAGATCATCTATTTATCCTTTGGTCTAATCTAGATGTTTTAGGTAGAATTTATGTTGCAAAGGAAGGAATTAATGCTCAGCTATCAGTTCCTAAAGAAAACTTTGAAAAATTTAAAATATCAGTTAACGAAATATTCCCTTTGAAAGATATCAGAATAAATATAGCTCTTGAACATTTCAGTAAATCTTTCTTAAAATTAACCATAAAGATTAGAGATAAAATTGTTGCAGATGGACTTGATGATTCCACTTTTGATGTAACAAGAATTGGTGAACATTTGGATGCAAAGAGATTTAATGAAATGCTAAATGATAAAAACACTATTTGTATCGACATGAGAAATCATTATGAAAGTGAGATAGGATTCTTCAAGGGTGCTGTAAAACCCAATGTTGATACTTTTAGAGAGTCCCTGGAAATAATCGATGAAGAGCTAGATAAAAATGGAAAAGATAAGAACTATTTGATGTATTGTACAGGAGGAATTAGATGTGAAAAAGCAAGTGCGTATCTTAAGCATAAAGGAATTGAAAATGTTTTTCAACTAGAAGGCGGAATAATTGAATATACTAGACAAGTTAAAGAGCAAAAGCTAGAAAATAATTTTCTTGGGAAAAACTTTGTATTTGATGAAAGAATAGGTGAAAGAGTTTCAGATGAAATTGTCTCAAATTGCCATCAGTGTGGATCCCCATGTGATACTCATGTAAATTGTGCGAATGAATCATGTCATTTACTTTTTATTCAGTGTGATGATTGTAAAAAGAAGATGAGTAATTGTTGCTCAGAAGAATGTATGGAAATAAATGCACTTCCTTATGATGAGCAGAAATCACTAAGAAAAGGAAAAGGTAATAGCATTCAGATTTTTAAAAAAGGAAGATCAACTAAACTCAAATATAAAATAGACTAATATGAAACGCTTACTCACTATTAGATTATTATGGTCTTCAATTTTGATTGGTTTAGTCTCCTTTTTTGGATTATTTATTCTTGCAGGAAATGGAACGTTTGGAGAAATGCCTCAATTCGAACAACTCGAAAATCCAAACACAAATCTAGCTACTCAAATTATATCATCAGATGGAGAAATATTAGGTAAATATTATTTTAATGATAACAGAACGCCTATTACTTATGATGAACTTCCTAAAAATTTAGTTGATGCTTTAATTGCTACTGAAGATGAAAGATTTTATAATCATCCAGGAATTGACATAAGATCAACTTTAAGAGCAATAATTTTTTTAAATACAAGAGGAGGTTCGAGTACAATTAGTCAACAGCTTGCAAGACAGCTGTTTGTCGGGGTTAGGTCAAGAAATATTATCCAAGCAGTTCTCCAAAAAGCAAGAGAGTGGGTTTTAGCTATTCAAATTGAGAAAAGATACACTAAGAATGAAATCATTGCTATGTATTTAAACATATATGATTTTAACAATACAGCAGACGGAGTTCGTTCAGCTTCAAAAATTTACTTTAATAAAACTCCTGATTCACTTCTTATTGAAGATGCTGCGACTCTAGTGGGAATGTTAAAAAACTCGTCACTTTACAATCCACTTAGAAGACCGGAACTTGTTACGGAAAGACGAAATGTTGTTTTTCAGCAGATGTATAGAAATGAAATGATCACAAAAAATCAAAGAGACTCATTATCATCAATTCCCTTAAAAATTGATTATTCACCAGAGTCACACAGAGAAGGACTGGCAACTTATTTTAGAGCATATCTTCAAGAGTTTATGAATCAGTGGTTAAGAGAGAACCCAAAGCCTGATGGCTCAAGATATAACCTTTATAGAGATGGTTTAAGAATCTATACAACTATCGACTCTAGGCTTCAGTCTATAGCTGAAGAATCAGTTAATGAGCACATGAAGAATCTTCAATCAGAATTTTTTGCACAAAATAAAGAATCAGAGGAAAATCCAACACCACCTTTCAGAGATCTGAGAGAGGGTCAAGTTGATACTTTAATTAAATTATCAGCAATGAGATCTGAGAGATGGAGAAAGATGAAATTGAGTGGAAAAGATGAAGATGAGATATGGGACACATTTCAAGTAGAAACTCCTATGAAAATATTTTCATGGAATGGAGAAATTGATACTATAATGAAGCCAATAGATTCAATTAAATATTATAAGTTTCATCTAAGAGCCTCAATGATGTCAATGGAGCCTCAAACAGGACATGTCAAAGCATGGGTTGGAGGGGTTAATTATAAACATTTTCAATATGACCAGGTTAAACAGGGAAGGCGACAAATAGGTTCAACCTTTAAACCTTTCTTATATGCAACAGCAATTGATCAATTAAAACTTTCACCATGTTATATTGTCCCTGACGCATTATATTGTATTGAGCCTGGTAAACATGGAAATATGGACGCATGGTGCCCAAAAAATTCAAGCGATAAATATGGTCAGACTCGTAATTTAAAAAATGCATTAGCTAATTCAATTAACACAATCAGTGCAAGACTTATGGATCAAGTTGGGCCAAAACCTGTTGTTGCTTTGATGAAAAAAATGGGAATTAATTCATACTTGCCTGAGGTACCATCAATTGCACTTGGAACACCAGATATTAGCCTATACGAAATGGTAGGAGCCTATAGTACGTTTGTAAATAAAGGAATATATATTGAGCCAATCTTTATTACAAGGATAGAAGATAAAAACGGAGTTCCATTATTTGAAGTAATTCCTAATACAACTGATGTCTTGAGTGAAGAAGCAGCATATGTAACAGTAAATTTAATGGAAGGGGTAACAAAGTATGGTTCAGGAGGTAGACTTAGACACTCTGGCTTAGAAGAGACAAATTATATTTATAAGAATTTAGTTACAGGGTATCCTTACGCATTTGAAAATTCTATAGCTGGAAAAACTGGAACTACTCAAAATCAGAGTGATGGATGGTTTATGGGAATGGTTCCTAACCTAGTAACTGGAGTTTGGGTTGGAGGTGAAGACCGATCTGTCCATTTTGAAGATATCGCTTTTGGTCAGGGAGCTACTATGGCTCTCCCTATCTGGGGACAATACATGAAGAAAGCTTATCTAAATCCAAATCTAGGAATTTCATCCGAGGATTTTCCAGTTCCTGAATTAGTAACAATTCCATTAGATTGTGAAAATTTAAATATTGAAAGCTCAAAGAAGAAAAAAGATCTTGAAGAACTAGGTTTTTAATCTAAAATTTTCTCATAGCAATGAAAAGGAAATTCACTTTGATCTGGGAAATAAACATCATCAAGTTGTTTATATTTTCTTGATTTATAAAACCTATTATTTCTTTCATTTTTACTAAATGTGTCAAGCCTGACAGACTTTAATTTTTTATCTCGGGCATAATCTTCAGCAAAATCCATTAACAATCTACCTATCCCTTGTTTTTGAAATTTTGGTTCAACAGCTAACCTATGAACATATAAATTTTCATCATCTTTGGTTAGCCACTTTATATCATTGTACTCAATATCCTTATCATAAGAAAGTGCTACACAGCCTATTAATCCTGAGTCGTTTTTAAAAATAAATAAATTCTTTTTTTCAATATCCGCCAAAAAAATATCTCTACTTGGATATTTTTCATTCCATTGAAAAATATTTTTGCTTATTAAATCATTTGCACAATTATGAATCATTTTCATTATATCTTCAAGATCATTTATTTCAGCTAATTCAATTTTAATCATAAAAAATAATAATGTTTAAATTAGAGTAAAATTAATTTAATTGTCTAAAAAAACAGCCATTAGATTTTTGACCATCATAGTTGTAATGATTTCAAGCTATAGCTATTCCCAACAACAGGTTAATTTAGATGTAGATAATGATCTTTATTTTGACAGAGACTTTTATTACTCAAGTGGAATTTTTCTCTCATACTCGTCTTATAAAATTGAAGAAAAAAAAACCCTTATTAATCATTTTAAATTAGGACAATTAATTTATACCCCATCAAGCAGATATGAGACTGATCCAAATAAATATGACTACCCATACAGTGGTTATTTATTTTTGGAGGGATTAAAACAAAAACAACTATCTGATTACTCCAGTTTTACATATGGATTAAATTTTGGAATAACAGGTAACGCATCATTGGCCAAAGGAATGCAGAATTTATACCATGACATTGTTTTGAATTTACCAAACCTGAAATGGAAATCTCAGATGCCTCAGGAACTTCAAATAAATCTAGTTGCAAATTATTTCAAAGGCTTTAAAGTTGAGGATAACATAAATATTTCAGCAGAGGTTTATTCAAGATTAGGAACATACCAGCAAATGGTAGGTGTTAATATTGGACTTCTAATTGGAGAGTTAAGTTGGTTTAGTCTATCAGATAATATTATAAACGAATCAGATAATAATTTATCTTTTTATATTGGAACCAGTCAGGAGTATTACTTACATGATTATAAATTAGAGGGAAGCCTTTTTAATGAAAACGCTGAGCTCATAATGTCTTCAAATAAATATAGAAATACCATAGAAGTTGGATTTCAAAAGCGATTTAACAGACTTCAAGTTCTTACTACTTTTAACTCTATGTCTAAGGATACCGAAATGCAAAGAACTATTATGCACCCTTTTTTAAAAATCAGTTTGAGCTTTCAGCTTAACTAATTTTAACTTTTCTTTAAAATAATATCAGGTATTATTACCTTATTTTTGAATGTTGATTCAAAAACGCTCCTAAAGTCATCTTTAGTCCTTTTTTAGCTAGGTTAATTTTGAATTTTTGTTAATTGGTTTTTTAGGAGCGTTTTTTCTATTCCACCTTAATTTTATACATGTATGGACTTCCGATCCCCTCATCTTCTGAAGTAATCCAAAACGTTTTGTCATCAATTATCTTAATTGCTTCAATTTGCGCTCTCTCAAGTGGAATTTTAAATTTTCTAAATTTTTTTTCAGTTAAGGTTTCCAAATTAAAGTCTTCAAACAGAATTAAAAATTGGCTTCCTTTTGAGTTGTAGCTAACAAGGGCAAGTAAGCTCATATCTTTATTGTAATCACCTCCAGTAATTAAAGAATTTACATTATATGTAGTTTTACTTTCAAGTACTTGCTTTGAATTACTTTGTTTATCAATTAAATATAGATCAGTAAATAGATTGTCTCTGTCCTTAGACAAAACAGCAATTTTATCCTCAATTAAAAATAATGCTTCAGCATCATACTTATGTTTTGGTCTTGGTAAAAATGTTTGTTGATCTTTATAGGAAATATCAATTTTACTATCAATACTAAAATCAGTTGTTTTAACTTTTATGATATTTAGATTGTCTCTGTTGCCAAAATTGTTTCCTGTATCAGCAATGTATATATAATTTTCATCAGCTGTAATATCTTCCCAGTCATTATTATAAATTTCCCAAAAAGATTCTTCCTCTAGTGTTATAGAATTTATGATCTCACCATTTTGACTAAAAAAGTATAAACTAGGCTCTCCTCCAGAGTCATTATGAGTTATAAATTGGTTGTTAAGAATTTCCAAACCAGAGGTTTCATTTATAATTTTTGGTAGAACAATAGTTTCAAGAATAATAGCATTTTCAAAGTCTTCCTTTTCTTGTCCACTTGAACAACTAAATATTATCAATGACAATATGAAGTAATACCTTTTCATTAATTTAAAGATCTTTAGAATTCAATCTTACTGTCTTTAATTGATTGCTCTTATCATCAAAAACAGTCCACACAATAAATATCTCGTCATTTATTATTTCTAATTGTGGTACTCCAGTCCCTCTTCCACTATCAATTTTAGAAATTGTAATCGGCTCTGAAACTTTTCCGTCTATTGAAACTTTTTTAATTCTTAAATATGTCCCAATATCATCACCTTCCATATAACTCACTATTACTTCTTTTTCATTTAAAAAGGCAGTATCTACTCTGCCAATAGCATTAATGTCATTAAGTTTTATTGGACTACCAAAAGATGATCCGTAAGATTCAGAGAAGGAAAGATTGACTGTTGGTTTTCCATCTAAAACAGTAAACCAACTTACAGCAATATTATTTGAACTTGAAACAACTTTAGGACCATTTACTGGACACCCATAAATTACCCATCCATCATTATGAACTGGAATTGGATTTTCCCACTCATCATTTATATTACGTGTAACATAAATATCACGAACTTCATCTTCACTCCTGTCTCTGTATACAACTATAGGTCCTTTATCACTATATGTTATTGATGTCTGACAACAATCACAAACAGATGAATCAAGCTCAGTCTCATTTATAATATCCCCAGCATTTGTAATTTCCGCAAATCTAATAGTCATAGGTTTATGATTTCCGTTCATATCTTTCTCTACTGTATTTCTTCCATCTAGCCAACTAATAAAAAACCCTTCATTATTTTTTGCAGCTATGCTAACAAAACCATGTTCTGCTTTAAAACCATCAGTATTTAATATAAAGTCTTCTTTTACTTTTTTTCCAGATAATTTATGTAGACTTAAAAAAACATCATAGGTATATGTACCAGAGGCAGATTTTTTTAGGTAGCTAGTTAGAACTTGATCTCCACTAATTGCATGTGTTGGAAAGTCAGCCCAATTAACAAACCAGTCGGAACCATTTGCCAATTTTATGGGATTAGTCCATCCGTCATTTTTAAATTGTCTGAAATTTAAACTAGCATTCATATCCTCAACACTAGAAATCCAAGTCAACGATAAGTTATCATTATTTAAAACTAGGCTAGGTTGCGCATTATTGTTTTCATATGAAAAAGATATTTCTTCTATTTTAATATCATTAGAATTACAGGAAAACAGACTTAAAAAGAAAAAAGCAATTATAAATTTTTTCATGTTATAACATCTTTAATTTATTAATCATTTCTTCAGAATCCCATTCAATTGCACCAACAATAGTTTCAATTATTTGACCATTTTCATCAAAAATATATGAAATAGGCATAGCATATACTCCAAGTGTTTCAAATGATTTACTTGATTTTAAAAAATTGAAATCAAAATTCCATTCGTTCTTAAACTCAGATATTTTAGATAATGTTTCATCAGAAACTAATAAAAAAGTATATCCATATTCCTGTAATATTTCTTCAGCTCTTTTGATTCCTGGCATTTCCTTTATACATGGGGCACACCATGTGGCCCAGTAACTTACTACAATCTTCCCCTCCTTATAGACTGAGAGATCCAAATTTTTCTCGTTTAAATCAAAAAATGATGTTTTAAGCTGTAAAGATTCTAAATCCGAAAGATTTTCATTTTTTGTATTATCTAGGTTACAGCCCAATAATAAAAAACAACACAAAATGTAGGCACTTAACTTTTTCAATTTTACGGTTTGTTAAATTTACAAAAATATGCTCATGGAATAAAGCGGTTTTGAATAAATCATTGGAATGGTTGAGGTGATGTCAGGATTTTTTAGCTTTTTTATCCTTCTTCTTTTTTTTAGCTTTTTTATCCTTCTTCTTTTTTGGAACCTGTGAAGACCTATTCCATAAATTTCTTCTACTATTATACTTTTCAGCACTAACATTAGTCTTAACAACAATTACCCCTCCAGCTCCCTCACTCCCATACTTATTAGTAGCAGCTAATCCACTTAGAACCTCTACGTATTTTACTTGATTAGCATTTAGAACGGGGGGATTATTATAGATAACACCGTCAATCTCCCACAATACTTGATTTCCAGCTGTTTTAAAAGATTGCCTACCTCTAATAGCAATATTTTTATTTCCCATTCTATCAGTAATTTTTTTTGCTCCAGGTATTCTAGATGAAAGTGCGTCAACTAATGACATAGATGAAATAGCGTTTTGTTGTGCCAGGGCAATTTTATCTTCTTGTGAATAAGAAAAATTAGAAAAAAGTATAATTAAAACTAGGTATAGATGTCTCATAAAATTTGGAATATAAAGTAAAAAAAAGTTTAAATGAATTGTGTTAATTACTTCTTAATTCTTTTCTTAGTAACTGTCCTCCAAAGATTTTTTGGAGAATTTATCAAATCAGAGTTTGATGCGTTTACTGCCGTCTTTACAATAATCACTCCAGCAGCTCCATCTGAGCCATACTTATTGCTTGCTGCAAGCCCTTTGATAGCTTCAACATATACTACCTCATTTACACTAATCATTGGTGGGGATTGAAAAGTAACACCGTCTATATCCCACAGAACCTCGTTCCCAGCTGCCTGAACAGAATTTCTTCCTCTCAAGGATATATTTTCGTTTCCAAATCTATCTGAAATTTTTTTTGCACTGGGAACTCTTCTAATTATCGCAGAAATCAATCCTGTAGGCGAGCCAGTTGCATCTTGGTTTGAACCAATTATTCCATATTCAAATGAATTTAGCCCAGAATTATAGTTTCTAGTTCCATAATTTGATTGAGTGTATCCATTTCTCCCAATTTGAGCCTCAATAGAGTTAGAGACTAGGATAAGAATTATAAAAAACAACACTTTCATTGTAAATTGCTAGCTTTTAAGTAAATACAAATATTTATTTGTTTTACTAGGTATAAAAATAGCTATTTTTTTTTTAAATTTACAGGCTAGCTAAAAAACCATGCACAAAAATTGGATTGATATCAACCAAATTTATTTTCCTGACGGAGTTAGATCAGTCTACTTTGAGGGAAGAAGGGTCAAGAAAGAAGACATTCAAATTGAAAGAAGTTTTCTTGAGCTTACATCTTCAGACTATGACACCTCAAATCTTCCAGACCACATCAAATATCTTCCAAGAAAACGAGCTGCAGAATATCTTGGTTTAAGTGAGAGTACTCTTCTTAGGTATCACGAAAAAGGAAAGCTTAAGTGGATAACTAGACGAAATAGAACTCCAATATATTCAAGAGAGACCCTTGATAATTTTAAAGAAAAAAATCAATAAAAACATTAACTTAGATTCTCAATCTAGGTAAATGGAATTTAATTTTCATATAGTAAATCTTAAGAAAAAATTTCCCCTTCAAATTAGTAGAGGAACACATGATAAATCTCAAAATCTTTTTGTTGAATTTATTAAAGACGGAATTACTGCATGGGGAGAATGTGCTCCAGGGAAAACAGAAGGAGCATCATCAGCTAATGAAGTTGAAATGCATCTGAAAAGATTGATTGACTCAAAGATAGACTCACTTTCACAATACGAACTATATCAAAGAGCTAAAGACTTAAATGTTCCAGCATGTGCTATGGCTGGTATTGATATTGCTTTATGGGACTGGAGTGCAAAAAAGGCAAATATGTCTTTGAAAGATCTATTAGGTCTCCCTTCTCCATCTGTTCCTACATCCCTGACGGTTGGCATAAACCCTCCTGAAGTAGTTAAAGAAAGAGTAGAATTAATTCTACAGAATTCTCAAGTGAGGGCCTTAAAAATTAAATTAGGCTCCAAAGAAGGAATAGAATATGATAAGTTAATTTACTCGCAAGTAATTGAATCAACTAAAAATAAAGATATTGCAATTCGTGTTGATGCTAATGGAGGTTGGACTTTAGATGATGCAAAACTTATGATGAAATGGCTAGCGGAGAGAAAAGCAGAATATATAGAACAACCATTAGTTGAAGGAGAAGAAGATAAGCTCAAATTTTTATTTGAAGGAAGACCTCTTCCTATTTTTATTGATGAATCATGCAGATTTGCAGAAGATGTAGCAAATTACTATCAATATGTTGATGGTGTTAATTTAAAACTTATGAAATGTGGTGGAATAACTGAGGCTTTAAAGATTTTAAATGTTGCTAAAGCACATGGATTAAAAACTATGATTGGATGTATGAGTGAGTCATCTGTGAGTATTTCAGCAGGAGCCTCAATTACAGGTATAATAGATTACGTTGATTTAGACTCTCACTATAATCTAGATCCAGATCCTAGTGAAGGGCCTTCAATGGTAAATGGCATAACAATGATAAACTCGTTACCAGGTCATGGGGCAAAACTTAAAACTCAAAGCTATGTTGAATCAAACTGATAAAATCGCAATATGGATGGAGTCGAGTCTTGATGACGACTATGGAAAGATGGGGATTAGTGCACTTAGATATCTTGATAATGAAATCCTTTGTGTAATAGATTCTGTGTTTGCTGGTAAAAAACTATCTGAGGTTTCTATCATTAAGAAAGACATTCCAATTGTAGACAATATAAAAAAGGCTAAAGCTATGGGAGCAAATGTTTTATTATTAGGAGTTCTTACATCAGGTGGAGTGAGACCAAAGTCATGGGATAATGTAATTAAAGAGGCATTAAATCATGGGATGTCAATAATTAATGGATTACATGATCAAGTTTACCCTGATTTTTCAAAATATTTGACAAATAAAAGTCAATGGATATGGGATACTAGAGTTCCTCAGTTTATACCAAAGATAGGATCAGCTAAAGCTTCAAATTTGTCTAATAAAAGAGTTTTAATGATTGGTACTGATATGGCTGCAGGAAAAATGACTGTTGGATTGGAGTTATATTCATATTTAAAAGAAAATCAAATTAACACAGGGTTTGTTGCCACTGGACAAGTAGGTATAACCGTTACAGGAAATGGCATACCCTTAGATGCATACAAACTTGACCATGCCTGTGGAGCAGTTGAGTCTGCAGTTATGGAGCAGAAAGATAAAGATATTGTTATTGTAGAGGGTCAGGGCTCTATTCTACACCCAGGTAGCACAGCCACACTTCCTTTAATGAGAGGAACATGCCCAACTCATATGATTTTATGTCATATAGCAAGAAAAGATTCATTAAGATCTCTTGAGAATATTAAAATCCCAGATCTAAAAAAGTTTATAAAACTCAATGAAGAACTAGCCACAGTTATTGGAACATATCCTGACACAAAAGTGATTGGGATTGCTCTAAATACAATCTTAATGACTGATGAAGCAGCCAAGGAATATATGAAAAAAACTGAAGAAGAAACAGGTCTGCCTGTAACTGATGTAGTTAGATTCGGTGGAGATAAAATTTTTAGTCAATTAATTTAACTACTTACAATGATGATCAGCAGCTCTTGTTGCTATCTGATTATTTGGTTTAACATTAACTTTATAACCTAAAGAATTAGCCCACCCTTTTGTTGCTGAGATTAATTTATTTGATTTATGATTTTCGTCAGAGTTATAATCCATATCTATTTCCACTTGAACACTGACTTGTTTAGTTAGCCATTCTGCGACTTTAATACTGTATTCAGCCTCTAACCAGAGTCTTTTCCAAATATCATTTATTGCCTCGCATGAAGACTTACTTAATATATAATGTACTCCTCTAGTGCCAAGTCTATATGCTATTACACTTGTATAATTAGTCTTCTTACCAACATTTTGTGAGTCAGAGCCAATATGAATTTTTGCGTATGGATATTCTTTTAAAATGGAAAGAGTATGATTAACGGGATCAACACTGTTGCCTTTAACATCCTTAAATAATCTCATCGTCTAAAATAAATATTATTTGTAAATTAGGTTATTAAGAAAACCTTAAATTATCAAATAATGAAACAAATTTTTACAATTTTGTTAATATCTATATCATTTCTAACAGTTCAATCCCAAAGTGTTAATAAATTAAAAAAAGAATTGTTAAGTTCTATAGATCAAAAAACATCAGATTTAATTTCATTAAGTGATAAGATATGGGAAGCTGCGGAAGTAGCATTTAGAGAGGATAAATCAGCCGAATATTTAATGGAGTACGCTGAATCAAACGGACTAATTATAGAAAAAGGGCTGGCAGGAATGCCTACTGCTTTTACTGCAACATATGGAGAAGGTAAACCAGTAATTGGTATTATTGGAGAATTTGATGCCCTTCCAGGTTTATCACAAGATTCAGTACCCCACAAGCATGAATTAATTGAAGGAGGTGCCGGTCATGGTTGTGGTCATAATTTATTTGGTACAGCAAGTTTAGGTGCAGCTATTGCAATAAAAGAGCTCATTGAGAAAGGAGACTTAAAAGGAACGGTGAAATTTTTTGGAACACCTGCTGAAGAAAAATTTTTTGGAAAACTCTGGATGATCAGAGATGGAGTATTTGATGATGTAGATATATGTATGGATTGGCATCCAGCAGATGAGACTGAAGCTAATGTCCAACCATCTCTTGCGCTTGTTGATTTTATGGTTGAGTTTTCAGGACAATCTGCTCATGCATCTGTTGATCCTTGGAATGCAAGGGCTGCAAATGATGCACTTGAGTTATATACATCAGGAATTAATGCATATAGAGAACACGTCTTACCATCAGTGAGGATGCATTACCACGTCCAAGATGCAGGTAAGGTAGTAAATGTCGTCCCTGATTATTCAAGAATCTGGGTTAGAGTGAGAGATATTACTAAAGAAGGGTTACAGCCTGTTTATGAACAGGTAAGAAAAATGGCTGGAGGTGCTGCTATAATGGCTAATGTTGAACATAAAGTTTCATTAATTTCAGGCGTACATGACCTTCTTCCAAATAGAGTTGGAGGTGCGGCAATGCAAAAAAATCTTGAGACTCTTGGTGATATTCAGTACACTCAAGAGGAGATAGATTTTGCTTTAGAGCTTCAAAGAAATAGTGGAAAACCTGAATTAGGTATTGATGGTAAAATAAGGCCACTAAGAGAAACCCTAAAAAGTCCAGGAGGAGGTTCTACTGATAGTGGAGATGTAAGTTATAATGTCCCAGTAGTTAGCTTAGCTGCTACAACAGCTCCAAAGGGTGTTCCATGGCATTCATGGTCTGTAGTTGCAAGTTCTGGTATGTCTATAGGACACAAAGGAATGCTTCACGCTGCAAAAGCTTTAGGAATGACAATGGTTGATATTTTTAAGGACAGTAAATTAAGAGAGGATATTAAAAAAGAGTTTGATGAAAAAATTGGCGAGTATGATTATGACCCATATCTAGATTCAGGCCCCCCACCAATAGATTATGTAGATTAAATCCACGATCTTGATTTCATCTCTTTAGTCACTATACCCGATAAATATATTATTGCAATCATATTAGGAATTGCCATTAATGCAAAGGCAACATCAATTAATCCAATAACGATTTCTACAGTAAGAATTGAAGATATAATAATTGCAGCTATATATATAATATTATAATATTTACCCTTTTTTGGAGTCGTCAAAAATCCAAAACATTTAACACCATAATATGAATAAGTGAAAAGTGTAGATATTCCAAATATTGAAATCATAATTATTAAAATATAATCCCCAAAACCAAAGAATAATCTCCTAAATGCTTCTAAAGAAAGAACAATTCCATTTAAATCACTTTCAAGATAAGCCCCACTTATAATTATAATTAATCCAGTTATTGTACATACTAGAATTGTATCCAAAATAGGGCCTAGCATTCCAACTAATCCCTCATCCGTTCCATGTCTTGTAGAAGACTGCCCATGGTAAATAGGAGCTAAACCTACACCACTCTCACTTGAGAAAACAGCTCTACGAATACCAATTAAGACAAGGCCCCAGAAGCCACCTTGAACCATTGTATTAAAATTAAATGCTTCACTAAAAATTAATAAAAAAGTAGAAGGAACAACACTTGCATTAGACACTAAAATAAAAAACCCTAAAATGAAGTATAGGATTACCATAATTGGAACTAACCCTGAAGTTACACGTACAATAGATTTAAGCCCTCCAAAGATTACGATCGAAGTTAATATTGTAAAAATAACACCAATTACTAGCTTCCAATTACTATTGCCAATATCAAAAATAGCATTTGGGTTTAGAACATCTATGTATGATTGAGTCAATTGATTTGCGGTAAATGCAGGGAGTACTCCTACCAATCCTGCAATCGAAAACCATATTGCTAGAGGTTTACCCCACTTTTTTATTCCTAAAGTCATATAATACATCGGTCCGCCTAAATATTCTCCATTCTCATCTTTTTCTCTTAAACTAACAGCCAGTGAGCAGGAAAAAAATTTAATTGTAGCACCGATAAGGGCAGTAACCCACATCCAAACAAGTACACCTGGACCCCCTTGATGAATTGCAATTGATACACCCGAAATGTTTCCGAGACCAACTGTAGCAGCAAGGACAGCCGATAAAGCTTGAAATCTTGAAATACCTACAGCTGAATTATCATTTTTTAAGAGTAGCTTGAATCCCTGACTAATTTTTCTTAAAGGGTTTGCCTTCGAAATAAGTGTTAAATAAATTCCACCACCAATTATAAGGAATAGCATTAACCAATTTAATGGAACAATAATCTGGTTTATATAATCCTCAATTATATCAAATAATTCAAGCATATCGTAAATTAATCATTAAATTTTGAAAAGAATACTTTCTTTTTTAAATTATAGTAAAATAAATAATTATGCAATCTAGACGTGAGTGGTTCAAGTCTTCCATAGGTTTAGGTGGGTTAATGATAACACCATCTATTCTAACCGCTGAGGAGATTAAAAAATATAATCCGAGACCTTTATCTGATATAGTTAAACTGAGCTCAAATGAAAATCCATACGGCCCATCAGAGAGAGTAAGAAATGCAATTATCGATTCATTTGAAGATGCATGTCGATACCCATATGAATATATCCTAAAGCTTCAGAACATACTAGCAAAAAAACATAATGTTAGTCCTGAAAGTATTGTAATTACAGGAGGGTCTAATGAGGCTTTGAGGGTTACGGGATTGGCAGTTGCAGACCAAGGAGGAGAGATCGTTGCTGGTCAGCCAACATATCTTGCTCTAATGAGCTATGCAGAAGCATGGGGTGGAAAAATAAATTGGGTTCCAGTTGACTCAAATAAAGGGTATGATTTGGGTGAAATAGAAAAAAACATAAATGGTAAAACTAAAATGGTTTTCATTGCAAATCCAAATAATCCAACAGGCACATTACTTGAAAGATCATCCCTAAGTAATTTTTGTAAAAGTGCCTCAGAAAAAACATTAGTATTCTGTGACGAGGCATACTATGACTATATTAATGAACCGGATTATCCTTCAATGGATTACTTAGTTAGACAAGGAAAAGATATCATTATCTCTAGAACATTTTCAAAAGTTTTTGGAATGGCTGGATTAAGAATTGGCTACATGGTTTTAAAGCCTGAATTAGCAGATAAATTATTTGGAGAATATTCTCCATATGGAAGAAACAAAATTATGGCACAAACAAATGTTCTAGCTGTAGCAGCTGCCATAGAAGCGCTAAAGGATAAAGACTTTTATGCTTTTTCATTAAGAAAGGCTAATGAGGAAAAGGACAAGATATATAAATTATTAGACTACTTAGGGCTTAAATATGTTGAGTCTAGCACTAATTTTGTCTTTTTTGAATCTAAAAAACACATTGATGAATTATCAAAAAAAATGCTTGCCAAGGGTGTTAGAATAGGAAGACCATTTCCTCCCTTTTACGATTGGTGTAGAATTAGTACTGGAACAAGTCAAGAGGTAGACAGGTTTGTAAGTGCAATGCTAGATGTTTATAGCTAGTTTTTATAAATTATATAGGTAGCCTTAACACCTGTAGCTAGATTCCATCTATTTGTTCCAACAAGTTTACCTTGGTCATCATATACAATAATCTCTGCTGTATTTGGACCTGAACTCCCTTGGTTTAAGGCAACAAAATCAACTACATTAAACCCATTCTTCAGATCCAGTTTAAAACCCTTTGCCTTTTCCGTTAATAATATTGCAGGCATTACAACACTCTCATTTACTTCTACTTTAATTAAATCTCCATCAGGGTACTCATGATCTCGGAGTATAATATTTACATATTCTCCATCATTTCTGATCTCACCAAGGAATTGATCAACTTTAAATTTATTAATATTCTTATTGGATTCAGTCTCTTTCTTATTAAGTCTGGACAGATATAAATCATTGGAATTAATAAACCTTTCAGGTTTCTTTTCTTTTACATTTGCATCTGGAAAAAAGTTTTTCTTATTTTTATCTTCTAGTTTTTTTAAAAACGGATTCTCTTTTTTTTCTAGATTTAAAAGTGATTTTTCAGATTCAGAGCTTGAAGAGAAAAAAGAAGATCCTGATGAGTTATTTGAGTTTTCTTGAGAATAACTAAACCCAACAATCAACATTGAAAGCATTAAAAAAACTATATATTTATTATATTGAATCAACCTAATAATTTTACACTAAGATAAACCTTTAACATGCAATTAGAAAACATAGATTGGCTAATAATCTCATCCTTCTTTATAATATCATTAGTAATAGGAGTTGTAGTTTCAAAAAAGTCTGGTAAAGATGTTACAGAATTTTTCCTTTCTGGTAGAAAGATGCCTTGGTGGCTGCTTGGAATATCAATGGTTGCCACTACGTTTTCAGCTGATACACCAAATTTAGTTACAGACATAGTAAGAACTAATGGAGTGGCTGGTAATTGGGTGTGGTGGGCCTTCTTGCTTACAGGAATGTTAACAGTTTTTGTTTATGCTAAACTTTGGAGAAGGTCAAAGGTGCTGACTGATCTAGAGTTTTATGAGCTAAGATATAGCGGAAAAGGAGCAGCCTTTTTAAGAGGCTTTAGAGCATTCTATCTCGGTGCAGTTTTCAATACACTTATTATGGCGAGTGTATGTCTTGCTGGAATTAAAATTGGTGGAGCGCTATTAGGCTTAAGCCCAGTTGAAACTCTACTTATTTCATGTGCAATTACCGTGCTTTATAGTTCAATTGGTGGTCTACGGGGAATTATAATAACAGATTTCTTTCAATTTATTTTGGCTATGGTTGCAACTTTTTGGGCTGCTTATGAGATTGTTTCTATTCCTCAAATTCAGGGATTGACTAATCTTCTTAATCATCCAGATGTTATTCCAAAGTTGAGCCTGATTCCAGATATAGCAGATACAGATTTATTTATTGCAGTATTTATAATTCCACTTGCAGTTCAATGGTGGGCTGTTTGGTATCCAGGAGCAGAACCAGGTGGGGGAGGATATGTTGCTCAAAGAATGTTATCTGCTAAAGATGAAAAAAATGCAATATGGGCTACACTGCTTTTTAACTTCATGCACTATGCTGTAAGACCATGGCCTTGGATCTTAATTGCGCTAGCATCTATTGTTGTCTTTCCTGATTTAGAATCCCTTCAAGTAGCTTTTCCTAATACTATTGTTGGAAATGATCTTGCATACCCAGCTATGATTTCTTTTCTTCCATCTGGTTTGTTAGGTCTTTTAGTCGCATCATTAATTGCAGCTTTTATGTCAACCATATCAACACATTTAAACTGGGGTTCATCATATTTAGTACATGATTTTTATAGAAGATTTTTTGTCACAGATAAATCAGAGAAGCATTATGTATTTATTGGTAGAGTCTTCACAGTTTTATTAATGATAATATCCGCTTTTTTTGCTCTGTATCTTAATAACTCACTTCAAGCATTTGGAATAATTCTTCAAATTGGAGCTGGTACAGGTTTAATATTTATTTTAAGATGGTTCTGGTATAGAATAAATGTATACAGCGAATTAACAGCAATGATAGTGTCATTTTTAGTTGCTCTTGCTTTTGAATTTATAATACCTAACAATTTTTCAGTTGAAGAAAAGCTTATTATTGGTGTTACAATAACAACTATTTCATGGTTAATTGTTACAATGGTCACCCCACCATCAAACATAGAAACGCTTCAAAATTTTTATAAAAAAATACAACCTGGAGGTCCTGGATGGCAAAAAATAGTCAATGAATCTGAGGATAATGGTATAATTATTACTGGTAAAAAAGAAAAATGGGATGTTCCTAGTGGAATTTTATGTATGGTTTTTGGAAGCATATCTGTCTATAGCATTCTTTTTGGTATAGGTTATATTTTATATTCAAAAATTACACTAGGCATAGTTTTTATTGTGATATCTACCTTATCAGTTGCCCTTCTCATGAAATTCTGGAAACGACTTTCTACAGAAGATAATTAACCAAGAAGCAGACCAACAAAAGTCGCAGATAACAACGAGACAAGTGTTCCAGCTATCATAGCTTTAAATCCTAATTCAGTTAATAATTTTGATTTCCCTGGGGCTAGTATTCCTATTCCCCCTATTTGAATTCCAATTGAAGCAAAGTTTGCAAACCCACATAGCATAATAGTTGCCATAATTACAGACTTTTGATAGGTTAGATGCACAGTGCTTGTTATATCTTTTAAACTGGCTAATTCAATATATGCAACAAACTCACTTGCAGCCAGTTTTACACCCAAAAGCTGTCCCATAAGAGTTATGTCCTCTCTGGCAATCCCAATTAACCACATTATAGGAGCAAATAAATACCCTAATATTAATTCAAGTGAAAAAGAATCATAGACTGTGTTTTTTTCAATCCATACATTTAAGCCAAAGACTTCAGCTAATTGAAAGAAAATACCGTTGATAAGTGCAATAAGAGCAAGAAACACAAGCAGCATTGCACCGACATTAACAGCCATTTTAATCCCGTCTCTTGTTCCGTTTGTTATTGCTGACAGTAAATTTGTTCCAGTAACCTCATTACTGATCTCAATCTCTTTATTAACCTCCTCAGTTTGAGGAAACATTATTTTTGAAATAACAATTGCACCAGGAGCTGCCATTACAGATGCAATAATTAAGTTTTTAGCTACTTCTATTCTTTGAGCAGGATCATCCCCTCCTAGAAATCCAATGTATGCGGCTAGAACGCTCCCTGCTACAGTTGCCATTCCCCCTGTCATTAAAAGAAAATATTCTGATCTATTCATTTTATCAAGGTAACCCTTAACTAAAAGAGGAGCTTCAGTTTGTCCTAAAAAAATATTACCAGCTACTGCTAAACTTTCTTGACCAGATATATTTAAGAGCTTTGTGAGCATCCATGCTAGAGCAGATACTATTCTTTGAATAATACGATAGTAATATAGTACTGATGTCAAAGCAGAAAAGAAAATAATAACAGGTAGAACTTGAAATATAAATATCTCACCATATTTAGAGGAGTCTGCTAGCTCACCAAAAAGAATTCTGGAACCTTGATTTGTATATGTTACGATTGCCAGAAAACCTTGACCGATTTTTTCAAAAATCATTCTAACAAAATCAACTTTTAGAACCGCAATAGCTATAACAAACTGACTTGAAATACCAATTATAATTGTTTTCCAATCAATTTTCCTTTTATTATTACTAAGTAAAAATGCAATCAAAATAATGGAGCTTAAGCCTATTACCCCCCTTATGATTGACATGATTGAAATTCCTTCGTGTGGAATCAATTCCATTAAAAAAGTTTTACTAAAAATAATAAATATTATTAGCTTTGAGTTAAGTTTTACCTTGTATATGAAAACCTACTTAAATTCAGTCTCATTTGTTCTGTTTCTATTAATCTCATGTAGTGGATCTAAATCTGATGTCAATGATTCTTATTTGTCAGGTATTGTAAATCAAAACGCAAACTTAAATCAAGAGAGCGGTAATACTCAAGGAAATAACTCTTCTGATCAAACAACTCTTAGTTATTCTTTTGGAAACGAGCTAATTTGGAGTGATGAATTTGATGAAGATTCATCATTTGGAGTCCCGGCTGTTTCTTCAGATAAATGGAATATTGAAACAGTTGCACCAGATAATGGTAGTTGGTATAATGGAGAGTTACAATATTACACAGATAAACAAGATAATATTAAAGTTGAAGATGGCCTTTTGAAAATTACAGCAAAAAGAGAGGACTTTCAAGGTAAATTATATACTTCTGCAAGAATAAATACACAAGATAAATTTGAGTTTACATACGGCCGAGTTGAGATGAAAGCAAAACTTCCTAATTGGGAGGGAATGTGGCCGGCATTTTGGATGCTTGGTGCAAATATTGATGAAGTTAATTGGCCTAATTGTGGAGAGTTAGATATATTAGAACATGGAGATTATGTAAAAGATAGTACTATTAATGATCCAGGACTGATTTCTTCATCAGTTCATTATGGCCCTCAAGATTACACGAGACAGGCTACATATGTTCCAGATAAAATCTTTTTTGATACTGGCCAAGAAAGGTTTATTAGAGCTGAAAAAATAATTGATAATCCATTTGAGGAATTTCATACATATTCAATCCAATGGGAACCTGATAAAATTCAATTTTTTATTGATGAAGAAATGTATTTTGAATATCCAATGCAATCTCAACATTCACCATTTGACAAACCATTTTTCTTATTATTAAACCTTGCTGTCGGTGGACATTGGACTGACGGTTATGTAGCTCCAGGTCTTACTAATGCAACTTATAAAATTGACTATGTTAGGGTATATCAGTAAAGTATTTTTATTAGCTCCATTTTTTATTTTTGGAAATTTCCAAGACTCCATTCAAATTATAGATCTTGAAAATGTAGTTGTTAAATCAACTAGAATTAACACTACTCAAAAACAAGCGCCTTTATCAGTTACTTTTAAAAGTTTCATTGAGGATAGAAACTTTAGTTCTCAGTCTTCATTTTCTGATTTTATTAAAAACACACCAGGTGTGTTTACAACTTCATCCAATAATTTCTCCCAAGATATGAGGATCTCAATAAGAGGTTTTGGTGCAAGATCTGCTTTTGGAATAAGAGGAATTAAGCTAATAGTTGATGGTATCCCAGAGACAACTCCAGATGGCCAAAGTCAATTGGATAACCTTCCTCTAGGGTTAATTTCAAATATTGAAATATTAAGAGGTCCAAATGCAAATTTATATGGTAATTCTTCAGGTGGAGTAATAAGCATCAATACTTTAACAAACCCTAATGATAAAGTTTATAGAACATCAGGAATCTTTGGTGCATATCAATATCAATCAATTCAAAGAACAAGGGTTTTGAACTGGAAAAACTCTAACCTAATAATTCATTATGATAAAAGAAAATCAAATGGGTATAGAGATCAAAGTAATTATAAAACTTCAATATTGAATCTTAAATATATTAATGAGTTAGATCAGGATAATAAGATTGTTTGGCAAATAAACTATACTGATAGTCCATATGCTTATGATTCAGGTGGTTTAAAGCTAAGTGAAGTGGAAGAGAATAGAAGACAAGCCAGAAAAAATAATATTGATTATGATACATATGAAAAGGTAAAGCATTTAAAAACAGGTATATCATGGAATTATAAGAAAAATGATAATTCCTTTTTTGATAGCTATTTCTTTTATCAAAAAAGAGATTTCTACTCGAAATTACCTTTTAATTTTGGAGGGGTCATATCAATAGATAGAGATTATTATGGACTTGGAACAAAATTTACAAGAAATAAAAAACTTGAGAATAGAAACAACACTTTTGTCATGGGTCTTGACCATTTGAGTCAGTCAGATGATAGAAAAAGATTTAAAAATAACTTTGGACTAAAAGGAGATAAAACTCTGAGTCAAATGGAAAACTTTGATACAACAGGTATCTATCTTGTCAGTCAAACTAATTTCAATACAGGACTTCTTTTTAGATATGGGATTAGATATGATATAAATTCTATTGGTATTGACTCAAATAATAAGGTCAATCTCGATAAGATTAACCCTTCTCTAGGACTATCATATGCAATTAATTCATCGGATAATATTTTCTTCTCCTTTGGAACAAGCTTTGAAACACCAACCTTGAATGAGTTATCAAATAACCCTGATGGAACGGGTTTCAATAAAGATTTAAAATCCAACAATGCCATAAACTATGAGTTTGGATGGAGAAAATCACTATCAAATATAGCTTTTGAAGCAGTGGCCTATATTACAAATTCAGATAATGAAATTTTACCTTACGAAATTGAACTATTTCCAGGTAAAAACTTTTACAGAAATGTGGGATCAACATTAAGACAAGGGATTGAGCTAAGTTCTTCGATTTCTTTTAAAGGCGGTATGTTTAATCTTAACTACACATTAAGTAAAAATAGATTTAAGGATTTTACTTTAGATGGCAATGACCTCTCAGAAAACTTAATTCCTGGTATTCCAAGTCAAATGCTAGATTTGGAAGTACTATTTAAATTGTCCAAAAAAAGTAGGTTAATACTATCTAATCGTTTAATAGGAGAGAGGTATGCTGATAATCTTAATGAAACTCTTGTTGGTTCATATAACATTTTTAATGTTAAATATTCAAAAGAGATTTTTAAACAAAGTGAGTTTTCTCTGGGGGTTAACAATCTTTTTAATGAAGAATTCTATGATAACATAAGGATAAATGCCTTCGGAAAAAGATATTATGAGCCAGCTCCAAAAAGAAATTTTTATTTTGGTATTAATTTTTCATTTTGATTAGAATATTAAAATTTTTATCGATTTTGTTATTTACTACAACTATATATACTCAGTCAGAGTATATCTATGTTCTTGGAAATACTCAGGATGCTGGTATGCCCCACATTGGATGTAAGCACAAGTTTTGCCTAGATAATTTTACTAAATACGAGGAGTTCTATGTAACATCAATTGCTGTTATTAATTCAGATCTGAAAAAATATATTCTTTTTGAAGCAACACCAGATATTACATATCAGTTAAACCACATTAAGAATAATATCTTTCAAGAATTTTTACTTCCGGAAGCTATTTATATTACTCACGCCCATATTGGACACTATACTGGACTAATGTATTTTGGTAGAGAAGCATTAGGCTCAAAAAACCTTTTGGTTAAGGTTCTTCCTAAAATGAGTAATTTTTTAAAAACAAATGGTCCATGGAGTCAATTAGTTACCTTAAACAATATTCAAATTCAAAATACAAAATTTGATGAAAGCAGTTCAGAGTTGAGCAATATAGACGTAACTCCAATTCAAGTTCCTCATCGAGATGAGTATTCTGAGACTGCAGGTTATATCATAAAGGGGAAAAACAAAAAAGCTCTATTTATCCCAGATATAGATAAATGGGAGAAATGGGATAAAAATCTGAAGGATATAGTTATTGATTTTGATTATTTATTATTAGATGCTACTTTCTACAATTCAAAGGAAATAAGTAGAGATATCAGTGAAATCCCCCACCCATTAGTCTCTGAGACTATGAGTCTTCTAAATAGTTTAAGCAAGGAAAATAAGAGTAAGATTCACTTTATCCATATGAATCATACTAATTCAATGCTGAACCCAAATAGTGATTTATCAAAATCAATTATTAACAAAGGCTATAATATTGCAAGACTTGGGCAAAAGCTTTATTTATGAAACTTAAGATTGAAGCTTAGTTGCTATTTCTTGAACCTCATCAAGAACTCTGAGTAGATTTCCACCCCACAACTTTGCTATTTCTGATTCGCTGTAACCTCTCTCTCTTAAAGCAGAAGTAACATTCATGGTCTCAGAAGCGTCTTCCCAACCTACAATTCCTCCTCCTCCGTCAAAATCAGAGCTTATACCAACATGGTCGATTCCAATCTTCTCTACCATATAATCTATATGATCCATAAAATCATCCATATTCGCAGGCGGATCTTCACGATCAGTTAAAAAGAAATCTAGAGCAGTAGTTTGCACAACCCCACCATTTTCCTTAATCCAGTTAAGCTGCTCGTCATCAACATTTCTTGGATGGTCTCTAAGTGCGCGAGCAGAGGAGTGAGATGCAATTATTGGTGCTTTACTTAATTCTGCCATTTGCCTTATCGCTTCTTTTGATGGGTGAGATATATCAATCATTATTCCGTAGTAGTTTAACAGCCCAACTACTTCTTTCCCTAGGTCACTTAAACCATTGTGCATGGAAGTGCCATCAAACTCTCCTGTGTTTGAATCACTGAACTGACTATGACCATTATGGGAAAGGGATACATACCTAGCCCCTCTATCCCAAAACTTTTTTACATTAGAAGTGTCAAGACCCATAGAATAGGCATTTTCAACTCCAATCATTATAACTTTTTTGCCTTTTGCAAGTATTCTTCTTACATCATCTGAGGTAAGTGCAAGTTCAACCTGATCAGGGGCATATACATTCACTAAACGATCTATGGCATCAAACTTAGAGATAGCATTCTCATAAGCAGCTTCGTACCCTTGCTCGTTTAGCTCGCTTTGAGCAGTATATACAACTAACCAGGCTACATCAAGCCCTCCTTCAATCATTTTAGGTAGATTAAACTGCGTATCTGTATTCATTGTATAGTTTAGAGAATCAGTAAAATTTAGAACATTTATATCTATATGAGTATCAACTGTGATAACTTCAGAAACTTTATCAGAACATGAAGCTGAAAGTAAGCCAATTAAAAATAAGAAATTTTTATTCATCATATGTATTATTTCTTAACAGTGTACCCTTGGAATAGGTATATCTTTCTTTTAAATCGCCATTTTCTGAGTAAATCTTCCAGATACCGTCGTATGTACCTCTAAACATCTTTCCTTTTTTATGTAAATTGCCATTTCTATGAAATTCCTTGAATTTTCCGTGTATCATATTATCCATACTATAACCAATATAGTGAGTAGTTTCTTCGGGTAAAAAAAAACTAAGTTGTTTACCATTTTTTTGGCCCTTTTCATATCTTCTAAACTCCTTAAATTTATTATCAATTGATATCTGAGAGCAAAGTCCCTCGAAGACTTTACCATCCAAATAAACAACGTTTTGTCTTTCGAATAAAAACTTACAATCGGTTAATACAGATTTTTCAAGATTAATCATCTGATTTTTTTCCAGATTATTACAACCTTGTATAAAAATAAAATTAACCAAGTATGTGAAAATCAATATCTTGTATCTCATTGTGCTGATTTTTTGTTAATTGTGGCATGGTATTTGTAAAGTATTGTGTGTACATTAATATGTAACATGAACGTTCATATGAAAAATACAAATAAATATAAACTAAATTTTAAAACAATGAAAAAAGGATTATTAACTATTCTGGCTGCCTCACTAGTTTTTGTGGGATGTCAGAATTATGATGACCAATTTGATGATTTAAATGCACAAATAAGTGCGTTAAAAACTCAAGTTGATGGTCTACAAGCTATTTCAGCTCAAGTTGCATCCCTATCTGGTACCATTAGTGGTCTTCAGGCTGGTGTAACAGCTGCGCAAGCTGCTGCTACTGCTGCAAATTCTGCTGCAAGCAATATCGATTTTTCTACTATTAACGCTAGTTTAGCTGCACTTCAAGCTGACGTTGACTCTGTTAAGGCATCTCTTGCTACAGCTGCAACTGCAACTGAAGTTGCTGCGCTTAATGCTGAGTTAGATGCAATCGATGTAAGTTTAGCTGAACTTTTATCCTCTTCTAATGTTTATTCTGTTGATGTAACTGTTAATTCAGCTGCAAGTTTAGAATCTGCATTAGCTTTAGGTAATAAGTTAAATGTGCTAAATGCTACACTAACTATTGATCTTTCTAGTGTGTCAAGTCCTGACTACACGAAAGTTCAACAAGTTGTTGACAACGTAATTACTGTGAATGGTAATGTTGTATACAAATCTCACGCAAACTCTGGAACTGAGGTAACTTTTACAAACCTAGCTTCTGCAAGAGACATAAGTGTTAAGCAAGCTGGTGGTTACCAGTTTCCTGCATTAACTGCTGCTGAGAATATAACTTTAGATGAAACACATACTTCATTAATTACTACTATCTCTTTACCAAAACTAGCTTCTGTAACTTCTATTGGAGGTGGAACTATTGGTTCACAAGATATTGACGAATTAAACTTTTCTTCTGCAACAACAATGAATTTAGGTTCATTACCGTTTAGCCACACTGCTGACTATGACTTTGTTCTTAAAAAAGGTGGTGATTTAAATATTTCATCATTATCATCAAAAAATTCTTCTGGAGTATACAGAAAATTTGACTTAGTAATTAATGGTGGTACTAGTTTTACTAATGGTTCTGCAGCTCAAGGCTGGAGCTCACTTGGTAACTCTACTGCTGATACTGGTATTCACGATGGTACTTTAAATATTTCTAACATGGCAACAATTGAGATTCACAACTTTAGAGGTGCGACTACAATTGGTGATGATGTTAAAAATGTTACAATGAGAAATGTTTCAGGTCCATTTACTCTTTCTGGTGCAACTGAACTTGTAAGTTTTGATGTAACTTTAATTAGAGATAATGACCCAGGTGTATCTGCAGCTGATGCATTAGACAACACTCAAGATAATGACGAGGTTACTTCAAATGCAATTACATTTGCTAGTACATCTGATGATATTGAGAAAATTAAAATTTCTGGTGCAGCTTCTGATA
>CBFHHV010000005.1:70299-71292 GCA_965655775.1 Candidatus Marisimplicoccus sp.
TCAACGGTGATGGTGCTAACAGCCTAACTGAGGTTGATTTAAGTGGCGCTGAAATGTTTGATCTTACAATTGACAATAATGATGCATGGGTAACTTACACAGGCCCAGACAAAGCTGAGGATATTACAATTACCAACAATGCTAAAATTGGAAATCTTGGCTTAGCACATACAACTAGAATGAGTGATCCATCAGATGATGATGCTGCAACAGTAAATATTACTAATAATGATGATTTAACATCTCTTACTTTAGGTATGGATGATGTTGATAGTTTAACAGTTACTGGTAATGCTGATCTAGCAACAATTGATGCTACTGCTTTAGTTGATAATGGTGCTTCTTCTTCTGCTTTTGTTAGAATTGATGCAAATGACTTTACTGCTGATTTAATTAGAGAGCAAGTTGAAGATCCATCTGCGAGTGTAACTACAGGAGCTAGCTCTGACCTAGGTCAAATAACTACTGCTTCAGGTTTTACTACTTTAGATGCATATCTAACACACGCAATTGCTGCTAGTGGTGATCAAGCTGTACTTTTTGATAACATTACTAAGCTAGAAGTTCAAGGTGCATACGAAGGTACTTACACTGATGTAACTATTAACATGCAAACTTCTGCTCCTACAATTAGTGGATATTCTTCTAGTGCATTTACTGGAGATATTGCTACTGAATATAATGACTTTACTCAAGCTTTAGCTTACGCAGGGTACTACGTATACCTCTTTAACGAGGAAGATAACATTAAAGAAGGACAGTACACAACTAACGAGATTGTTTCTCACTACTTCCCAGTTAATTTATCTAACAATTCATTTGCTGATGTTGCATTAGCAACAGCTGAGGGTATATCTCTTACAGTTGATGGAACTACATTATATCTTGGTAAAGGTTCTACATTAGATACAGATGGTGATGGTTCTGAGGATGATACGGTTGCAACTATTACAAACCTTGTAAATGGTATAAACAATAGAGCTACTTCTGCTT
>CBFHHV010000006.1:0-59756 GCA_965655775.1 Candidatus Marisimplicoccus sp.
GAGGCTCCTGCTGAAGAAGCACCTGCTGAAGAAGCACCTGCTGAAGAGGCTCCTGCTGAAGAAGCACCTGCTGAAGAAGCACCTGCTGAAGAGGCTCCTGCTGAAGAAGCACCTGCTGAAGAGGCTCCTGCTGAAGAGGCTCCTGCTGAAGAAGATAGTGATTCTCAACAAGACAAGTAGTTCCTCATGAACGTTAATCATGCAAAAATTGGAACTGTTGTTTCAAAACATGGTTATAATGGTGATATTAAAATTAATATATCATCATTTAATCTAAACAATTTCCGAGATCTAGCTCACCTTTTCATTGAATTAGATGGCAGCTTTATTCCTTTTTCAATTAATGAGATAAGATCATTCTCAAAAAATGTTTTAATAGTAAAACTAAAAGAGATAAACTCTGAAAAGGAAGTTGATGA
The DNA here is from genome assembly GCA_965655775.1 of Candidatus Marisimplicoccus sp. Classification (GTDB taxonomy): domain Bacteria; phylum Bacteroidota; class Bacteroidia; order Flavobacteriales; family Flavobacteriaceae; genus Marisimplicoccus. The sequence goes on from CBFHHV010000006.1 coordinate 420, forward strand.
AATTATTCATAAAAACATTTATGTTGATTCTACTAAAATCGAATCTAAAAAAGATTCAGAATTATTTTATAACAATCTTATAAATTTTAATGTATTTAGGGATTCACAAAAAATTGGCACAATAGAAAATATTAATACTGACCTACCTCAACCTGTTTTCGAAATAAAATATAATTCAAGGGTGGTTCTAATTCCAATTCATGAGGACTTAATAAATGAAATTGATAAAGAGAACAATATTATTCACTTAGATATTCCCGATGGATTATTAGAAATTATTTAATTGAATATTTAATTCATATTTTTGTAGTATAAGTTCCAAATTATGCATGATAATTTTACATCTCCAGATTTCTATCAAATTGATGACCTACTTTCTGAAGAACATAAGCTAATAAGAGAATCTACAAGACAATGGGTATCTAAATCCGTTTCTCCTATAATCGAGGATTATGCTCAAAAAGCTGAATTTCCAAAACATCTTATAAAAGAACTTGGAGAAATAGGTGCTTTTGGCCCATATATACCTCAAAAATATGGAGGGGCAGGGCTTGATCAAATTAGTTATGGTATCATGATGCAAGAGATTGAAAGAGGAGATAGCGGAATAAGATCTACAGCTTCTGTTCAATCTTCACTAGTCATGTATCCTATATGGAAATTTGGAAGTGAAGATCAAAAAGAAAAGTTTTTACCTAAACTAGCAACTGGGGAAATGATGGGGTGTTTTGGACTTACAGAGCCTGATCATGGATCTAATCCAGGTGGTATGATAACTAATTTCAAAGACGATGGTGATCACGTAATATTAAATGGAGCTAAAATGTGGATTTCTAATTCACCATTTGCTGATATTGCTGTAGTATGGGCAAAAGATGAGAATAAAAGAATTCATGGTGTAATTGTTGAAAGAGGCATGCAAGGCTTTTCAACTCCTGAAACTCATAATAAATGGTCACTTAGAGCCTCTTCTACTGGGGAGTTAATATTTGATAATGTCAGAGTACCAAAAGAAAACATTCTTCCAGGAAAATCTGGGCTAGGGGCACCACTTATGTGTCTTGATTCAGCAAGATATGGAATATCATGGGGAGCTATTGGTATTGCAATGGATTGTTATAATACAGCATTAAAATATTCACTCGAAAGAGTTCAATTTGGGAAACCTATTGCAGCTAAACAACTTCAACAAAAAAAGTTAGCTGAAATGTTGACTGAAATTACAAAGGCTCAATTATTATCATGGAAATTGGGAAAGCTTAAAAATGATGATAAAGCATCCTCGGCTCAAATTTCTCTTGCTAAGAGGAATAATGTAGATATGGCAATCAATATTGCAAGGGAGGCAAGACAAGTACTAGGTGGAATGGGGATTACAGGTGAATACAGTATAATGAGACATATGATGAATCTTGAATCGGTCATCACATATGAAGGTACTCATGATATACACCTCCTTATACTAGGTCATGATATAACTGGGCATAATGCCTTCTAGTTAAAAGTCAAAGACAAATCCAATACTTGGTATTAATGAATTCCTATTATCACTAATTACTTCAATTAGATTCCTAGGGTCAACAATATTTAAGTTTCCATCTCTTTGAAGTCCATATTCGGGTGGAACTGGAATCTCATCCATCAAAAGATTCTCAATATCAATGTAGAAATTCATGGATGTTGATTTAAAATTCCATCTCTTATCAACTCTAACATCTAACTTCGTAAAATCATTCAAATAATAATTTCCAAGTTGCGAATAATCAAAAATAATCTCTGGATAAGACTGTGTGCTTGATACTATATCTACTGGAGAATATGGAGTTTTTCCAGTAAATTTAATTTTAGTACTTAGTTCCCAATTCTTTTTTAGCTTATAGCCTCCAGTAAAAGAGAGTAAGTGTCTATTATCCCAGACAGAAGGAAGATAGATTTTATCTAATCCGGAGAACTTACTATAAAAGAAAGTATACGAAAGTATTCCGTAAAAATTGTCTTTCAATTTTTGTTGGTAAAGAAATTCTAAACCATATGATTTCCCTTTACCAATTGTTAGGATCTCTTCATTACCAAGAACTTCAAAGTCAGCCCCCTTGTTTGCTAAAGATACACCGTCAACTTTTGATACTGGATAATTGTTATATTTTTTATAAAAGGCCTCAAAAGTAAATCTTGAAGATTTTGTCCAATTAAATTCAAAACCTCCAACAATATGATCACTCCTGGTATATTTAGTGCTTTTATTTAAAAATACATTATCAAAGTTTTTGAATCCTAAAGAGGTGTATGTTGGAATTTTAAAGTATCTACCTGTGGCAAAATTAAATTTCCATTTTTTATCTTCTGATATTATTAGTGAAAGTGCTAACCTTGGAGATAAATTTTCAAAAATATTATTCTCTTGTGTAAAATTATCTTGGTCTAATCTTACACCCAATGATAATCCAAGCTTATCATCAATAAATGTGCTATTTGATTTTAGAAAAAGACCATATTTTACAAAATCTATTTTAGTATTATAATCTGTGTTATAAAATTCAAACTGAGTGTTATTCTGATAGTTTGAGAATTGTATATTACCCCCATAAGAAAATTTTAAATTTTCACTTTTTTGATTACTAATAAATCTAATTTTTGTTTCATCTTCACTGGATATATTAGAAAATGAAGGATTTGATTTAGAAATGTTATTTTTGAATCTTTCAAAATTATTTTCTAGCCTGTTATTGCTAATCGATAGATTAAAAAACCCATTTTTATTTTTATAAATTCTCTTCCAAGAAACACCAAATGTTCTAGATTTTTGGTTAATTATAGGAAGTTGTTCTATTTGAGATTCATTTTCGAAATCAAATTCATCAGCCTCATTAATAGTGATCTCATCTATTGAGCCAATCCCTATAAAATTTATATGATTAAAATCATCTATTTTATGTGTTATTTTCATCTGATAATCCCAGTAATCAGGTAAAAAAGAAAAACCAAATGCTTTAAAAATAAATTGTAAATAACTCCTTCTAATTGAAAAGATAAAAGATGTGTCTTCATTACTGAACAACTTTAATGGACCTTCAAAAGTTAAACCAGCTTCACTTGATCCTACTCTAAAGTTTCCTGAAACTTTATCAATATTTGCGTCTTTTTGTTCAAATGAAAGAACACCCGATAGGGCATTATCATATTCTGCACCAAATGAAGAAGTTGAAAGAGTAACATCCTTTATAAACGATACGTTTATTAATCCAACTGGGCCTCCTGAGCTTCCTTGAGTACTAAAATGATTTATATTAGGTATTTCAATCCCATCAATATAGTATACAGTTTCATTAGGACCTCCACCTCTTATAATTATATCATTTCTGAAGCCACCTATTGATGGTGATATTCCAGGTAGACTTTGAATTACTCTGGTAATATCATTATTTCCTCCAGGATAAGTTTCTATCTCAACAGCTGAAAATGTTTGAGTTGAGAGAGGTGTCTCTAAAGAGGTTTTAAATGGTGATTCTACTACAATTATTTCATCAAGTTCCTCTGATGAAGGATTTAGTCCATACTGCAAAGATTGATTTCCCGCTGATTTAACTATTACATTATATAATGTAAGAGTTTTAAAGCCTATAAAACTGGCCTTAACATTATAACTTGATGTGGGTACATCATTAATTTCAAAAAACCCTTCACTATTAGTTATTGCAAAAAAGTCAGAATTTTCAACTTGAATTGTTACACCTTCAAGGAATAGTCCAGTCTCATTATCAAAAACTTTACCTGAGATAGTTCCTAGATTTTGAGAATGTAGGCTTACTGATATAAATAGTAAACAAAAAATTAAAAGCTGTCTCTTCATTTATGAGTTTAGAGCTTTTTTACAATATTCAAGGCATTTTTTAACTTCTTTAACTCTATTTGATCCCTCAGGAATCCTGTATTCAAGTTCTACAGTAGCAGTAAATTTATATGAGTTATCTCTCATTAACCTAAGAACTTTATCTATTGGTGTGTCTCCAAAACCCCATATTTGATTATCACTTACACCTGGGTTCGCAATTTTTCCGTACTGCCTGTCTTTTAAATGAAGACTGCATATTTTTTTGTGATTATTCTTTATAAATTCTATTAGAGACTCTCTTGTATTACCTCTAACATTTATATAGTGTCCAATATCTAAATTTATAAAGTTTCTTTTTGATGAACTAAGAGCATAATCCCATGCTTTGTCAGTAGCCGCCTTATTTGACCCAATATTATTACTATGTGCATGATAACCTACTTTAACCTTGTGTTTTTCAGCAAAATAATTAACTCTATCAACATCCTCATTATCCAGTAACTCGTTCATTAGAAAGTCTGCTCCTAATGCTTTTGTTGCTCTCATAGCATATTCAATCTCACCATCTGTATTTCCAGAGCTTATACATCTAGGCTTATAGGCAAAAATATTAATCCCATTATCGTTAAAAAACTTTCTCATACTCTTGAGTTGCTTATTTGTAACATTCTCTCTCCAATTAGCATGTGATCTTCTAGATCTTGGGATTCCCAATGTTTTTTCTATGTGATTACCCATTAATTCAATATTATCTATACCAGCATCTAAACAATTTTGGACTATAACATTTGCCTGTTCTGAACCTGTATTAAATGAATAAGTAATTACCGATATATCAACACCACTTATATCATTAATTATTGGACTAAAATTATAATTTAACGCTCCTATTGTAAATAAAGAGGATTTTTTAATAAAGCTTCTTCTTGAATTCATAATAATGTTAATAATTAATGTTAGTTTTTTTTTAAGTTGATACTTAACTTTAAATATAATTAAATAGTTTTTTAATATTAGGTCTTAAAATGATAAAAGGAGTGATTTTCGATATGGATGGAACTATCGTTGATAGCTTACCATATCATTATGAAGCGTGGAAAATTTTTTTTAATGAAAATAAAGTTGAAAATTTTTCAGAGAAATTGAAAGATTATAAAGGTGGTGGAACTCTTGATTTAATGACTGCTGTTTATGGTGATAAGTATTCAAGGAAAGAATTAAAAATTATGACTGATGATAAAGAGATAATCTTCAGAGAAATCTATAAAAATAATGTAGTTCCAATTGCGGGTTTTATGGAGATGTTTGAATTAATTAAATCTAAAAAAATTTTAGTTGGTATTGCAAGTAATGCTATAAGGAAGAATGTTAAAATGATCCTAAGTGAATTAAAAATATATGAAGAGTTTGATAGTATTATTTGTGGAGATGAAGTAAGAAAAGGTAAACCGGATCCTGAAATGTTTAATGAAACTGTTGATAGATTCAATTTGAAAAAAGAAAAGTGTCTAATTTTTGAAGATTCAGTAGAGGGTGTGACAGCCGCAGCTAATTCGAAAGTGGGTGTAATTGGTGTAAGTTCAAGTACTTCAGGAAAAATCCTTATTGATAAAGGCTGTAAAACAACTATTGATAATTATTTAAATTTTGACATGTCAATTTATGGATAACATATATCTTATTTATTAACATGTTTTTCTAAAATTTTTGTTGCATTAATTTTACTCTTGGTACTCTTTCTAATCTTCCAAATTTCATCTAAAGCTTTTTTTCTTGATAAATCTATATCAATAATTGGATAAGGATAATCCTTGCCTATGAAAAAATCATACATTTCTTGTTCAATCTTTGTCATTTTCCATGGTTCGTGAACATACTCTGGAGGAATGTATTTGAGTTCAGTAACCCACTTTTTTATGAATTCACCTTTAGGGTCTAAATCCATAGAGTTTTTCACAGGATTGTAAATTCTTACAGTATTAATCCCTGTAACAGCAGATTGCATCTGAATTTGTGAATAGTGAATACCCGGTTCATAATCAAGAAATTTCTTAGCTAAATGATGACTAAAATATTTCCAATCTTGCCATAGATTAAATGCAGCAAAAGATACTATCATTGCCCTCATTCTAAAATTAAGATAACCTGTTTGATCTAGACATCGCATACAAGCGTCAACTATAGGTATACCTGTGCTACCATCTCTCCACTTTTTAAGTAAATTTTCATCGTGATTTAAACGAATTGAGTCATAAGCTCTATTAATATTTTCAAATTCCATTGAGGGCTCATCATCAAATTTTTGCATAAAATGGCATCTCCATTGAAGTCTTGACAAAAAATTTGTAATATCTCTATTTTTTGATGATTTATTAAAAAAATGATAAACTTGTTTTGATGATAAATTACCATAGGTTATGTAAGGAGATAGTCTACTACAGGATATTCTGCTCTCATTGGGTCTACTTATATTTTTTGTATAACCAATATGTCTAGATTTTTGAAAAGATTTTATATACATCCAGGCATATGACTCACCGCCTGGTTGAAAGTTTTTATCAAATTCATGTTTTGAGTCAAAAAGTTTAATCTTTGATGGAATTTTTACATTTTGTTTATTTATTGAATCCAAATCAGTGACTACAATTTCCAATTTCATCTCTTCAATCCACTTCTTTTTCCAATTTTTTCTTGTTTTTAAGCCTCTTATTACTCCATTGGTTTTACTCTGAATCCAATTTATATTTTTACTTCGAAAAAATTGTGCTATTTTTTTATCTCTTGAGTAACTCAGATTATTACCAATTTCTTGATATGATAACACATTTTTTATTTTATAAGTTTTAGAGATTTCCTCAAAAAAATCTAAAGCCTCACAATTAACACATTTAATATCTAAAGAAAATTTTTTGAGTCTGTTTTCAATATCAACTATTGACTCTTGAATAAATCTAATATGACGCTTATCACAATCAGGTGAATCAATGATTGATGGTTCAAATATGTATACAAACAATGTTTGATTACCTGATTTTGATGCAAATTCAAGAGATTTATTGTCTAAGGTTCTAAGGTCTTTCTTAAACCAGACAATATCAAGGTCAGTATGTTTTTTATTAAGGGGCATAGTAAATAGTACTTCGGGTGGGAATCGAACCCACACTCCAGAAGGAACTGGATTTTGAATCCAGCGCGTCTACCAGTTTCGCCACCGAAGCTAAAGAGCTCAAAATTAATAAATTCCACTATATTAAATAATTTATAATAAAATTATACTGAACAATAATTATTTATAAATTTGCACTCCAATTAATTGAATGTGAAAACACCAGTTAAATTATTTTCTTGTACTCAAAGCATGACTTTGTCTAACCAAATTGCAAAACATTTTGGGCAAGAGCTTGGTAGCGTATACATTCAAAGATATAATGATGGGGAGTTTCAACCTTCATTTGAAGAATCTGTCAGAGGATCTAGAGTCTTTATTATTGGATCAACAAACCCATCATCTGATAATTTAATGGAAATGCTTCTAATGCTAGACGCTGCAAAAAGATCTTCAGCGCGACATATCACTGCTGTTATACCCTATTTTGGCTGGGCTCGACAAGACAGAAAGGATAAGCCCAGAGTCCCAATAGGTGCAAAATTAGTTGCTAAACTTCTTGAGTCTGCTGGTGCTACAAGAATTATTACAATGGACTTACATGCTGATCAAATTCAAGGGTTTTTTGAAAAGCCTGTTGATCATCTATATGCCTCAACGATTTTTGTACCATATGTAAAATCTCTAAATATTAACAATTTAACAATAGCATCTCCTGATATGGGTGGTTCAAAAAGAGCTTATGCATATTCTAAATTTTTAGATGCAGATGTAGTAATATGTTACAAACAGAGGTCAAAAGGTAATGTGATTACTCACATGGAGCTAATCGGTGATGTTGCCGGTAAAAATGTTATTTTAATTGATGATATGGTTGACACAGCAGGTACATTAACAAAAGCTGCAGACTTAATGATTGAGAAAGGTGCTGAATCTGTAATTGCAATTTGTACTCATGCACTTCTTTCTGGAGATGCCTATGCAAAAATTGAAAAATCAAAACTAAAAAAATTAATCACTAGTGATTCAATTGAGATAAAGAACAAATCAAAAAAAGTTGAACACCTAACATGCTCTAAAATATTTGCTGAAGCCATGTTCAACGTTCATAATAACAAATCAATTGATAAACTTTTTATAAAATAAAAAAATGAAATCTATAGAAATTAAAGGCTTAATAAGAGAAACTACAGGAAAAACAAGTACAAATTCTGTTAGAAAAGATGGGAATGTACCATGCGTATTATATGGTGGAGGTGAAATTTTACATTTTACTGCACCTGAGATAGGTTTCAAAGATCTAGTCTACACGTCAGCAGCTCATACTGTTGTTTTGAATCTTGGTGATAAAAAGAAAAATGCTATTCTTCAGGACATTCAATTTCATCCTGTATCAGATAAAATACTTCATGCTGACTTCTATGAGCTTCATGATGACAAACCAGTAACAATGGATATTCCTATAGAACTAAGTGGTTCTGCTCCAGGTGTACTTAACAGTGGTGGAATTTTAACAAGAAATAAGAGAAAACTTAGAGTTAAAGCTCTTCCAGGGAATCTTCCAGACTCTCTAAATGTTGATATTTCTGAGCTTGAACTAGGTGATAAATTTTATACTTCTGAACTTGAAAGCGATAATTATGAATTACTTCATCCAGATAATACAGTAGTTTGCCAGGTTAGAACTTCAAGAGCTTCTATGGCATTACCTGAAGATGAAGAGGGTGTTGAAGGTGAAGAGGGTGTTGAAGGCGCTGACGGTGCTGAAGGTGCTGAAGGCGGTGATGCAAAATCAGAGGCTCCTAAAGAAGAATCTCAAGACTCAAAAGAATAATTGTATTTAATTAATCTTAACTTTAATAAGATTATTTCAGTACAATGTATTTTTTTAATAAAATCGTATCACGGTTCTCTTCAAAGTCTGATATGAATAAATATCTCATTTTAGGTATTGGAAATATTGGTCATGATTATGAAAATACAAGGCACAATATTGGGTTTGACGTAATAAATAAACTTGCACTAGAATTAAAAGTTAGTTTTGATTCTGTTAAATTAGCTTTCAGAGCTGAAGCAAAATATAAAGGCAAAAAGTTGATTTTAATTAAACCCAATAATTATGTTAATAATTCTGGTAAGTCACTTTCATATTGGATGAAAAAAGAAAAGGTTGACACAAATAATATAATAGTAGTTTGTGATGATCTAAATCTCTACTTTGGGAATATAAAAATTAAATCAAAAGGAAATTCTGGAGGACATAATGGATTAAAAGATATTGAGGAATATCTTGGAAACTCCAATTATTCTAGGATTAGAATCGGTATTTCAAATGACAAAAATGTTTCAATGACAGATTATGTTCTTGGTAAATGGACAAAAGAAGAACAGTCAAAAATACCTTTATTAACAAATAAATCTATTGAGATAATTTTTTCATTTCTTCAGACTGGATTAGAAAGGACTATGAATTGTTATAATAAGAAGAATTTTGTAGATGAAAATTTATAAAAGTATTGATGAATATAATGAATCAAAAAATTCTGTTGTTACAATAGGGACATTTGACGGTATCCATAAAGGTCATCAAAAAATTTTCAATAAACTTATAACTGCATCAAAACAAAGTGATCTATCATCTTTAGTCCTAACGTTTTTCCCACATCCTAGGGTTATTTTAAATAAGTATAATGATATAAAAATGATAGATACTTTAGATGAAAAAATAGATCATCTAGAAAAGATTGGAATTGATCATCTTATTATTCATCCATTCGATAAAAAATTTTCGTTGTTATCTGCTGATCAATTTATAAAGGAGTACTTAGTAGAAAAGCTTAAGTTAAAACATATCATTATAGGATATGATCATAGGTTTGGTAAAGGTCGAGAAGCCTCAGTCACAGATCTTAAAGAGTACTCTAGGGAATTCAATTTTGTGGTAGATGAAATTGATGCGCAAGAAATAGAAAAAATTGCTATTAGTTCTACAAAGATTAGAAACTCAATTAATGAAGGTGACTTGAAAACAACAAAAACATATTTAGGAAGATTTTTTAGTCTAACTGGTAAAGTTGTCAAAGGCGACGGGCTAGGCAAGCAAATAAATTATCCTACTGCTAATATCTCAATTGAAGAGGACTATAAAATTATTCCAAAAGATGGTGTCTATTATATTAAAACAACAATTGATAATAAGTTATACAATGGTATGATGAATATAGGTCACCGACCAACTATTGGGACTAAAGAAAAGTCTATTGAAGTAAACCTATTTAGTTTTGATAAAGACATCTATGATAAAGTCATTAGTGTTGATGTTGTTGAGAAAATAAGAGAAGAAAAAAAGTTTTCGTCAATTGAAGCATTAAAAACTCAATTAGCAAAAGATGAAGAACACTGCCTAAAATTAATAAACAAATAAGTTTTATCTTTGATTTCAAAATAACCTATGCTTTCAATTGATACAATTTCTAATAATAAAGAGGAAACACTCATAGGTTTAAAAAAACGAGGTTTCAAAGACCTAAAAATTATTGATAAGATTATTGATCTTAATCTCTCTCGAAAAAAAACTCAACAAGAATTGGATAAAATTTTATTTGAATCAAACAACATTTCAAGGAAAATTTCAGAAATATTTAAATCTGGAAATAATGACGATAGTGTTTCTGCTTTAAAAGAGGAATCAAGTGATTTAAAATTAAAATCTAAGACTCTATCTGACCAACTTGAAAAAATAAAATCAGATATTTTTGAATTATTAACATCTATACCAAATATTCCAGATAATGAAGTCCCTGAGGGTTTTACTTTTGAAGATAATATTGAAGTCTACAGAAGTAATGAAAAAATAGAACCTGACGAAAATCTAAAAACTCATTGGGACCTTGCTAAAGAGTATGATATAATTGATTTTGAACTTGGAAGTAAAATTACTGGATCTGGCTTTCCTGTTTACAAAGGTAAAGGTGCTAAACTTCAAAGAGGACTTATTAACTTTTTTTTAGATAAAAATACATCTGCAGGATACACTGAATTCCAAGTTCCTCATTTAGTAAATTCTGATTCAGCTTTTGCTACTGGACAGTTACCAGATAAAGATGGCCAAATGTATCACGTAAATGAAGATAACTTTTATTTAATTCCTACTGCTGAAGTACCTCTTACAAATATTTACAGAGACAAAATTTTATCTGCAGATGAAATGCCAGTTCTACTTACAGGATATACACCATGCTTTAGGAGAGAAGCAGGTAGTTATGGATCAGAAGTAAGAGGCCTAAATAGACTTCATCAGTTTGATAAAGTTGAAATAGTAAGACTTGAACATCCTGATAATTCTAGGCAAGCTCTAATTAATATGAAAGAACACGTAAAAGAAATTTTAAGTGACCTTGAAATAGATTTTAGAATTCTCAATTTATGTGCTGGAGATCTTGGGTTTACATCATCTATAACATATGATTTTGAGATATTTTCAAAAGGACAAAAAAAATGGTTAGAGATAAGCTCAGTATCAAATTTTAAGTCATACCAATCAAACCGTTTAAACCTTAAATTTAAAAATAAAGAAGGTAAAAACGAATTATTACATACTCTAAATGGAAGCTCCCTGGCTCTCCCAAGAGTTCTGGCAGGACTTATTGAGAATAACCAGACTAATGAAGGGATTCAAATTCCAAAAGCATTAGTTCCATATACTGGATTTGATTTAATCAATTAGAATATGCAAAGAGATGTTAATCCAAAAAAATTCCTGGGTCAACACTTTCTAATTGATGATAATATTTCAAAAAAAATAGTTGAGGCTATTAATTTTAAAAAGTTTAAAAAGGTTATTGAAATTGGGCCTGGAAAAGGAGCTCTTACAAAACATTTACTTCATATTAAAGATATGCTCACTTTAATTGAGGTAGATAAACAGTCCGTTGAATTCCTAAATATTGAGTTTAAAAAAGAGAAGCTTAATATAGTTGAAGCAGATTTCTTAAAATTTGATATGGAATCAACTTACCCATACGAAAAAGACATATTAATTATTGGAAACTTTCCATATAATATTTCATCTCAAATATTGTTTAAATCAATTGATAATTATAAATCTGTTGGTGGACTCATTGGTATGTTCCAAAAAGAGGTTGCTGAGAGGATAATCAGTAAAAACAATTGTAAACAATATGGAATATTGTCTGTCAAAACGCAGCTATTTTATGATACTAAAATTTTATTTAATGTATCGCCTAATGTTTTCTTCCCAAAACCTAAAGTAGACTCGGCAGTAATTTCATTGACTAGAAAAAAGAATTTGACTATTGATTGTGATTTAGATCTATTAGACAAAGTAATTAAATTAAGCTTTCAGCAAAGAAGAAAAAAAATAAAAAATTCTATAAAAAGACTTGATATACAGAAAAATATATTAGAAGATAGTATATTTGAATTAAGGCCTGAGCAACTTACTATTGAAGAATTTGTCAAATTAACTAAAAAAATAAGTGATGAGACAATTTAAAGTCAATGATGAATTAATTAATAAGATTAAAAGACTTATTAGTAATGATGATAAGGATAAACTTATCATGAATCTTGAGGAACTTCACTATGCTGATCTTGCTGAGATTTTTGAATCACTAGAAATTAATGAAGTAATATTTCTTGTTAAAATATTTGACAAAGAAAAAATTGCTGATGCATTAGCCGAAATTGATGAAGATTTAAGAGAGATAATCTTAGAGAATCTTTCTGAGAAAGAAATTGCAGAAAAAATTGAAGAATTAGATACTGATGATGCAACTGATGTTATATCAGAGTTACCAGAGGAAAGACAAGAAAGAGTATTCTCTCAAATAAAAGATTCAGAATTAACAGATGATATTAAGGAGCTATTAAAGTATGAGGATGACACTGCGGGAGGTTTAATGGCAAAAGAACTTGTCAAGGTAAATGAAAATTTAAGTATTTCAAATTGTCTTGACGAGATAAGAAAACAAGCCAAAAATGTAACTAGAGTTCACTCCATATATGTAGTAGATTCAAAAAATAAATTAAAAGGGAGACTTTCTCTAAAAGATTTAGTCACGGCTAAGTCAAGATCTAAGGTTAAAGACATATTTATACCTAAAGTGGACTATGTTACTGCTGACCTGGATGGAGAAGAAGTTGCTAAGATAATGTCTAAATATGATCTTGAGGCTATTCCTGTTACGAACAAAAGAAAAACTTTACTAGGACGTATTACAATTGATGATATCGTTGATTTAATTAAAGATGAAGCAGATAAAGATTATCAATTGGCCGCTGGTATATCGTCGGAGGTAGAGGTTAATGATTCTATTTTTCAATTGACAAAAGCTAGACTTCCATGGTTATTCTTAGGATTATTAGGTGGTCTTGGAAGTGTATTTATCTTGAAAGATTTTGAAGAGATCATGAATCAACCTAATCTTAGGAATCTATTCTTTTACACACCACTTATTGCAGCTATGGCTGGAAATGTTGGTGTCCAATCTTCTGCAATTATTGTTCAAGGTTTAGCTAATGATTTAGTTAAGGGCTCACTTCTATCAAGACTTTTAAAAGAAGTAGGGTTAAGTCTAATTAATGGTTTTGTATTAGCAATAATTCTAGTTATTTTTGGTCAGATTGTAAATCAAGATCTTTTGATGAGTCTTACAATTGCTGGTTCTATGATGGGGGTAATTATAATAGCTGCATTAGTTGGTACTTTTATACCTATAATACTTGATAAACAAGGAATTGATCCTGCTATTGCTACTGGTCCATTCATTACCACAGCGAATGATATATTTGGTATTTTCTTATTTTTCTATATAGCTAAACTTTCATTAGGTTTTTAATGAATATACTTATTCTTTGTACCGGTAATTCATGTCGAAGTCAAATTGCTCATGGTTTTTTAGATCAACTTACAGATAATTCAATATCAGTATTTAGTGCAGGTGTTGAAAAACATGGATTAAATAAAAATGCTGTCAAATGTATGGCTGAAATTGGAATAGATATATCAAATTATAACTCTAATCTTGTTGATGAATACATTAATAAACAATTTGATTTTATAATTACTGTTTGTGATAATGCGAAGGAAACTTGCCCCATTTTCATAGATAATAATGCTAAAAAAATTCATAAAGATTTTAAAGATCCTTCTAAATCAAATAATGGTCTGTATGGAGCTGAGTTTATTGAAGTCAGAGATCAGATAAAAAATTTTATTATTGATTTTATCAAAGTTGAGTTATCTTAAAAGGTATTTATCAATTATTTGTTTGTTCATTCTAACAATTTTCCATTGTTCTAAACCATCAACTATTGCACCACTTTTCTTATAAAAATCAATAGCTGTTTTATTCCAATCTAAAACTGACCATTCAACTCTATTTACCCCCTTGTCCTTAGCCACTAACAAAAACTCTCTATAAAGTAATGTTCCAATGCCTTTACCTCTCATTTTCTCAGTTACAACTAAATCCTCTAAATGAAGTGTGTCTCCAACCCATGTTGAATACCTGGGAGTAAAGAACGCTAAACCCACAACCTCAGAATTAAATTCTGCTAAAAGACATTCATATCTTGGATTAGAACCAAAACCATCTCTAATTAATTCTTCTTCTGTAACTTTAACAGCATCAGGTTCTTTTTCATAAACTGCTAGCTCAACTAGTAACCTAATTATATCTTTAACATCTGAGGAGTTTGCTTTTCTAATTTTGGGAATTTCCATAATTCAATTTAAGAAATTAATTACTTTATTAAGGAAAAATGATGGGTTGTCTGCATGAACCCAGTGACCAGCTTGTGGTACTTTAAAAATCTCAACATTAGTGAAATATAATTTAAGTAGGGGTAAATCGGAGTTTTTTACATAAGGTGACGAGTCACCATATAGAAACATTGTAGGTTTTTGATAATTTAAATTATCTTGAAGCTTAAGAGATAACTTATCTTTAAAATCATACAAAACATCAATATTGATTTTCAATCCCAGGCTCTCTTTATCTATCCAATATAAATTTTTCAATAAAAATTGTCTGACTCTTTCATCTTCAATATAATTAGACATATGATCATCTACTTCTTTTCTAGATTTTTTAATCTTAAAATCAATTGATTTTAAACTATCCATTATATTCTGGTGATGTGGTTTGTAGTTTTTCGGTATAATATCTACTATTATTATTTTCTCTAATATATCAGGATGTTTTTGAGCAAAAAGCATACTTACATTTCCTCCCATTGAGTGGCCGAGTAAGCTAAATTTTTTGATTTTATGGAAAAGAGCATAGTTTTGAATATCATCGACCATAATCTCAAATGAGAATTTATTATCCCAAAAACTTCTTCCATGATTTCTTAAATCAATCAAATGAACAGTATAATTATTCTCTGAAATTTTTTTTGCATGAGATTTCCAATTATCTCCCATACCTAAAAATCCATGAATTATAAATAGATGTCTGTCGGAGTCTCCAATTAGATTTGAATGAAGGATTTTCATTTAAGTATTTGCAAGTAGGATTTAATTGTTGATTCTAAACCATTGTAAAGAGACTCAGTAACTAAGGCATGACCAATGGACACTTCTTTTATATTATTAACAGATTGACAGAAAAAATTAAGATTACTTTGACTAAGATCATGGCCAGCATTGATTTCTATATCAATATTCTTTGCTACTTCAGAGCATTTCACATATTGCTCTACTGCTCTGTATCTATCATTTGGAAATTCTTTTGCATATGGACCTGTAAATAATTCTATTCTATCTGCATTTATTTTTTTTGCTCCTTCAAGCATCTTAATGTCTGGATTAATAAAAATTGAAACTCTGATTGAATTTGATTTAAAATCATTCACTATATCTTTTAAAAATGAATAATTAGTTACTGTATCCCATCCTGAATTTGAAGTAATTGCATCTTCTGAGTCTGGAACTAAAGTCACTTGTGCTGGTTTAATTTCATTAACTAAATCAACGAATTTTTTAATTGGATTTCCTTCAATATTTAACTCACAAGATATATTCTTTTTTAAATCTATTGCATCCTTATATCTAATATGCCTTTCATCTGGTCTTGGGTGAATTGTAATTCCTTGAGCACCAAATTTTACAATATCCTCAGCAGTATTCAATAAATTAGGATAGTTTTCACCTCGAGCATTTCTCAAAGTTGCAATTTTATTAATATTTACACTCAGTATTGTCATGTTTTACTTAAAAACTTAAATGCAAATATAGTACTTAATAAAGTTTTAAAAATTGTATTTTTGCGATATGAAGATTGCATTATACATAGCATTTCAAAACAAATCTTCAATTGATTGTTGTAAAGAGATAATTGATTTTATTTCTGAGAATAATCAACTTATTATAGATTCTAAATTTAAAAATGATTTAGATGAAAGTATAGGAGATAATTTTATTTTTTTTGATTCTAATGAGCAAATCGATAGTGATATAGACTTTGTTTTTGCTATAGGTGGTGATGGAACAATTTTAAGATCTATAACTTATGTTAAAGACTCAAACATTCCAATTTTGGGAGTTAACACAGGCAGATTAGGATTCTTAACTAGTATACAGAAAGAAAGTATAAGTGATGCTATTTCACAAATTAAGAATAAAAAGCATACTTTGATTGAAAGAACTATTCTTAAAGTTAAATTAGGCTCTACAAATAATACTTTTGCTGATTATCCTTATGCCCTGAATGAGATCACTATTCAAAGGAAGGACACTACTTCTCTTTTAAATATTTCATGTGAAATCAATGACAATTATCTAACAAATTATTGGTCTGATGGCTTAATAGTTTCAACACCAACCGGATCTACAGGATATTCTCTAAGTAATGGGGGCTCAATAGTATCACCAGAATCGAATGTAATATTATTAAACCCTATAGCACCTCATAATATTAATATGAGGTCATTGGTGATTCCTGATAACTCAAATATAAAAATAGATATTGAAGTAGATAATGAAGTAAACCTTTCAGTTGACTCAAGAATGTACTCTATAAATTCTTCAAATCAAATTGAAATTTCAAAAGCAGATTTTACTATTAAAACAATTAAATTTGATGATGATAATTTCTATAAAAGGCTTAGAGAAAAACTTTTCTGGGGTCAAGATATGAGAAATAAAAATATTAATAATTAATAATGATACCTAAGCACACAGCTATAATAATGGACGGTAATGGAAGATGGGCTGAGCAGAAAGGTATGCCCAGAATATTTGGACACCAAAATGGGGTTACAACAGTAAGAAAAATTATTGAGGCAGCTAGTAAGTTTAATATTAAATATCTAACATTATTTACATTTTCTGTAGAGAATTGGGATAGGCCCACAAGTGAAGTTGATACTTTAATGGGACTTTTAGTTCAAACTCTTAAAGATGAATTCGAAGATTTGTTCAAAAATAATATAAAACTTAATGCAATTGGAGATTTAGATTCACTCCCAAATGAAGTAAGAAAAGAATTATATACTATAATAGAAAGCACAAAGGGAAACACAGGTATGACATTGACATTAGCTCTAAGTTATGGTGGAAAACAAGAAATTTTCAAGGCAGTCAAAGAGATTTCTAAGAAAGTGAAAAATGATATAATTTGTCTTGATAATTTTGATGATTCCGTTATTAATGATCATCTTTACACTAGTGGTTTGCCTTATGTAGACCTTCTTATTAGGACAAGTGGAGAAAAAAGAATTAGTAATTTTTTACTTTGGCAGATAGCATACGCTGAATTATATTTTACTGATGTTTATTGGCCTGACTTTACAGAAGAAGATTTGGAAAAAGCTATTGTTGAATATCAAAATAGAGAAAGAAGATTTGGAAAAACAAGTAAACAACTTTAAGTCTAATCTAGTTAAGGCGTTTGGTATTTTTGTTTTAGGAACTAATTTTCTATTATCGCAGGATACATATAGAAAAGGTGGTACTTATACAATAGACACAATAACCGTTGTAGGACTTAAAAATTTCAGCGATAGAACAGTTGTTACATATAGTGGTCTTAAACAAGGTCAGACATTACAAGTCCCTGGTGAAGAAGTTAGTGCAATACTAAAAAAACTATGGAATCTAGAGTTATTTAGTGATGTAAACCTCTATGTAACAGATGTGAACGATGGAAAAATTAAACTTGAGATAAATGTTGATGAGCTACCTACTTTATTGAATTATCAAATAAATGGAGTAAAGAAAAGTAAGGCAGAGACTTTTGAGAAAGAAACTGAATTATCTGAAGGTAAAAGACTATCCGAAAGCTTTCTTACTAATACAAAGAATTATATAGAAAATGATTTAAAAAAGGATGGATATTTAAATTCTAGAGTTAATATTGTATCTACGCCTGATTCAATTGGATCTAATAAGCTTAATCTTAATATAAATGTTGATAAAGGTGAGAGAATTAAAATCAAGAATATAACATTTACTGGAAATGAAATATTTGGTGATTTTAAATTAAAGTCCAAGCTAAAGAAAACAAAGAAAAAATTCCCACTAAGATTCTGGAAAAAGTCAAAACTAATCGAATCTGATTATGAAACTGATAAAGAAAATTTAATTTCTTTTTATAAGGAAAAAGGATATCGAGATGCAAGAGTCGAATTTGATACAATAATTGTTAATGATGAAAAGACAATCGATGTTGAATTAAATATTGATGAGGGTAACAAATACTATTTTGGTGATATAAATTATATTGGAAACAGCTCTTATACTGACTTTCAGCTAGATCAAATATTAGGAATACAAAATGGTGACACCTATAACGGAGTTCTTTTAAAAGAAAGAATTGCAGATGATAATCCTGATGCAAATGATCTCTCTAATCTCTATCAAAATAATGGATATCTTTTCTCCTCTGTTAATGCTGTTGAAGTAAGTGCTGAAAATGACACTATTGACTTTGAAATTAGAATTAATGAAGGTAAACTTGCTAGCTTCAATAATATAACTGTAGTAGGAAATACAAAGACCAATGATAATGTAATTTACAGGGAATTAAGAATTAAACCAGGTGAACTTTACAGTAAAGATAAAGTTGTTAGAACGATTCGTGAAGTTGGTCAACTTGGATTTTTTGATGCTGAACAGATTAGCCCTGACTTTAAAAATGTTGATCCAAATCAGGGTACAGTAGATATTGAGCTAGGGGTAATTGAAGCAGGAGCTAGTCAGATAGAATTACAAGGTGGTTATGGTGGAGGAGGTTTTATCGGGACTGTTGGACTTGCATTTAATAATTTCTCTACTAAGAATATAAAAAATAGAAAGGCATGGAGACCACTTCCAATGGGAGATGGACAAACATTAGCGATTAGATTACAAACTAGTACATTCTACAGTACAAAAAGTTTTAGTTTTGTTGAACCCTGGTTTGGTGGTAGACAGCCTGTACAATTCTCTCTGTCTTTATCATCAACAAAACAATATAGATACGATTACTTTACAAGAAGAGCTGATAAAAGCCAATCTTTTGAAATTGCTGGATTCAATGTAGGTTTAGCTAAGAGACTTAGAGTACCTGATGACTATTTTGTATTATCTCAGTCGATTTCTTATCAATATTACAACTTAGAAAATTACTTTACAGGACTATTTACTTTTGGAAATGGAGAATCACATAACATAGCCTACAATATTGCATTATCTAGAAATAATACATTTACAAATCCTATTTTCCCGGTTGGAGGCTCAAGCTTTACATTAAGTGCTAGATTATCCCCTCCATATTCACTAATTAGAGGTGATGACTACGCTGATATTGCCGAAAGACCAGAATATCAGGACAATAGTGGAAACCCTATTCAATCTGAAATTGATCAAGCAAAATATAGATGGCTAGAGTTTTATAAAGTTAAATTTGATGGAAGTTGGTACACTAGACTCTTTGGAAAATTCGTTCTAAAAGCTCAAACGGATTTTGGATTTTTAGGAACTTATAATAGTAACATAGGTAATATACCTTTTGAAAGATTTTATCTTGGTGGAGATGGAATGCAACAATATGCAATGGATGGTAGAGAAACAATAGCTCTTAGGGGTTATGAAAATGGATCATTATCAAATAGGGATGGTTCCATAATATATAATAAGTTTTCACTCGAATTGAGATACCCAATCAGTCTTAAGCCTAGTGCTTCGGTGTTTGCTTTGAGTTTTCTTGAAGCTGGAAATGGATTTGATGACTTCAAAGACTATAGTCCATTTGATATAAAAAGATCTGCTGGAATTGGCGTTAGAGTATTTATGCCTGCATTTGGACTGCTTGGTATTGATTTCGGTTACGGTTTTGATTCAACAGATTTTTCAAACACAGGACAAGCATCTGGATGGCAGACCCACTTTGTAATAGGTCAACAATTTTAATCGTTTTTTAAAGAAAAATTACGATATTGCAGTCGAAAAATATTTATAGATTATGAAATCGATATTTAAATTATTCGTCGCTGCTTTTTTAACAATAGCTCCATTAACTGCAACTGCTCAGTCAAATGTTGCACATATTAATGTTCAACAACTTATTAGTGAAATGCCAGAGGTAATAGCTGCTCAAAATGAGTTAGCAAAACTTGAGAAGGATTATACCACTCAAATTGACAATGCATTCAAAGAGTTCCAGACAAAAGCTCAAAGTTATTCTTCTGATGCTGCAAATCAAACTGATATTACTAATCAAGCAAGACAAAAAGAGCTTGAAAGTATGCAGACTAACTTACAAGAGTTTAGAGATTCAGCTGCACAAGAACTTCAAAAGAAACAAATGGATTTAATGACTCCTCTTCTTGATAAGGCTAGAAACGCTATCACAAAAGTTGGAGAAGAACAAGGCTTTAATTACGTTATAGATTCAAGTCCAAATGGAGGTATTATACTTGCAAACGGTAAAGATCTTTTAGCTGACGTAAAGAAGGAACTTGGATTCTAAAGTAGTTTCCTAGCTTACATATGGTTTTTTAATATACATTGGTTCAATGTATGCTATATCTTCAAATTTTTTCTCTTTAAATGATTTAAAAGTGAGACTAATCATATCTATAGAACTAATAGTTCTTGAGAGGACACTTGATTTATCTTTTATAATCTGAGATATAAATTCTTTAGAATCATCTGAATCAACAACTATAATTGATTCCTCGTCTAGAATACTAAACATGTAATCACTGTCTATAAGGTTAATTTTAGGTTGAATTATTTCATTTAAATTACTATTATATTTTGAAATGTAGTAGTGATCACCTTTATCTTTAATTAAAGAAATTATACTTTTATTTTTCCTAACTACTGAATTAGCAATAATCTTTAAAGATGATATACCGATTAAATTAATATTGTGAGGATAGCATAGTCCTTTAGCAACTGAAAAGCCAATTCTAAGGCCAGTAAATGATCCTGGACCAATACCAATGGCAACAGCAGATAAATCCTTGACCCCTATATTATTTTCATTTAAAATATCTTGAATAGATGAAGTTAAAAGCTCACTGTGTCTATAGCTGTCATCCTCCGAATCGAAGCTTTGAATTAATTTACCTTTTGATGATAAACAAACTGAACAGTTTTTGCTGGATGTCTCTAGATTTAAAATAAATGACATCTTAGTTGAGTTTAATTAGACTGAGGGATTGATAAAGGTAACCCAAAGTAGAACTCAAGAACTTTTAATTTAAATATAAAATCAAATTTAGCTCTTATATTTTCAGATTGGGCGGACTCATATCTTTGCTTTGATTGGATAAAATCAAACGAATTTACAGCTCCAAGTAAAAATCTATCAGAAGTATCTTCGTATGCATTTTTAAGTGAAGCTAATGTTTTATTTGATGCTTCGTATAGTTTAATAGCACCCGTAAGGTCGTTATAAGCTTGATTTATTGAGTTCTCAAGATTAAGTTTCTCCTGCTCATATTGATTTTTAAGTCTATCTAGATTGACTTTGCTTCTTTCAACATTATTTCTTATCTGTTTACCTTGAAATATTGGAATGTTTAATGCCAGACCATATCCTTGACCCTTATTAAGATCAAACTGATCATCAAAACTAGGCAAATTATCCTGATATGAAATTCTGGTATTCCACTGATAAAATGAGGTAACTGAAGGCTGTAATTGTGATTTTGAAATCTGTATATCTTTCTCAGCAATAGAAATGTTAGTTTCAGCTAACTTAATGTCATTTCTAAAAGTCATTGACTTATTAAGTATTTCCTTTGGAGTCTTAGTTAGAATATCAGAGAATGGTATACTAAAATCCTCATTGGCAATTTCAAAACTATTGAAATCATCAATTAAAAGAAGTTGTGCTAAACTCAATTTTGCATTTCTATAATTATTTTCAGCTTGAACTACATTTTGTTCTTGAGAAGCTAGACTAGCCTCTATTTCAAAAATCTGCCTTGGTGAAAATGTTCCAATTTCAATTAAATCTTTTGTTCTAACATATTCAACTTTAGTTATCTCTAGTTGAGATTTTTGAACTTTTAATATTTCACTATTGAACATTATCTGAAGATATGAGTTTGCTACTAATAGTTTTATATCATCTTTCATGTCATCTAATTGATATTTAGATGCTAGTATTTCTAGGTTAGCACGATGAAGTTGATAAACGTTTCTAAAACCATTGTATACATCAAGACCAAAGCCTGCACTCATTGATGAGAATGAGGTAGTTACATCTTCAATAACATTAGTAGTAATATTAATACCTCGACCAATATTCCATTGGTGGTTCGCAGATGCAGATACCCTAGGCAAAAAGTTCCCAATTGCATCAGACTTACCCAATTCAGAATTGAGAAGGTTTAGCTCTGAATTTTTTATACTTATATTTTTTTCAATTGCCATCTCAACAGCATCTTGTAGAGTCAGAATATTATCATCAGACTGAGCAATCAATACTGTTGAAAAAAATAAAACGGTAATAGTGTATATATATTTCATATTTTTTAAATCTCTAGTCTTTACCTATCTTCAAATTGGTCAAATGCTGATTCCTCTGGTTCAATTTTTAATGGTTCTGTCTTATTCCAAATTTTAATATTATCTGTCATTTCAACTCCAGATAAAATTTCAACTTTTATACCATCAGATAAACCAGTTTCTATTTCTCTTCTTTCAAAATTTTGTTCTGAAATTTCAATTTCTACATATGGCTGTTGTGTTTTTCTATCAAATTGAAGGACTGCCTCAGGAATCACCATTATATCTGTCTTAGAATTAACTACAAGCGCTCCGTTCGCACTATATCCTGCCCTGACAAAAGTATCATCATCTAAAGCAAGCTCAGCCTCAATTTTAAATTGTACTGCACCTCCTTCTTCAGTACCCTTTGGAGCTACAAACTTAAGCTTTGCATCAAATTCTTTGTTAGGTATAGCAGCCATGCTAACAATTATTTTCATACCATTTGTCAAATTTCCTACCTCTGCTTCATCTACTTTCCCTTCAAAAATCATTTGACTTAAATCAGCAATTATTGCTACAGATGTACCAGCATTAAAATTATTTGCAGCAATTACTTGATCTCCTACTTCAACTGGAATCTCCAATATAGTCCCAGAAAGAGTTGCCCTAATGTTAGTATTGGCAGTAGATGACCCAGCAACTGAACCATTCCTTATTATCTCTAAATCATTTTCTGCAGCTTTTAGGTTTTCTTTAGCAGAGTTATATCTTAATTCTGCATCTTCAAATTCTTGTTGTGAGATTATTTGTTTGGCAAAAAGTTCTTTAGCTCTATTTAATTGTTTTTCACCATTTTCTAGATTTAATTTTGAAGAAGTTACTTGTGCTTGCGCCCCATATACAGACCTTTCATCAGGCACAACTTTAATTACAGCAATTAATTGACCATTTTGCACAGTATCTCCTTCCTCTACAAGAATTTTTTCAATTATACCATTAAGCTGAGGTTTTATTTCAACTTCATCTTCAGGAATAACCTTCCCAGTAACTACAGATGTAATCTCTATAGATGATATAAATGAATTAGTAGTTTCATATTCAATTGCAGGTTTACTATTTGTTCTTACGAAATAGGCAATCGCAAAAAGTAAACCTAAGCTTAATAATATAATTCCGATATTTTTAAATTTCATTTTATTTTGTTTAAATTAATTACTCTTCTCTCAAAGCTTCTATTGGCTTTATACTAACTGCTCTCTCAGCAGGTATAAGACCAATAAGCGTGCCAAGTGTTACCATTGTTGCAAAAGCGCCAAAGACGATTGCTAATGGAACAGTTGGATTTGTAAATGGAAAATCTTCTAGATTAGCTGTTCCTATATTTATTAGGAATAATAATAAAGCACCTACAATAACTCCTATTATTCCCGCAATTATTGTTAAAAAAACTGATTCAAGAACAATTTGCACTTTAACTTGTCCAGGTGTTGCACCAAGAGCTCTTCTTATCCCAAGCTCATTTGTTCTTTCTTTTACAGCAATCAACATTATATTTCCTATCCCTATTACACCAGCAAAAATGGTTGCAATACCAACAACAAGTGATAAAAATATCATACCAGAAGAAAATTTAATTATACTTTCAAATAAAGAACCAATATTAAAACTTCCAAATGCTCTATCATCATCTGGTGAAACCGTTTTTAAAACTTTTAGATTATCTAATACAGTTTCCTCTAATTTTTTTGGATTGACATAATCATATCCTGACAGAAACATAAAACCAAATCTATCTCCTCGGTTATACATTCTTGCAAATGTTGTATATGGTATTGTAATATCTGAATCAGAACCAAATCCTTGGCCTTCAGAGAATTTTTCAATTCCAACTACTTTAAAATTAACATCATTTATAATTATGTTTTTCCCAATTGGATCTTCATCTTGATCAAAAAGTCTTTCTTGAGTACCTTCTCCGATCACTGCTACTTTTCTCTCATATTTTATATCCTCATCGTTTATATATCTACCGCCATCATATATCTTAATTACAGATATGTTTGCTTGCGTAGGAAAATTTCCAAATAAATTAAAATTATCTGACTTTATCCCTCTAGTTACTCGTGGAGGAGAACCCGAGAAGGCACCAGCTTGAAGTCCCGGAGATATATACTCTATCTCTGGAACTCTATCCTTTAGGTAATCAACATCTGATAAGCGAAATGGGAAACTTCTGCCTTCCTCAAAACCTTTATAAGGAATCGATGTACTCTGCACCCAGACACCCATTGAATTCTTACTTAACCCACTAAATGCATCATCAAAACCATTTTCTAACCCAGTCGCAGATCCAGCCAGAGCAATATATATAAATATCCCCCAGAAAACCCCAATTGTTGTGATTATAGTTCTTGTTCTATTCTTTGAAATTGACTCAAAGATTTCATCCCAAGTATCTGCATCAAATATTTTTTTTAAATTATTCATCTCTTAGTGCAACTATTGGTTTTATCTGTGCAGCTCTCTTTGCTGGAATGTATCCGGCTATAACACCAAATATTATTAAAATAACTGTAGCTGTAAATGATATGTTTAAGCTTACCTGTGGTCTGGTGATAAAATATTCTTGTAAACTTGAGTCTAAAGAGTTCAATATAATTATCCCTATTATCATACCTGCAAAACCAGAAATTGAAGTAATAAAGATTGACTCAGTTAAGACCATCTTTATAATTTCACTTGGCTGAGCACCCAATGCCTTTCTTACACCGAGTTCTTTAGTTCTTTCCTTAACAATAAATACCATAATGTTTGAAATACCAATTATTCCAGCTATTAAAGTTCCTATCCCAACAAATGCAACAATAATTTGCAAAGCTCCTGCAAATTGCATTGATCTTTCCAATTCATCAGCAACATTTCTAACTCTTATTCCACTTGGATCAGTTGGATCTATTGATTTTTTCTTTTTAAGAAATGTTTTTATGTCATTCTCAAGCTTGACAGCCCCTTTTCCACCTAAACTAGGATTAAATGTTATTGCAATGCTCCCTACTTTATCACTTCCCATAAGTATCTGCTGTCTAGTTGTGTATGGAAGAAATAAATAACTTTCCTCATTATCACCATCAAGATCTTGAAATACTCCAATCACTTTGTATGATCTGCTTCCAATATTTATAAATTTTCCTATTGGATCTTCTGTTTTAAAAATATCTCTTGCAACAAGTCTGCCAATAACAACAACTTTTGTTTTGTTCTCAATATCTTTTTCATTAATATATCTTCCTTTCATTAAAACATTACCCTCAATGTATTGATTTGAAGGAGATACAGCTTGAATTGTAAAGTTATATGATTCTAATTTATATTTTATGTTATCTACATAGCGAATTGTCGGGTTTATATACTCAACTCTATCAGAAAAATTCGCCTTTATATCAGCGATGTCAGAGTTATCAAATTCAATCCTTCTGTTTGTTTTAAACCCACCATAGGGCTTGGTAGTCTTGCCAGTATAAATAAAAACTACATTATTTGCTTGTCGAAGAAACAGGTCAGAATAAGAGTTTTTTAAACCTTCTCCTAAACCAAAAAGAATTATAAAAATTAATATTCCAAGTGAAACAGTTGTCCCAGACAATACTGTTCTAAGTTTATTTTTTTGAATAGACTGAAATATTTCTTTCCACCTCTCTACATTAAACATTCTTGATAATATTTTGTTTAACTTTTTTATCCTCTACAATTACTCCATCTTTAAGATTAACTACTCTTTTACACATCATAGCTATGTCATGTTCATGAGTTACAACTAAAATTGTTTTTCCTTCATTATTAATTTTTTGAATTAGAGCCATTACCTCCATTGATGTTGTGGAGTCTAATGCTCCAGTAGGTTCATCAGCTAATAAAACTTTAGGATCAGAAGCTAGTGCTCTAGCAATTGCAACCCTTTGTTTTTGACCACCTGATAATTCACTGGGAAGATGGGTAGACCAGTTTTTAAGACCAACTTTATCTAGATAGTTTAGTGCTATTTTTTGTCTTTCTTTTCTTTTTAAACCCTGATAATAAAGTGGTAATGCAACATTTTCAAGTGCGCTTTTATAATTGATCAAATTAAAAGATTGAAATATAAAGCCTAAAAATTTGTTTCTGTATTCTGCTGCAGTTTTTTCATCTAGATTTTCAATTCTCATTTCATCTAAGTCATATGTTCCATCATCTGCATTGTCTAGCATACCAAGGATGTTCAAAAGAGTTGATTTACCTGATCCAGAAGATCCCATTATTGCTACCAGTTCTCCAGCTTCTACGTTGAAATCAATCCCTTTTAATACATGAAGAGAAGATGATCCCATTTCATAGGACTTATGTAGTTTATCAATTTTAATCATATTAATGCAAAATTAGTTTTTCTTATGATAATATGTGTTACACTAACATTAAAACTTTCTAATTAACTGGGACCATTATTACCTTTTTATTCTCAGTTAAATTGAATAGCATTTTCTCAAACTTTGGTGGACCTAATACTGGTTTTACATCATTTGAACTTCCATAACTTTCTTTAGGAATCCCGATAAGATTTAAATCAAGTTTTCCATTTTGATTTTCATCATGATAGAATTGAATAGCATATCTACCTGGATAAATTGAATCAAAAGAGACTTCAGCTCTTAGACCCTTAACTTTAATAAAAGTTGCTGAAGCTATTTCATTTTTATTTTCATCTGAAATCAAGACATTAATCATTCCCTTATTGCTGTTTAAATCAGTTATTTCCATGTCTAAAGAAATGTTCCCTCTAAGTTCTGTTAGATAATACTTTTCAGGTAATTCTTGATTTCCTCCCTGAGATAAACAAACCTGGAAGGTTAATACCAGTAGTAATATTATATTAAGTATTTTAAGCTTCATATCAAGGGATTAATCTGGTAATTCAAATAAATCTTCAACTTTACACTTTAAAGTTTTGGCAATCTTTAATGCTAGCACAGTAGATGGAACATAGATTCCATTTTCAATTGCGTTTATACTCTTTCTTGAAACCTCAGCATTAACAGATAACTCTTGTTGAGTAAGCCCTGCTGCTCTTCTTAATTGTTGAAGATTGTTAAAAAGCTTTTTGTGATCTTTTCCCAAAATTATTTTTTTTCATATTCTTCAACTGCATCAGTAAGTTCTTTACCTGTATGATGATTTCGAAAGATATATAATGACATATAGGATAGAAGTATTAGGATCAAGACAACAAATTCCTTATTATCAAATATTGCAACAGATAACATTGCTATAGCCCATAAAATTGATTGTGCTATTATCTGTTTTTTTAAAGAACAATTAAATTTATTTTTTCTCAAAATTTTCAACAGCTTTATTAATTTCTTCCGATTGATTTGGATAAATATATCCTGCAACCATCTGGCCTATTCCAATTAAAGCAACTAATGCTCCTACGCCTTCTAAAATTTCACCCATCGCTATCCAGCCAAGCATAAATAAACCAAGTACAATGAAAATGGTTATAACCCCACTTCTTCTCAAATCAATAGGTGATTTTTTTTTATCCTGTAGACTCTCAATAAGATCTCTAACTTCTTCAGGATCACTAATATTCTTTGATACTTCAATAATAGTATCATATTTCTTTTTCTTATTTTTTGACTTATATACAAATACAATCCAGATAATAATTGCAGGAAGGGATACTGCTATAATTGGAATAAGTATTCCTAATCCTCCTATAAAATGCTCCATATTTATTTATTTTAAATTAATGTAACGCAAACTTATCATTTTTTTTAATGAGAAGCAAAGGTTACACAAATTATTTTTAAAAAATTATGTAGATGACTTATTGGTTCTATAAATTTTCCAAATTATTAGCCCAACTAATATATATGGTATAGACATCAAATAAACTATACCTCTATTAAGACCCTTAGCAGCTTCGTATTCTTGGTCACTTTCCATAATAGCACTAAGCATCGAACACTGAGAATACGTATCGGAGGTAGATAGAATTAAAACTATAAGTACAAGGAAAAACTTTTTCATCAATAAGCATAATAAGGTGAGATCATTAGATAAACTATTACACCAGTAACAGCTATGTAAAGCCATATTGGGAATGTAATTCTTGCAATTTTTTTATGCTTATCAAACATTTTAGATATAGCTCTAACATAGGTAATCAAAACCATTGGTACAATAAAAACAGAAAGTGCAATGTGTGAAATTAAAATAAAGAAATATACATTTCTTATTATACCCTGACCTCCATAAGGAGTTGGATCAGTAGTCATATGGTAAAGTATGTACATGACAAGAAAGACTAAAGAAAGTAAGATTGAAGTCTTCATTAATAGCTCATGCTGTTTAATTTTTTTATTTTTTATGCTATATAAAGCAGCTATTAAAAGTATAGCTGTAATTCCATTAATTGCTGCATAAATTGGTGGTAAAAATGTAAGTGGTGGGAGAGATGTTATTCTTATGTTAAATAAAATCAAAACAACAACTGGAATAACTATTGAGACAATAATTATTAGTGTTTTATATTTTAATCCCTGACTTGATTCTTCAATTTTTCTCATTGATTAATTTTTTTATATCATAGCTTAACATGTCTATTCCCTGAAGGTTTGCGTTAATATCACTAATACCTAAATAGTACATAATTGGGTTGCCAAAGTTGTCTTTTCTAGATCGAATATACCCATCTTTATCAACAAGTGCAAAATAACCCTGATGCTCAAAACCTCCAGCAAAATTTGCATTTTGATTTGCATAAATATTAAATCCATTATTAGCAAGATCATATATGTAATCTTTTTCTCCTGTTAAAAAATGCCAGTTTTGAGACTTAACATCGAGTGCCTCAGAGTATTCTTTTAAAGTTGATGGATTGTCATTATCGGGATCAATAGTTATTGACACAATTCCAAACTCATCTGAATCACCAAATTTTTCATCTAACAACTTCATATTACTGTTCATTTCAATACAGATGTCAGGACATCTTGTAAAGAAAAATTCCAAGACGTATACTTTATCATTTAAATCTTCGTTGGATATTAAAATAGAGTCCTGATTGGTTAATATAAAGTCTGGTGCTTTTCTTTTTGCATCGGATATTGTCATATAAGACAATCTCTCATTATTATTAAGTCTATTTGAGTCTTTAATGTCTGAGTTTAAAACTCTTTCATATATTTTAGGAATTGAAAAAATCCCAAAAAGAACTATAACTATTATTAATCCAATATATTTTATATTATTCATAGAATAAAGAATCATTTTTTTTCAATGCTAATCTATACTCTGCAAGAATAATCTTTACATCATCAACCATTTTATTATTAATCTCTGCGACTGATTGAGAGTCAAAGCCGTATAACACTCCAATATCTTCATCATCATCTCTTCCTCTTAAGTTCAAATCTCTATCAACTATAAAAACATATGGGGTACTAAAACTTTGGTCCAATTCAATATTAGTTTTGAAACTTTCAAAAATCATTTTGATATTTGATTGTGTTGTTGGAATAAAATTCCAATTTTTTAAGTCAGTTCCTACCCCACTGACCAATTCACTTTTTAAATCCTCAATTGCTTGATTATCGTTTTTATTATGGAGTAAAACAAATTGAAAATCTTGAAACTCGTTAAATCTTTTATATATTTTTTGATTTAAATTGAGAGCTTCAGACTTTTTGCTATTGACATCTCCTCCCCAAAAAGCCACAATAGAAATTTTATTTTTAAAAGAAACGTTAGCAGTATTTCCTTCAATATTTTTTATATCCATTACCGTTAGTGTAAGAACTGGTAGCTTGGCAAAATTATTTATCCCAGTGGATAAAAAAACATATACGAAGATTGGGAAAAAAAAGAGAAAGCCAAGTATTAAATACTTTTTGAGATTCTTAGTCATTAATAAATATCAAAATCCCATTCTTTTAAACCATCTAGCATTACATCAAAGATGTAGGAACCTTCCCATAGTAAAATAAATAATAGAAAAGGAATTAAAATAAGCAAAGGTAGAATGATCGTATTCTTTAAGAATGGCTTTTCATCTCTAACATGCATAAAATCCCATGTAATATAGTAAGCCTTTACTATTGTCAGTATAATGAATATCCAATTAATCATTTTAAGACCAAGAAAGTAATTCATTAAAATTGGTGGTTTTAAGATACCAAGGGCAACTTCAATTGCAGTTACAATTGAAAGAAAAATTAAAACGCCCCAAATTTTTTGAACATTGGATTTAAACTTTAAATAGCCTCTAAAAATTTCTAATTTGTGTTCGTGCTTTGCCATGTTTATACTAAATAAAAGAATGTGAATACAAATACCCAAACTAAATCAACAAAGTGCCAATATAGTCCTACTTTTTCAACCATGTCATAGTGCCCTCGTCTTTCGTAAGTTCCCAAAAGGACATTTATAAATATTATAATATTTATTACAACTCCTGAAAAAACGTGAAATCCATGAAAACCAGTTATGAAGAAGAAGAAATCAGCAAAAAGTGGATTCCCATATTCATTTCTAATTAAGTTAGCACCTTTAACAACTCTTGTTGCTGAAGAGAGCTTATCTTCAGCATCTTCTCTTGACAGAATTATTTTATGACCTTTATTATCTAACTGTTCAACTCTAACTGTGATTGAAGAATTAGTATTAAAACCTTCCATGACCTCAGACAAAGTAATTTGAGGAAGCTTAGCTTCACTTTGATACCAAATACCAACGTTGTCATCATGAGTAATTCTTTCTTGAGTTTGAAGAACAGCAAATTCATCAATTGGAATTCTTTTATCTTTTTTAATATCATAGAACTGGAGTATTTCTCCATTCTGTATTTCAACTGCTCCATATTCACCTTTAATAAAGTTTTTCCACTCCCATGCTTGTGAACCAACAAAAACTGCACCTCCAATTATAGTTAGTAACATGTAGAAAGCAACTCTGTTTTTATCATTATTATGACCTGCATCAACAGCTAAAACCATAGTTACTGATGAGAAAATTAGAATAAAAGTCATCAAAGCCACATAGTACATTGGAGCGTTTACTCCATGTAGAAATGGGAAATGATGAAAAACCTCATCAGCTATAGGCCAGGAGTCTATGTTTTTAAATCTTGAAAATCCATAGGCAACTAAGAATCCTGAAAATGTAAGGGCATCGGAGACAATGAAAAACCACATCATGAGTTTTCCGTAGGCTGCGTCCAAGGGTTTAACTCCTCCTCCTCCCCAAGTTTCTTGTTTTGTTTTTGTTAATGTAGATGCTTGCATCTAGGGCAATTTTGACAACAAATTTATTAATTTTTAACTGAAGTATTTAATAAAAAAGAATAAATATATCCATAAGGCACCAAGAAAATGCCAGAATATTAATGCTAGTTCAAAACCAAGCTTATTTTTTTCATATTTCTGTTTGTTAAACTTAGTTATTACAACAGTCAAGACAATCATTCCTGCAAATAAATGTGCAAGATGAAGAAACACTAAAATATATACATAAGATGTTGTTACTGAACTTTCTGGACCCGTAAAATAATATCCCTGAGATATAATTTCGTTAAAACCAAGGAATTGAGAAACAACGAATATGACTGCAGTTAGAATAGTTAGAACCAATAATGAATTAACATTATTTCTTTCGATGTAAATATTTATATTTTCTGGAAGAGAGACCCTGATATATTTATCTAGTCTAAACTTTGCAAGCTGAAAAAATAAACTACTAAGAACTATTGAAACCGTACTCATTGTAAACCAATTAGGAAGCACAAATGAATCCAGCCAATCAGGCCTTGAACTACTGACAATAAAGGCACTTGTTAAACCAGCAAATGTCATAGTTATGCTGATCATACCAAACCAAAGCATCATTTTTTTTGCTTTAGATATTTTAACTTCCATTGGATTTACTGTAGTCATTATGTTAATAATTTATCCAGAACAAATATAATTTGAATAAAGGTTAAATAAAAAATACTAGTATACATTAGTCTTATAGCATTTTGATTATCCTTATACTTCATTAATCTTAAAGCTTGAATTAACATAAAGATTCCTGCCACTAAAATTAATATAAGTGAGGTCACACCTATGGAGAATGTCCCTGTAAAACTAAAGTATGGTAGAGTTGATACCAAGATCATCCAAATAGTATAAAAGACAATTTGGAATGCTGTTGCGTTATCACGTTTACCTGTTGGAAGCATTTTGAATCCAGCTTTTTTATAATCATCGTGTGAAATCCATCCAATTGCCCAAAAATGTGGGAATTGCCAAAAAAACTGAATCATAAATAATATTCCAGTTTCTATTGAAAATTTATTTGTAACAGCTACCCAACCCAACATAAAAGGTATAGCTCCTGGTATAGCTCCAAAAAAAACAGATAAAGGGGTTATTGGTTTTAATGGAGTATAAACTGCCAAATAAATAATCATTGACACAAATCCAAAAAAAGCTGTTCTAAGGTTTATAGCATAGAGCATAGATAGTCCAACAAGTCCTAAAATCGAACAAATTATAATTGCCTGATATATACTCATATTACCTGAAGGTAAAGGTCTATTTAGGGTACGTGACATACTAGAGTCCCTTTCTCTTTCAATAATTTGATTGAATCCATTTGATGATCCAACTACCAGAAACCCACCAATAATTAATAAAATAAAAGTAGAGGGAGAAAATATTTCAAAAGCAAGTAGATATGATGCAACAGAAGATATAACGACACTGAGGGATAGCCTGTATTTTATCAGAATAAGAATTTCATTAAATAAAGACTTATGCTTTATATTTAAAGTTTCAGACATTAATTATTTATGTTGGTAATATCCTTATTGAAGTCTGAAAGTAATTGGTATGCTAAATGGAACTCTTACAGCTCTACCTCTTTGTTTTCCAGGTGTCATTTTTGGAAGTCTTCCAATAATTCTAGCTGCTTCATTTTCAAGGTTTTTATCAGGACCTCTCATCCTAATATTAGTAATTGAACCGTCTTTGGCAATAATAAAGTTAACATAAACTCTACCCTGTATACCCATTTCTTGTGCAATATCTGGATATCTAAAGTTTTTTCTAATATGCTTATTCATTTGCTCTTGAAAACAAGCTCTTCTTTGAGATTTAGCAACTGATTCACAACCAGGAAAAACAGGAACATCTTCAATAACGGCAAAAGGAACATCTATGTCTTCAAATTCTTCTTCTACTTCAATTTCTTCAATTATCATTTCTTGATCTGTTTCGGTTGACTCTATTACAGTCTCTTCAACTTCTTCTTCATCTTCAACAACCTCAATTACTTCAGGAGCTGGGGGTGGAGGTGGAGGTGGAGGAGGTGTTTTAATCTGCTCTGTGATTGGAATATCTTCATCATCATCATCCTCAACATTTAGTGCCTCATAGTCAAAGGTTTTTTCATAAGTTTTTGATTCTATTGCTTGCCAGGTTATAAACGTTACAAACGTTAAACCTATAACAAAATAGAGGTTTCTATTTTTATTTAAATCAGCTTTTGGATTTTTTTTTGGTTGCATGAATCAATATTTAATATGCTAATCTATAAAAAATTATAATTATTTCATACAGTTAGCAAATTCTTTATATTTTTTTAACTATCGATAAGATTTTTATAATCACTAGGATTAAGAAGACTATCAATTTGTGATTGCTCTGATATATCAATTTTAATAATCCAACCCTCGCCATATGGATCTTCATTTACAAGTTCTGGTTTATCTTCTAGACTAGCATTTACTTCAATAACTTTCCCAGCAATTGGCATGAATAGATCCGAAACTGTTTTAACAGCCTCAACAGTTCCAAACACTTCGTTAGAATCAATTTGACTATCTAACGTATCTATCTCTAAATAGACTATATCACCTAGTTCACCTTGAGCAAAGTCAGTAATACCAACAATAGCAATATTATCTTCAATTCTAACCCACTCATGTTCTTCAGTATATTTTAATTCTTCTGGTATATTCATGATTATAACTTATTTAATGATTTTTTTATTAATTCTTGTAACTCAATATCTTTATTTTCGAAATATACTTTACTTACAATATTTTCTGCTTTGGATTTACTAAAACCAAGGACTGATAAAGCAAGTAAAGCTTCCTTTTTAATGTCAACATTTTCACCAGATAAATCTAAATCTTTTTTATCAAATAAATCTACTTTATCTTTCAATTCTATTATCAATCTTTGTGCTGTCTTGAGACCTATACCTTTGATAGATTTTATCCTATCTACATCTTCAGACCAGACTGCATCTTGAATCTCTGCAGGAGATATTGATGATAAAATGGTCCTAGCTGTGCTTGGTCCGATTCCTGAAACTGAAATTAGCTGCTGGAATATAGATCTCTCACTTTGCGAACTAAATCCAAATAAAATATCAGAGTCTTCCTTCCTCTGCAGATAAGTAAATATTCTAATATTCTCCTCATCAGGAATATTTTCATAAGTGTTTAAAGAAATATTAATCTCATAACCTATTCCATTAGATTCAACAACTATTTTAGTTGGTGTTTTCTCTATTAATCTTCCCTTAATATAGGTTATCATTTTTTCTTTATTTTTCTTTGGTTAGCATCTATTACAGAAATTGCTGACATATTTACAATTTCATCTACTGAAGCACCTAATTGTAGAATATGTATAGGCTTATTAAGGCCAATTAAAATTGGCCCAACAGAAACTGCATTATCTAATTCTTTAATAATCTTATATGTTATATTTGCGGCATCAAGGTTTGGAAATATTAAAGTATTGACCTTTCTTCCATTTAAAATTGAAAAAGGGAATCTGTTTTTTAACATTTCTCTGTTCAAAGCAAAATCTGATTGTATAGGACCATCTACAATTAAGTCAGGATGATTTTTATGTAAAATTTCAACAGCCTTGGAGACTTTTTTAGCATCATCAAAATCTGAAGAACCAAAGTTTGAGTATGATAGAATAGCTATTACTGGCTCAATTCCAAGATTTTTTACAACCCTTGCCGTATCGACTGTTATCCTTGCAATTTCTTTGTCCGTAGGATCAATATTTAATGATGTGTCTGAGCAAAATAAAGGACCTTTTTTTGTGATCATCAAGTTTGTTGCAGCTACTTTTTCAACATGCTTAGCTTTTCCAATTGATCTTATCAAAGGGACAAATACAGATGGGTAGCTTTTAGAATAGCCTGAAAGCATACAATCAGCATCTCCATTTTCTACCATCATTGAGCCAAAATAATCTCTATCTCTCAAAAGTCTTTTTACATCATCAAGTGTTTTACCTTTTCTCTTTAATTTTTTGAAAAGAATCTGAGAGTATTTATCTATCCTTTCTTTATTAACTTTATCTTTTGGATCTATAATTTCTATTTCCTCATTAAATTCTATTGATTCCATTAATTCTTCAATAATTTTTTTACCACCTAGTAAAATAGGCTTAGCAAGACCCTCTTCAAAACAAATTTGTGCAGCTTTTAAAACATCAAGATGATCAGCCTCTGTAAATACTAGTTTCTTATTTTTTGCCTTCCTTGCTCTTCTATGAATGATTCTAATTAGTTTCTGATTACTGCCTAATCTTTCCTCTAAAATTTGAGTGTATTTATCCCAGTCAGTAATGGGTTCTTGTGCAACACCGGATTTGATTGCTGCTCTAGCAACTGCAGGGGGAATCTCCGATATTAATCTAGGGTCAAAAGGTTTTGGAATTATATAATCTTTTCCAAAAATTAATTTTGTTTCATCATATGCAATGTTTACCTGTTCAGGAACAGGCTTTTTTGCTAGTTCAGCTAAAGCAATAACAGCAGCTTTCTTCATTTCTTCGTTAATCTTAGTTGCTCTTACATCAAGTGCTCCTCTAAAAATAAAAGGAAACCCTAGTACGTTATTAACTTGATTTGGTAGGTCAGATCTTCCTGTAGCAAATATTATATCATCTCTTACAGACATTGCTTTATCATAGTTTATTTCAGGATCTGGATTGGCCATTGCAAAAACAATAGGGTTTTTTGACATAGAACTAAGCATTTCCTCCGAAACAATATTAGCCATTGACAATCCAATAAAAACATCTGAATCTACCATTGCCTCTTCTAAAGAACTAATCTTTCTATCAGTAGCAAAGTATTTTTTTTCGTCTGTTAAATTATCTCTGTTTTTATTTATTACACCCTTACTGTCTGTCATTACAATATTTTGCTTTTTTGCACCAAAAGAAATATATAAGTTTGTACAAGCAATAGCTGCAGCTCCAGCACCCGAGACAACTATTTTCACATCTTCAATTTTTTTATCTACAATCTCTAAGGCATTCAGAAGAGCGGCTGCAGAAATTATAGCAGTACCGTGTTGATCATCATGCATTACAGGAATATCTAGCTGTTCTATTAAGTCCTTTTCAATTTTAAATGCTTCTGGTGCTTTTATATCCTCTAGATTTATACCCCCAAAAGTTGTTGATATCGATTTTACTACGTCAACAAATTTATCTGGATCTTTTTCATTTATTTCAATGTCAAAAACATCTATATCTGCAAAAATTTTAAATAAAAGGGCTTTACCTTCCATTACCGGTTTTGATGCATCTGGACCAATATCTCCTAGACCCAAAACAGCAGTTCCGTTAGAGATAACTGCAACTAGATTTGATTTATTTGTATACTTATAAACATTAGATGGATCCTTCTCGATCTCTTGACAAGGTATAGCAACACCGGGAGAATATGCGATTGCTAAATCTCTTTGAGAGTTATATTTTTTTGTTGGTATAACCTCAATCTTACCAGGTTTTGGCTTAGCATGATATACTAATGACTCTCTTCTTTCCTTACTCTTTGCCATAAATATGAATATATACAGTCAAATATATATTATTAATTAAATAAATTATTCTGATTGTTTTTATTTCTTCCTAGATGAATATATCCTTTTTCTGTAACCTGTCTACCCCTAGGTGTTCTAATTATAAAACCTTGTTGAATAAGAAATGGTTCATAGACTTCCTCAATTGTTTCAGTATTTTCAGATAAGGAGGTTGCTATAGTAGATATACCAACAGGTCCGCCGTTATATTTATCAACTATTGTCTCAAGAATTTTATTATCCATTTCATCCAAACCATTTTTATCAACGTTAAGTGAACTTAGTGCAAACTTTGTAATTTCTAAATCAATTTTACCATCACTTTTGATTTGGGCAAAGTCTCTTACTCTTCTTAATAATGAATTTGAGATTCTTGGTGTTCCCCTACTTCTTCTGGCTATTTCATAACATGATTTTTTATCAATTTTCAATTTTAAAATATCTGAGCTCCTTTCAACAATTTTAGAAAGTAAATCATCATCATAATGT
Organism: Candidatus Marisimplicoccus sp.; assembly: GCA_965655775.1. Lineage (GTDB taxonomy): Bacteria > Bacteroidota > Bacteroidia > Flavobacteriales > Flavobacteriaceae > Marisimplicoccus. Next base: position 38,722 of record CBFHHV010000006.1, read on the forward strand.
TCAAGTCTATTGGATATTGCAAATCTTTCTCTCATAGGGTTTGTTAGAAATCCTGATCTAGTTGTAGCACCAACTAATGTAAATGGATTTAAGTTTAATTGTACTGTTCTTGCGTTTGGACCAGACTCAATCATAATATCAATTTTATAGTCTTCCATAGCAGAGTAGAGGTATTCCTCAATTACTGGACTTAATCTATGAATTTCATCTATAAAAAGTATATCTCGCTCTTCTAAGTTTGTTAATAATCCTGCAAGATCCCCGGGCTTATCTATTACAGGACCAGAAGTTACTTTTAATCCTACATTTAATTCATTAGCTAAAATGTGAGCCAATGTAGTCTTTCCAAGTCCTGGTGGGCCATGAAATAATGTGTGATCTAGAGCGTCATCTCTTTGATTAGATGCCTCTACAAAGATTTTAAGATTGCTAATTATGGATTCTTGACCAATAAAATCATTAAAACGAAGTGGTCTTAACGCTTTGTCAAATTCATTATCTTTTTCTTGATTAATGTCCATTATTCAAATATACATTAATTGAGAAATTTTGGATAAATTACCTGCTAATGTTGAAGTTCTATCTCTCCTTTTTTCATAGGTATATTTTGAGGAACGAAATCTTCTTTAGAACCTGGCTTTGAGTAATCATATGGCCATCTGAAAACATGTGGAATTTTTCCAGGCCAGTTTCCATGCATATGTTTAATTGGAGCAGTCCATTCAAGTGTATTTGACTTCCAAGGATTTTTTTCAGCTTTTTTACCATAAAACATACTGCTAATAAAGTTGTATAGGAAAATTATTTGTGCAGCACCTGCTAAAAGGGCAAATAAAGTAATCACAACATTTATATTAGCAACATCATCAAAATAGGGAAAGTTAGTGTTTGTATAATACCTTCTAGGTAGACCTGCCATTCCAATAAAATGCATTGGGAAGAATACACCATATGCACTTATAGCAGTAATCCAGAAGTGAATATAACCTAAGTTCTTATTCATCATTCTTCCAAACATTCTTGGATACCAGTGATATACTCCAGCAAACAGTCCATATAGTGCAGAAATACCCATTACTAAATGAAAGTGGGCAACAACAAAATAGGTGTCATGTAAGTTAATATCTAATGCACTATCACCTAAGATTATCCCCGTAAGTCCTCCAGTAATAAATGTTGAAACTAGTCCGATTGCAAATAGCATTCCAGGATTAAACTGAATGTTACCTTTCCAAATTGTAGTTATATAATTGAATGCCTTGACAGCAGATGGAATTGCAATTAATAATGTTGTAAATGTAAATACTGACCCTAAGAAAGGATTCATTCCTGTTACAAACATATGGTGACCCCATACAATAGTAGATAGAAACGCAATAGCAAGAATTGACCCAACCATTGCTCTATATCCAAATATAGGTTTACGAGCATTTGTTGCTATAACTTCAGATGCAATTCCTAATGCAGGCAAAAGGACAATATAAACTTCAGGGTGTCCTAAAAACCAAAATAAATGCTCAAAAAGGACTGGTGACCCACCTTGATAATGCAAGACTTCACCCTGAATAAAAATATCTGAAAGGAAGAAGGATGTACCAAAGCTTCTATCCATTATTAAGAGAAGTGCTGCTGATAATAAAACTGGAAATGATACAACACCAATTATTGCAGTAACCAAAAAAGCCCAAACTGTTAATGGAAGTCTGGTCATTGTCATACCCTCTGTTCTTAAATTAAGAACTGTAACTATATAGTTTAGAGCTGCTAAAAGAGACGATGCTATAAAGAATGCCATAGAAACTAACCATAAAGTCATTCCAGCTGCAGAACCGGGTTGAGCCTGAGGAAGAGCACTTAAGGGAGGATAAATTGTCCAACCTGCTGCTGCAGGTCCAGCTTCAACAAATAAAGAGGCAATCATTAATGCAGATGAAATAAAGAATAGCCAATAGGAAATCATATTAAGAAAACCTGAAGCCATATCTCTAGCACCAATTTGCAATGGTATCAATAGATTACTAAAAGTTCCACTTAATCCAGCAGTAAGAACAAAGAAAACCATAATTGTTCCATGTATTGTAACTAGTGCTAAATAAACATTAGGATCCATAACTCCATCTGTAGCCCATTTTCCTAATAGAACATCAAAAACACCAAAAGATTCTTCTGGCCAAGCTAACTGGAGTCTGAATAATAGAGACATTGCAATCCCTACAATACCCATAATTAATCCAGTTATTAGGTATTGTTTAGAAATCATTTTATGATCTATACTGAAGATATACTTTGTTATAAAAGTTTCTTTATGGTGATGATCATGACCGTGGTCGTCATCATGAGATTCTATTACAACATCTTTTTTTTCAGATATATCTAGTTCGATATCCGTTCCAACTATTTTCGCTCTTCTATTTTGTTTTTGTGTCATACTCAGGTTTTAATTTATTGAACAAACTCCTTAAACGTTAATTGATTGTCAATCCACTTATTAAATTCTTCTTCTGTCTCTACAATTATTTTCATCTGCATATTGTAATGAGAAGCTCCACAAATTTTATTACATAAAAGTAAAAAATCAAATTCATATGGGTCAAGAGGAAATTCACCCTCGGCTACAAGTTCTTCACTTTTATCAAATCTAATTTTGTTGATTTTTCTAACCTTCTCCACAATTTCAGGTCTTAATCTAATTTCCTGAGTTGTAACATCTGGAATAAAGGCAAACTGATTAATCATTCCAGGTACTGCATTCATTTGCGCTCTAAAGTGAGGCATAAATGCAGAATGGAGAACATCTTGTGATCTAATTCTAAATACAACTTCACGATTGACTGGTAAATGTAATTCTTGTACAACAATATCATCGTCACCATTTCTATCTGTTGGATCAATACCAACTAAATTCTTTCCATCAAAATCTTGAAGGAACCTTACATTTGCATCACCCAGAACACCGTCCTCTCCAGCATATCTAGCTTTCCAGTTAAATTGTTGAGCATATAATTCAACAACAAGAGCTTCATCATTCTCTTCAATAGTCATAATATCGACCCAAGTAAACAGTCCGTAAAGAATTAGTCCTGCTAGTGAAATTGTTGGTATTATGGTCCAAACACCTTCCAAAAAGTTACTATCAGCAAAAAATAATGCCTTTCTTTTTTTGTTACCCCTATATTTAAATGCAAAATAATGAAGCAGAGCTTGAGTTACGGTTTGAACAAAAAATATCACTGCAAAAGAAAACCAAAGAAGGCTATCATAATTTTCTCCATGTACAGAGGCAGACTCTGGAAGAATAACATCACCATATTGAAAAAAAGAAAATATTGTTAAAGCATAAATAAAAATCAAGAAAAGAAACATTAGCTTTCCTTGAATGTCATTGTCTTTATCAGTTGCTATCTCATCATTTTTATAATCAGCTGGCTTAGAAAGTTCAAGAATTTTAGTTAATTGCCATACTGCAATTGAAATTAAAATTAATGATGTTAAAACAAGTAATAATGTCATTTTAATCTAAATTATAATATTGAAACGTTTTACTTTCCTCTAAGAATGGATCTCCTTTAGCAAGAATTGGTGCTTTTGAAATTTCCTTAAATACAACATAGATAAATATCCCTAAAAAGAATAAAAATCCTCCAATCTCAGCAGGTCCAAAGGACCACATATCTCCTACAGCAGATGGCATTATCATATTGTATACATCAAGGTAATGACCAATTATAATCACAATTCCTGTCAAAATTACAATAAAGTTAGTCTTCTTAAAATCACTATTCATAAGAACAATTAATGGGAATATAAGATTTAATACTACCATGCCAAAAAATAAAAAGTTATAGTCTTCAATTCTAGTAATGAAATAAGTTACTTCCTCTGGTATATTTGAATACCAAATAAGCATAAACTGAGAAAACCATAAATAAGCCCAGAAAACACTTACACCAAACATGAACTTAGCCAAGTCATGAATGTGACTATCATTTACAAAACCTAAATAATTTTGAGATTTAAGATAAATTGTAATTATAGCTAAAGTTGTAATACCTGATACAAACATACCTGCAAAAACATACCACCCAAATAGAGTACTAAACCAGTGAGGATCTATTGACATTATCCAATCCCATGACATCATAGACTCTGAGACTAAAAAGAAAACCAAAAAGCCAGCAGAAAACTTAAATAGTTTTTTGTGAATGCTTATATTATTATTGGTATCCTGCTCTAGAGATAATTTTCGAGAAATATTTCTATACAGGACCCACCCTGATATATATATTATTGCCCTTATAAAAAAGAAGGGTATATTAAGATATCCAACTTTATTTCTAATTATTTCATCATCTGCAACCACCTCAGGATCCATCCAAATAAAAAGATGATTGAACTTTAATGCAGAAAATACAAGTATGATTATTACGAATATTGAACCAGGCAGAAGATATCCTGTTACTCCTTCCATTAATCTATATAATACTATTGACCAACCTGCTTGAGAAGCTCTTTGAATTGCATAAAATGCAAGGACACCTAATGAGATCATCATAAAGAATAAAGCTGGCACATAAATTGCTGCCCATGGCTTGTTTTGTAATTGGTGAAAGACATGCTTATCATGATCATACTCATGACCAGAAGCTACATAGCTATCCTCGCCATAACCACCTCCATGATCATCACTATGATCTTCTGCATAACCATCATGACTCATTTTAGCAACAATCTCTTTAGCTTCTTCTACATTAGAAGGTGCAGAATATAATCCAAATGCAATACCAATAGCTCCAATAATCATTAAAATTATTGAGAGTCTTTTGATTTGTTTTGAAAACTTATAATCTGTCATTTATTATTTTTTTGATTCTTCTCTTAATTTCATCACGTACTGAGCAATTTGCCATCTTTCCTCTTCATTAACTTGTCCAGAATGAGAACCCATAGCATTTATTCCATACATCAAAACATGATAAATGCTCCCTGGTGTAATTTCTCGATCTATATATGCTGGTATACCAAGAAATTTTTCTCTTTGTGCTAAAATTCCCATACCATCTCCTTTATCTCCATGACATACTGAACAATATATTTCATATAATTCTTTACCCTCACTTACATTATAATCACTTATTTCAATTGGTGATAGAAGATTAGCCTTAGCCATTTCATATCCTTCATTTGAATCAGGGTAATCATAGGGATCCCACCCCCTAGGAATTGTTCCTTCAACTGGTATTTGTGCTTCTATTCCATTGGAAAATCCATCAGATTCAGCATAGGTCTCATAAGCCAGAGATTCATACATATCTGGGAAATACTGGAAGTTAGGTTTTGACGGATCAAAACATGAGGTAAGCATTAAGCATACATATAATATTATGAATAGACTATTTCTCACTTTCTTCTTTTACTTCTTTTATTGATATTGCCCCCATTTTTTTTAGCATGGTCTTTGTCTTTGATAAATTTGATCCAGATTCCATGTCTATTAAAAACTTATCGTCAGTTGTTGATGGATCTGGATTTTCTGGTTCTTTAAATGGCCATAACTTACTTCTCATGTAAAAAGTAATTACCATTAAATGTGCAGCAAAAAAAACTGTCATCTCAAAAATTATTGGCACAAAAGAAGGTATGTTTTCAATTAATGTAAAGCTCGGTTTACCACCTATATCCTGAGGCCAATCTAAAATCATTATATAATACATCATTAAAACGGCAACAGTGAATCCAATACATCCATAAATGAATGTTGCTATAGAGATATTTGTTGGTTTAAGTTTCATTGCTTTATCCAATCCATGGACAGGGAACGGGGTATACACCTCATATATATACATCTTATTTTTCACAATCTCTTTTACTGCATCTAATAGGATGTCATCATCATCAAACATTACATGTAGTCTTTTAGCACTCATTACTTATCTCTATTTTTCTTATATGTTTCACCAGATGATTTTAGAATAGTCTTGATCTCTGCTTGAGCTACTACAGGAAAACTTCTAGCATATAATAAAAATAATACGAAGAAGAACCCAATTGTCCCAATGAATATACCTATATCAACAAAAGTAGGAGAAAACATTGTCCATGAAGATGGAAGATAGTCTCTATGTAGAGATGTAACAATTATTACAAATCTTTCAAACCACATCCCAATATTAACAACAATTGAAATTATAAACGACCAAATGATATTTGTTCTTATTTTTTTTATCCACATCACCTGAGGTGAAACAACATTACAAGACATCATTAAAAAGTATGCCCACCAATATGGTCCAGTTGCTCTATTTAAAAATGCGTATTGCTCATACTCTACTCCTGAATACCATGCTATAAATAACTCAGTAATATATGCACAACCTACAATTGAACCTGTAATCATTATAACGATATTCATCATCTCTATGTGCTGAAGTGTTATATAACTTTCAAGCCTTGACACCTTTCTCATAATGATCAATAATGTTTGAACCATTGCAAATCCTGAAAAAATTGCACCAGCAACAAAGTAAGGTGGAAATATTGTTGTATGCCATCCTGGAATTACAGAAGTTGCAAAATCAAATGATACTATAGTGTGAACAGATAGTACAAGAGGAGTTGCTAAACCTGCTAGAACTAGAGAAACTTCTTCAAATCTTTGCCAATCTTTTGCTCTACCTGACCATCCAAAACTAAGTAAACTATACATTTTCTTTCTAAAAGGTTTAACAGCTCTATCCCTAATCATTGCAAAATCTGGAAGTAAACCTGTCCACCAGAATACAAGAGATACGGTTAGATAAGTTGAAATTGCAAATACATCCCACAATAGAGGAGAATTAAAATTAACCCATAAAGAACCAAATTGATTTGGAATGGGAAAGAACCAGTAAACAAGCCAGGGTCTTCCCATATGAATAAGTGGAAATAAACCTGCCTGAATTACAGAGAATATTGTCATTGCCTCTGCAGATCTATTAATTCCCATTCTCCATTTTTGTCTAAAAAGAAGTAATACAGCAGAGATTAATGTACCGGCGTGTCCAATACCTACCCACCAAACAAAATTTGTAATATCCCAAGCCCAACCAACAGTTTTGTTTAAACCCCAGGTTCCAATACCCGTTCCTATTGTATATACTATACATCCTAGACCCCATAAGAATACAACCATTGAGATTGAAAAAGCAATCCACCAATCTCGATCTGGAGGAGTTTCTACAGGCCTAGCTATGTCATTTGAAATATCTGCATAAGATTTATCACCAAGTACAAGGGGTTTTCTAATAGGAGCTTCGTAATGCGATGACATATCTATATTTTTTTACTATTTCTAATCTTAACCTGATACAAAACATTTGGTTTAGTGCCAATACTTTCTAAAACTCTGTAGGTTCTGTCTCCATCCTTTACACCCAGGATTTCACTTTCTTTATCATTGATATCCCCAAATACAATAGCATTATCACTACATGATTCAGAGCATGCTGTTTTGAATTCTCCATCTCTTACTCTTCTACCCTCTTTTTTGGCATCAAGAATAGTCTTTTGTGTCTTTTGAATACATAATGAACATTTCTCCATCACACCTCTTGATCTTACATTTACATCAGGATTAATTGCCATTCTTCCAAGATCATTGTTCATATTATAATCGAATTCATCATTTTGTGAATACTGAAACCAATTAAATCTTCTAACCTTGTAAGGACAATTATTAGCACAATACCTGGTACCAACACATCTATTATATGCCATTTGATTTTGTCCCTGTCTACCATGAGATGTTGCAGCAACAGGACAAACTGTTTCACAAGGAGCATGATTACAATGCATACACATAACAGGCTGGAAAACAACCTGCGGGTTAGCAGATGCTATTTCAAGTTCAGCAGATGTTGACTTATACTCAGAAAAACCACGAGTAGAATCCTTAGCCTCAACATCTCCTTTAATAGTATCCTGAGACGAATAGTATCTATCAATTCTAATCCAGTGCATATCTCTGGATTTTCTAACCTCTTCTTTTCCTACTACAGGAACATTATTCTCAGCATGACAAGCAATTACACAAGCTCCACAACCATTACACTTATTTAAATCAATTGACAGATTAAAATGATGACCAGTAGATCTATCAAATTCTCTCCATATATCTACCTCTTTAGACGTAACCTTAGTCTCAATGTGGTTCTTTGACACCATAACTGTCGGATTCCAAACCGATTTATCCTCTTCTATAAATTCTTCAAGTATAGTTTCTTTTATTATCTCATCTCGACCCATCATTGTGTTATGTAATTGGATACATGCAAACTCATGGTCACCCTTTACTTTGGTCACATTTACTTTGTGAATCTTCTTAAAGTCATCATAAAATTTAAAAGCATTAACTCCAACATTCATCTCTTCACTCATTGCTTGAGTTTTTCCATAACCGAGAGCTAATCCAACAGTTCCTGGGGTTTGACCAGGCTGAATAATTACAGGGACTTTTATACTATTCTTATCATTGCTAACATTAACATAACTTCCATTTAATGCACCATTTGATACATTGTAGTTCTTTAGCCCAAGTCTTTCAGCATCCTTATATGACACAGTAAGATAATTATCCCATGTTACTCTCGTTACAGGGTCTGGGAACTCTTGTAGCCAGGGATTTGAAGATTGTTGTCCATCTCCAAGTCCTATCTTTGTGTAGAGCACAAGTTCTAATTCATCATTGCTCTGAATAGGTAAATTATCTAGATTCAAAGAGGTTTTGATTCTTCTGGGAGCATTATTTTCATAGGAATAATAAAACCCGTCTTGAAGAGATTTTCCCCAAGTCTTACCTTTTAAAATATTTGTTCTCCAATTAGTTTTAATTTCATCATAGAAACTATTATTAGACCCTGATAGAGTTAGTATTATATCTTGAAACTGATTTGTATCAAAGAGTGGTTTTATAGTAGGTTGACTAAGATAGTAATGACCCGATTTAAATTCATAATCACCCCATGATTCAAGATAATGTGGAGTAGCAGCTACATATTTACAGCTATTTGCAGTCTCATCTTCTTTCATGCTAAAGCATAATGAAAAGTCTAGTTTGCTCACAAGCTCTAAAAATTCTTCAGAGTTTGGAAGTGTATAGCCTGGGTTAACACCGGCTGTAATAATTCCACTTATTTTACCTGATTTCAATTCATCAATCGTGTTTAGAAGATTTAAGTTACTTCCTTGATAAATTAATCTTGGTGATGTTATATCAAATGCGTCACTTTTGATAAATTCATTAATCATTAATACAATCTCTTGAGAATCTACATCATCAAGTCCAGATATTACAACTGCCTTATTTCCAGATTGTTTTATAGAGTCAATAGCTAACTTTACATATCTGTCAAGATAAGGGCCTAAAGCTGGACCAGAGTATTTCTGATTTGTTAACTCTAAATAAATACTTTGTAGAACATATTTTAACTCACTAGGTTTTGCCATTACTCTATTATCGGCATTTGCACCTGTCAAAGTCATATTTGATTCAAATTGAAGGTGATAGGACATAGAGTATTCATTCTCTTTGTTGGGTAAACGATTCTTTGACCAACCTGATGAATAATTCCCACCTTGCCAGTCAGACATAAAATCAGCATCAATTGATATTATTGTATCTGATAGTGAAAAATCGTAATCAGCTAATGCTCTTTTACCATAAAAATTCTCAAATGCATCTAATGCAGAGCTATTAGATACTGAATCATACACAACGTGTTGAATGTTAGGATACTTGTTTATGAAATCTGTAATAATTTTTTCTGTTGTTGGACTAGCAAAAGATTGTGTAAGTAGTACTACTTTTTTATTTTGAGCTGAAAGGTTCTCAAGTTCAGACTTAACAGACAGATTAAAATCATTCCAACTAATGTTTTGACCTGACACCTTTGGACCTTGAAGTCTGTATATGTCATACATTGAAAGAACAGATGCATTTATTCGAGCATTAGTACAATTCATCGAATTTGCATCTTTATTTCCTTTAATAAAGATTGGACGTCCTTCTCTTGTCTTAACTAATACGCTACTAAAGTCAAATCCATCTGCAATGGTTGTAGCATAATAATTTGCCATACCTGGAATAATTCGATCAGGCTGAACAACATAAGGAACAGACTTAATTACGGGTCCTTCACAGCCAACTATAGCTGCAGCAGCTGTACTAAAGCCTGCATATTTTAGGAAATCTCTTCTATTTGGATTTTCATTTTGATCTTCTTTACCAACAGGAAGTTTTTCAGCAAATTCGTTTTGTTCTAGTTTCTCAACAATCTCGCTACCCTTGTTCAGCTCCTCAAAACCCTTCCAATAAATGTTCTTCTTTCCCATATTAAACTAGTAATGACATTTAGCACATTCAATACCTCCAAGTTGAGCAACAGTAAGTTGCTCAACTCCATATTTTTTTGATAATTCTTCGTGAACTTTTTGATAGTACTCATTATCCTTATCAACATTGCTCTCTCTATGGCAATCAATACACCAACCCATTGTTAAAGGAGAGTATTGATACATTATTTCCATTTCCTCAACAGGTCCATGACATGTTTGACATTCAATTTGTGCAACTTGAGCATGCTGAGCATGATTAAAGTAAACAAAATCCGGAAGATTGTGAATTCTTATCCATTTTACTGGCTGAGTGTTTCCTGTGTAAACTTGATTTTCTTCATCCCATCCAACAGCACTATATAACTTTTTAATTTCGTTAGTATAGAAGTCTTTTGTGTATCCATTTTCAAGATCTTCTTCACCATTGTATTCACCAATATACTCGTGACAATTCATACATACATTTAGTGAAGGTATTCCAGAGTGTTTAGAAACTCTTGCTGAAGAATGACAATACTTACATTCAATTTGATTTGCTCCTGCATGAATTTTATGAGAATAATGAATTGGTTGAATTGGGGCATAACCCTGATCAATTCCAATTTGCATTAAATAACCATATGTAAAGTAAGCACTAGATAATAAAAAACCAATCACAAGTAAGAACATTATAAATTGATTTTCAACAATAGTCTTCCAGAGTGGTTTAATTTTTCTTTTTGGTTCAACCTCAATTTTAACTCCGCTAGCATTCGCAATTTTAATTAATGTACTTTGCACCAAGAATAACATCACGATCAAAATTGTGAAGATGACAATAGCAACTGCTAATATTATATTTACAGATATATCAGAGCCTTGACTAACAGTTTGAGCATTAGCTACAGCCGGCGCAGGTGCAGGAGGAGTGAAATTTGTATATGCTAAAATATTATCAATCTGCTCATTAGAAAATTGTGGATAATTTGTCATAACCGCTCGGTTATATTCTTCCCAGATAGCAACAGCCTGAGGGTCACCATCTTTAATCATCTGCGTACCATTTTTTATCCAGCTGTACAACCATTCTTTGTCGTACTTTTCAGTAACGCCTCTTAAAGCAGGACCAACTGCTTTTCTATTAAGCTGATGACAAGCAGCACAATTTGTATTAAATAAAGCTTTTCCAGCTTGTATATCTGCTTCTTGGGAAGTCCCTAAACAAGGGAAAAGCAGTGTTACTAAAAGAATCCTTTTTAAGTGTAACATTAGTAGGGGGGCGATAAAGTTTTTGTTCATTTTAGTAAAGTGATTTAAACACTTTTTCAAGACAACAAATTTAAGTCATAAACGTCATTTTAAAAACTCTAAAATCAACAAATATTTAATTTATATTTAATTTATAATCATTCTAAATAACAAGTTAAATCATTTTGTTAAATTTGAGAAATATATTTATGTTAAAAATTCGATTTTTATTAGTATTTACAAGTGTTTACTTATATAGTGGTTCACTTAATGGTCAAGAAAATTCTATAAGATATAATGATACTCTCACTAAGAAATTTTATGATTTAAAAAAAGAATATAGTAAACGAGTTTATGAGTCTACTTTTTATACTATTCAAATCTATTATGGGGGTCTTCTAGAAGCTGATTCTATTCTTGAAGATTTTAGAGAAAATTATCAAGAGATTAAATCTGATTTAATATTTGAAACTCCTAATTATAAAGTTAGGATTGGTAAGTATAAAGATATAAATGTTGCATCTCAAAAATTAGAAGAAATAAGAAGGATTTATCCGAGCTCTTTTATAATAAAGCTTTCTGATTTATAATGTTCTTTTAACTGCAACTTCCTGGTAACATTGGATAATGTCCCCTTCAACTAAATCATTAAATTCATTAATTTGAATACCACAGTCATACCCCTTAGCTACTTCTTTAACATCATCTTTAAATCTTTTTAATGAGAGTAATTTTCCTTCAAAAATAATTTCCTCAGACCTAACAACTCTAGCATTTGAGTTTCGGAATATTTTACCAGAAGTTACCATACATCCAGCTATTGTTCCAATTCTTGAAATTTTAAAAGTTTCCCTTACTTCAGCTTCACCCGTACTTTCTTCTTTCATTTCAAGAGATAACATACCCTCCATTGCATCCTTAAGGTCATTAATTGCATCATATATAATTGAATAGAATCTTATATCAATTTGTTCTTTTTCTGAAAGCTTTCTAGCACTATCCGTAGGCTTCACATTAAACCCTACAATAATAGCTTGAGATGCAGAAGCCAGCAAAACATCAGATTCTGTAATTGCTCCAACACCTTTAAATATTATATTAACTTGAATTTCCTCAGTTGATAGATTCTCAAATGAATCTGTCAAGGCCTCTACTGATCCATCTACATCTCCTTTAATAATTACATTAAGTTCCTTAAAGTCCCCCATTGCAATTCTTCTTCCAATCTCATCAAGAGTTAATTGTTTTTGTGTTCTAACATTTTGTTCTCTAACCAACTGTGTTCTTTTAGAGGCAATCAACTTAGCTTCTTTTTCATCTTCAAGGACCTTGAATGGATCACCAGCTTGAGGAGCACCATCCAGCCCAAGAACAGATACCGGGGTTGAAGGTGATGCAATCTTTATTGTATTTCCTCCTTCATCAAACATTGCTTTTACTTTTCCACTAGTTTTCCCAGCTAGTACATAATCACCGATATTAAGTGAACCATTTTGTACAAGCATAGTAGAAACATAACCTCTACCCTTATCAAGGTAAGCCTCAAGCACTGAACCTGAAGAATTCTTATTTGGATTAGCTTTCAAATCCATTATTTCTGCTTCAAGTAATACTTTTTCAAGAAGAGAATCAACACCTTTTCCATTTAAGGCAGAAATATCTTGCGATTGAATCTTACCTCCCCAATCCTCTACCACTAGATTCATTGATGCAAGAGATTCTTTAACCTTATCTGGATTAGCACCCTCTTTATCAATTTTATTAATTGCAAAAATTATGGGAACACCTCCCGCCTGAGCGTGACTGATTGCCTCTTTTGTCTGTGGCATTATACTATCATCTGCTGCAATTACAATGATAACTATATCTGTAATTTGAGCTCCTCTTGCCCTCATAGCAGTAAATGCTTCATGACCAGGTGTATCAAGAAAAGTGATTTTTTTTGAATTATTAACAAGAACAGAATAAGCGCCAATATGCTGTGTGATACCTCCTGACTCACCTTCAGTAACTGATGAGTTTCTTATATAATCTAGGAGAGAAGTCTTACCATGATCAACATGACCCATAACAGTAACAATTGGTGGTCTTTCTTCTAATAACTTCGGATCATCTTCTTCCTCAATTTCTTTTTTATCTTCTTCTATATCAGTCTTAATAAATTCTAATTGATAACCAAACTCATCTGCAACTACAGAGAGAGTTTCAGCATCTAATCTTTGATTCATTGTAACCATTATACCCAAGGTCATACAGGCTGAGATTATATCGTTTGTTGTAACATCCATTAGAGTTGCTATTTCTCCAACAGTAATAAACTCTGTGATTTTAATAATCTTACTTTCTTGTTCAAGCAACGCCTCTTCCTCCTCAGATTGAATTTTTCTTTGATCTCTTTTGTCTTTTCTATATTTTGCTCCTTTCGATTTGGATGATTTACCTTGAAGTTTTTCTAGAGTCTCCCTAATCTGTTTTTGAATTTCATCATCAGTAGGCTCCACTTTTGGGCTAGCAACTTGTTTTTTATTTTTATTAAACTTGTTAGCTAAATCTTTTGGCTGAGAAACATCCTTACTAATTCTTTTTCTTCTTCTCTTTTTTGATTCTTCAACTTTCTCTTCTTTCTTATTTATCGAATCAAGATCAATTACTTCTCCAGTCTTTTTTAAACCTGAAAGTTTTTGGAAATTAGTTTGAATTTTAGATGAATCATTATCCTCTTTGGTAGTCTCAGTATTTGAATTTTCGTTTTCAACAGAATCAGTAAAAGTTTTTTCTGAAACTGGCTCAAACTTTTCAGTCTTTACCTCTACATTTTCCTCAGGCACTTTCTCCTCTACCTGCTTCTCCTCTAACTGCTTCTCCTCTGCCTGCTTCTCCTCTAACTCTCTTCTTTTCTTTGTATTAATTTCTTCTAATTTGTCTTTATCAGATTTATCAGTTTGAAATTCATCAAGCAATAAGTCATAAACATCTTGATCGATTTTTGATGTTGGTCTTGGTTCAATTTCAATTTTCTTTGAACTCAAAAATTCAACAGCTCTATCAAGAGATATATTTAATTCCTTAAGTACTTTATTTAACCTTATTGGTGATGGCATATATGTGATTTAATCTTCAAATTCCTCTTTTAAAATTTTTAATACATCAGAGACTGTTTCTTCCTCAAGGTCAGTTCTTTTGACAAGATCTTCTTCACTTAATTCCAAAACACTCTTTGCTGTATCAAGTCCAACTTTTCTAAATTCTTCAATAACCCATGCATCAATTTCGTCCTTGAATTCAGTTAGTTCAACATCTTCTTCAGCACCCTCTCTGTAGACATCAATTTCATATCCAGTAAGTCTTCCTGCAAGTCGAATGTTGTGTCCTCCTTTTCCAATAGCCCTTGAGACTTCATCTGGATTAAGATAAACCTGAACTGTTTTTTTCTCTTCATCAATGTTTAAAGAGTTAACTTTTGCTGGGCTTAATGCTCTTGTTATGAATAACTGATTATTATTTGTGTAATTGATCACATCTATATTTTCATTCCCTAATTCTCTAACAATTCCATGAATTCTTGATCCTTTCATCCCCACACATGCACCTACAGGGTCAATTCTATCATCATATGAGTCAACTGCCACTTTTGCTTTTTCACCTGGAATTCTTACTGCTTTTTTAATAGTAATTAAGCCATCGAAAACTTCTGGAATTTCTTGTTCAAATAATTTTTCCAGGAAAAGAGGTGATGTTCTCGAGAATATTATCCTTGGTTTATTTCCTCTTAACTCAACATTTTCTATAACACCTCTAACATTATCTCCCTTTCTAAAAAAATCTTTAGGTATTTGTTTATCCTTTGGCATTATTAGTTCATTACCATCATCATCTAAAAGAATAACCTCTCTTGCTCTTACATGATGTACTTCAGCTGTAAATATTTCTCCAACTCTATCCTTGAACTGATTAAATATGTTGTTACTATCGTGCTCAAAAACTTTAGCTACAAGATTCTGTCTTAGTGATTGAATTGATCTTCTTCCAAGATCTATAAGTTTAAACTCTTCAGAAACTTCTTCTCCAACTTCAAAATCTGGTTCTATTTTTACTGCCTCCTTGAGTTCAATTTCAGCATTTGGATCTTCAACTTCACCATCTTTAACGACTATTCTATTTCTCCAAATTTCAAGGTCTCCTTTATCTGGATTGATTATAATATCGAAATTTTCATCAGTTCCAAATTTTCTAGTAAGAGTATTTCTAAATACTTCTTCTAGTATAACCATTAAGGTCACTCTATCGATCAACTTTTCGTCTTTGAATTCAGAAAAGGATTCTAATAATGATATATTTTCCATTTACTTAACTTTATTTAAAAAAAAAGAGGGACATAATGTCGCCTCTGAGATATCAAAATGCTCGGCAAATTTATT
Source organism: Candidatus Marisimplicoccus sp. (assembly GCA_965655775.1). Lineage (GTDB taxonomy): Bacteria > Bacteroidota > Bacteroidia > Flavobacteriales > Flavobacteriaceae > Marisimplicoccus. The sequence goes on from CBFHHV010000006.1 coordinate 54,735, forward strand.
ATAAATTATTGATATAATAAAATTGTTGGCCTACTAGGGATCGAACCTAGACTCTTCTGGACCAAAACCAGACGTGTTGCCAGTTACACCATAGGCCATTAAGCTGCAAATTTAAATTATTTTTTTTTTTAAAAAATATATTTGTGAATTTTATTAATTAATACGATTAGGAACTGACCTTAGTATCAATGAATTCAATATAGCTGAGACTATTAAATAGCAAGATAAGAACATAGTTATTGATGAATTATTTGTAAGAAACAGCTCCTCTTGAAAATATAGTATCAGTAATCCCAAAAATATCCTCATAAACTCTAAATTAATTGACCATTTATATCCATCCATTACTGATGAAAAGCTAAATATTGTGGAGAATATTAATAAAAAATAACCTGTTTTATCTGCAAATGACAAATTAGTAAACGAACTCAAGAATATATACAGTACAATGTTTAAGGTCAGGAAATGGAACCCAACAAAGACCTTATGGATAAAACTATATTCAAACTTATATTTTTCTTGATTAAAGACATTCTCAACTTTACTTCTTGGTATTTTTGTAACAACATCTTTTGGTCTCCACCCAGTTGGCATAAACCAGATTTTGGCTTTATCTAAGATGCTACTAGTATGCCAAGCATCCTGAGTTAGATACCATAAATGCTGAAAATTTATTAAAATAGGATTCCAAGTCCTTACAGGCTTTAATGTTCCATAAACACAAGGTACATCATCAAGCTCTTCTTGAAATGTTCCAAAGGCTCTATCCCAAATACAAAAAATTGCAGCTAAATTCTTATCAATATATTCTTTATTTATTGCATGGTGGACCCTATGCTGAGATGGGGTAACAAGAATATATTCAAGCCAACCTAGTTTACCAATGTGTCTTGTATGATACCAGAACTGACCGAAGAGATGAAGGGGTCCAAGAATACTTATCATTTTTGGCGGCACTCCTAAAAGGGCTGCTGGAACTAAAAATAGAATACCAATACCAAGGTTATTAGTTATACTCTGTCTAAGTGCACATGCAAGGTTAAATTCTTCACTACTATGATGTATAACGTGCATGTTCCAAAAAATATTAATTGAATGTTTTAATCTATGGTGGCAATAACTAGCAAAATCAACACAAACAAAAGCGATAAAATAGAGCAGGATACTTTCTTCCAATTCTATAACTTTTAATCTTTCATAAAAGAAAGGATACGAGAATATAATTATACCAAGACCTAGTATGTCAACCATTAAGTTTGTAAATCCTGAACTCAAACTTGAGATGGTATCCATGTATGAATGTTTCAGATCATTTTTCCAAGCACCATATGATATTTCAACCATAATCAAAATAAGAAAAATTGGGATTGTAATCAATAATATGTTTGCGTAGGTATCCATAAATATTAATTAAAGTATAATCGTATTATATGTATATGATATTCAAATAATTTATTTTACTTTGGATTTGTAAATATATCAATTATGAAAATAAAAAAAATATTTAATCTTATAATGATTTTTGCACTTGCTGTTTTATCAACAAGCACAAGTATTTACTCTCAAAAAAAATCAAAAAAAAATTTAGTAACATTTGATAAAGTTCTTCATGAATCTGTTGAATATAGAGAAATAGGCCCTTTTAGAGGTGGCCGCTCTGCAGCAGTTGTTGGGGTTCCTGGTAATCCAAAATTATTTTATTTTGGTGCAACAGGAGGAGGTGTCTGGAAGACTGAAGATGGTGGTGAAACCTATGAGAATATTTCTGACAGATACTTTGGAGGAAGCATTGGTTCAATTGCAGTTGCTAAAAATGATCCTAATGTAATTTATGTTGGAGGTGGCGAAGTAACCATTAGAGGAAATGTTTCGTCAGGTTATGGAGTTTTTAAAAGTGTAGATGCAGGAAAGACATGGACCTTCTCTGGTCTTCCAAATTCAAGACATATTCCAAGAATAGTTATAGACCCTAACAATAATAATATAGTATACGCGGCTGTACTTGGAAACCTGTATAAACCAACTGAGGATAGAGGTATATATAAATCTATTGATGGAGGAACCACTTGGAAAAAAGTACTTTATGCTAATGATTTATCAGGTGCATTTGAAATCGTGCTTGATCCTAATAATTCAAGAGTACTTTATGCATCAACTTGGAGAGTACAGAGAACACCTTCAAGTTTAAGTAGCGGTGGTGATGGATCAGATCTTTGGAAAAGTATTGACAGTGGTGAGAGTTGGACAAAGATTACTAAAAACTCAGGTTTTCCTACAGGTATAATTGGTGTAATTGGTGTTACTGTGTCCCCTGTTAACTCAGAAAGAGTATGGGCTATAGTTGAGAATCAAGATAAAGGTGGAGTATACAGATCTGATGATGGTGGTAAAAGTTGGACATATACAAATAGTAGCAGGTCCCTTAGGCAAAGAGCTTGGTATTATTCAAAGATATATGCTGATACTCAAGATATAGATGGTGTTTATGTTATGAATGTAGATTATCATTTCTCAGATGATGGTGGTAAAACCTTTAAGTCTAGTCGAGCCCCTCATGGAGATCATCATGATCTCTGGATAGCTCCTGAAGATAATAACAGACTAATTATTGCCGATGATGGGGGCGCTCAAGTTTCATATGATAAAGGGAAAACTTGGAGTACATATTATAATCAGCCAACTGCTCAATATTATAGGATAACAACAGACAACTCTTTTCCTTACAGAATTTATGTAGCTCAACAAGATAACTCAACTCAGAGAGTAAGGCATAGGAGCCTTGGATCTAGTATAAGTGAGAATGATTGGGAAAGTACTGCAGGTGGAGAATCTGGACATATAGCTATTGATCCAAATAATAATGATATTGTTTATGGTGGAAGTTATCTTGGTTTTATGGAAAGAAAAAATCATCAAAAACAAACATCAAGAACAATTAATGTTTGGCCAATTACTACTTTGGGAGAAGGAGCTGAAGCTATGAAGTTTAGATTTAATTGGAATTTTCCAATAGCTTTTAGTAAGCACGATTCATCAAAGCTTTACACTTATTCAAATCATGTTCATTTATCTATTGACGAGGGACATAGCTGGGAAACAATTAGTCCAGATTTAACACGAAATGACAAATCTAAACTTGTCTCTTCAGGTGGCCCAATAACTCAAGATAATACTGGTGTTGAATATTATGCAACAATTTTTGCGGTTGATGAGTCTCCACTTCAAGAAGGACTTATTTGGGTAGGAAGCGATGATGGATTAATTCATTTAACAAAAGATGGAGGAGCAACATGGGAAAATGTGACTCCAAAGAAAATGCCAGATTGGATGATGATAAATAGTGTTGATGCTTCATCTTTTGACTCAGGGACAGCATACATAGCAGGCACTAGGTATAAACTTGGTGACTTTACTCCATACTTATATGTAACTGATGATTATGGAAAAAATTGGAAACTTATTACAGATGGAATTGAAGATGAACATTTTACTAGAGTTTTAAGGTCGGATAAATCAGACAAAAAAATATTATATGCTGGAACCGAAACTGGGATGTATATTTCATATGACAGAGGAAATAGTTGGAATAAATTTCAAAAAAATCTTCCAATTGTTCCAATTACAGATCTTACAATTAAAGACAACTCTTTAATTGTTGCAACTCAAGGAAGAAGTATATGGATGATTGATGACCTAACTGTAATTCATCAGCTAACTTCCCCTACTGATAAGGTGAAACTATATAAACCAAAAGATTCATATAGAATGAGAGGTGCTGGAGGAAGAAAGTCTCTGACAGCTGGAACAAATCTTCCAAATGGAGTAATTATTCATTATTTCCTTCCAAATTTTGATAAAGATAATGATCAGGTAAAAGTTTCTATTCATTCAACAGATGGAACTCTCATTAAGGAGTTCTCGAACAAGAGCAAAGAGAATTCATTGAAAGTTAAAAATGGTGGTAATTCATTTGTTTGGAACATGAAATATCCTGGGGCAAAAAGACTAGATAACATGGTACTGTGGGGAGCAGATTTTTCAGGAGCTAAAGCAGTACCTGGAAATTACATCGTAAAATTAAAGGTCAATGACACTGAACTGACTCAAGAATTTACAATCCATAAAGATCCAACTTCAGAAGGTTCTATTGATGACATTAAAGCGCAATTTAAATTTGTTAATGAAATAAACAGAGTGGTTGATAAAGCTCACAAAGCTATTGAAAACATTAGAAGTATGAAGACAGATCTTAAAAAGTTTCAATCAGATTATGCTGATAATGAATTTGCAAAAGACTTGATTGAAAAATCAAAGTCTATCTTAGAGTCAATAGATAAAATTGAAAATGAACTATATCAAACAAAGAATCAGAGTAATCAAGATCCTCTTAATTTCGGGGTCAAGTTAACCAATAATTTAGGGAACTTAAATTCTGCCTTAGAAGGTGGAGATTTTGGACCAACAGTTCAAGATGTTCTTGTTAAAAATGAGTTAATTGAGAAAGTAAATATTCAATTAACAGAGTATAATAAAATTATGTCAGAGGACATTCCTAATTTTAACTCAAGCTTCAAAAAACTTGAATTAGATTATTTAAATGTTTTTTAGTCATTAAATAGTTATTAATAATAGACTGATATGCCTGAAACGAAGTTTCGAAAAATCAATAATTTAATTGGATGGCTACTGTTTTCAGTTGCCCTAGTTACCTACGGGCTAACTGTTGAGCCAACTGCTAGTTATTGGGATGCTGGAGAATATATTTCAACTTCAGCAAAGCTGCAAGTGGGTCATCCACCTGGGGCTCCATTTTTTCAGATGATGGGTGCAGTTTTTTCAATGTTTGCCTCAAGCAATGAGTCTATTGCTATTGCTGTAAACTTTTTATCAGTTGTATCTAGTGCATTTGTAATACTTTTTCTTTTTTGGTCAACCACATTATTTCTTAAAAAAATATCTAAGAAAAATAATTTTACAAATGATACAAATATTTTACTTAGTTCATCGATTGGTGCTTTAGCA
>CBFHHV010000007.1:0-54035 GCA_965655775.1 Candidatus Marisimplicoccus sp.
TACCCTACATTCACTCAAGGAGGAAATGTCGTTAACCCTGACTCCATAAAATATAATTTTGATAATCAAAAGGCTTTAATATGGAACTCAAAATCTGAAGAAAATGGAATGAACATTCTCTCTAGCTTAACAAAAAAACAAAATGATTCAGTTTATTATTTAAAGGATGGTAAAGTCACTACAGGTGGTAATTTAATAGGAGATGATACGGAGGAAGCTGATTATTTTTTTAAAATTAGAAAAGGGAAACTAGTACCAGGAGGAAATATTATAACAGGGTTTACTAATCTATTTGTCAAAAATGTCCCTACCCCAATTGGACTTCCATTTGCTTATTTTCCATCTCAGCAAACAAAAGACTCAGGATTTATTATTCCAAATATTAATGAAAGTAACGAAAGAGGGTACTCACTTCAGAATGGAGGGTATTATTTACCTGTATCTGAATTCTTTGATTTGACATTATTAGCTGATTACTATACTAATGGAAGTTATGGCCTAAATATAAGCTCTCAGTATAGAAGACGTTACAAGAACAGTGGTAATTTCACTGTTAGATATGAAAACTTAATAAATGGTGAGCGTGGTCTTCCTAGCTATGGTAAATCTACAGTATACAATATTAGGTGGACACACACAAAAGACCCTAAGTCCTCCCCTAACTCTACTTTTAGTGCATCTGTAAATTTTGGAAGTAGTGATTATTTTAGACAATCAGTTAATCAACTTAATACTGCTAATTTTTTAAATAATAATTTGAGTTCATCTATATCTTATTCTAAAAGTTTTCCGGGAGATGCAGGCATTAGGTTATCATTAACTGCTAATATGTCTCAAAATACTCAATCACAAGAGGTAAACTTAACTTTACCTACACTCACCCTAAATTCGAATAGATTTTATCCGTTTGAAAAAAAAGGAAAATCTAAAAAAGGATTTTTCCAAAATATTAATATTCAATACAGCTCAAAGGCTGAAAATAGAGCTATATTCTCTGATGACTTATTGTTAAAGAAAGGAATGCTTGAAAATGCTAGGTCTGGTGTTCAGCATAATATTCCCTTTACTACAAACTTTAAAATGTTTAAACATTTTAGTGTAAGTGTTGGTGGGAGATATCAAGAAACATGGACAGGTAAAACTATAAAGTTCAGTGATTTTAATAAAGGAAGTGGTGCTATTAAAGACACATTAAATGGCTTTGATAGATTTGGAGTCTATAACTATAATGCAAGTGTAACAACAAAAATATATGGAATTGTAAATTTTAAACCCAAAAATAAAGTTCAGTCGATAAGGCATACAATGACCCCAAGTATTACTTATTCAAATAACCCAAGTTTTGAAGAATACTATGATACATATATAATAGATGCTGAAGGTAACACCGCAGAGTATACGAGGTTTCAGGGAGGTTTATATGGTGTGCCTGGAAAAAATTATTCAAGTAGCATAGGACTTTCAATCCAGAATGTATTAGAGGCAAAAGTTAAGCCCAAAGACTCTACTGAAACTGAGTTAAGAAAGATAAATATTTTTAAAAATTTAAATATTTCAACTAGTTATAATCTAGCAGCAGAGGAGTTTAAGTTATCACCAATAAGAGTATCTGGTGCTATTGATGTAGCTAATGGATTTACAGTTAACACTGGAGCAACTTTTGATCCTTATGCTCTTGACGAAAATAATAATCGTATAAATGTATTTAACTCAAAGAATGGTGGAGGACTTCTTAGGATGACTAGTGCTAATATCTCAACACAATATCAATTAAACAATAACACATTTAAAAGAGGACAGACACAAGACCAAATCGATGAGAATACATCTGGTGGAGGCCGAAATGATGATTTGTTTGGTGTTTCACAAGATTTTTCTGATTCGAGGCAGAATATGGAAGAAGAAGAGCAGGAAGAGATTGACCTGACTAATTACGTATATAAAATGCCATGGTCATTAAATCTAGCTTATTCTTTAACTTATATTAATTCAAGAGGTCAAAAAGATTTTTCAACAAATTCATTGATGATATCATCTAATCTCTCACTCACACCAAAATGGACAGTTGGTATTTCATCTGGATATGATTTCAAACAAAAAGGTTTTACATACACACAATTAAGGTTTGACAGGGATCTTGATAGTTGGAAATTAGACTTCTCATGGGTGCCATTTAGCCCTCGCGCTTCGTGGAACTTCTTTATTGGTATAAAATCTGGACTTTTAAGTGACCTTAAATATGAAAAAAGATCTGAACCAGACAGATCGTTATAGATTATGAAAAAAATAATAAATACAAAAAAATCTCCAGCTCCAATAGGACCATATAATCAGGCAATTCTAAAAGATAGTATGCTTTACATATCAGGACAAATAGCGCTAGATCCTGTTTCGATGAAACTGAATAATGATTCTATCGAAGATGAAACCAATCAAGTGATGATAAACTTAAAAAATATATTAAAAGAAGCAAATATGGATTTTGGTAACGTTGTAAAAACAACAATTTTTCTCTCTGATATGAATCTATTTAAAAAAGTAAATGATATTTATGGAAAATATATTATTGAAGGGAATGAACCAGCCAGAGAGACTATGGCTGTTAAAACATTACCTATGAGTGTAAATGTTGAAATATCTATGATCGCTATTCTATAGCTAACTTAATATGTTTCTTTTGTGATAGTCAACAAGACCAGTAATAGGCCTTTGGATAAATCTTCCTGTTTGCAAATTATATTTTTCCCCAATTCTGGTAATTTCATCTTTTAGATAATAAGCAATTGATCCAACATAGTGAATATCAACTTTACTAAAGTCATCATATTGGAGTATTTGATAATCTATAAATCTTTCTAAACCTTTATAAATAATTTCTTTGAAATATTCATTAGACTTATTATCAATTAAGAACTTTGCAAATCCAGCCAAATATGTATTAGGATTTTCGTCTCTGTAAAGTTTATTTTTGATAGTATTTGGAGATAAATCATAGTTTTTTGCAAACTCCTCTCTCAAATACTCGGGCATTTTATTAAAATAGTATGCTCTTATTAAATATTTACCGTAGTAATTACCACTTGCATAATCCATAAGGACATAACCTAGTGATTGAACTCTCTGAATTACATCTTTTCCGTCATAATATGAACAGTTTGAACCAGTTCCTATAATATTAACAATAGATGGGGTCCCAATATCAACAGCTGAATATACAGCTGCATATGTGTCTTCTTTTATATCAAATTCACTATTTATAAAAATTGATTTAAAGACTTTTAGAATTCTCTCTTGGGTTGAATCAACTCCACATCCAGCTCCATAAAAGAAAAGCTTATTAACTGATTTCCTATTTTTATAGATATCGAAATTATTTTTAATTCTCTCGTTTAATATCTCATTTGAGAGCATTTGAGGATTTAAACCTAAAGTTTGAGTCGAAAATATTTCTTCACCTTTATAGTTTAGGGCTATCCAATCTGTCTTTGTAGAACCACTATCAACAACTAGTATCATTGTTTATTATATTGAATATATATGTTTAGATAAATCAAGTAGTTTATTAGAGTATCCACATTCATTATCATACCATGAAATTATTTTAAAAAAATTAGAATTTAATTCCATCCCAGCATTAGCATCAAAAATTGATGTTCTTTTATCTCCTATAAAATCTTGAGAGACAACAAGATCTTCACAATAACCTAGTATTCCACTTAACTCATTATTTGATGAATCTTTCATGACTTTTTTTATTTTTTCATATGAGGTATCTTTCTTTAGTCTAACTGTAAGATCAACAACTGAAACATTTGCAGTCGGAATTCTAAATGCCATACCTGTAAGTTTACCTTCTAATGATGGTATTACTTTTGTAACAGCTTTAGCAGCTCCAGTTGAACTAGGAATAATATTTAATAGTGAACTTCTACCACCTCTAAAGTCCTTTTTTGAAGGACCATCAACTGTGAATTGAGTAGCAGTTGCAGCATGTACGGTTGTCATTAGGCCTTCCTCAATTATAAAGTTATCATTAAGTACTTTGGCAATTGGAGCAAGACAATTAGTTGTACATGATGCATTGGATACAATTGTATCTGAAGATTTTGCTTCTTTATGATTAACTCCCATCACGAACATCGGAGCATCTGTACTGGGAGCAGAAATTACTACTTTCTTTGCCCCAGAATTTAAGTGACTAGATGCCTTTTCTATCGAAGTAAAAATACCTGTACATTCAGCTACAACTTCTACACCCATTCCAGACCAATCAATATTATTTGGATCTCTTTCTGCAGTAATTTTAATAGGCTTTCCATTTAATATTAATTTATTCTCACTTACCTCTACAGATCCATCAAAAGAACCATGTACAGAATCGTATTTTAAAAGATATGCAAGATGATCAATATCTAACAAGTCATTTACTGAGACTACATTAAAATCATTATTATTAATAGCAGATCTAAAAACTAGTCTACCAATTCTTCCAAAACCATTTATACCAATATTTATTGCCATTTTATATTTATTTTAAAAATTAAATTGAAATTATATCACAGACTCTAACTAAGTCTTTGTCTAATTGTTGACCTCCTTTGATAGCTTTTTCAATAGGGACAGTTACCATCTTATCGTCTATAATTCCAACCATAATTTTACTTTTATTTGAAATAAGACAATCAACAGCATGAACACCCATTCTTGAGGCTAAGACTCTATCAAAACTAGAAGGAGACCCCCCTCTTTGAATATGACCCAGGATTGAAACTCTTATCTCATAATGTGGAAGATTTTTTTCTATATGGGATGAAAAACTAAATACATTATCGCCTATTTTTTCACCTTCGGAAACAACAATTATACTTGAAGATTTACCTGATTTTTCACTCTTTTTAAGGGAATCTAGTAATCTATCTAGTCCCATACCCTGTTCAGGTATTAAAACTTCTTCGGCACCTGCACCAATCCCCGCATTAAGGGCAATATGTCCTGACCCTTTACCCATTACCTCGATAAAGAATAATCTATTATGTGAACTTGCAGTGTCTCTAATTTTATCAATTGCATTAACTGCAGTATTTAATGCTGTATCAAACCCCAATGTACACCTTGTTCCTACTAAATCATTATCGATTGTTCCTGGGATACCTATTGTCTTTATACCATGCTCCTCCTCAAATAGAAGAGCGCCAGTTAACGAGCCATTCCCACCTATAACTACAAGCGAATCAATGCTATATTTATCTAGAGTTTTCTTAGCCTTTAGTCTTCCTTCTTTTGTTCTAAATTCTAAACATCTAGCAGATTTAAGGATTGTACCTCCTTTGTTTACAATGTTGTTTACTCCTCTAGCATTAAGCTTTACTAGATCATCTGAGATTAAGCCTTCATAACCTTTATAAACACCATAACAATCAATATTATTATAGACAGCTGATCTAACAACTGCTCTAACTGCAGCATTCATTCCAGGAGCATCACCCCCTGAAGTAAGAACAGCTATTTTTTTGAGTTTTTCGGCCATTTTAAGTTGAACAAATTTAAATATAAAAATTTAGGATATTCAACAATAAAGACAATTTGTTAATTATTATTGGTAATAATTTTTGATAGCAGACTTCTAAAAGTTTGAAAGTCTACTTGATATGATAAGCCTATTCCTTGAGTATAACCTAACTCATCACCTATATACCTGAATTCATTTTCTTTATTAAAGACTTTTGCCCTTAAAGTTCCATCTTCATTCAAAATAAAATCGATCTGAACATCTCCAATAATAAGTGTTTCTTCTATTCCTCCTATTGGAACCCCAATTTTTCCATTAAATAAGATTTTATCACTTATTTTTGTTGATAGTGTTACACCAAACCTATCTTCAGTCTTAATGTCCAATATTTCACTCTTATCACCCTGAAGATAATTTAAACCTACTTCAAGTGGACCTTGACCTCCCCCAAGTATATCACTAAAAACTTCGGAAACCTTTTCATATATATTGTTTGTCACTCCTTCTATTGACACACTAACTTCATTTATAAAAATACCTTGAGTCAATAATGAAATAGCCTGCAATTGTCTTACTTCTGGATCATTTAGTCTATAATTTATCTCTGAAGTTACTGTACTACTCGTATTTGGAAAGAATATTTCAAAGTCTGGGCTATTTGGTTTAGTCAACTCACCGGTGAGTTTTATATCAACATCTGTTGGAATTTTTTTGTTAAAGTTTGGATTATCTAAAAGGAGAGCAGGGTTTGCTCCTCCAGGCACCTCATATGTTGCCTGAATATTCATTTGAGCTGAAAGAGGATCTCCATCCCAGGTTATTGTTCCTCCATTCTTTAATTGAAATTTTTTATCAATTAAAGCTAGATTTCTAAAATTATATATACCCTCAGTAGTAGTGAAATCTCCATAGATGTTAAACTTTCCGTCAGAGTCAATCTCCATTAAAAGATCACCATTACCCTTTCCATTTAAATAACTACCAGTTTCTTGATCAATTGTAATTTCAAGTTCAGCACTATCATTAATTTGTAAGTTCATATTTAAGTCAAGTGTCTTATTTATTTTAGCAGAAATATTCTCTGAGTCTAAAGACTGCTGAGAATAAGAATTTAGATCTGTAAATGTGATAAAGGAGAAATCATCAATTGTATAATTATTTGACTGAGGGATCGTAATGCTTGTCCCGCTTTTAGTCACACCGTTTATATCGATTGAGACTTGATTAGTTGGACCATTTATTTCAATATCCCCTCCCATGTAGGCTCTTCCGTAAAAGCCTTCAGCATCATCATATTCTTTATTAAGTATATAAAGTCTTTCTGATTGAAAGTCGAGATCTAAATTCCAGTTTTTATAGTCTTGGTGAGTAATTTTACCAACTAATGATGTAGGTAAATCATTAGATTCTGTTTTAATATTGACATTATTGAACTCAAAATTTTGATTATATAAATCAATTTCTGAGTTTTCTGACAGGAAGTATTCAATATTTAAGTAAGGAACTTTAAACTTAGACTGATTTAGATATAACTTGCCATTGTGTTGAATATTATTGGATTTTCCCCAGAGGTTAATTTCTCCTGAAACAATACTAGATATATTTGATATTGTATTTGATCCTATCTTTTCAACAAATGATATATCAAAGTCTTCAATAATAATATCTATATCAATGTTTGGTTCCTCATCAGTTACTATTATGGATCCTTCTCCTTTAACAGAGGTTAATTCTTCTTTAGACAAGCCAATATTAATCGCATAAGAATTATAGTCTGTGTTACCAAATACATTAACACTCAATTCGCCAAGATCATAATCTTTAATTTGAAGATTAGAAAAATTAGAATCTGATCTAAAAGTTCGATTTTCTAGACTTCGCCTAATATTTATATCAGAATTAATACTGCCAGAAATTGGGTTTTTATTTATATCAAAGAAGTTATCAACTAAAACGTCAGAAATTTTAATATCAAAATTTAAATCATCACTATCTCTGAAATAACCATTTATTTTAAACCTTTCACCAAGAAAAGAGTCTATTTGAAATAAACGTTCGCTTAATGATATTTTAAAATCAAATTCACTTTCTTTATTTATAAAATCTGAATCAAGTATTTTATTAAGTTCATACAAGTTTTCAAGCTTAAGTTCATCATTAGAGCTTTTGAAATGTAGTTGATCTAATTTCAAAAATGAAATTATATTTTGTGTGTTTGAGAGGTTGATTTTTAGATTTGATTGAGTAGAAAATTCAATATCACCAGAACTGTCTTCAACATTAATATCAATTTTACTATCAACATCAAATACTTTTTTTAACACATTACCTGAAAGACTAGACTCAATATGTATATTATCTGAGTATATTCCTAAACTTCCATCTAGTTTATTATCTCTTATGTATGAATTTGTTTTTAAATTAAATTCATTATTGTTTTTGATTAAATTAACACTGGAGTTAAGATAATTTAATTCCTTGGATGATCCTCTTATTAATGCGTTTACATCCATATAAGTAAGATTCAGAGCTTCTAATATTTCGTCATTCTCTCCAAGCTTTGAAATTATAGCTATTTGATAACTAAAACTATCATCAAGATCAGCAGTTCCGATAAAATTAAGTTTAGTCTCTGAACTTTCTATCTCACTTAAATTAGTAGTTATGTTTTTGTTATTAATGTTTAGATCTCCCTTTAAGAGTGGTAGATTAAATTTTTCATCAATCTCATAGTTATTTGACAAATATTCTTCATTTATATCAAGGTCATTTATTAAGGCATTAATTTCAATATCATCAGTTAATATATCCAGAATATTTAACTTGGCATTTAACTCAAATAATTCGCTAGATAATTTAAGTCTGTTAATAGTTAAATCTTCTTTTGTTCCATAAAATTGTAGTTCTCCTGATATATTATCATTTATGTTATAATTACTTTCAAATGATTCAAATAAGATTGGGTTAATATTAAAATTTATACTTGAATTACTAATTTTTTTAAATTTAAAACCGTCATCTAAGTTGACTGCAATATTACCACTTAGGAAACTATCTTTATTATTTATATTTAAATTGTTTAGAGTAATACTTGATTTATTAAGATTTACTGTTGAATAAAAGTCGTCTATCGATAGATTATCATATGATCCACTAAAACTTTCTATGTTAAACTTCACTCCATCTTTATTTCTGTTAATCTCTTTTAAATAAGAGTTATAAATACTGATTTGATTTTGTGTTGAATCATTAACGAATATTACATAAGAGTTAGTTATGTTTAGATTATCAAAGAAAATATTATCAAAAACCTCATTAATATTATTCATATTAAAACCCTCTTCTAATTCTCTATCCCCTTGGTTAATAAAAAGTTTTAACCCATCAATATTAAGAGAACTATCATATTGAAGATTTGATATTAAAGGGATATACTTTGTGCTTAATGATTCAAGCTTAATGATTGTGTCAGAATTTACATCAGAAAGTATTATGCCAGAAATTATAAGATCACCTTTTAAATTAAATTTAGAATCTGATATTTCAATAGTATTATCTGTGTTTAAATTTACATATGATATTATATTTTTTCTGATGTAATCTTGAAATGATGGAGCATTAATAATCAAAAAAAATGTGGATATTACCAAAAGCAATAATCCAGAAATGATTAAAAATATTTTTTTTGAATTCTTAATGATTTTTCTTGTTTAAATTTGTTTTACAAAGATAGTAATGTCAAACAAAGATATCTACATACTAGGCATTGAATCCTCATGTGATGACACTTCTGCAGCAATTTTAAAAAATGATAAAGTACTATCTAACATAATTGCTAATCAAGATATTCATAAAAACTATGGAGGTGTAGTACCGGAGCTTGCTTCTAGGGCTCATTTATCAAACATAATCCCAGTTGTTGAATCTACAATAAAAGAGGCCAAAATTTCATTAAATCAACTTTCTGCAATTTCTTTTACTCAGGGACCAGGATTAATGGGATCACTAATTGTTGGGACTGAGTTTGCAAAGGCACTAGGTTTATCATTAAAGATACCTGTTATAGAGGTTAACCATATGCAAGCTCATTTATTGGTACATTTTATAAATAATGGAGAAGAAGACCCTCCTTTTCCATTTCTGGGAGTTACCATTTCAGGTGGTCATACTCAGTTTATTCTTGTTAAGGATTTTTTTAAAATGGAAATACTTGGAGAAACTCTTGATGACGCAATTGGAGAAGCATTTGATAAGTGTGGAAAGAAACTAGGACTTAGATATCCAGCTGGTCCATTGATAGATAAAATTGCAAAAGAAGGGGATGAAGAAAAATTTAAATTTCCCTTGCCAAAAGTTGATGGTGGTAATATAAGCTATTCAGGGTCAAAAACTGCATTTATAAATTTTCTTCATAAAAATCAGATTAAGAACAAGAACTTTATCAATGAAAACATAAATGATATTTGTGCATCAATACAAAAGAATTTAATTGATAACTTAATGTCTAAAGTTGAATTATTATCTGTAAATAATCATCTTAATACAATAGTCTTTGGTGGTGGTGTATCCGCTAACAGCTATCTAAAGAAAAGACTCAAGAAGTATTTAAGTAAAAAAAATAATTTAAGAATTTTTATACCTGAACTACAATATTCAACTGATAATGCAGCAATGATTGGTATTGTAGGTTATTTAAAATATAAAGAATCACTTGAATCTAACCTAAAATCAACCCCTTCTCCAAGACTAACTTTCTAATGGATCTATTTTACTCAAATTATAAAGCAACAGATAGATTTATAGTCATAAATGAGGTTGACAGTAAACATATATCGAAATCTTTTAGGAAAAATATTGGAGATAATATTAGGATAACAAATGGATTAGGTTGTGTTTGTAATGCCGAGATAATCGAAAAAGGAAAAAAAATAAAAGTTAAGATTAAAGGTGTCGAAAAGTTTGAAGTACCTAATTCATCTATTCATATTGCACTATCTCCTCTTAAAAATATTTCAAGATTTGAATGGTTTGTAGAAAAAGCGACTGAGTTGGGAATTAGTCAAATAACTCCTATAGTATGTGAACATTCAGAAAAAAAGAAAGTTAATTCTGAAAGATTAGAAAGAATTTTAATTAGCTCCTTAAAACAATCTAACCAGTTCTTCAAACCTAAAATTAATTTAATAAATACTTTTGAGAATTTTATATTAAACAGTGAAGATCAACTATTGATGGCTAATCTAAAAACATCCAACAAATTAAGTGAAAAGCTTTTTACTAAATCTAATATTTGTCTCATGATAGGGCCTGAGGGTGGTTTTTCTGAAAGAGAAATTGATCTTGCAAAAAAACAAGGTATAAAAGAAGTAACCCTAGGCAATAGCAGGTTAAGATCTGAGACAGCCGCAATTTATGGTATGTCTATAATAAGGTCAATAATTAATTAATAATTATTATCACTAAATCTCAGATTAGACTTCTGACTTTCAATTGACTCAATAAATTCAAGTTTCAATTTATCTATCAAATCTTTACATGTAGGATTATCATTTATTGAGCTAACACCGTGTCCTGCTGACCAAATTGTTTTCCATGCTTTTGCCTCAGCCTCAGCCATATCTTTTCCAAAATCTATTTTTTTAGAATCATTCCATACTTCCTCAGTCACTCCCATTGCCTCTAGACTAGGCCTTAAAAAATTAGCGTGAACTCCAGATACTGCAGCTGTATAAATAATATCTTCAGCAGAAGAATTAATAATCATCTCTTTATAGCCTTCTTCAGCCATACTTTCTTTAGTATTAATAAACCTTGTACCCATGTATGCAATGTCTGCACCCATTTGAATAGCAGATGCAATATCTCTACCATTTGATATAGCCCCAGACAGAATAATTGTTTTATTGAAAAAGCTTTTTATCAATGATATCATAGCCATGGGGTTTTTTAATCCAGCATGCCCACCTGCTCCAGCAGTAACAAGAACCAATCCATCAACGTTTGCTTTAGCTGCCTTTTCCGCATGTCTTTTCTTAATAATGTCATGGTATACTAACCCACCATAACTATGAATTGCATTTACAATGTCAGGGACAGCTCCCAATGATGTAATAATTAATGGGACTTTATGTTTAACACAAATATCTAAGTCTGCTTTGATTCTTATGTTTGAAGGGTGAACAATTAAGTTTACTCCAAATGGTGCGGGCTTTATACCTGTCTCATTCTCAAATTTTGAGAGCTCTTCCTTAATTTCAATTACCCACTCTTCAAATCCTTCTGAAGTCCTCTGGTTAAGAGCAGGAAAGGTTCCAACTATTCCCTTTTTACAACATTCTATTACAAGCTTTGGGCCAGAAATTAAGAATAGAGGTGCTGCAATTACAGGCATATTTAATTTATTATAAAAGTGTTTATCCATTGTTTCTTTTTTTACATGACCATTCAAAATCAAATTCAGAGACTAAGTCTCCTTTTTCATCATATCCCCTTGCTTTAAACCAAGCCTTAGATGTAACATTTTTGATAGTCGAATTTATTAATTGTTTAGCTATTTCTCCTTCATTACAAGTAAAAGTTATTTTACCTACTGCTTTTTTATGAAAGCTTGATTTATTACTTACAAGAAGCATTGAAATATTAGCTTTAGAGTCTTGAATAGATTTTGTAAGTAGCATACCAGTAGTTAACTCAGCAGCCATACCTTGAACTGCCCAAAACATAGACCTATATGGGTTTTGATTAATCCATTTAAATCTTACTTTAACTTCACATTTATTTTCATTAATTAGAGTAAGTCTCACTCCTGTTAACCAGGCAGCAGGCAGCTTAAAAAGCATCCATCTATTTATTTTACTTGGTGTATATTTCATTTATTCTGTTAAAATACTAAATCCAATATGAATATTACCGGTTTCTTTATCAACATACAGTTCTCTATCTTCTTGAGTTCCATGACAAGTATCTATTGAACAAAATAGAGATCCACCTGCTAGTCTTACTTGATCTGAGTTACCAGGCTCAGTAATATCCCAAACATTTCCAACAATATTTACAGATTGGACAGAGGAAATTGGATATATATTATCTGACACGATTAATCTATCATCTGAAGATACTAATTCCCAATACTGCTCGTATGTTGGAAGTTTAACATCTGCCCATTTACAGTATTCAGTTGCATCTTTGTAACTTACTTGTGTTACAGGTAGATTGTCAATTGAGACATTGATACCATCTGGTTTCATCCAATTTGCACCATTGACAACTTTATAATCATAAACATTTTCTTGAACAAAAGACCAACCATACTCTTCTGCACTAGTTATATAACCAGTTTCATTAATAAAGTCTCTGAATTCCTTAACTGAAATAGTCTTAATACTATAATCTTTAGGAGACGAGCATGAAGCTAGAGCAATAAATAAGATTAGGAATATTTTTTTCATATCAATTATATATAAAGCTTTTATCTAATTCCTCCGAGTCTTTATATTTAATCCTAAGTTCTTTTAATTCTTGTGTTAAATTGTCAACAACATCCTTATAATTAGGATCATTATAAACGTTATTCATTTCATTAGGATCATTTTTACGATCATATAATTCCCACTCATCAATATCATAATAAAAGTGAGTGAGTTTATAGTCTTTGTTAACTATTCCATAGTGTCTCTTTGCCATATGGACTGAAGGATACTCATAATAATGATAATAAACTGATTCTCTATTCCATTTGCTTGAATTTCCTTTTAATAATGGGATGAGACTTTCACCTTGCATATCTTTTGGTGCCTCAATCATTGCAGCCTCTAAAAGAGTTTGGGCAAAGTCAAGATTTTGAACCATTTCCTCATTTGTTGTTCCAGGTTTAATCTGATTAGGCCATTTGATCATCAGTGGGGTTTTGAAAGACTCATCATAAATAAACCTCTTATCAAACCATCCATGTTCACCCAGATAAAATCCTTGATCTGAAGTATAAACCACTATAGTATTTTTATCAAGCCCTGTTTCTTCCAGATAGTCTAAAACTCTTCCTACGTTGTCATCTACGGATGAGATGGTTGCCAGATAGTCTTGCATGTAACGTTGAAACTTCCATTGCATTTTTTCCTTATTGGTCATGTATGGCCAATTGGCTTCAAAATCTTTACTAATCTTGTCTAGAGTAACATCATATTTTTTCTTTTGTTCCTCATTAGCTCTATTATATCGGTTATTAAATGAATTGGAGCTTGGCTCAAAAAAGGCTCCATCACCTCTTGCATAAACAATTTTTGGCTCTACATTTTCCATTTTCTCAAATACTGAGGGACGAACTTTGCTGTCTTGCATGTATTGCATATGAGTAAGTAGATTCATCTCAGCAGTTTTTGCAGCAGTACCCCTATTAGAGTAATCATCATATAGAGTTTCTGGTTCAGGAAACCTTTTATTATAAAATTCAGCAAACTTTTCTGGACTTGGCCACCATGCCCTATGAGGAGCTTTGTGAAGATAAAATGTCAAGAAAGGCTTGTCATCATCTCTTTTATTTTTAAACCAATCTAAGGTTAAGTCAGTGATAACATCTGTTACATATCCAGTAATAATTGTATCCTTCTCTTTTCCTAAGAATCTAGGATTTATATAGTCTCCCTGACCAGGAAGAATTAGAAAATCATCTATACCTTTTGGATTATTTCCAAAGTGAAGTTTTCCAAACATAGCTGTTTGATATCCATTATTTTTAAATAATTGAGGAAAGGTCATTTGAGAATCATCAAATTTTGCAATGTTATCTATTTTTCCATTGATGTGACTGTGTTTACCAGTCAATATAACTGCTCTTGAGGGCGCACATATTGAATTTGTCACCGAGGCATTAGTAAACAACATTCCTTCATCTGCAATTCTATCGATGTTTGGAGTTTGAATTAGCCTATCATTATAAGCGCTAATTGCCTGATAAGCATGATCATCAGACATTATGAATAATATATTAGGTTTAACACCGTCCTCTTTTTCACAACTGGTCCCAAAAAAAATACTAAATATTAAGACTGTAAGTAAATTTCTAATCATTATTATTTCAAATCTATTAATAAATCCTTTGTAATTATTAAATCAATTTTATTTATCATTTTCTAGAACTGGTATTTTAAATATATCCATTGAGGGAGTATTATGTACCTCTTTCATCATCTAGTAACAATATAAAAAAAGATTGTTTAGAGTATGGTTTATCTTCAAACAATCTTAAAAAATGTGATCGCGATAGGATTCGAACCTATGACCGTCTGCTTAGAAGGCAGATGCTCTATCCAGCTGAGCTACGCGACCAAAGTATGCGGAGAGACTGGGATTCGAACCCAGGCAACGTTTACACGTTGACAGATTAGCAATCTGCTCCATTACCACTCTGGCACCTCTCCAAAAGAATTTACAAATTTAGATAAAAAAATGACCTGAAAAAGAATTATTTAATCTTGTTGTTCCAAAAGATTTTTCATCTCCATATAACCAGAGTTATCACCAATTGTACCGTATATATTCATTAGTGTTCTAATAGCCTCAATGTTATTATTTACAGAGATTAAATCCTTTAAAATTGGAACACACTCCTTGTAGAGATTTTCTCTTAATTCTTTTAACTCATCATATTTTAAATTATCAGCTCTAGAGGTACCCAAACTGTTCATCTCATTAACAATATCTTGCTCTCCATCTAAAATTAAAGCAACCAAGTTGAGATAACTATTTTCATTACTGGGATCTAACTCGATTGATTTTTCATAGTATGAAATTGCTACATCCTTTTCACCAAGCTCACCACTTACTACTCCTAAATTATAGTAAAGAACAGGATTGTTTGGCTCTTTTTCAATTGCTTCAGACATTGCAACTTTAAAAGCTTCTTTATTATCTAATTCAAAATAAATATTAGCAGCAGTTATAATTAGTCCTACATCATCTGGATTTGATGATCTAGCAGCTTCAATAGCAGCTAAGGCCTTATCATTTTGACCAAGTTCTTTGTATATAAGAGCAATATTTTTAACAATTTCAGGGAATTTTGATTCTGTTTCTTCTTCTCTTGGATTTGAGTAGTCCTTTGACTTTTGCAAAAGTTTGAACTCAGTTTCAGAATTAATTTCTATTTCGTTACCAGAACTTACTTCTGTTATATAAAACTTAGTCTCAATTCCATCATACTTAATATCTCTTAGTTCTTCATAATATTCAAGTGCTATAGGATAATCTTGAGAATTAACTGCTGAAGAAGCAGCATAATAAAGATACTCTTGGTTAACATCCTTTTTTAAATCGTAAACCATTTTAAGTTTTTTAGCTGCAGATATATAATTCTCAGTCTCATTGTCACCAACAGCACTAGTTATTAAAGCCGTTTCAAGTTTATTAATCTCAGGATTCAAAAGTTGATTAGAAGTGCCTAGATTTCTTGACATGTCAAATGCCTTCATAGCTAGATCAAAATCTTCCATAGCTGTATGTATTTTACCATACAGAAGCATAGCTTGAGATTTGATTTTATCATCACTAGATTCAAAGATTTCTCTTGAAGAATCTAATAAGTCAATTGCTGAAGCATATTCCCCTGAAACAAAAAACTTATCGGCATTTCTAAGTTCCTTTTTCTGTGAATAAGAAAAAGATACCATAAATAGTAAAATATAAATTATTAGTTTTTTCATTTTTTTATTATTTATACTGCGTCTCCTGTGAATTCTATATCATTTATATCTTCAATATCATTATCATCTTTCATTACTTTAGCAACTGCAGCAATACTATCGCCATCTTTTAAACTTATAACTTTTACTCCTTGAGTTGCTCTTCCCATAACTCTAAGGTCTTCTACCAGCATTCTTATAGCAATTCCAGACTTATTAATAATCATTAAGTCGTCACTATCTGAGACACTTTTTAAAGTTACTAATTTACCAGTTTTTTCTGTAATAGATATAGTTTTTACACCTTTACCACCTCTGTTAGTTAGTCTATAATCTTCGAGTGAAGAACGTTTTCCATATCCATTTTCAGAAACGACTAGAATATTAGCATCCATATCATTTACAGATATCATTCCTACAACCTCATCTTTACTATCTTTTAGTCTTATCCCTCTAACACCTGATGCATTCCTACCCATAGGTCTAGTTTTCCCTTCCTCAAATCGAATAGCTTTTCCAGATTTTACAGCAAGCATAATTTGACTATTACCGTTAGTCAGTTTTGCTTCTAATAATTCATCTTCTTCTTTAATTGTAATTGCATTTATCCCATTAGATCTTGGCCTTGAATATTGTTCAAGTGATGTCTTTTTAACTTGACCCATTTTTGTAGCCATAATTACGTAATGATTATTTACATAATCTTCATCCTTTAAATCTTGAGTACATATAAATGCTTTTACTCTGTCATCTTGTTCTATATTAATAAGATTTTGGATGGCTCTACCTTTTGAATTCTTGGAACCTTCTGGTATTTCAAAAACTCTCATCCAGAAACATTTACCTTTTTGGGTAAAAAACAACATATATTGATGGTTTGTACCAACAAATAAGTCTTCTAGAAAGTCTTCATCTCTAGTTTTTGTTGCCTTCTGACCCACCCCTCCTCTATGTTGGGTTTTATAATCTGTTAATGGA
The DNA here is from genome assembly GCA_965655775.1 of Candidatus Marisimplicoccus sp. Taxonomy (GTDB): domain Bacteria; phylum Bacteroidota; class Bacteroidia; order Flavobacteriales; family Flavobacteriaceae; genus Marisimplicoccus. The sequence goes on from CBFHHV010000007.1 coordinate 17,164, forward strand.
GTTCTTTTGATATAACCTGCATGAGATATTGTAATAACTACTTTTTCATCAGGAATTATATCTTCTACTCGAAAGTCACCTCCAGCATATTCAATTTCTGATCTTCTTTCGTCACCATATTTTTCTTTGATATCTGCAAGTTCTTCTTTGATAAGAGTCATTCTTTTAGGCTTACTATCTAATAGCTCTTTGTATTCTTTAATAGTTTTTTGAAGCTCATCATATTCTTCTCTTAATTTATTTTGCTCAAGTCCAGTAAGCTGTCTCAATCTCATCTCTATTATAGCCTTTGCCTGAATTTCTGAGAGCTTATATTTTTTTTTAAGTTTTTGTCTAGCCTCTTCTGCATTTGAAGATTTTTTAATTAGATCTATAACATCATCGATATTATCACTAGCAATAATAAGTCCTTCAAGTATGTGTGCTCTTTGTTCTGCCTTTTTAAGCTCGAAGTTTGTTCTTTTTACAACAACATCATGTCTATGGTCAACAAAATGATGGATTAAATCCTTAAGATTTAGAAGTTCTGGTCTTCCATTTACTAGAGCAACGTTGTTTACGCTAAAAGAAGATTGTAAAGGTGTATACTTATATAGTTTATTTAGAACTATGTTTGGAATTGCGTCCCTTTTTAGAACATACACAATTCTCATACCCTTTCTATCTGATTCATCTCTTATAGTCGATATTCCTTCTATTTTACCATCATTCACTAAGTCAGCTGTTTTCTTAATCATATCTGCCTTGTTTACCTGATAAGGAATCTCTGAGACTATTATGCACTCTCTATCATTTACATTCTCTATAATAGCTTTTCCTCTCATTACAACCCTTCCCTTTCCAGTGTGGAAAGCCTCTTTAACACCATCATATCCATAGATTGTACCACCAGTTGGGAAATCAGGGGCTTTTACATATTGAATAAGCTCGTCAATGGTAATATCATTATTGTCTATATACTGCATTATTCCATCTATAACTTCTGATAAATTATGAGGAGGCATATTGGTAGCCATACCAACTGCAATTCCTGAAGCTCCATTTATTATTAAAGCTGGAACTCTTGTTGGCAATACAGTAGGTTCCATTATGGTATCATCAAAATTTAATTGGAAATCAACAGTCTCTTTGTCAATATCTGATAACAACTCTTCTGATATCTTTTGCATTCTTGCTTCAGTATATCTCATAGCTGCAGGACTGTCTCCATCAACTGATCCAAAGTTACCCTGTCCATCAACTAGATTATATCTTAAACTCCATTCTTGTGCCATTCTAACCATTGTATCATATACAGAACTATCACCATGAGGGTGATATTTACCCATTACATCTCCGACAATTCTAGCAGATTTTTTATAGGATGATGAAGATCTAACACCCATCTCATTCATTCCAAATAAGACCCTTCTATGTACAGGTTTGAGACCATCTCTAACATCAGGTAATGCTCTAGAAACGATTACAGACATCGAATAATCGATGTATGCAGACTTCATTTCATCTTCGATTTTTATTGGGATTAATTTTTCTTTTTCCATAACAGTATATTATTGCTAAAATACTTAAACAAGTAATATTTTGGACTCTTTATATGATATAAAAGCATATAATTTATTAACATTGTAAATTGAAAAGTTTTATCATGAAATAAGCAATTAGTATAAGTATTTTCTTTGTTAATTTATATTAATGGTATATTTTAGTCAACTAAATAATATATGATGGATGATAATTTTTCTTCAAGAGTAAAAGATGTTATTTCTTACAGTAAAGAAGAAGCCCTAAGGCTTGGTCACAAACAGATTGGGACTGAACACCTACTTCTAGGTATGCTTAGAGACGGAGGCGGTAAAGCTATCTCAATATTAAATTCAATTGAGATTAATTTAGATGAATTAAGAAAAAAAATTGAAATTTTAAATCCTGCAATAATTGATAGTGCATCAATTGGTCTTAATGAAAAAAAGAATCTACATTTAACAAGGCAAGCAGAGAGAGCTCTAAAAACAACTTTTTTAGAAGCAAAATTATTTCAAAGTACAAATATTAACACTGCACATTTGCTCCTTTGTATTCTAAGAAATGATAATGATCCTATTACAAAGGTTTTATTAAAAATGGATATAACATATGACAATGTTAAAGAGAAGTTCAAATCTATGATTAACGATTCTGGGGCTGATGACATTATTGAATATCCTACCTCTTCTGCTTTTCCAGATGAAAAAGATGATTCTGAAGAGTCAAAAAACCCTTTCTCTTCGAAACAAAAGACAAAGTCATCATCTAATACTAAGACTCCTGTTTTAGATAACTTCGGTAGAGATATGACTGCTTTAGCTGAGTCTAATAAGTTAGATCCAGTTATTGGAAGAGATAAAGAAATTCAAAGAGTCTCACAAATCTTAAGCAGAAGAAAAAAGAATAACCCTCTTTTAATTGGAGAACCAGGTGTTGGAAAATCAGCAATTGCTGAAGGTTTAGCCTTAAGAATAATTCAAAAAAAGGTTTCAAGAATTTTATATGGAAAAAGAGTCATAACTCTTGACCTCGCGAGTCTTGTTGCTGGAACTAAATATAGAGGTCAATTTGAAGAAAGAATGAAGGCTGTAATGAATGAGCTTGAAAAGAATAGAAATATAATTTTATTTATTGATGAAATTCATACAATTGTTGGAGCCGGTGGTGCTACTGGTAGCCTCGATGCCTCTAACATGTTCAAGCCTGCTCTTGCGAGAGGAGAGATTCAATGTATAGGAGCTACTACTTTGAATGAATATAGCCAACATATTGAAAAAGACGGTGCGCTTGAAAGAAGATTTCAAAAAATACTGGTAGAGGAAACTAGTAAAGATGAAACAATTGAAATCTTAAGAAATATTAAAGACAAATATGAATCGCACCATAATGTTAATTATACTGATGAAGCATTAGTTGCATGTGTTGAATTAAGCCAAAGATATATAACAGACAGGTTCTTACCAGATAAAGCAATAGATGCTCTTGATGAAGCTGGTTCTCGTGCACACATAAATAATATGGATGTGCCAGAAGAAGTTATCCTAATGGAAAAACAACTTGAAGACGTTAGAGAATTAAAGAATTCAGTTGTTAAGAAACAGAAGTATGAAGAGGCAGCTAAACTTCGTGATGATGAAAAAAGAGTTGAAAAAAAGCTTGTTGAAGCTCAAAACAAATGGCACGAAGACTCAAAACTTAATAGGGTTACAGTTGATGAAAATGAGATTGCTGATGTTGTCTCTATGATGACAAATATTCCAGTTAATAAGATTGTTTCAAGTGAAAAAAATAAATTATCAAAACTTGAAAAAATTATAAAGGATAAGATTATTGGTCAAGACGAGGCGGTATCTAAAGTTGTAAAGTCAATTCAAAGAAATAGGGCTGGCCTTAATTCTCCAAATAGACCAATTGGATCATTTATATTTCTAGGTCAAACCGGTGTTGGTAAAACCCAATTAGCTAAAGTGTTGGCTTCTGAGATTTTTGAGTCAGAGGAAAGTCTAATTAGAATAGATATGAGTGAATATATGGAAAAGTTTTCTGTATCTAGGCTTATTGGTGCACCTCCAGGATATGTTGGATATGAGGAGGGTGGTCAATTAACTGAGAAAGTAAAAAGAAGACCATACTCTGTTGTTTTATTTGATGAAATTGAAAAAGGACATCCCGACATATATAGTATGCTACTTCAAATATTAGATGATGGCTTCCTTACTGATAGTGTTGGTAGAAAAATAAATTTTCAAAATACAATTATTATAATGACATCAAATATAGGTGTGAAACAAATTAATGACTTTGGTATTGGTGTAGGTTTTGAGACTAAATCATCAATAGATCAAACATCTCAGACTGAACAAAAAGTCATTCAGAGAGCATTAAGGAATACTTTTGCACCAGAGTTTCTTAACAGAATTGATGATTGTATAATATTTAATTCATTATCCATAAAAGAGATAAATAAAATTGTATCCATAGAAATTGACAAACTTAAAGAAAGAGTAAGCGGTATAGGGTATGATTTATCTATCTCGGCAAAAGCAAAAGCATTTATATGTGATAAAGGATTTGATAAAAAAAATGGTGCAAGACCCCTAAACAGAATGATACAGAAATACATTGAAGACTTAATTGCAGAACACCTTGTTACTGATAAAATCAAGCAGGGTGATAAGCTATATGTTGATCACAAATCTGACTCTGAGGTTCTGACATTATTAATTAATAAAAAAGAGATAGCTTCTTGAAAGTCCTAAAATTTGGCGGTACATCAGTCGCTAATTCAGAATCAATATCTAAAGTAATATCAATTTTGAACAACAATCATGATGATAATATCTTGATTGTTGTTTCTGCACTTGGAGGTATAACTAACCTTCTTCAAGAATGCCTTATCCTTAAAGGAAAATCAACCGATAAAGTATTAATAAATATAGAGGATAGACACCTTGAAGTTATCAATAATTTATCAAGTCTTGAAAGTCAAAGTTCTCTAAAAAGTTTTTTAAAAGAGAAATTAAATCAGCTTGAAGAAATTCTTGATGCTATCTCAACAATTGATGAGGTGACAGAGAAGACTGTCTCTAAAGTATTAACTCTCGGAGAAATCTTATCAAGTAATATAATATTTAAAATTCTTAATGAAAAAGGATTTGATATTTCATATATAAATTCGCAGGAATTAATTTATACTAAAATGTTAAACAATAATGAAATATTAGATGTAGATAAGACATCAATAAATATAAAGAACAAATTTGACCTGGTTGAATCAAGGGTAATGATTGCTCCAGGATACATTTGCTCTAATGATTCAAACGAAATTTCAAATCTTGGAAGAGGAGGCTCAGACTATAGTGCGTCTATATTTGCAAAATATTGTAATGCAAAATGTTTAGAAATATGGACCGATGTCAGCGGAGTCTTTAGTGCTAATCCTAAAATTGTAGAAAAAGCATCTCCTATTGAATTCCTTTCATATAAAGAAGCTATGGAGCTATCATTTTTTGGTGCTAAAGTGATATATTTCCCTACACTTCAGCCATTAATTGAAGAAAACATTCCTGTGTATATTAAAAATACATTTGACCAAGATGCAAATGGAACATGCATATCAAACTCTACTAAACTTGATGAAGATGAGATTGTAAAAGGTATTAGTCATATTGAAAACATTTCCATAATTAACTTTGAAGGATCAGGTATGGTTGGGGTTCCAGGTTTTTCTAAAAGGTTTTTTGAATCATTGTCATCAAAGCAAATTAATGTTGTAATGATTACTCAGGCATCCTCTGAATTTTCAATATGTATTGCTGTAAATTCAAATGATGCTTCTCTAGCAAAAGAAGCAATTGATAATGAGTTTGAATTTGAAATATCTCAAAAAAGAATAAATGAATCTCAGGTTGAATCTAACCTATCAAATATTGCTATTGTTGGTGATAAAATGAAGAGTAAAAAAGGAATTAGCGGTAAACTATTTAATGCTTTGGGTCAAAATAATATTAATATTAGGGCTATTGCTCAAGGAGCCTCCGAGAGAAATATTTCAATCATAATTGATAAAGAAAATACTAAAAAAGCATTGAATGCTTTACATGAAACTTTTTTTGAAGAGAACCTCAAAGACATACACATATTTATAACTGGAGTTGGAAATGTTGGAAGATTTCTGATTGAACAAATCAGTAATCAAAAAGAATTTATTGCAAAAAACCTAAAAATAAACCTTAAAGTTCTTGGTATTTCTAATTCAAGAAAAATGATTATCTCTGACTCAGAAATTGATTTAAAAAATTGGTCTAAAAATCTTGACAAATCCAAAATAATTGCAAATTCTGCTGATTTTCAAAGTAAAATTATTGAACTAAATTTAAGAAATAGCCTATTTATTGACAATACTGCAAGTGATTTAATACCGAATACTTACAGTGAATACTTAAATAATGGAATAGGCATAATCACTTGTAATAAAATAGCTAATTCTGGTATATTTTCTAGCTATCATAATTTAAAAACATTATCAAGGAATAACAACTGTTCATTTCTATATGAAACAAATGTTGGAGCTGCACTTCCTGTTATAAGCACATTAAATAATTTAATAAATTCTGGTGATAAAATAATTAAAATTGAAGCGGTGCTTTCTGGAACATTAAATTATATTTTTAACAGTTTTAAAAAAGTTGATACATTCCACAAGATTGTATCCAGAGCAGTTGATCTTGGTTACACTGAGCCAGATCCTAAAATAGATTTATGTGGTGTAGATGTATCTAGAAAAATATTAATACTAGCCAGAGAAAGTGGATATAAATTAGAAATTGAGGATATTGATAAAAACCATTTTCTTCCAGATGATTCCATTAAAGCTGAATCTAAGGAAGATTTCTTATTATCACTAGAGAAAAACAAAGATCATTTTAACTCTATTCTTAAAAAAGCTCAAGAGAATAATTCCAGATTGAAATTTGTAGCTAAACTAGATAAAGGTAAAGCTAGTGTTGGATTAGAATCAGTAAGCGTTGAACACCCATTTTATAATCTAGTAGGATCTGATAACATAACAGTATTTTATACTGAAAGATATAAAGATTCACCTCTAGTTGTTAAAGGTGCAGGTGCAGGTGGAGAATTTACTGCTTCTGGTGTTTTTGCTGATATTATTAAAGCTAGTCAAGGAAATGGATAGTATAAAAGTTTTTTCTCCTGGAAGTATTACAAATTTATCATGTGGATATGATATTCTTGGATTATGTCTTGAAAATCGAGGAGATGAAATAACTGTATCAAAGACTAGTTCTAAAGGAATTATCATAAGCATTGTTGAAGGATATGACTTGACTAATGATATAAATGAAAACGTAGCAGGTATTGCAGCTCAAGCTATGCTTAAAGAAATTAATGTTAATAATGGTTTTAAAATTGAGATAAAAAAAGGTATTATGCCTGGAAGTGGGATTGGTAGTTCTGCAGCTAGTTCAGCGGGTGCAGTTTTTGCAATAAATCAACTTCTTGACTCCCATTTTAGTCAATTAGATTTGATCAGATTCTCTATGGAAGGTGAAAAATTTGTAAGTGGATCTTATCATGCAGATAATGTTGCTCCAATAATTTTAGGTGGAATTTCTTTAGTGAGGTCTACAGATGAGATTGATGTTGTAAAACTTCCCTCCCCAAAAGATTTAGAAGTAGTTATTGTTAGGCCAAATATTGAAATTAAAACTTCTGACTCAAGAAAAGTTGTAAAGAAAAAAGTAAAGATTGAAAAAATGGTAAAACAGTCCGCTAATCTTGGCTCCTTTGTTAGTAGTCTTTATACAGAGGATTTTAATCTAATGTCAAGAGCAGTTATAGATGAAGTTATAGAGCCTGATAGGGCACTCTTAATACCTGAGTTTAATGCAGTAAAAGAAATATCTAAGAAAAATGGTTGTATTGCAGTTGGAATATCAGGGTCTGGTCCATCAATTTTTTCTTTATCAAATAACAGTGTTTCTTCTACTAAAATATTAGATAGTGTATCAAACCATTATGAAAAATTAGGAATTGATTATGATGGATTTATATCTAAAATTAATAGTCAAGGAATCAAAATTCTTGATACAAAGTGAAATATGTTAGCTTAAATCATAACTCTTCTCCTACTTCATTTATGAAGGCAGTTATAAACGGGTTGGCACCTGATAAGGGTCTTTATTATCCTCAAGAGAATGTAACTCTTCCTAAAAAATTTATTGAATCGATCAAAGATATCGATGATGTGGAAATTTGTTATGAAATTATAAATAAATATATAGGTGATGAAATTCCAAAATCCAAATTGATCGATATTTTAGATAAGACAATTTCATTTAAAATGCCTTTGAAGAAGATTGATGATTCTATGTTTTCACTTGAATTATTCCACGGCCCCACATTAGCCTTTAAAGATATTGGAGCAAAATTTATGGCTCAATGTCTTGACTATTTTAAAACTAATTACAGTTCAAAGAAAATAACAGTATTAGTTGCTACGTCTGGAGATACAGGTGGTGCTGTAGCGAGAGGATTTTTAAATACAAAAGATATTGAGGTCTGTATTTTATATCCTAAAGGTAAGATTAGTAGTGTTCAAGAGCAACAGATAACAACAAATGGAAATTATGTTAAGGCAATTGAAGTTGAAGGAGATTTTGATAAATGTCAATCTATGGTAAAGAAGGCGTTTAATGATGAAGAAATTAATAGGAATATTGCTTTGACATCTGCAAATTCAATAAATGTTGCCAGATGGCTACCCCAAATGTTTTATTATTTTTTAGCTTATAAAAAAATTAAGAATGAAAAAGATGTCTTGTTTTCAGTGCCAAGCGGAAACTTTGGTAACATTTGTGCTGGAATATTAGGGAAATCAATGGGACTGCCTATTAAACATTTTATTGCATCTACAAATATTAATGACACAATTCCAAGGTATATAAAAGATGGTATTTTTGAACCTCACCCAACAAAAAGAACAATTTCAAATGCAATGGATGTATCTGAACCAAGTAACTTTGTTAGGATTCAAAAAATATATAATAATGATTTACAAAAATTAAGAAAGAATATTTCAGGCTTTCGTTTTGATGACAAGTCAACAAAAGAAGCAATGAGATCATTGTTTAACTCATATAATTATTTATCAGATCCACATTCTGCAGTTGGATATTTAGGTTTAAAAAAATACATGGAAATAAATAATATTGAAAATGTAAACGGAATTTTTATTTCAACAGCACATAGTATAAAGTTTAAAGACGTTGTTGAGAATGCAACAGATACAAATATTGACTATCCAAAGTCAATCAAAGATATTATGGGTAAAGAGAAGAAATCATCATCAATTGAAAACTACTCTGAGTTAAAAGAGCACTTATTACAAAGAAATTAATTTAATGAAAAAGACAGTTCTCTTTGATAGGCATAAAGAATTAAATGCAAAAATTGTTGAATTTGCTGGATATATGATGCCAATAAGCTATACTTCAGTAAATGAAGAGCATCTTCACGTGAGAAATAGTTTAGGAATATTTGATGTTTCACATATGGGCGAGTTTGAAATTTCGGGGATAAATTCAACTGAGTTTATTCAAAGGCTATGCTCAAATGACATATCAAATATTAAAATTGGAAGAACTCAATATAATTGTATGATTAATGAATCAGGAGGAATAATAGATGATTTAATCGTTTATAGACTAGAATCAAAAAAATATCTTTTAGTAGTAAATGCATCGAACATATCAAAGAATTGGCAGTGGATAGTTGAAAAAAATAACAAGTTTAATTGTTCAATATCAAACTTATCTGATGATATTTCACTTCTTGCAATCCAGGGTCCTAAAGCAGAATTATTTTGTCAAAACTTCTCTAGTGACAATCTATCAGAACTAAAGAATTATTCTTTTATAATTGGTGAGTTTGCTGGATATGAAGATATTATTATTTCTAAAACTGGGTATACCGGTTCTGGCGGATATGAGATATATATTCCAAATAATAAAGCCTTAAAAGTTTGGGATGAATTATTTTCAAATAAAGAACATGACTTAAAACCTATTGGGCTTGCTGCAAGAGACACGTTAAGAATTGAAATGGGTTATTGCTTGTATGGTAATGATATTAATGAGAAAACTTCACCCTTAGAAGCTAATTTAAGATGGATTACTAAGGTCGAAACTAATTTTATAGGAAGTAATATTATAAAGGCAGAGATTCAGAACGGATTAAAAAGAAAGCTAATTGGTTTTAAATTGCTAGAAAAATCTATTCCAAGAAATGGATACGAAATATACAGTCCAGAAAAAAAAATAATTGGTAAAGTAACGTCAGGAACATTCTCTCCAATTTTAAAAATTGGAATTGGTTTAGCTTATATTGATAATGAGTATCTGGAAGAAAAAATTATTTATATCAAAATAAGAGAGAACTTTGCTAAGGCAGAGATATTTAGACCTCCATTTATATAGCAATATGGGAAGAGCCTTTGAGTTTAGAAAAGCAAGAAAAATGAAGAGATGGTCTAATATGTCTAAGACCTTCACAAGAATTGGAAGAGAGATAATTATTGCTGTTAAAGAGGCTGGCCCAGATCCTTCTTCAAATTCAAGGTTAAGAGCTATAATTCAAAATGCTAAGGCAGCAAACATGCCTAAAGATAACATAGAAAGAGCTATAAAAAAGGCTTCTGAAAAAAGCTCTGAAAATTTTAAAGAAGTACTTCTAGAAGGATATGCACCTCATGGTATAGCTATTCTAGTAGAGGCCGCAACAGATAATAACAACAGAACTGTTGCTAACATCAGAAGTTACTTTAATAAATGTGATGGAAGCCTAGCAACTTCAGGATCAGTTGATTTTTTATTTGATCATTTATGTTTCTTCCAAATTAAAGATCAAGGCATTGATATTGATGTGCTTGAGCTAGATCTTATAGATTTTGGTGTTATTGAATTGAGTAAATTAGAAAATGAGATTAGTATTACAGCTAGGTTTGAAGATTTTGGATCTATTCAAAAAGAATTAGAAAGAAGAGGACTTGAAATTTCTTCTAGTGAGTTTGAAAGGGAGGCAAAAATTAATAAAATCTTGACTGAAGATAAAAGACTAAAGGTGGAGAGGCTTATAAATATGATTGATGAAGATGAAGATGTTCAAAATGTCTATCACGATATGAAGACCATTGATTAAAGTCTGTTCCTTGAAATAACATCACTAACTTTTTTTTCAAGCTCAATAAAATCTTTGTTTATATCTCCTGTGGGGTAAAATTTATTATTGATTATAACCTCTTTCTTAATATAGTCAAATGAGACCATCAAAATGGGTAAATTTGCATTTAATGCAATATAATAGAAGCCCGATTTCCACTTTTTAACTTTTTTTCTTGTGCCTTCTGGAGCTATTGCAAGAATTTGAATTTCATTTTGATCAAATAAGTTGACAACTTCATCAACAAGATTTGTGTTTTTACTTCTATCTACAGGAATTCCTCCTAGAAATTTAAAAAAGAAAGATGTAATTGGATTGAATAACTCTTTTTTACCAATAAATTTTATTTTCAAACCTGAATATGTTCTTATTAAAACTGCAATAATTAAGTCAAAATAACTTGAATGAGGAACTACAGCGATGACATACTTTTCATTTGAGGGTAGTGAGCCTATTACTTTCCAACAAATTATTTTTTTTAAAATAAAATTTGATAAAACTCTAATCATCTGAGGACATATATTTTTTAGCATCTAAAAGATCCTCTGGAGTATCTATAGATATCCCATGAAAGTCGGTATTTATCATTCTAATTTTTTTTGAGTTCTCGATTATTCTGAAACCTTCAAGATTTTCAATAGTTTCTAGATTTGACCTTTCTAATCTAGAAAATTCAATTAAAGCATTCTTCAAAAATGCATAAACACCGACATGACGATTATAATCATTAATTTTTTTGGATCCATATGGAATGGGTAATCTTGAAAAACACAAAGCATCAGAATGATTATCAACTATTACTTTTACATTATTTGGATTATTTATCTCATCGAAAGATTTAAATTTTGTCATAAGTGAAGCCATTCTGACTTTTGGGTCATCAAAGGATTTAATTAGTTTTCCTAATGCAATTTTATTGATAAATGGTTCATCACCCTGAAGGTTGACAACAATATCACAGTCTATATCGATAGCCGCCTCAGCAATTCTATCTGTACCTGATTGATGATTTTTAATAGATTTAAATGTCCTACCTCCAACTGATTTAATTAGTTTAATTATTTCATCATTACCGCTTACCACATACACCTCATCAAAAAGATTAGTATCTATTGCAGCATTAAAGGTCTTAATAATAATAGGCACTCCATCTAATTCCTTAATTAATTTATTAGGAAACCTTTTAGATTCAAGTCTTGCAGGGATTAAGGCTATAGTTTTCATGTGTAAATATTTTTCTAATATAATTCATTTATATATTGTTTAACGAAAAAAAAAAAATTGTAGATTTGTTTAAATCAATAAAATACTAAGATGAATAAAAAACGTGCATTAGAATTATTTTTATGGGTTCTCTCAATATTTTTTGCTTCTCAAATATACAGTTCTATTAATGGACCAATAAAATTTAATCAAATAAAAAACGATAGGTATACGCAGGTAATAGATAGACTTAAGGATATTAGGACTGCTCAAATTGCTCATAAAGATGTAAATGGCTTTTATGCAAACAATTTTGATAGTTTAGTCAGTTTTATTGATAATGGTATTTTCACAGTAATTGAAAAAAGAGATTCATCTTATTTAGAATACAATAGAACCTACAGGATAGATATGTTAAAAGAAGTTGAGATAGTTGACACTTTAGGATTTGTTCCTGTCAAAGATTCTTTATTTGGAGATAACGAATCATACAAAATGATGGCTAAAGTTCCCATTGAAGGGACTAACTCAGAGTTCTCAATAAAAGCTGATATAATTGATAAGAATGGATATCAAGTACCTGTCTTTGAAGTGAAAGTAAAAAAAGATGTTGTTTTATTTGACCAAAATAAAGATTTACTAGATCAAGAAAACAAAGTTATCTCTGTAGATGGAGTTAATGGACCCGAGATTATTTTAGGATCAATGAGTGATGTAAGCACAAGCGGAAATTGGCCTACAATTTTTGATGCAAAAAACAAAGACTAAGATTAGTAAAGCTTCTATTTATCAGTTTGAATCATTCTTTCATTTACACTTTTTAAGTGATAGTGTCTCATCATCATATACTGATAAAGTCAAATTGCCTGAAATTTCAAAAATTTTAAAAAGTTCAACGGTAAACATAGTAGAGGTTATACATTTTAATTCAGCTCCGTCAATAATTCCAATTAAATTTTACGATAATGATATTAAGGCTAAGTATTTAGAAACCAATACAGGGTCTATTAATAATATTGATGAGGATATATCTGCTGATCAAAAAATTAATGTTGTCTATTCAAAGAATAAAGACTTATCAAAGACTTTAGGCTTAGATGAACAAAAAGTTAGTCATGTAAATCATTTTACTAAGTTATATAATTATTTAAGTGAAGTCGTTGACAACTCAGATGGATTATCATTTTTTATAAAAATAAATAGTAGATCTTTTGAAATAATTATATATAGTAAAAATGAGTTTATATTTTTTAACACCTTTAAAATAGTTGATGAAAATGAGTTCTTGTATTATACCTTCTTTGTCCTGAAAAACTTCCAAAGTTCAATTAAAAAAGATAAAATTATATTTATAGGTAAACATAAAATCTTCGATAAATATTATAATCTAGCATCCAAATATTCCAGGATTGACTTTATTGAAGATGATGCTCATTTTATACTAAATTTTGAAGAAAATTTTTTTTCAGTAATAAATGCGAATAATATCAGGGACTAAAAAAAGCATATTAATTAGGGCTCCAAAAGATCTTCCAAGCAGACCCACTACTGATAAAGTAAAAGAATCTCTGTTTAATATATTATCAAACAAGTTTAAAATTGATGAACTTAAAGTTTTAGACTTATTTGCAGGCACAGGTAATATATCATATGAGTTTTCTTCAAGAGGGTGTAAGAAAATATTTTCAGTTGATAATAACTTTAAGTGTATAAAGTTTATTAGAGATACGGCGTTAAAACATGGATTTGATATTGTCACTAGGAAAAATAATTCTAAAGATTTTTTATTAAATACTAACGAAAATTTTGATATCATTTTTTTGGATCCGCCCTATAACTTCTCAATGGATCAATACCTTGGTTTAATAAATGTTATTAAACAAAGAAATCTTCTATTTGAAAATGGGGAAATAATTATTGAACATAGCTCAAATATTTCTTTAATAGAAAAGAATAATAAAATTGATGAAAGGAAATATGGAAGTTCTATTTTAAGCTTTATAAAAAAAGCAAGCCTGTAAGCCGGATTCTGTCTAGTCTTATCATTTATCTAAGATGTAATATTACTATTACATTCAAACCGCCTACCCTTCTACATAAAACGAGCAGTTTTAAAGTGTAGATATACTTGGCGTTTCACCATGTAGAGTTTACAAGATTCCACTACAGCATTACCTGTACATACTTTCTGTTGCACTATTCCTATCCATTACAGATGACGGGTGTTACCCGCTACATTGCTCTTTGGTGTCCGGACTTTCCTCTGAAAAATCAGCGATAAGAAGGCTTGCAAAGCAAATATAAGATTTGTTGATAATTTTATTAAAAAAAATACTTCAATTAAAGATTAAATTTTCTCAATCTTTATATTTGTTTAAATGATTAATTCAATTTCATCTGCTTCAGAATATAGACCAAAAAGCTTTAATGACATGATAGGTCAAGATGCGATTGTAAAGACATTAAATAATGCAATAAAAAATGATAATATCCCTCAAGCACTCCTTTTTTGTGGACCTAGAGGAGTCGGTAAAACATCATGTGCTAGAATTCTTGCTAAGACGATAAACAATTTAGAGGATGACTTTGAGTATAATATTTTTGAATTAGATGCTGCTTCAAACAATTCAGTAGAAGATATAAGAAATATAACCGATCAAATTAGAATCCCTCCACAAAGTGGAAGATTTAAAGTCTATATAATAGATGAAGTTCATATGTTGTCTAATCAAGCATTTAATGCATTCCTCAAATCTTTAGAGGAACCACCTGAACATGTTGTTTTTATTCTAGCAACTACAGAAAAAAATAAAATATTACCTACAATTTTATCAAGATGCCAAATATATGATTTTAAAAAAGTTGATAATGAATCTATTATAAAACTATTATTAAAAATATGTAAAGAGAAGAAGGTTAAATATGAAGATGGTTCGCTCTCATTAATTGCCGAAAGGTCTGATGGATCAATTAGAGATTCTTTATCAATTTTTGATAGGTTAGTTAGTTTCACTGATTCAAATCTTACTATTAGTGAAGTAACATTAAATCTAAATGTTCTAGACTTTAATACATATTTCAAAATATCAGAACTAATTACTAAAAAAGACATTCCAGGTGTTCTTAATCTGTATAATGAGATATATATTAAAGGATTAGATGATTTAAATTTTTTGAATGGATTATCAAAGCATTTAAGAGAGTTACTTATCCATAGTCTAAATTCATTTGATAAACTTTCAGATTACAAGAACGAGCTAAGTAAAAGATATTTAGATCATTCGAAAGATATACCAAATGATGATTTAATATCAATGATAGAAATTATTAATGATACTTTAATCAATTATCAAAAAGTTAATGACAAAAGAATACATCTTGAACTCTGTTTAATGAAATTAGCATCTTTGGATAGCATTAAAAAAAAAAGTCTTTAATTAAGACTACTGAATTAATAAACAGCATTCCAGATACATTACCTGACATTGAAGTTATTGAATCCAAAGATTCTGAGAAATTATTTAACCAACCTATAAAAAACGATGTTTCATCGTTGTCTATAGCAAGTCTAAGTTTTAAAAAGTCTATTGAAGATGAAACTAATGATATAGATTTAGAGCTCCCAAACGATGATTTTACTGAGAATGATTTTCAAATAGCGTGGAAGAAGTTCTGTGAGTCTGAAAGAGAAAAAGGTAACAAAAATATTCTATCATTGTTAAATATGAATCTACCAACTATGAATGATAATATGATTGTTATCAATACAGTCAATAAGATGAATTTTAAAGAGATGAAGGAATATAAGAGTAAAATACAAAAATTTATATCAAAAGAACTTAATAATTATTCCTTAACTATAGATATAAGATTATCTGAGGAAACAGATAAAAAGACATTCTTAGATAGTAAGGAAAAACTTAAAATTATTCAAAATAGCAACAACAGTATAAACTCTTTAATTGAAGAATTTAAATTAAGGATCTAATTTATAGCCATTTTTCTCATAAAAGATTTCTTTAACCATCCCATCAACTAGGCCTATCTTTGGAACAAACATTTTATTAGAACTTACTGACTCCATAGTCAAAATAAATATTTTTAATGCTGGTATTATTACGTCAGCTCTATCAGGATTTAGATTATACTTAATCATTCTCTCTTTGTAGCTATGTAGTTTTACATTGTTAAGTAGATCTTTTACAGAGAGATATGAAATCGGTTTACCAGTTTTGGTGCCTGTCATTGTCTGTATTTTATTAATATTTCCTCCTGTTGCAAATAACTTGACTTTATCATTTTGGTCAATATTTGATTTTAACCATTTCTCTATCTCACCTATGGTTGAGGGATTTTTTGAATTACTTAGAAGCCTCACCGTACCAATTTTAAATGACTTAGATTTTTTATCTACGCCTCTTCTTAAAATAGAGTATTCGGTACTCCCACCTCCAACGTCAACATATAAGTAAGTCTTATTAAATTCTAATTTAGATAATGGATTACCTTTGGCTATAATTTTAGCTTCTTTTAGACCATTAATTAAATTGATTTTTAAACCCGATGTTTCTTCAACCTCAGAAATTACATTTAAGGAGTTTTTTGACTCTCTTAGAGCTGAGGTGGCATATATTTGATATTCATCTACATTATGGACTCTCATCATATATTTAAATGAGATGAGTGCTTCAGAAAGCGTTTTAATCTTTTTATCTGAGATTATACCATCATTAAAAGAGTCTTCTCCTAGTCTTATAGGCAATCTTTGATAAGAATTTTTTTGAAATATTTCTTGATTTTCTGATTGAATCACATAACAAATTAGCATTCTAACAGCATTGGATCCAATATCAATAGCAGCAATCTTTTTCAACTATTCTAAGATATTATTAAAATAATCATAAGTGTCCCATTGTGACCTTATTTTTTTATCTGAATTATCAACAAATTTATTTTGAGGTTCATTATTAATCAATCTAGTTTTTATATTATCCTCATCACTTATTTTAAGTGTTTCTAGTACTTGATTTTTAAGATCTTCTTGATATATTGGACATGCGACTTCAACTCTTTTCTCAATATTCCTTGTCATTAAGTCAGCTGAGGAAATGTATACTTTTTTATCACCTCCATTCTCAAAGACATAAACTCTTGAATGTTCAAGATATTTATCAACAACACTTTTAACCTCAATATTTTCACTGAGGCCTAATTTATTTGGAATTAGACAACATATTCCTCTGACTAACAATTTAACCTTAACGCCTGATCTACTGGCCTCATATAGTTTATCAACAAATTTATAACTTGTAAAGCTATTTAACTTTAAAATAATTCCTCCTTTAAGGCCTTTTTTAACGTTATTTATTTCGTTATCAATTAAGTCAAATAGTTTTTTTGATGTATGGTGAGGTGAAACAATCAAGTGTTTATAATCAAGTATTTTATAATTAGATTGTAGGAAATCAAAGACTTTATTTATTTCTTTTAATATTTTTTGATTAGATGTAAATAGAGTGAAGTCAGAATAAACTTTTGCTGTAGACTCATTAAAATTTCCAGTGCTAATAAAACCATAGTATTTATTTTTTTTACTCTTAAACCTTTCAATTAAACAGATCTTTGAATGAACTTTTAGTCCTTTAACTCCATAAATTATATCAACACCAGCAGCTTTTAACTCTTGAGAAACCTTTATATTATTTTCTTCGTCAAATCTAGCCTGTAATTCTATCTGGACTAAAACTTTTTTTCCATTTTTAGCTGCATTTATCAAACAACTTATCACATTAGATTTCTTTGATAGTCTGTACAATGTTATTTTAATAGATTTTACTGTCGGATCAATGGCTGACTGTCTTAAAATAGATATTAAATATGAAAATGAATGGTATGGAGTATACATAAGGTAATCTCTATCTATAAGTTGATCTAAAAGATTTGAGTCAATTTTAAAGTTATTAATATCTAAGGCTTTATCTTTTGGATATAAAAGGTCTGTTCTTCCTAAATCAGGAAAGTTCATATAGTCACTTCTATGATGATATTTTCCGCCTGGTATTAAACTATCATGAGAAGTAATTTTAATTTTTTTAATTAGATAATTTAATGTTCTTTCAGGAATAGATTTATCATAGACTAGTCTTACCGGGTTACTTATTTTTCTTTGATCTACATACTGTTGAATTTTTTTTATGTAGCTTTTTGATAAATCCATATCATCAATATCTAGCTCTGCATCTCTTGTGATCTTCAACATATGTGCTTCTATACTAGAGTAATTAAAAAAGCTAAATAAGATGTACAAGTTATATCTAATTATATCATCAATAAACATTATATATTGCTTATTATTTTTTTTAGGGAGGACTACGAACCTACTAATATTCCTAGGTATTTCTACTAAAGCATATATATCATCAACATTTTCTAATCTAAGATTTGTAATTAGAAAAGCTTTATTATCATTAAAATCATGATATTTATTATTTGAGAGTATGACTGTAACTAGTGATGGACTAATTCTTCTAATAAAATAATCTTTTAGGAATTCTTTGTGTGAATCTGGAACATTATTTTCATCTAGAAATACTATATCTTCTTTACTTAGTGATTTTTCAATTGAATTAAGTATTAAAGAACTTTCAGACTGAAGATTTATAACTTTTGAAGTTATCTTATCTAGTAACTCTTTAGCTGCTATATTATCCTTGTTATTTTTATTTGAGGCTCTAGCATCAGCAATTCTCTTGATTGTTGCATATCTAACCTGAAAGAATTCATCAAGATTATTTGAGAATATACCAATAAATCTTAGCCTCTCTAATATTGGAACATCTTCATTAGACGCCTCTTGCAGTACCCTTGCATTAAAATCTAACCAGCTTAACTCTCTATTTATGTATTTAGATTCCAATTTTTAAATTATTTAAAAAAGATGTTGGTTTCAAATTTATAATATCCGCCCAATTATCAGATTCAAATTTTAATGAAAACCATCTCGAAGTTGGTAAATTTAAAATTTTATTTTCAGAAAAATAATTTGATATATCAGTAAATGCAGGGTTATGTCCAATTAATACAACTTCTGAGTAGTTATTATTAATAGTCTCTATAAAGTCAAATACCTTGTTATGGTCAAAAGTATATAGTTCATCACAAATATTAATTTTATTTAAATTAATTGATAAAGTTCTAGATAATAAAACAGAAGTATATAAGGCTCTATTTGCAGAACTAGTGAATATTATTTCAGACGAAATAAAATGGTCTTTTGATAAATTAGCAATTTTTTTAATTTTTTCAATACCAATTTCACTTAGAGGCCTATTAATATCCTCTATATTATTTTCCCATGAAGACTTAGAATGCCTTAAAAAAGTTATTACCTTCATCTAAGGTGATAAAATTTGAATATCCCATAAATCATCTGTTAGATAACAAATAATTCTATTATGAAGTCTATTTTTCCTTCCTTGCCAAAACTCAATTTCTTTAATTGACAATTCTATACCTCCCCAGTTATTAGGTCTTTTCAAATTTGATTCTTTATTTTCATTTAAAAATTTATTATACCTATCTAATAACTCTTGATAACTCTCAATTACTTGGCTTTGATTTGATACTATTGCAGCAGCTTGACTATTAAAGGGTCTTGAGCTAAAATATAAATCTGAGTAATTTTTATCTGATTTTTTTGCTGTTCCTTTAAAAATAACTTGTCTCTCTAAAGAGGGCCAATAAAATGAAGCACATAAATTAGGGTTATTTGATAATGCTCTTCCCTTATTACTATCATAGTTTGTAAAGAAGACTAAACTTCTGTATTTAATCTCTTTTAAAAGAACAACTCTGGATGATGGCACGTTATCCTCAACAGTTGAAATTGTCATTGCATTAGGCTCAATTATTCCATCTGAACCTTCTGCATCTTTAAACCATTTTTTAAAGAATTCTATAGGATCATCTCCCACATCATTAATACTTAATGAGTCTTTATCATAAAATTTTCTATAGTTAAATAGTTTCATTGTTCACTTATTGAGAAATTCATCTTCGATGCTAGTAAATAAATAACAGCCATCCTTATGGCTACACCATTTTCTACTTGATCTAAAATAATTGAATTATTTGATTCTACAATTTCAGAGGTAATTTCTACACCTCTATTAATTGGTCCAGGGTGAAGAATTAAGATATCTTTTTTTATATTATTTATTTTTGTAGTGTCAAGCCCATATAACATTGAATATTCTCTATCATTTGGAAAATAGGATTTTTCCATTCTTTCCTTTTGAACTCTTAAAACATTAACTGCATCGCACCACTTTAAGGCTTTTATTATATCTGTCTCAATTGATACATTAAGATTCTCAATTTCTCTTGGTATCAAACTTAAAGGACATGATATTTTAATATTTGCTCCTAAGAGATTAAGTGCATATATATTTGATAGAGCGACTCGAGAATGGAGTATATCTCCAACGATTAGTATGTTTTTATCTTTTAAATCACCTAAATGTTCAGTTAATGAAAAACAATCTAATAAAGCTTGAGTTGGATGCTCATGAGCACCATCTCCTGCATTTATGATAGACGTATTAGTATTTTTAGATAATAGTAATGAAGATCCAGGGTTTGGGTGTCTTAAAACTATCATATCTACTTTCATAGCTAGTATATTATTAACTGTATCAGTTAAAGACTCTCCTTTCTTGACTGATGAAGATGAACTTGAAAAGTTTACAACATCTGCTCCTAATCTTTTTTGAGCTAATTCAAAAGATATTTTGGTTCTAGTACTATTCTCAAAAAATAAATTAGCAATTGTAATATCTCTAAGAGTAGGTACTTTTTTTATTGGTCTATTAATTACCTCTTTAAAATGTATAGCAGTCTTAAATATTAAATTTATATCTGACTTTTTAAGAGATTTAATTCCTAAAAGATGATCTACACTTAGTTTATCCATTAGTTTTCAATATATATTATATTATCCTTGGAATTTTCACCCCATACTACATTAACTCTGTCTCCTTTGAAAGTATCAATTTTTGCTCCACAATAATTAGCTTCAATTGGTATTTCCCTTTTATATCTTCTATCAATTAATACCAACAACTCTATTGAATTAGGTCTTCCATATGAATCCATAGATGACATAGCAGCTTTAATACTCCTACCTGTAAAGAGAACATCATCTATCAATACAACATTTTTATTTTCAACTGAAAAGTTTATTTTGGTTGAACTTGCTGAAAGAGTTTTCTCAGATCTCCTAAAATCATCTCTAAAAAAAGTAAAATCTAGAATACCACTTTTAATATCGATCGTAGGATATTCTTTATTAAATATTTCTAAAATCTTATCTATCAAAAAGGCACCCCTAGGTTGTAAACCTATTAAGACAGTATTATCAAAGTCCTTATGATTTTCAACTAATTGACATACAAGTCTATTTAGAATAATATCTATTTTTTTTGAGTCTAAAAGAACTTTTTTTGACATGATTATTAATTACAACAAAAATATGAATTTTAAGTTTTAAGTTTTAAACAAAAAAAATCCTCAAATAATTGAGGATTTAATTTTACTCTTCATCTTTTTTTTTGGATTTTTGTTCCTTTACATTATAACTTTCAGATTCATCATGAGGAAGATCGCTACTGTGAGTCTGAATATGTGAAACGACAACTCGCTTAAACTCTTTACTAAATTCAATGACTTTAAATTCTGCTATTTCACCTTTTGCAAGTTTAGAACCATCGGCTTTGTCTAGATGTCTTTGAGGACAAAATGCAGAGATATCATCATTAAAGTTAATTATTGCACCTTTATCAATTACCTCAGAAACTTCTGATTTATGAATAGTGTCAACTGCAAAGTCCTTTTCATATAAATCCCATGGATTATCTTTTGTCTGCTTATGTCCTAAGCTCAACTTCCTTCCTTCAACATCTAAGTCTAAAATAATTACATCTATTTTATCCTCTAGTGATAAAAATTCTGATGGATGTTTTATTTTTTTTGTCCATGATAAATCAGATATGTAAATAAGTCCATCTATCCCCTCCTCTAATTCAATAAATACTCCAAAGTTTGTAAAATTTCTTACTGATCCTTTATGTTTAGAACCGATAGGGAACTTCTTTGTTATGTCTGTCCATGGGTCCTCTGATAATTGCTTCATGCCAAGGGACATCTTTCTTGACTCTCTATCCAAACTTAAGACAACAGCCTCAATATTATCTCCAACATTCACAAAATCTTGAGCACTTCTAAGATGAGTAGACCAAGACATCTCAGATACATGGACAAGACCTTCAATACCCTCATCAATTTCAATAAATGCACCGTAGTCAGCAATAACAATAACTTTACCAGTAACTTTAGAACCTTCCTTTACATCATCTCCTAATTTATCCCAAGGGTGATCTGTCAATTGTTTTAAACCTAGCTGAATTTTTGATTTGTCATCATCAAAATCAAGTATTACAACTTTAATCATTTGATCAAGCTCTAGTATTTCACTTGGGTGATTTATTCTACTCCAAGATAAATCTGTGATATGAATCAAACCATCAACACCACCTAAGTCAATAAAAACACCATAAGAAGTCATATTTTTTACAGTCCCTTCAAGAACTTGACCTTTCTCAAGTTGACTTATGATGCCTTTCTTCTGTTCTTCAATATCAGCCTCAATTAATGCTTTGTGAGAAACAACTACATTTTTAAACTCATGGTTTATTTTAACAACTTTAAAATCCATGTTTTTATTAGTATACTGGTCATAGTCTCTTATTGGTTTAACATCAATTTGAGAACCAGGTAAAAAAGCTTCAATTCCAAACACATCAACAATCATTCCCCCTTTAGTTCTACACTTAACATAACCTTGAACAACTTCACCTTTATCGTGAGCATCATTAACCCTATCCCATGCCTTTATAACTCTTGCTTTTCTGTGAGAGAGAACTAATTGTCCAGATTTGTCTTCTCTTGTATCAACTATTACTTCAACCTTATCCCCAATTTTTAAATCTGGATTGTATCTAAATTCATTTTTTGAAATAACACCTTCAGATTTTGCATTTATATCGATAATAACATCTTTTTCAGTTAGATGAATAACTTCACCTTGAATTATGTTATCATCTGATGTATCAACAAAATTTTTCTCCACAAGCTTTTCAAATTCTTTAATTTGTTTTTCATCAAGCTCATCAATTCCTTCTTGATATTGATGCCAATTGAAGCTTGAAAGAAAATCATCTTGAGGCTCAGTTTTTTTAGTAACGGTTTTTTTTGTGGAGGTCTTTTTAGTAGAAGCTTTCTTTGCAGTAGCTTTCTTTACAGTAGCTTTCATTGGTTTTTCAGACTCCTCAATATTAGTATTCACAATATTTTCTTCACTCATAGAGCGCAAAAATATAATTAATTAAGTTATTGGCAAAATTAGATTAGTTTTTTATCTAATCAGATTTAATTTTTTGAAGTATTTTATTAAAAACTTCATCAATTGATAGGTCTGATACATCAATTTTAAAAGCATCATCTGCTTTTCTTAGTGGAGCTATCTCTCTTGTTGAGTCAGTTTTGTCTCTAATTTTAATCTCTTCTTCAATGATATCAACTTTTACAGAATCATCATCTATTTGCTTATGCCTTCTTTCAGCTCTAATTCGTGGCTCGGCAATTAAGAAAAATTTAAAATCAGCATCAGGAAAGACAACAGTTCCAATATCTCTTCCATCAACAACTATTGAGTTTGACTCAGCTGAATTTCTAAGTTGATCAAATACAAATTTTCTAATTTCAGGTTTTTTTGCATAGTTACTAACGTTTAAAGATACCTTGTGGCCTCTTATTTTATTGGTGACATTATCATCATTGAGGAAAATTCTAAAATTTCCTTCACCATAATCTTGCTTAATACTGATTTGATTTAAGATTTCTTGTGAAATTTTTAAATCGTGATTTACATTACTGTTTAAAAGATAAAGGGTGATAGCTCTGTAATATGCTCCGGAATCCCTGTATTTAAATCCTAAATGGTCGGCTATTTTCTTTGCTTGAGTACTCTTACCTGTTGATGCTTGTCCATCTATAGCAATAATTACTTTATCCAAATCAAATTAACTTAGGGTTAATAACTTTCCGGTTTATAATAGCATTTGAAATAACATCTTTCATAGAGTCAACATAAATAAATTTAAGTCCTTTCAGATATTTAGGATTAATCTCTTGAATATCTTTTTTATTGTATGAACTTAAAATAATTTCTTTAATATTTGCTCTTTTTGCTGCAAGAATCTTTTCTTTTATTCCACCCACAGGAAGAACCTTACCTCTTAAAGTAATCTCTCCTGTCATAGCAATACTCTTTTTAACTCTTTTTTGAGTAAACAACGACACTAGTGAAGTTAGAATTGTAATACCAGCACTTGGCCCATCTTTAGGAGTGGCTCCCTCTGGGACATGAATATGAATATTATATTTGGAGTAGTCAAGTTCTTTTTCAATTCCTAATTCATTTTGATTTGACTTTATATATTCCAATGCAATAATTGCAGACTCTTTCATTATTTTACCTAGATTCCCAGTTATGGATAGATTACCTTTTCCCTCTGATATTGATGATTCAATAAATAATATTTCACCACCAACAGAAGTCCATGCCAGTCCAGTAACTACACCTGCTACAGTATTATTTTCGTATTTGTCTCTAAAAAACTTTTTTGGACCAAGGACATCTTTTAGAAAATTTTCATCTTTTGAATTACTAAGTTTAGAATTAGATACTATATTTTTAGCTCTATTTCTGACTAATTTAGCAATTTGCTTTTCCAGATTACGCACACCAGACTCCCTAGTATAATCACTGATTATGTCTTTTAAAAGATTAGATGATATTTTAAAGTCATTCAACTTCATACCATGCTCTGTTAACTGTTTTTTGATGAGGAACTTTGAAGCAATTGATACTTTTTCTTCAGTAGTATAACCAGATACGTTTATTAACTCCATTCTGTCTAAAAGCGCAGGGTGCATAGAAGATAAGCTATTTGCTGTTGCAATAAACATAACCTTTGATAAATCATATCCTACTTCAAGAAAATTATCATGAAATGAATTATTCTGCTCTGGATCAAGAAGTTCTAAAAGGGCAGAACTTGGGTCACCTTGAGCGCCACTTGATATCTTATCTATTTCATCTAAAACAAAAACTGGATTTGATGTACCTGATTTTCGAATACTTTGAATTATTCTTCCAGGCATTGCTCCAATATAAGTCTTTCTATGACCTCTAATCTCAGCCTCATCTCTAAGGCCTCCTAAAGAAACTCTAACATATTCTCTATTTATAGATTTTGCTATTGATCTACCTAGTGATGTTTTACCAACACCAGGAGGTCCATATAGACATAGTATTGGGGATTTCATATCACTTCTCAATTTCAATACAGCCAAATATTCAATAATTCTTTTTTTAACATCATCCAAGCCAAAGTGATCTCTATCTAATATTTTTTGTGCTTTATCAAGATCGAAATTATCTTCCGAATAATTTTCCCATGGAAGATCGACTATTAAATCTAGATAATTTCTCTGAACAGAATATTCTGCGACTTGAGAGTTCATTCTTTTCAGCTTAGATAATTCTTTCTCAAAATGGGATTTAATATCTAGATTCCAATTTTTATCCTTTGACTTATTAAGTAGCTCTTGAATATCTTCTTGATATGAGTTTTCTCCAAGTTCCTCCTGTATTGTCTTCATTTGTTGCTGAAGATAGTACTCACGTTGTTGTTGATCCAAGTCATTCCTTACTTTAGACTGGATATCGTTTTTTAGGGCAAGCTTTTCATATTCAACATTTAGAAATTTTAAACACTTAAGTGCTCTGTTTTCTATATTTAAACTTGAAAGTAAACCTTGTTTATCTTTTACAGAAATATTCATGTTTGAACAAACAAAATTTATTAGAAAAGCAGAACTGTGGATATTTTTAATTGCAAATGAGGCTTCAGAGGGAATATTGGGGTTTTCATTGATAATCTTTAGTGCTATATCTTTAATAGCATCAATTGTCGCTGTAAATTTACTATTTGATTTATTCTGATTCTTATCAGTAATAGAATTAATGGTTGCCTGAATGTAGGGATCTGTTTTAACTACTGATTTAATTTTAAATCTTTTCTTACCCTGAATTATTACGGTTGTATTACCATCAGGCATTTTTAGGACTCTTAATATTTTTGCTACTGTTCCTGTGTTGAATATGTCTTCTATTGATGGATTCTCAACCTTAATATCTTTCTGAGCTACTACACCAATTAGTTTATTAGACTTATTAGCATCATTAATAAGTTTAATTGACTTATCTCTAGCAGCATTTATTGGGATTACAACACCTGGGAATAAGACTGTATTGGTTAAAGGAAGTAAAGGTAAGACCTCTGGTAGATTTTCTTTTTCTATAGCCTCTTCATCTTCAGGTGTCATAAGTGGGATAAACTCAGATTCCTCTCCTAAATCATCAAATGACATTTTGTCTATATTATTGAATATTAAACTCATTTATTTTTTTTTAAGCCATTTTGTCATAATATCATAAGAATTGTATGTATTTATATTTACTATACAAATAACACTTAAATATGGTCAAAAGCTATGCCAACTTATTTTTATCAATTCTTGGAACTCTAGTTAATAGAAGAGCACCTATGAAGAAGAAGAACATGAAAATTATTACAGAGAATCTAACTGAACCAGTGATCTGAGCAGCAGCAGCATAAAAGATCATGCCAAAAACAATTCCAATTTTTTCTGTAACATCATAAAAACTAAAAAAAGATGTAGTATCCTTTGTATCAGGAATAAATAATGAATATGTAGCTCTAGCTACTGGTTGAGTACCTCCCATAAGCAACCCAACAAGACCAGCAATCATATAGAACTGAATAGGTGTCTTTATAAAATATGCATATAGGCAAACTGCTCCCCACAGAAATATTGCAAAGGTTAAGACTAAAATGTTACCATATTTCTGTGCCATTTTTGTAAAAAAATATGCTCCTCCAATGGCAACAATCTGGATAAGTAAGATGCTTATAATAAGACCTGATGTTTGTTCAGATGAACTAGCCCATTCAATCTCACTTACACCAAAATAAGATGCAATGTAGAGTACTGTCTGTAATGAAAAAGAAAAGATAAAAAATGCTAATAAGAATCTGGTAAATCTCTTACTAGTTCTAATAAATTTATAAACTCCCTTTAATTCTTTAAAGCCATTCCAAATAATATTTTTTGGAACTTTAACACCTTTGTTTCCAGTTGGCAAATGATAGAAGGAATATTGACTAAATGAAAGCCACCATATACCGACTATTGCAAATGAAGATTTCATTGCAGCTATTTCAGATTCAAATCCAAAAGTTTCATATAAATTAATCATAATAAGATTAATCAATAAAAGTATTACACTACCAATGTAACCCATTGTATAACCTTTAGCACTTACCTTGTTGGTTTGATTCGGATAGGTTATATCTGTTAGATATGAATTATAGTAAACTAGGCTTCCCCAAAATCCAATTAGGCCTAGTGTATAGAAAAGTAGACTAATCTCTATTGTTTTTAGTTCAAACCAGTATAAACCAATACATGAGAGAGAACCCATATAAACAAAAAACTTCATAAATATTTTTTTATTCCCAATAAAGTCAGCTATTCCGCTTAATAGAGGAGATAAAAATGCAATTAACAAGAAAGAGATTGCAGATACAGAGCTTATCAGTGTATCTTTATTAATATCAAGATTTAGTATTTCAACCGAGTTTGTTTGAGAAAAAACATACTGTGAATAATAAATTGGGAATATCGCAGATGAAATAACTAAGGAGTATACTGAGTTTGCCCAATCATATAAAGCCCAGGCTCCAATTAGTTTTTTACTGCCTTTTGGATGATTGGTTTTTTTATTAGACATAAATTTAAATGATTCCCAAATTAAGCAAATAAATCAAAAGATATATATATTTGTCAAAAAAATAGATGTACAACAAAATACACTTATTTAGTGTTCTGATTTTTAGTCTTTCGATGCTAAATTGTCAAACAAACACAAAATATGAAGAAAAAAAAATAACTTATAAGGTGAGTAAAACAGACAAAGAATGGAGAGAAGAATTATCTCCTGAAGAATATGATATTCTAAGAAATAAGGGAACAGAAAGACCACACACTGGTATATACAACATGCACTTTGAAGAAGGCGTGTACGTTTGTAAAGGTTGTGGACAGGCACTTTTCAAAAGTGATAATAAATTTATGTCTGACTGTGGTTGGCCAAGTTACGAGAGTGCACTACCAGGTGCTATAACCTACAAAAAAGATACTAGCTTAGGTATGATTAGAACAGAAATCATATGTTCTAATTGTGGAGGACATCAAGGCCATGTATTCGATGATGGTCCAACATCGACAGGTAAGAGGTATTGTGTAAATTCTGCAAGTATAAATTTTATAAATAATAAAAATGAGTAAGAAATATGACTTAATTGTTCTGGGAAGTGGACCTGGAGGATATGTAACAGCTATAAGAGCATCTCAATTAGGACTAAAAACTGCAATAGTAGAAAAGGAAAGTCTTGGAGGAGTTTGTTTGAATTGGGGATGTATTCCTACGAAAGCTTTACTTAAATCTGCACAAGTTTTTGAATATTTAAAGAAAGCTGATACTTATGGCTTAAAAATAAAGGATTTTGATAAAGATTTTGATGCAGTAGTAAAGAGAAGTAGAGATGTAGCTGATGGTATGAGTAAGGGTGTTAATTTTTTAATGAAAAAAAATAAAATTGAGGTTATAAATGGCTATGGTAAAATTAAACCAAACAAAGTTGTCTCTGTAGAAATAAATGGAGCTGAGGAAGATTTTGAAGCTGATAATATTATTATTGCAACGGGCGGCAGATCAAGAGTTATCGATTCAATTCCCCAAGATGGTAAAAAAATTATAGGTTACAGGGAAGCGATGACATTAAAAAAACAACCAAAAAAAATGATTATTGTTGGATCAGGCGCAATTGGAATTGAGTTTGCCTATTTCTATAACTCAATGGGAACTGAGGTACAAATCATAGAATATATGGATAGAATTTTACCTGTTGAAGATAAAGATATATCTAATCAACTAAACAAAACTTTTAAAAAATCAGGAATTAATATTTTAACCAACTCAGAAGTTATATCGTCTGACATAAAAGGTAAGGGTGTTAAGGTTAAAGTTAAATCTGATGGTCAAATATCCGAATATGACGCTGATATTGTGCTTTCAGCTGTAGGCTACAAAAGTAATATTGAAAATATTGGTCTAGAAGATGTTGGAATTGCTGTTGATAAAGACAAGATAATTGTTGATGAATTCTACAAAACTAATATCCCTGGGTATTTTGCGATTGGAGATGTAACTTCAGGTCAAGCCCTTGCTCATGTAGCATCTGCTGAGGGAATTTTATGTGTAGAAAAAATAGCTAATCATGATGTTGAGCCTATTGATTATGAAAATATACCAGGGTGTACATACTGTACCCCCGAAGTAGCATCAGTGGGATTAACTGAAGAAATGGCTTTAGGAAAAGGTTATGAAATAAAAGTAGGTAAGTTTCCTTTTTCTGCCTCTGGTAAAGCACAAGCCTCAGGTCATTCTGATGGGTTTGTAAAAGTAATTTTTGATGAAAAATATGGTGAGTGGCTTGGTTGCCATATGATTGGAGCTGGAGTAACTGATATGATAGCTGAAGCAGTTCTTGGAAGGAAGCTTGAGACTACAGGAAAGGAAATTCTTAATGCAGTTCACCCTCACCCAACCATGAGTGAAGCTTTAATGGAAGCAGTTGCTGACGCTTATGATGAAGTTATTCATCTTTAATGATACTATCAATAGCTAATCTATAACTATTCAATCCAAAACCAATTATTATTCCATCTACAACTGGTGAGAGATATGAATTATGTCTAAATTCTTCTCTGGAAAAAGTATTTGAAATATGTACTTCAATAACTTTACAGTCAATTGACTTGACGGCATCTGCAATTCCAACTGATGTATGGGTATATGCAGCAGCATTTAATATAATACCATCAGAATTTTTGGACCTTTGAATAAAGTTAATTATTTCACCCTCAACATTTGACTGAAAATAATCAATTTCAATCTCTTTAAACAAAGACTTAAGTGAATCTAAAAATGACTCAAAATTTAGACTTCCATAGATATCAGTTTCTCTTGTTCCAAGAAGATTAAGGTTTGGACCATTAATTATTGTTATTTTCATATATTATAAAGGTAATGCTTAAAGACTAATTAAAAAATTAAATGGATTGGGACTCTAGCTTTGAGAATTTTAAAAACTATCTAAAATTAGAAAGAGGACTTGGTATTAACTCAATTAAAAGTTATGAATATGATCTAAACTTATTTAAAAACTTTATTGTATCTAATAAAATTTCAGAAACACCCATTAGTTGTAAACCTGATACTCTAAAAGATTATCTATATAACAATTTATCAAATAAAAAATCTAGGAGTCAAGCAAGAGGTATCTCGGCTTTAAAAAGCTATTTTAACTATCTTATTTTTGAGGGGCATATTCAAAAATCTCCTATATCAGATATTGAATCGCCTAAACTTGAGAAGAAGCTTCCAGAGGTATTAACTGAAACTGAAATTAAAAAATTAATCGAGTCATATGATGTGAATGATAATTTTGGTCAAAGGAATAGGACAATAATTGAGGTTCTTTATGGAACAGGAATAAGGGTAAGTGAACTTATCAACTTAAAATTATCAAATATTTTCTTTAAGGAAAACATTATGAAAATTACAGGAAAAGGGAATAAAGAAAGGTTTGTTCCCATAGGCAATATAGCATCAAGTGAAATAAAAGTATACTTAAAAATTAGAAATAAAAATATCATAGACTCTAAATTCTCAGACATAGTCTTTTTAAATAGATATGGAAGAGGTTTAACGAGGTCTATGATATTCAAGATAATAAGTGATAGTTATAAAAGGGTTGGTTTAGATAAGAAAATAAGCCCTCATACATTAAGGCATTCTTTTGCGACTCATTTATTAAAAAATGGAGCTGATTTAAGAACAATACAACTTATACTTGGACACGAAAGCATAACAACCACAGAGATATATACACATTTGGACACTAATCACTTGGAGGATGTTCTTAAAAAGTTTCATCCTAGGAAATAGATTATTCTAAATTAAAATTAAGTGCACAATCAATTAAGGCAAGGTGTGAATATGCTTGAGGAAAATTACCTAATAATCTTTTTGATTTAAAATCCAGATCCTCACTATATAAACCTAGATGATTACTGTATTTTAATATCTTCTCAAAATATTTTTTTGATTTCTCTTTCTCACCAATTTTATATAAACTGTTTATATACCAGAAAGAACAAACAGTAAAAGATGAGGAAGGAAGACCAAAATCATCTTTATTTTTATATCTGAATAAAAGCCCATCATTCATTAAATCTTTTTCAATTGCTTTAACAGTCTTTATGTATTTTGAATTATTAGGCTTTATAAAATCAAATGACTCCATAAGAAGTAATGATGCATCTAGGCTATCAGAACCATAAGATTGAGTAAAAGCACAAAGTTTTTTATTCCATCCATTCTCTAATATGTCAGTATAAATTTCTTTTCTTATTATTTTCCATTTCTTAATATTTGAGGACTTATTTAATAGCATTGAAATCTTAATAGCTCTATCGATTGCAACCCAACTCAATAATTTAGAAAAAGTAAAATGTTTAGCTTCATTTCTAAATTCCCAAATTCCTTTATCGGGTAGTTTCCAGTTATTTTTTACTATCCACACAATTGATTTGACAATTGACCACAATTCCTCGTGCTCATCCTTCTCTGTTGGAAATTTTTCAATTTGATAATGAATAGCATCCATAAGAATTCCATAAATATCATTTTGTTTTTGATTGTATGCTGCATTTCCAATTCTAACAGGTGATGAATCTAAATAACCTGAGAAGTGGTCTAGAGTCTTTTCATCAAGTATTTTTTCACCATTGATTCCATACATTATCTGAAGTTTTTCATTTTTATCTGGAATAATGTTAATTATAAATTTTATAAAGTTCTTTACAATATTTTTATGT
This sequence comes from Candidatus Marisimplicoccus sp., assembly GCA_965655775.1. GTDB lineage: Bacteria > Bacteroidota > Bacteroidia > Flavobacteriales > Flavobacteriaceae > Marisimplicoccus. The sequence continues at coordinate 49,339 of CBFHHV010000007.1, forward strand.
CCTAATTTTGCAACTACTTTAATTACCATAGAGGCATCTCTTATCCAGCAAAAACGATAATCCCAGTTTCTTTCCTCGCCTATTGTCTCAGGCAATGAGGTTGTTACAGCAGCAAGAACTGCACCAGTTTTTTGATATGTTAGTAACTTTAAGGTTAATGCACTCCTTAATATTTCATTATTATACTTTTTAAAATTCGGAGTTTTATTTATCCAATTAGTCCAGTAATGTTTTGTCTGATTGAATTCTGATAATATTTCTTTAAATTCAGGATTGATTAACTTTTCATAATAAGAAATCTTAAAAAATAAATCTGACTCTAATTCAATAACATCATTATTAATAATTGCATTTAAGTTAGCATTTGAATATAAATAAAGTGTTTCATAATTTTCATTTTCAGAGATGCTGACAATGAAATTATCTTTAACATATGATTTAGTATTACCCATCGAATAGTCTAGTTTTGGATCATACACTATTCTTATTTTTGGGTTACCTTTAATATGCTTAATAATTCTGTTAATTTCTGGTGGAGAGTAATAACTCTTCTTTTTATTTTGATACCTTGGCATATAATCAATTATATAAAATTCATCATAGCCATTATTAAAACTGGTCTTTAAAATACATGTGTTTTTGAAATATTCTTGATTTACATTAAAGGTTCCTTCTGTTTCAACCTTAAAAAAACCACCAATACTGTTATCAATTATTTTTGCAAAGATAGATGGAGAATCAAATTTTGGTAGACAACACCAATCTATTGAAGAATCCTTATAAATAAGCGCTGATGATTGACAATTTCCTATTATTCCGTAATTAAGGTTGTGTCTATATCCATAAGAATCTTTTATTTCCATATTTTAGAGTTTAATTTATTGAAATTGAGAAGGACAATAATTGTTTCAAACAGATTACCTATAAAGATATCTAATTTAGATAAATCTTTTGAATTTTCATCAACTAGTGGAGGATTAGCAACTGGAATGAAATCGATTCATAAAAAAAATAATTTTTTATGGATAGGATGGCCAGGAATTGACAAGAAATCTTTGGGAGATAATTTAAATAAAGCAGAAAAACTATTACTAAAAAAAAATTACATTCCAGTATTTTTAAGAAAAAAAGAAATAAACGATTTCTATTATGGACTTAGTAACGAAGCACTTTGGCCACTATTTCACTATTTTATTGAGTTTTCAAAATTTAATAAATCTCATTGGGCATCGTATGTTAATGTTAATGAGAAATTTGCTGATTGCGTAATTAAGTATGCAAAAAAAGGTGATGTAGTATGGGTTCATGATTATCAATTATTATTATGTCCAAAAATTATTAAAACTAAAAGACCTGACTTGACAGTTGGATTCTTTCTTCATATACCTTTTCCCTCTTTTGAAATATTTAGAATTTTTCCATGGAGAGAAAATCTATTAGAAGGTATTCTTGGCTCTGATCTGATTGGTTTTCATACTTATGATTATGTTAGACATTTTTTAAGCTCCGTAAAAAGAATTTTAAGGTATGATGTAATTTTTAATAAAATTAAGGTTGGTTCAAGAGAGGTTTTAGTTGACACTTTTCCTATGGGAATTGACTATGCAAAATATAATGGTGCTGCTAGAGAAAAACATAAACAAAAAAAATCTGAGATGTCTGAACTTAGTATCCAACTTAAGGATCATAAGAAAACTTCAACTGACAGTAAATTAATCTTATCTATTGATAGACTTGATTATACAAAGGGAGTTATTAACAGAATTAAAGCATTCGAAATTTTTCTTACAAATAATCCAGAATACAGAAATAAAGTTAGACTTATAATGCTTACAGTCCCCTCTAGATCAGATGTAAGTGATTATGTAAAGCTTAAAAAACAAACCGATGAAATAGTTGGTAGAGTTAATGGCAAATTTGCCTCAGTAAATTGGACCCCAATTTGGTATTATTACCGATCTATGAGTTTCGATGAATTAATAGACCTTTATACTATATCAGACATAGCAATGATAACCCCTGTTAGGGATGGAATGAATCTTGTTGCAAAAGAATTTGTTGCAACTAGGATTAAAGGAGATGGTGTTTTAATTCTAAGTGAAATGGCAGGAGCTTCAAAAGAATTATATGAGTCACTAACTGTAAATCCATTCGACCTAAATAAAATGTCTGACGCAATTTTAAAGGCAATTAATATGCCTAAGAAAGAACAAATTGAACGAAATAGTAGCATGCAAGAGAGATTGAGTAGATATACAGTTAATTATTGGGCAAATGATTTTATGCAAAATTTAATCTCTAGAGCAAAATCTAATCAGAATTCAGTCACTAATAATTTCAATTTTTTAGAAAAAGATAAACTAATTGAGAAACTTAAAATATCAAACAAAAAGTTGATAATTCTTGATTACGATGGAACTTTAGTTGATTTTAAGGATAAACCAGAATTAGCTCTTCCTAACGATAATTTAATAGATATTTTAAATAATCTCACCAAAATCAGAGGTTTAGATATAGCTATTGTGAGTGGAAGAGATAAATTATTCCTAGAGGATAATCTTGGAAAACTTAATATTAGTATAATTGCAGAACACGGTCACTTCTATAAGAAAAAGAGTAAAGATTGGACAAACCTTGGAAAAATTGATAAAGTTTTTTTAAGTGATATATACGCAGTCTTTCAATCTTTCTCTGATAGAACACCAGGAACATTTACAGAAAAAAAAGAGAGTGGCCTGGTTTGGCACTTTAGAAAGACTGATCCAGAGTTAGCCTCAGAGAGAGTTGTAGAGATTGAAACAGTTTTAAATAGCTTATTAACTGATCAATTTCAAATACTAAACCTAGATAAAGCTATTGAAGTTACTAGTAGAAAATTTGACAAAGGATCAGCGGTGAATGAATTAATAAAAAACAAAAAATACGATCATATAGTTTGTATAGGAGATGATGTAACCGATGAGAATATGTTTAAGACCCTTAACGAAAGCTCCACAACAATCAAAGTAGGAATAAAAAATACCTTGGCAAAGTTTTTTATAGATGATACTAAGAGTGTGGTTAATTTATTAGATGAAATATATACTCATCTTAAATAAATACTTTTTTACTCTTGCTTAAGTCTGAATCCCTCACCGTGAACATTAATAATTTTAAGGGATATATCTTTATCTAAGTATTTTCTGAGCTTTGCAATATATACATCCATACTCCTTGAAGTAAAGTAGTTAGCATCTCTCCATATTTTGTTGAGTGCAATATCTCTAGGTAAAAGATCATCAAAATTTAAGACTAGCATTTTAAGTAATTGATTCTCCTTTGGAGAGAGCTTATGAGATTCGCCCATTTTATGAGTTAAAATTCTCAGCTTTGAATTAAAACTAAACTCTCCAAAGTCAAATTCAAAGACATCTTTTTCTTCAACATTCACATTAGGCTTCCTATTAAGTATTGATTTTATCTTAGCAAGGAGAATTTCAGAATCAAATGGTTTAGTTAAATAATCATCTGCTCCAATCTTATAGCCTTTTAATACATCATCTTTTAAGTTCTTGGCTGTTAAAAATATTAATGGTATAGTTTCATTTATCTCTCTAATCTCCCTAGCAAGAGTTAAACCATCTTTAAAAGGCATCATAATATCTAATATACAGAGATCAAATTCAGATCTGTTAAATTTTTCAAAACCTTCTATACCATTAACTGCTAGAGTAACTTCGTAATTATTTATTGTTAAATAATCCTTTAGAATTCTACCAAAATTTGGATCATCTTCAACCAAGAGAATACTTTTATTTGTTTTCATATTAAATATTTTTTAATGTTAGATAAAATTTAGTTCCAACTCCTTTTTTGCTTTCCAAAGATATTTTACCATTATGGAAGTCAATTATTTTTTTGACATATGAAAGACCTAGACCGTGACCTTTTGTATCATGTATATTTCCATTTTGCTCTCTGTAAAATTTTTCAAAAATTAATTTTTGAATATTTTTATCCATACCTATTCCATTATCTTCAATACAAATAATAATATTTTCTTCTGAGTTAGATGATGAAATAATTATATGTGGATTATCTTGAGTATACTTTACAGCATTATCAAGTATATTAATGATTATATTTTCTAAATGATTACTATTACCACTTATTAGACTATTAACTGCATCTAAAGAAATCTTGATAGATCCCTTTCGACTATCTACTATTAATTTTACATGTTCGATTGCATCTTCTATAACCTCATGAATATCAGTATCTTCCATTTCAAAAGGATTTGAACTTTTTTCAAGTTGAGATATGGTTAGGATATTTTCAACCTGTGAAAGCATTCTTGAATTTTCTTCTCTTATCATGCCTAAATATGAATAAAATTTATCATTTAAATTATCTTTCGAGCTAGACATAGCATCTAATGCCAAATTAATAGTAGCTATAGGTGTTTTAAATTCATGGGATATGTTATTGATAAAATCACTTTTAATTTCTGATAACTTTTTTTGCTTAATTATTTGGTAAAAAGCACTTGTTGAAATTACAATAATGACTAAAGTAAGCATGAAAGAAAGAGTTGCAACTCCAATTATACTAGATAAAACGTATTCTTGTTTATCTGGAAAAGAGACTACTAAATCATATTTTACAGGGCTTGAGCTATCATAAAGAAACGGAATAGAGTATTTAGGGCCTGATTGTTC
>CBFHHV010000008.1:0-53853 GCA_965655775.1 Candidatus Marisimplicoccus sp.
TTGCTCCCCCTCTTGGACTCGAACCAAGGACCCTCTGATTAACAGTCAGATGCTCTAACCAACTGAGCTAAGGAGGAATATAGTCGGCAAATATAATTTTTTTTTTACATTTATTTTAATCTATATTACTTATATTTGAATTTATGAGATCATTATTAAGTTACTTCTTTTTAATTACTCTTTTATTTCCAAGCATAGTAGAGTCTGTTCATGCAATTCATGACTCTCATGATACATGCGATGATATATCTATTCACTTTCATAAAGAAAATCAAAGTTGTGATTTAGCTCTATACTTTTCTGTTGATATTGATAACAATTCAAATGATTTTTATCTAGCCCAAGACTTTAATTATTTATTAAAAGAAAGTAATTCAAATTCTCAAAATTTATTTTCAAATAGCTCTTCAAGCGATATTAAATATCGTGGCCCCCCTATTACATAGAGTGCGATAACCAAATATATCTTGTCACTGACAATTTATAGGTTATTAATTCAAAAACAATTATTTAGTTGTTCAACTATTAGTTATTTAAAATAACTGATAATTATTAAAACAAAATATTAAACAGGTATAGTGATATACCTTAAACATTTTCATTATAAACATTAAACTGTTTAGATGAATTTAAAAAAATTAAAATGAATATAAAATATAAATTAAGCATGGTATTAATCATGCTCCTACTAACAAAACCAGTTTTGTCTCAGATTACAGATCCCTTTGAATTAGATGAAATTATTTTATCACTGCCTTTCAATCAAGATCGTGGAAAGTCAGTAATCAAAGTAAATAAAATCAACTTAAACATTATTAACCCAATATTAAAATCATATATAGGTAAATCTTTATCTAAACTTCCTGGAATTAGTTTAATTACCACAGGGCCAGGTATTGCAAAACCTTCTATAAGAGGGCTAAGTGCAAGTAGAGTAATAATTTATTCTCAAGGTGTAAGTTTAGAGAATTATCAATGGGGAGATGAGCATGGAGTAGGTATATCAACTTCTGGAATAAGTTCTGTTGAGTTAATCAAAGGTCCAGCATATGTACTCTATGGAAGTGATGCTATGGGTGGAGTACTTTATACAGAGCCAGAAAGATACTCTAGAGATTTCTCTGTTGATTATATGGGGATTTATAATTCTAATTACAGCGGTATAACCAATAATATTGGAGTGAAGGGAAGTTCTGGTAATTTCTCATATATACTAAGAGGTAATATGATTGATAATCAAAATTTTTCAACTCCACAAGGTGAAGTTGAGAACACTTGGTTTAATGAAAACGACATTCAAACTGGTTTAAAGTATCAATCTGAAAACTTTTTTTCTGATCTTAGAATATCAAAGAATACTATAGAGCTTGGTATTCCCGATCCAGAAATTGAGCAAGGTCAAAAAGGCAGTTATCAAGAGTTATCTCATACAATGTTAACTTGGAAAAATAGTATTGATCTTGGAAACAATCATGAACTAGAAGCAACTTATGGTAGACAATTTAATGAGAGAAAAGAGTTTTCAGGTCTTGGAGGTAATACTGCAGAACTTGATATGGAATTAACAACAAATACAATTGATGCTAATTTAACCATGCCACAGTCAGATAATTTTAATATGATATTAGGAACCAACATACTTTCACAAGAAAATAAAAACTTCGGCCTTGAACAATTAATTCCTGATGCTGATATGAATGACTTTGGAGTTTATGGATTGGCTCAAATCTCTTTGGAAAATGGTTCAGCATTAATTGGTATGAGATATGATTCAAGATCAATAATATCTGAAAGGGGTTCTGCTGATTTTTCAAATTTTAATGGATCAATTGGATTGAAGAAAGACTATAATAACTCTTCAATTAGATTAAACGTTGGATCTGGATACAGAGCACCAAACCTTATTGAATTATTTGCCGATGGAATTCATGAAGGAACTTTTAGATATGAAAAAGGAAATCCTAATCTTGAGGCTGAGACAAGTTTTCAAAGTGAGATTTCACTAGACATGATGAATGAAGATTCATCTCTAGCTTTCGATGTATTCTATAACGATATATCTAATTATATATATATCGCACCTTCTAATGAGCAAGTAGATGGATATAAGTTATACAATTTTTTGCAGCAAAATGCAACTTTATGGGGTTCAGAGATTATTTACTCAAAACAAACTGCTATTGAATGGTTATCTTTTAACACCTCTTTTGAATATATCAATGGAAAATCTGCCGATGGTATCCCTTTACCTTTTATTGCTCCTTTAACCTTTAAGCAGGTCTTTGACTTAGACTTATCAGATAATTACTCCTTAGAAATTGACTTTGTGGCTAAGGCTGAACAAACTAGAATTTCTCAGTTTGAAGAAGAAACTGATGGTTATTCACTTTTAAATCTTTCTGGAAATTGGATGACTTCACTTTTAGGAAATGATTTAAATATTTTTTGGAGTATAGATAATGTATTTGATAAAGAATACTTTGATCACTTATCTAGACTAAAAGAAGCTGGAATCCATGAGATGGGAAGAAATACTTCTATAGGATTGAAATATAATTTCTAAAATATCCTAAATCAATTAAATCTGAAGAAGGCTAGGTTTTTAATCTAGCCTTTTTTAGTTAGCAAAAGCCCTAACTATATCATTTCCATTAGCGTAAAGAACAATGGCAATTAAAATAAAGAATCCAATCATAGTTGAGACTTCCATAAATCTATCGCTAGGCTTTCTTCCTGAGACCATTTCATATAAAAGAAACATTACATGCCCACCATCTAAAGCAGGAATTGGCAATACATTCATAAAAGCTAGAATAATAGATATAAGAGCAGTTGATAACCAAAAACCTTTCCAATCCCACTTTGCAGGGAAGATATTACCAATTGTTCCAAAACCACCAAGTTGTGATGCTCCTTTTTTTGTGAAAACAAAAGAAAATCCAGCAACATACTCATATAGGGTCCAATATCCGTAATTAAATCCTTGAACAATACTCTCAGATATACCAAGTTTTTTATTTATAGTTTTAATTCCATTTCTTCTCAAAACTCCAATTGTTCCGTCATCATTTCTATCAATATTTATTTTATAAATAGCGCTTCCTCTTTCAACTTCAACATCTATAATATCATCAGGATTATTATCTATCCAATTTGAGAAATCTCCCCAGTCATAAATGCTTTCTCCGTTTATTGACACAATTATATCTCCAGATTGCATCCCAGAATACAGAGCAGGAGAGTCATTGTAAACAGAATCTATAGTAGCACTAAATAAAGGAGTAAAACTACTTAACTGTCCACTTTGGAATATATCATTACCAATATTTTCTGGGATTATAATCTCAGAAATAGTACCATCTAGTTTCTCAACTTTTACTTTATCAACTGGTCTTAAAAGTAACATCCTGTTAATATCTAAAACGAAGTCTAACTCCTCACCATCTACATCAATTATTTTATCACCTTTATCAAAACCTATTTCTTGAATGAAAGCAGAAGGCTCTAAACCAAGAGGTATGTTTTCTTGTGGAAGGGTCTCTTTACCCCAAACAAATAGGACCATCATGTAAATAAAGAATCCAAGAAGTAAATTAACAGTTACCCCACCAAGCATAATAATAAGCCTTTGCCATGCAGGCTTTGATCTAAACTCCCATGATTGGGGTGGTTTTTGCATTTGCTCTTTATCAAAACTTTCGTCAATCATACCTGAAATCTTTACATAACCACCAAGTGGTAGCCAACCAATTCCATATACTGTATCACCAATTTTCTTTTTAAATAAAGAATATTTTACATCGAAGAATAGATAGAATTTCTCAACTCTACATCCAAAAATTCTTGCTGGTATAAAGTGGCCAAGCTCATGTAATGCAATCAAAATGGATAATGATAACAACAATTGACCTGCTTTGATAAAAAATTCTGGTGAAAACATATTTTAATTTTGAACTGCAAATTTAATATTTTTTTAATTCCTTGGATTATCTTTGTTATCCTAAATAAAAAAAATATGTTAAAAAAGTATGGTCTTTTTGCTTCTATAATGCTTATAATATCATTGTCGGCCGTTTTTATGTTTTACAGTGTATTAACTCCTGAAAAAAAATTACCTATATATCAACCTAACATGGTTAAGTTCCAATTAGTTGATAGTACTATCCAGCATATTAAAAGGTTCCATAAAATTGATGACTTCTCATTAGTAAATCAGAATAATGAGATTATTACCAATGAAACTTATGACGGTAAAATATATATAGCAGACTTCTTTTTCACAACATGCCCTGGTATTTGCCCAATCATGAAAGAGAATATGATTACACTACAAAATGAGTTCATTAATGATGATAATGTTTTGCTTATATCTCATACTGTCACACCAGAGATAGATTCAGTTTCTGTCTTAAAAAAATATTCTCAAGAAAAAGGAGTAATAGACTCTAAATGGAATATGGTTACAGGAGACAAAAAACAGATTTATAATTTAGCTAGAAAGTCTTATCTAGTAGCAGAAGATATTGAAAGCCCTATTCAATATGATATGATTCATACTGAAAATTTTGTATTAGTTGATTCTAAAAGAAGAATCAGAGGTTTTTATGATGGTACGGATAATGATGTAATGGATAACTTAATAAGTGACATAAAGATTTTAAAAAAAGAAGAATTTGAATAATTATGAAAAACTATATTTTAACTACAATATTATCCATTGCAATATCAAACACATTAATTTCTCAAGAGTTAATAATAGGTGAAGAAAGAGTAAACCCAGGAATCGTATTTATTTTTGAGGGAGCAATCAAGGACATAGTCTATCCTGAAAATTATAATCTTGCAGAGGAACTTACTGATATCCATATAGAGGCAAGGGTAAACTGGGACACCCAGAATATCCCAAAAGGGACACCTGCTGGTGGTTTTATTCCATACCTTAAAATCAATGCGGTTGTAACCAATCAGAGAACTGACCTCAAAACATATGTTGATCTAATTCCACATATTAATTTGGTAGATAATTTTCATTATGCAAGAAACATATCTCTTCCTGGAAATATTGATGATAAGTATGAAGTTGAATTTTTTATAAATAATCCTAGCAAATTTGACTTATCCTTTCATAAGGATTGGATAGATGATTACTCTGAGTCACTCATCGAGGATAAGCTCTTCAAATATTTAGATATAAGCTTTAGTGAAATTGCTAAACTATCTAGAAGATAGTTAACTCATTAATTCTTCAATATGGTCTGGCTCAATTGGTATATCCTTCATTAGGTTTATAGGCTCACCCTTAATTTGAATTACTACATCATCTTCAAGTCTTACTCCAAAACCTTCTTCTGGAATATATATTCCAGGCTCAACAGTAAATACCATATTCTCTTGGAATGGATCTTCAAGAAGTCCATAATCATGAGTGTCTAGTCCAAGATGATGTGAAGTGCCATGCATAAAATATTTTTTGTAAGCAGGGTTCTTCTTAGTCTGATTTTTTATATCATTTTTATCAATGAGTCCAACATCAAGTAACTCCTTAGTCATAATTTCTCCTACTTGCTCATGAAATAACTTCCAATTGTTGCCGACAGTTAACAATTTAGTTGCTTCATTTTTAACTCTTAAAACAGCATTGTATATTTCCTTTTGTCTTTTTGAGAACTTTCCTGATACAGGAACAGTTCGGGTCATATCACTAGAATAATTTCCATATTCTGCTCCAACATCCATTAAAATTAATTCCCCGCTTTTACATTGCTTGTTATTTTTTATATAGTGAAGTACATTATTGTCATTACCACTAGCAATGATTGGAGAATATGCAAAACCTTTCGATGAGTTATTAATAAATTCATGAATAAATTCTGCTTCAATTTCATATTCCCAAATATTTGGTTTGATAAATTTTAAAACTCTATTAAACCCCTTCCTTGTTATTTCACATGCTCTTTTTATTTGATCAATTTCATGTGGGTGCTTTATTGATCTCTGTCTTTGAAGTATAGGATTACTTTTTGCAACATTGTGAGCAGGGTGTTTTTTTAGAAGCCATGAAATAAATCTATCCTCTCTGGTCTCAACAGGAGAATTTGCTCTATAATGCTCATTTTTATTTATGTAAAAGGTATCAACTTTTGTTGCAATTGAACTAAGGACAGCCTTAAAGTCTTCTATATAATATATGTTGTCAATACCAGACAGTTCATTTGCTTGTTTTTTACTTAATTTCTCACCTTCCCAAACTTTAGTATGATTGTCAGATTTTCTTATAAAAAGTATTTCTCTTGTTTTATCATCTTTTGATGGAGGATATAGTAATAAAATTGTTTCTTCTTGATCAATACCAGAGAGATGAAAAATATCTCTATGTTGTTCAAAAGGTAGCTCAGAGTCCGCACTTACTGGATATATATCATTAGAGTTGAAGACAGCTAAAGAGTTACCCTTCATTTCATCCATGAAATTACTTCTGTTTCTTTTATATACTGAATTATTAAGTGGAATATATCTCATTTAGTCTTTATCAATAACCCTTTTTTAAGATAATGTTTTTAAATTAAATGTAAAATTAAATAATATGAGACAGTTTTTATCAATTTCACTTAGTTTAATTAGCTCTTTTATTGTGCTTTCTCAACCAAATCCAACGGATGCAGAAAGCATTATTAATGCCTATGAAACTAAAGATGTTTTAGTACAATCATCTAGAGTGAAAAATATTGAATTTAGAAATATAGGTCCGACAATTATGAGTGGAAGAGTTGTTGCGCTGGAGGTCAACCCTCAAGATCCAACAAAATTCTATGTTGCATATGCTTCTGGGGGAGTTTGGTACACAGACAATAATGGAACATCATTTAATTCTATATCAGATGATTGGCCTACTCAAAATATTGGTGAAATAGCAATGGATTGGAATAATGGTATATTATGGGTTGGAACAGGAGAAAATAATTCTTCAAGATCTTCATACTCTGGGATTGGAATTTTAAAGACAAATGCTGATGGTTCAAACTGGAAAAATGTTGGTTTGCATGATAGTCATCATATTGGAAAAATTCTAATAAATCCTGAAAATTCTAATCATTTAGTAATTGGAGTTACGGGACACTTATATTCAAAGAATATAAATAGAGGTGTATATGTAACAAAAGATGGTGGTAAAAACTGGGATAGGACATTATATATAAATGATTTTAGTGGAATTATTGATATGTCTGAAACGCCAGGAGATTTTAATATAATGTATGCAACATCTTGGGAAAAAGATAGAAAGGCTTGGAACTTTGACGAGGATGGGCATAGCTCAGGAATTTATAAAAGTATTGATGGAGGAGATAATTGGAGTTTGATATCTAATGATGAATCAGGCTTTCCAACAGGAGCTGGAATAGGAAGAATTGGAATAGCAGTTTTTGATAAAGACATAGTCTACGCAGTTGTCGACAATCAAAATTTCAGAGAATCCACCGTGAAAAAAGCAGATCAAGGTTTAACAAAAGAGTCCTTCATAGGTATGACAATTGAAAACTTTAATAATATAAGTATTAATGACCTTAAAGCTTTTTTAAGATCTAATAAGTTTCCGCCTAAGTATAAACCTGAAGCAATTATAAAAGACATTAATGATGGAAAACTCAAACCTGATGATTTATATAGATATTTAGTAAATGCAAACTCTGAATTATTTGATACTCCAATAATTGGAGCAGAGGTTTATAAAAGTGAAAATGGTGGAAAAACTTGGGCCAAAACACATGACTCTTTTTTAGATGGAGTATACAATACTTATGGATATTATTTTGGAAAAATCCATGTAGATCCAAGTAATAGTCAAAAGATATATACTTATGGTGTTCCAATTTTGACATCTGATGATAGTGGAAAAACTTTTTACAGGATAGGTAAGGAGAATGTTCATGCTGATCATCATGATTTATGGATAAATCCTGATAAACCAGGACACCTTATAAATGGAAATGATGGAGGCGTAAATATAACTTACGATGATGGAAAAAACTGGATAAAAAATAATTCTACTGAAGTTGGACAGTTTTATGCAATTAATGTAGATAATCAAACACCATATAATGTTTATGGTGGACTTCAAGATAATGGAGTCTGGATGGGACCACATAATTCTTTAGAGAATAAAAGATGGAACATGACAGGTCAATATCCATGGAAAGGCATTCTTGGTGGAGATGGAATGGAAGTTCAAATTGATAATAGAAACCCAAACATTGTTTTTACGGGATCTCAGTTTGGTTTTTACGCTCGTTTAGATTTAGACACCGGAAGAAGAAAATCTATTAAGCCAATTCATGAGCTTGGTAACTCTCCATTCAGATTTAATTGGCAGACTCCTATTCTTCTATCACCTCATAATCAGGATGTTTTATACCTAGGATCAAACTTTTTACATAAATCCTCTAACCAAGGAGATGACTGGGAGACTATTTCAGAGGATTTAACTAGCGGTGGTAAAAAGGGGAATGTTCCTTATGGAACGATTACTACAATTTCTGAATCACCAGTTAAAGAGGGAGTCCTATATACAGGAAGTGATGACGGTTTTGTGTATGTATCTAAGAATAGTGGAAAAACATGGAAGAATATCTCAGGGAATCTTCCAAAGGAACTTTGGGTAAGTAATGTTTATGCTTCAAATCATGATGAAAAAGTTGTTTATTTATCTCTTGATGGTTACAGATGGGACAACTTTTCACCTTATCTATTTCAAAGTAAGAATTATGGTAATACATGGGAATCTATAAGTTCTAATCTACCAGATTCACCTATTAATGTTGTCATAGAAGATAACGTTAATGAAGATATTTTATACGTTGGAAATGATCATGGGGTATATATTTCATTAGATCAGGGAAAAACTTGGGAGCCATTTAATAAAGGTCTTACATCTGCAGCTGTTCATGATTTAGTTATACAAAAAGAAAAGCAACATCTATTAGTTGGAACACACGGTAGATCAATATATCTAGCTGACATAGCTATAATTCAGAACCATGATATTGATAATCAGCAATCAAATATTAAGATTTTTGATGTTAAAGATGTTAGGTTTTCTGAAAGATGGGGTACAAAAAGGAGTACAGATAAAAATTATTATACGCCAAGTTTAAAGTTTTCAATTTTCTCTAAATCAAGTCATAACGCTTCTTTTGAGATTATTAACAATGAGAAAGATATTTTATTTTCAAAATCAATTTCACTTGATAGGGGATATAATTTTATTGATTATAATTTGACAATATTAGATGATTCAGATTTTAATTTAAACGATAAATCTCAAAATGGAAAATATTATTTACAGAAAGGTGTTTACTCTATTTCCATAAATACAGATAATACCACAATAGAAAATCAATTTAAAATAAAATAGTTATTTCAAGTTTTATGATTTAATTTTACAAGTTGAAAAATTATTATGTCGTTGATTTCTATATTTAAATCTTCTATTGGGAAGAAGCTTTTAATGGCCTTGTCAGGTATCTTTCTTGTAGTTTTTTTAACTCAACATTTTCTAATTAATATTACTTCAGTTTTTAGTGAAGAAATATTTAATTTCTTATCCCATTTTATGGGAAATAACCCTCTTGTTCAATTTATTTTACAACCAATATTGATATTTGGTGTTATTTTTCATTTTGTAATGGGTTTTTATTTAGAAATTATAAATAGAAAATCTAGAGGTGCTAATTACTCAAGATATGCTGGTGGAGACAATGCTCCTTGGATCTCCAGAAATATGATATTTAGTGGTGGTGTAGTACTTTTATTCTTAATACTTCATTTTTATGATTTTTGGGTTCCAGAGATGAATTATAAATATATTGAGTTCCTTCCGGAAGATCCAAATAGATACTATGAAGAGTTAATCCACAAATTTGAGAGTCCAGTTAGAACCTCAATTTATTCTATCTCGTTTATCTTTTTAGCTCTTCATCTTTTGCATGGTTTTAGTTCATCATTTAAAACTATTGGTGTTGATTCTAAATATTATAAGCCTATTAAATCACTTACATTTATTTTTTCTATTCTTATTCCTTTTGGTTTTATTTTTATTGCAGTTTTTCATAATCTAATGCATTAAAATAACGGGGCACAAAGTGGGGTACAAACAAATTAAAAGTTATATATTTGTATTATGGGATTATATCTTACAGAAAAGCATTTAAAGTATAAAGATGGCAAGGATGATCATGTCTCACCATTTTTTATATACCATATCAATAATAAAAGAACTAAGGTTTTTTGCGGTTTAAAGGTTAACAATAAAAACTGGTGCTTTCATAAAAAGAAAGTAAAATCAACTGATAAAGAGGCTGGTTTAAAAAATAGAAAGATAAAGGAAATAAAATCTCAGCTTGAATCTATTATAAAATCTTTTGAAGCAAATAAAGAATCTCTGACTCCAGAAAAATTAAAATCAGAATTTGAAATTACTAAGCTGTTAGATAATAAGATTAAAAAAATTAAAACAAAATCTACTATGAACTCTAAAGTCCCAAATGGCCCTCTTTCATCAAAATGGAAATCCCACAAAGGAAGTATTGATCTAGTTAGCCCATCAAATAAAAGAAATATTGATGTAATTGTTGTTGGTACTGGTTTAGCTGGTGCATCTGCCTCTGCAACTCTAGCTGAGTTAGGTTATAATGTTAAAGCTTTTTGTTTTCAGGATTCTCCTAGGCGAGCTCACTCAATTGCTGCTCAAGGAGGTATAAACGCCTCAAAAAACTATCAAGGTGATGGAGATTCAGACTACAGACTTTTTTATGATACAATCAAAGGAGGAGATTACAGGTCAAGAGAGGCAAACGTCTATAGACTAGCTGAAGTATCCGGTAATATTATTGATCAATGTGTTGCACAAGGAGTTCCTTTCGCAAGAGATTATGGAGGACTTCTTGATAACCGTTCTTTTGGAGGAGTTCAAGTTTCAAGAACATTTTATGCAAAAGGACAAACGGGTCAACAATTACTACTAGGTGCTTATTCAGCAATGAATAGGCAAATTGCTAGAGGTAAAATTGAGATGTTTAGTAGACATGAGATGATGGATCTTGTTAAAATAGACGGCAAGGCAAGAGGAATTATTGCAAGGAATCATGTTACTGGTAAGCTTGAAAGATTCTCAGCCCATGCAGTTGTAATAGCTTCTGGTGGATATGGAAATATTTTTTATCTATCAACAAATGCTATGGGGAGTAATGTGACTGCATCATGGAAGATTCATAAAAAAGGAGCCTACTTTGCTAATCCTTGTTTTACTCAAATTCATCCAACTTGTATTCCAGTATCAGGAGATTATCAGTCAAAATTAACTTTAATGTCTGAATCATTAAGAAATGATGGAAGAATATGGGTGCCAAAAGATTTAACCGATGCTAAACTTGTTCAGGAAGGAAAGTTATCCCCTATTGATATAAAAGAAGAAGATAGAGACTATTATCTTGAAAGAAGGTATCCTGCATTTGGGAATCTTGTTCCAAGGGATATTGCTTCAAGAGCTGCAAAGGAAAGATGTGATAATGGTTTTGGAGTTAATAAAACTGGCGAGGCTGTATACTTAGATTTCTCTCATGCAATTATTAGATATGGTACGGAGAAAGCATTAATTAATGGTCAAGATGAAAATAATATTGAGATAGTAAAAAAATTAGGTACAGAAATTATAAAACAAAAATATGGAAACCTTTTCCAGATGTATGAAAAAATAGTAGATGAAGATCCATATGTTATGCCAATGAAAATTTATCCAGCTGTTCATTACACAATGGGTGGTGTCTGGGTAGACTATAACTTAATGACTACAATTCCTGGATGTTTTGCTATAGGTGAAGCAAACTTTTCAGATCATGGAGCGAATAGGTTAGGTGCTTCTGCTCTAATGCAGGGATTGGCGGATGGGTATTTTGTTCTTCCCTACACAATTGGAGATTATTTATCTGATGACATTAGTACAGGTAAAATCAGTACTGATAGTAAAGAATTTGAAGAAAGTGAAAAAGGAGTTCAAGACTTGCTCTTAAAGCTAACATCTAATAAAGGGAAAAACTCAGTTGATTATTATCACAAAAAATTAGGAAAGATTATGTGGAATAAATGTGGTATGTCAAGAAATCAAAATGATTTAGTAGATGCAATTAATGAAATTAAAGAATTAAGGAAGGACTTCTATAAAAATGTTAACGTAACTGGTAAGGTTGGTGATTATAATGAGGAGCTTGCCAAAGCAGTTAGAGTTGCAGATTTCCTTGAATTGGGTGAGCTTTTTGCAAAAGATGCATTAGAGAGAAATGAATCATGCGGAGGACATTTTAGAGAAGAATATCAAACTAAAGATGGAGAAGCAATAAGAGATGATAAGAATTTTAAATTTGTTTCGGCTTGGGAATATATGGGAGAGCCTTCAGATGCAAAGCTCCATAAGGAAGATCTTAAATACGAAGAAATAGAAGTTAAAACTAGATCCTATAAATAAATATGAGATACCTTTTAACCATATTGCTTTTTTTCAGTATCATGAATATTTCTGCTCAAAGCTATACTCCAACCAGACAAATATCTCCTGATATAAAGGTAAATACCAGCCACATATCAACTATTCTAGGGAAAAAAGTTAACTATGAAGCTCAAGTCGGTACTCAGCCGATATGGAATTCCTCAGGTGATTCAATCTATGCAACTCTTCATTACACATTTTACAAAAGAAAAGATATAGAAGATGATTCAAACAGGCCTCTAGTTATCTCTTTTAACGGTGGTCCAGGAGCTGCATCAGTTTGGATGCACATGGGTTATACTGGTCCCTATAATTTAATAGTTGATGATGAAGGTTATCCAATTCAGCCATATGGATTTAAGACTAATCCATATTCAATCCTTGATGTTGCAGATATTGTGTTTGTAAATCCAGTAAATGTTGGTTACTCTAGAATCCTAGGAAAATTATGTGAGGAAGATGATTGTGAAGAAAAAGAGAGTGAAATGTTCTTTGGTGTTAACCAAGATATAAATTACCTAGCAGAGTGGATAAGCACCTTTGTTTCTAGACAAAATAGGTGGAGTTCTCCAAAATATTTAATTGGTGAAAGTTATGGAGGTGTTAGAGTGATGGGTCTTGCTCATGAATTACAACAAAATCATTGGTTATATCTTAATGGGGTTGTCTTAGTCTCACCTGCTGATTATGAATATTTCTATTCAGATGGAGATGTAATACAATTAATTGGCGACTTTCCATACTTAAGTGCAACTGCGTGGTATCATAAGAAATTAAAAGTGGATTATCAGTCAATGGACTTAGAGAAGCTTATAAAAATTTCAGAAGAATTCGCTTATAATAAATTACTTCCTGCTATTGCAAAAGGTGGATATGTTGATATGGAAACAAAAAAAGAAGTAGCACAAAAAATTGAAGACTTAACTGGAATTAGTTATGAAGATATAATTGATAATAATCTAAGGATTTCACCATCCTTTTTTTGGAAAGATCTATTAAGAGATGAAGGCTATACAATTGGAAGATTAGATTCAAGATACAAGGGCATTGATTCTAAAGATTCAGGTGACTCAATAGAGTATGCTCCAGAGCTTGCAGCATGGGACCACGCTTTTACTCCAGCAATCAATTCTTACATGAAGAATGTATTAAATTTCAATACAGATGTCAAGTATAATACCTGGGCTAGAGGAGAACTATCAGTCCGTCCATGGGATAGAGAAAACATTAACATTAGGAGTAATTTCAGAGAAGCTCTAGCTGAAAATCCATTCTTGAATGTACTGATTCAGTCTGGATACTATGATGGAGCAACAACTTTTTCTGCTGCCAAGTATACAATGCAACAAGTTGACCCTTCAGGTAAATTCAAAGATAGATTTACATTCAAAGGATATGAAAGTGGTCATATGATGTATTTAAGACGAGAAGATTTAAAAAAATCAAATCAAGATCTTAGAGATTTTATTCTTAAAACTATAACTAATAATACCCCTGCAAAATATTGATATGAGACTTAACCTCAAAATTTGGAGACAAAAGAATTCGGTGACAAAAGGTGGCTTTGAAAATTATGTTATAGATGATATTAGCCCAGATATGTCTTTTCTGGAAATGATGGATGTTCTAAATCAAAAATTAATTTATCAAAATATTGATCCAATTTCATTTGACCACGATTGTCGAGAAGGGATATGCGGTAGTTGTTCTATGTTTATTAATGGTAGAGCCCATGGCCCTGAAAAAGGTGTAACGACATGTCAGCTTCACATGAGAAAGTTTAAAGATGGGGACTCAATAGTAATTGAACCTTTTAGAGCTGCCTCTTTCCCAATAATTAAAGATCTTGTTGTGGACAGATCAGCTTTTGATAGGATTCAACACTCAGGGGGATATATTAGTATTAATACTTCTGGAAACACCCAAGATGCAAATACTACTCCAATAAGAAAAGAAGATGCAGATAATGCATTTGATGCTGCGACCTGTATTGGATGTGGAGCATGTGTTGCAACTTGTAAAAATGCTTCTGCAATGCTTTATGTATCTGCAAAAGTTTCACAGTTTTCTTATTTGCCTCAAGGAAAAGTTGAAGCTAAAGAAAGAGTACTTAATATGGTTAAACAGATGGATGATGAAGGTTTTGGAAACTGTACAAATACGGGTGCCTGTGAGGTAGAGTGTCCAAAAGGAATTTCTATAAAAAATATAGCAAAAATGAATAGAGAGTTTTATAAAGCTAAAATCTAAATTATTTAGAATCTAAAATCATCTTTATAAACGTGCTTTCTGTTTCACTACCAAACCATCTTCCAACAATAACCATATTTTCATCTGGAATTATAATCACTTTATTTCCACCAAAACCACTTCCATAAAAAATGTTTGTAGGAACATTCTTCCAATCAGTTGTCTGATAATCCTCACCTAGTTTAGAATTAATCCACCACATATAGCCATACTCTGGATTTGTGTCAGATGGTGAAATAGATTTTTCTATCCATTCCTCAGAAATAATCCTTTTACCATTCCACATACCCTTGTTTAAAAATAGTAGACCAAACCTCGCATGATCCTCAGAGCTAATAAATATACCTCCACCATTATGTCCTCCTCCAGATACAGATTGGGTTTTTACTCCATCTATATTTACCCATGAATTTTCATACCCATACCATCTCCATGTATCTGATGCATCAATTGGATCCATGATTGTCTTTTTCAAAACTTTTGGTAAGGACTCCCTAAAAACTTGAAGAAGAGAGTATGACAAAACATTTACTCTTACATCATTATACTTATAATATGTTCCAGATTCTTTTTGAGGTTCTGATCTCCACTCATCTATACTTTTACTTATATCTGGTCTATCCTCCCAATGGTTTATTCCAAATAAATTTCCAAACCAATCTGAAGACTGGTTTAATAGATGTTCCCATGTAATCAGACTATTCTTTTCTCCATCAAACGTTTTATCCCAAACATAATTAGAAACAAAATCTTTTTCTGATCTAATAAGGTTTTTATCAACTGCAATTCCTGTTACAGCTGATAGATAACTTTTTGTAACACTAAAAGTCATATCAACCCTTTTAGTATCACCCCATGATGCTATGATATACCCATCTTTGATAATTAATCCATTTGTTTCTCCTCTTTTTTTGGTAGGTCCTTTAATACTATGATATGGCTCTGTTGAAAACCCTTTTAAAATTTCAACTCTTAAATCTTTATCACCATTGTTTTGATTTGCAATTACAAAGTCAATTGCTTTTTGAATTTTGTCTGAATTATAATTAAAATCTGAGGGTAACTTTGCTTCCCAATTTCCTTTACTTGGAAAATATAAGTCTTGACAGTTAGCACTTATAAAAATAGTAATTAATAAAATTGATAAATATTTCTTCATGTTGTTAGTTTACCGAATCATTAACTGATAGTTTTATGTTTAAATCAAAAGTTTCATTTAGGTCCCAATTTGCTCTTACCTCGAGTTCAGACGGGAAATAATAAACTGGTTCAGGTTTAACTCTTTTTAAATAATTACCAGTATCCCAAACATTATTATTATTTGAATCTTCAATTAATCTGAAAGTGTATTTTCCAGGCCTTATGTAGTCAAAGTTAAAAGTTGAATTTTGATTTACATTATTATATTCCCTAATAACATCTCCACTTGAATTTAACAGATGAAGTATAAACTTAGACTGACTGTTTCTTATAACATCTAGATATATATTTCCATAATCTTCTAATGCTTGACTGACTAGATTAAATTGTAAACTATCATTTGTGACACCCTTTATATCTCTAATAGCTTCTGGTAGAATAAATATTCTATAATTATCAGATGGTGAAACTTCAAATTTTATATCAATTTCATCTAAGTTATCATTTAGTAAAGTTGCAAAAGGAACAGAAATCGAATCAATATCTTTTATACTAATTAAAGAATCCTCAATTTTTTTAATTGGAATATTACTTGTAAGTTTAAACGATTCTCTAAGATGAATAACATTTGCTGTTTTAGCGCTAATACTAAGAGAATCAATAAGAGTATCTCTTTTTCTATCAAATTTAACAGTAGTTAGCTTAGTAGTATCTTTCTCAATTAAATTAAAGTTTAATGAGTCAAAACTATTCTTTGTTAGCCATAGATAAATAGTATCTTTTTCTATGTCTTTTGTAAAAGTATATTCCACACTGTCTGGAAGACTTGAGTCAATCACCAATTTATTAAAATCAAGTTTTCCATAATATCCAAATCCAATTTTTTCACTATTTAAAAAATGTGGTTTATCCCATATTAATTCAGTCTCTTCTTTAAATAATTTAAAATCAATAATTGAATCTTTTGGAAGAGTAATAAGTGAATCAATAAAACCAATTTTATCATAAAATGGATCAAAGAAATAATTATTGTCTACATCTTTCATTGCTACTATAAGATATTTACCCTGCCTTAGATTCTTAAATGTATACGATGTTGAATCGAGAGAATTAGAAATGTAAGTAGGTCGTTTGTTAAAAATTATGGAGTCATTTAATGTGGAATCAATTCTGTAAAGATGAATTGAAACATACTCATCTGTAACCATATCATAGGCATCTGAAATATTACCTTTTACATAAAGTGAGTCAATGGTTTCTCCAGTTGAAAAAGTATAACTAAAAAAAGTTAACGGGTTGTTTTCATTGTTATCTTTAATACTATTTCCAAAGTTTATAGTATAAGTGGTATTTGCATCCAGCGTATCAATTAATTTTAAAAATACCTTTTTTGTAACTCCAGTTAGAGGCTTAATCTCATATGCGCTTTTTTCAACTGGTGGAGATATTATTAATTGATCTTGGACTTTATCTAATTTAACAAATTCATCAAAAGTTAATCTAATTTCCTCTGAGTCAAAATTTGTTGAATTGAGCTTAGGGTTAGCATTAACAAGAACTGGAGGTATGCTATCGATTGGACCTCCAGTAGGGGAACCTCTTTTTGCACATCCGCTTACTATAGCTAATGATAAAATTGTATATATAATTTTTCTCATTACATCAATTCAATTACAAATTAACGTATTTAAAATAGTAAAAAGAACTATTTTTACAATATACTAATGGGCAGGGACTCACTAAAAAAAATAATATCACACTCAAAGGAATATGGATTTATATTTCCTTCAAGTGAAATATATGAAGGTCTTAATGCTATATATGATTATGCTCATAATGGTACTCTCTTAAAGAATAACATAAGAGAGTATTGGTGGAGGTCAATGGTTCAACTAAATGAAAATATAGTTGGGATTGATTCAGCAATATTTATGCATCCTAAAACATGGGTTGCTTCCGGGCATGTGGACGCTTTTAATGATCCTTTAATTGATAATAAGGATTCAAAGAAAAGGTATAGAGCTGATGTATTAATTGAAGAGCATATTGAAAAATTAAACTTAAAAGTCCAAAAAGAAATAGTTAAAGCAGAAAAAAGATTTAAAGATAAGTTTGATAAAAAACAGTTTATTGAGACTAACCCAAGAGTCCAAGAAACATTATCATCAATTGATAAAATTAAATCTAAAATGGTAGCTGCTTTTGAAAATGAGGATTTAGCCTCAGTAAAAGCTCTAATTGATGATTTAGAAATCAAATGTCCAATTTCAGGTACATGTAATTGGACAGAAGTTAGGCAATTCAATCTAATGTTTAGCACAAAATTAGGTGCATCTGAGGACTCTAGTATGGATCTTTACTTAAGACCTGAAACTGCCCAAGGAATTTTTCTTAATTATCTAAATGTTCAAAAAACATCCAGAATGAAAATACCATTTGGTATTGCTCAAACTGGAAAAGCCTTCAGAAACGAGATAGTTGCCCGTCAATTTATTTTTAGAATGAGAGAATTTGAGCAAATGGAAATGCAATTCTTTATTCAACCCGGATCTCAAGCAGAATGGTTTGATATTTGGAAGAAGAAACGTCTAGATTGGCATCTTAATATTGGAATTGATAATGGTTCTTTTAGATATCATGATCATGATAAGTTAGCTCACTATGCTGATGCTGCTTGTGACATTGAATTTCTTTTTCCTTTTGGATTTAAAGAGCTTGAAGGCATCCATTCTAGAACAGATTTTGACCTTAAGAGCCATGAAAAACTTTCTGGGAAAAAGATACAATATTTTGATCCGGTACTTGATAAGAATTATACACCCTTTGTAGTGGAAACCTCAATTGGGTTAGACAGAATGTTTCTAGCAATCCTAACACATTCTTTTAAAATGGAAACTTTAGATGATGGATCATCAAGAAATGTAATGAGTATTCCAAAACAGCTAGCACCAAATAAATTAGCATTCTTACCATTGCTAAGAAAAGATGGATTGCCTGAATATACGATTAAACTAATGAAGGAGTTTAAGCATGAAATAAATATTGCATACGACGAAAAAGATGCAATAGGTAGAAGGTACAGAAGGCAAGATGCAATTGGCACTCCATATTGTATAACAATAGATCACCAGACTCTAGAAGATGACACATTTACACTAAGAGATAGAGACTCAATGGACCAAAAAAGAATCAAAATTGATCAGTTAAAAAAGATTGTAGAAGATGAGCTTACACTTAAAAGTTTATTAAAAAATCTTAACATTTGAATATTATTACTTATAACGTTAATGGTATAAGGGCAGCGATAAAAAAAGGTTTTGTTGACTGGCTTAGAGATGAATCTCCTGATGTAATATGTATTCAAGAAACAAAGGCAAATAAGGACCAAGTTGATTTTGACTTAATTGAAGAATTAGGATATAAGACATATTGGTTTTCAGCTCAAAAGAAAGGCTACAGTGGAGTTGCTATTTTTTCTAAACAAACTCCAAATCACGTTGAATATGGAACAGGTATTGACTATATGGATTTTGAAGGCAGGGTTTTAAGAATTGATTTTGATGAGATCTCTGTTATGAGTCTATATCTTCCATCTGGAACAAATAATGATAGATTAGATTTTAAATTTCGATTTATGGATGATTTTAAAGAATATATCTATTCTTTAAATAAAGAAATAAAAAACTTGGTAATATGTGGAGATTATAATATCTGCCATAATGCAATTGATATTCATGATCCGGTAAGAAATAAAAATGTATCTGGATTTTTACCAGAGGAAAGAAAGTGGTTAGACCTTTTTATTGGGAATGATTTTATTGATTCCTTTAGACATATTAACAAGTCTCCCCATCAATATAGCTGGTGGAGTTATAGAGCTAACTCCAGAGCTAATAATAAAGGTTGGAGAATAGATTATAACATAGTGTCTAAACCATTAAAAAATAAAATAAATAATTCGGAAATTTTAAGTAAAGTTTTTCACTCAGATCACTGCCCAGTTAAATTAAACTTAAATATCTAGTCTTGAATTAGACTTAGTGCCTCATCAATATATACCAATACATCTCCAGATACACCTGGACCACCAAGATCAATATCCTCCTCTCCTAATCTTGTAATGATTAGATCTTTCTCTGGAATCATAATTACATACTGCCCTAGATGTCCACTCATTAAGGATATATTTAGCTCTTTGTAATTTGATAACCAAAGTCCAATTCCATATGCATCAAAATTTTCTAAAAATGGAGTCATTGTTTTTTTTACAAAAAGAGAATCTAAAATTTGATTTCCATCCCATTTACCATAATTAAGGAATAGTTTACCTAATCTTGAAAAATCATGAGCATTGGAATGGAAACAACAAAAAGATTTTATATTACCTTTTTCTTTACTATCTAATTGCCAGTATGCATCATTATCTGGATTAATTTTAGACCAAATTTCTTTCTCAAAAAATTTATCAAATTTAATACCAGACGCTTTTTCAATTAAAAGAGATAGGAGTTGTGTGTTTCCGCTTGAATAATGATACTTTTCACCAGGCTTTTCAATAAATGGCTGATTTAACATAAGTTCTTCAACATCATTGATGAAGTATTGCTTGGCAACTGGACTAAATGGATCAGATGTGCCTTCATCCCATTTTAATCCGGATGTCATTGAAGCTAGGTCAACTATACGAACCTGATCTGCAAATTCACCTCTTAAATTAGGTATATAGTCTATGACTTTGTCATCAAGACTTTTTATATAACCAAGTTCAAGAGCTTTACCCATAGCTGCTGAAACTAGTGTTTTTGCCATAGAAAAAGAATTTGTAGATGAATTAGATGAATAACCCTTATAATACTTTTCTGCAATGATTGTGTCCTTATGTATTACAACATAGGCAACTGTTCCAAAATCTTCATTGTACTTTTCAAATTTATCTGAAAAACTATCAATTACATTTTCGTTAATAGGCCAAGGTGATTTTTCTTGAGTTGACTCAATTACCTCATAATCAAAATATTTAAGATCATCAATAAAAACAGTTGTTTGTCCATTTAAATAAACTACTCTAACTCCTTTCACAAAATATTCTAAATTTAGAGTATAGACAAGAGCAAAAATGATTGCAGATCCAATAATAATATTTTTTAATGTTTTCATTTTTTATCAAGTTGTGAGTCGACTATATCAGTGAAAGATTGTTGGGTTTCTATATAAGGTTCCTCTTTCTTTTTTCTGTTGATTGATCCTTGAATCATTATCAGCATTGAAGCAATAATTATTACTAAGAGTACTTTCTCATCGACTATATTACTTTTCTGAATATCATAATCTGAAATACTTAAAAAGAGGAGTATTGTTATTAAACCTCTTGGAGAGAAGTAAAGTAATGGCTTAGAATCATTATCATTTATTACTAGGGCTAAATAGAAATATCTTATTCCATACATAATCAGTAATACAGTTGCTCCAATAATATATGGCTCAAATTCTATAAAACTTTCAAGCGGAATAGAAAATCCAAAAAATAAAAAGAAGAAAGTTCTAACTAAAAAAGTTGATTCTGCTGTTAATAGATGAAATTCATGAAGGTCGGACTTTCCAACTTTATCTGTTTTGATATATTTTTTTAAACTTTTAGGTATAAGGTTTGTAAAGTTTGACAGAAATATTCCAAAAATAAATATTAATACTAATGATGGAAGTTTTAGAAAATCTTTACCTATCTCATATGCTAAAATTAAAAGGGCAAGAATTAGAAAGAATTTAACATGGTGTTCAATTCTTTGAATTAATTGAAAGAGAAGATAAGTAATAGCAATAGATATAATTATTATTAAAAATATTTGACCAATTAATGTAATAATTGGCTCTATACCAATTAATGCTTCTCCTTTCTCAGCCTGCCTTATACAGTAGTAAAAAAACATAATACCTAAAATATCAGAAAATGTCGATTCATAAACTACAAACTCCTTGTTTTTTGTAATCAAACCTGTAGCTGACGGTATTGCAACAGCGCTACTAATAATTGATAATGGTATTGCATATATAACAGACGTTGGGTATGGTAGTCCAATAACTTGATTAAAGAAAATACTAACAAGAACAATATTTACAACAAGTATTATTAAGGCAGCTAGAAAACCTTTAATAATAATTTCAGTTTTTTCCTTTTTTATCTCTAACTCAATAGCAGCTTCTAGTACAATTAGTATTAACCCAATTGTGCCTAAAACAGGGACTAAACTATCTAAAAAGGCAAAATTATCATACCCATAAAATGAAGATATAAATCTTGCAATAATACCAGTAAAAACTAATAATATAACTGAAGGGAATTTTGTTCTTCTAGCAAAAATATCAAACAGATAAGAAAATATTATCAGTAAAGGAAGTACAATTAGAATTGAGCTAACATCCATATTAGCTAATTTAATGAAATTAATTCTATATGTTATTTAACAATTTTATATTTGTCTGTATATAAAGATTAAGTATGAACACTTTAAAAATTGATAATGATATTTTAATTAATACCTGCTCAAATTTTGAAAAAGACTCTAAGGAGATATTATTTAGTACGAATATAAATTTTATTCAGTTTCATTTCTGTCTAGAAGGTAAAATTTCACTCAAATATAATAACGGGGCTTACACATTTAATCTTCAAGAGAATAATTCAATTATTTTATTTAATCCTTCAACTAACTTACCTATTGATGGGTTACTAGGTGAAAAAACCAAATATGTAAGTTTATTAATTACAATTAAAAAATTTCATAGTTTATTTTCAGAATTAACAGATAATATTTCTTTTTTATCTCAAGAAAATTCTGGAAAAAAATATTATAAAGAGAATGTAATCTCTCCGCAGATAAGTACTATTCTTAATCAAATTGTTAACGAAAAGATTAGTGAAAATGTAAAGAATCTTTATTTAAAGGGAAAAATATTTGAATTATTAGGACTATTCTTTAATGAGTCAAACGAATTAAATATCGAACAATGCCCGTTTTTAGCTGATGAGAAAAATGTTGTAAAAATAAAAATGGCAAAGGAGATAATAATTAAAAGAATGTCAGATCCTCCGTCTTTAAAAGAATTATCTGCTGAAGTTGATATTTCTCTCAAAAATCTTAAAGAAGGATTTAAAGAAATTTATGGTTATACAGTTTATGGATTTCTATTGGAATATAAGATGAATATTGCAAGTAAAATGCTTTCTACAAGAAACTATAATGTTAACGAGGTTGCTGATCATATTGGATATAGCACCTCAAGTCATTTCATCAATGCTTTTAAAAATAGGTTTGGAACTACCCCAAAAAAATACTTAAAATC
Source organism: Candidatus Marisimplicoccus sp. (assembly GCA_965655775.1). Classification (GTDB taxonomy): domain Bacteria; phylum Bacteroidota; class Bacteroidia; order Flavobacteriales; family Flavobacteriaceae; genus Marisimplicoccus. The sequence goes on from CBFHHV010000008.1 coordinate 23,267, forward strand.
TATTTAAATTTAGTATCTATAAGCTCCTTTGAATTTTTAACACAATCACTTACAGAGACACCAAGATGAAAATTTCCAATTATATAAAAACTTTTATTACTTTCTTCAAAAATTTTTATATCCTTTTGTAATTTTGTGACTGACATTGAATAGGAGGGAATACCTTTGGACCATCTAAAATGATTTTTAAATTCAGGCTCAGATTTTAATCTCAGTAGAGGTAGAATCTCATTTAAAATTTGCCTTTCAAGAAATTTAGGAGACTTTTTGCATAAATCTTTCTGTCTATCTCCTCCAGCTAAAACAGTAATGAGAAATTTTTTATTTATGGAGACATGCTCAAAAATATTTGAACTAAATAATACTCCTAAAAAGCTCTTTTTATCTTGTGGTTTTGTTAGTAGTCCAAAGCCATCAATTTTTATATCTAAGGCATCTCTGTCAAAACCAAAATGAAATACATCAATTGGATTATAGTTTACTTTAGATAAAACATTCTTAAGCTTATCATCAAAGACTATGTCTTTAAGTGAGTATGAAGGTATTGTAGATATAATTTTGTTACAAAATATATCCTCACCTTCATTTAAAGTGATTTTATATGATTCATTAAGTTTTACAATACTTGAAACTTTAGTGTTCAACATTAATTGATTTATAAACTTTTTAGACAGTAATTCAGTTATTTTTGATAGCCCTCCATCAATTGTAAAGATCTTTGCCTTTGAATTTTTATTTTTTTCCTTAATTAAACCAACTATGATACTCCCATGCTTTTGCTCTAGCTCCCACATTTTTTTCAGTGTGTTTTTTGTACTCATTTTACTTGTGGTATCTGCATAAATCCCTGTGAGAAATGGCACTATCAAATTGTCATGAAACTCTTTTCCAAATCTTCTTTTGATAAAACTTTCAACATCGGTATCATTTATATGTCTCGGAACTAATATCTCAGAAAAGATTTTAATTTTTGAATAAATACCTAATATGGGAGTTAAAAGAAATTCAAAAATAGTTAAGGGTATTTTCTCTAATCTATCATTTAATAATATGTATCTGTTGCTGATCTTTTTTAAATTTGGGTATATCAATTCTTCTGTAATATTTAGGTCAGATAGAAGCTCTTGAATTGCTTTGTTATTATCTAATACTGTATTTGGACCATTTTCAAGAATATAACCATCAAGTTTAGAGCTATTTATTGTACCACCCACTATATCGCTAGCCTCAAGAATAAGAAAATCTGAAGTTTTTTTTGACAAGAAATTTGCTGTACTTAACCCTGAAATACCTCCTCCAATAATTACAGTATTTACTTTCAAAGCACTAGTTTAATTTAATATAGTCCTTTGTCCATCTTGATATTAAGTCAGCCCAGTTATCATCTTCATTTAAACAAGGTACATATGTATATTCTTTGCCCCCAGCTTCCAAAAATTCTTCTTTTCCTTCCATTGCAATCTCTTCAAGAGTTTCAAGACAATCTGTAACAAAAGCTGGAGTTACTATGACAAGTTTCTTTTTACCAGCCTTAGCAAGTCTTTCAAGTTCACTATCTGTATATGGTTTTAACCAAGGTTCATTTGGAAGTCTAGATTGAAATGAGTTACTATGCTTATCCTCTCCAATATTAAGTTTTTCTACAACCTTTTTGGTAGTTTCAAGGCATTGATGCTTATAACAAGTACTATGGGCTAAAGAATCTACATTACAACAATCATTTACTTTATAACAATGACTATTTGTTGTATCAGATATTTTAAGATGACTTACTGGAATTCCATGATATGAAAAAAGTAGATGATCGTACTCAACATTCTTGATTGACTCTTCTATTTTTGCACTTAATATTTCAATGTATTTTGGATTCTTATAAAATGGAGGAATAATATCTAGATTAAGGCTCGGAAAATTAATTTCTTTTTCTTCTTTTACTTTTTCAACTACAGTTTCATACGATGACATTGCATAATGAGGGTATAGAGGAAGCACTAAGACATCTTTCACCCCCTTTTTATTCAATTCATCTAGTCCCCTTTTTATACTAATTGATCCATACCTCATTGCAAGGGCAACAGGTATGTCAAGCGACTTAGTTACTTTGTTGAATAACCTTTTAGAAAGAACTATTAGAGGAGACCCCTCTTTCCACCAGATTTTTTTATATGCCTTAGCAGACTTTCTAGGTCTAGTATTTAAAATTATTAATTTGACAAGTATCCATCTAAAGAGATAGCTTTTACCAATCACCCTTTTATCCATTAAAAACTCATCCAAATATTTCTTTACATCTGGTATAGATGTACTATCAGGTGAGCCTAAATTTATCATTAATAAACCTTTCATTACACAGTATTTGAATAGCTTCCAACCTTTTGATCAATTAATGGATCAAATCTCATAGCAATATTTCTAGTAAACAATCTTCCACTTTCTTTAACCAAAATGATATCATCTTTAAACTCTAGAATTTCATCTTCAATAAAATCATCTAAATTATCCTTTTTGAATTTTATTAAGTTGTAAAGTTCTAATGCTTCTAGATTATATTTCTTAGCAATGATATTTATATCTACAAAATAGTTACACATTATAGAATTAATAATTTCACGAATAATCTTTTGATCTTTATTTACAGAATATCCACGTAGAACAGCAAGATTATTTTTTTCAATAGAATTAATATACTGGCTTGCATTCTTTATATTTTGAATATATGCTGAGTCAAGTTGAGAGATTGATGAAGCACCAAATGCATATACTTGTCCTGTTGTCTCTCGAGTACAATAACCTTGAAAATTCCTGTGTAATTGCTTATTTTTTAAAGCAATTGCAAATTCATCATGAGGTTTTGAGTAATGATCCATTCCTATTGAAATATAACCTGCATTAACTAATTTTTCATAAGCAGTCTCATACATAATTGCCTTTTCGCTTGAGCTTGGAAAACCAATTTTTTCAAGTATTTTTTGTCGTGGCAAAATACTTGGAACATGAGCATATGAAAAAGTAACAATCCTATCAGTATTAAGTTCTATTGCTTTATCAACAGTATCATTAAAGGTTTCAGGAGTTTGATAAGGTAATCCATAAACAAGATCTATATTAGTCCCCGTAAAACCTTCATCGCTAATTTTATTAATAATTTCTTTAATTGGATGTTTAGAGGGTTTTCTGTTTATTCCTTCAAGAACATCTAATCTAAAATCTTGAATCCCCAAGGAAATTCTATTAAATCCAAACTTTTTTAGTAATTCAATATGCTTAAACTCTAAGTGTGCAGGATTACACTCAATCGCCATCTCATAGTTTTTTGAAAACGTAAATGTCTCAAAAAGTTTTTTAGTGACTCTCTCAATATATTTATATGAAATTGCATTTGGAGTTCCTCCTCCCCAATGAACTTGAGTTAAAATTCTTTTTGAATCAATCTTTTTTGATACATATTCGATTTCTTTAATCAGTGCATCTATATATCTTTCAAGAAATGGTTTTGTAAAACCTGTTTCGGTTGTACAGCCACAAAAATGACATATTTGGGGACAGAAAGGAATATGAATGTAAACGGAAATACTCTGTGGATACTCATTGTTAGATTGAATGAGTTTATTCTCGTACTCATCATTTGTAAAATTTGTATCAAAAAAAGTAGCAGGAGGATAGGAGGTATACCTTGGCCCAGTAGTGCTGTACTTCTTTAATAACTTTTCTTTTATTCTATCCATATTTCTTATCTATTCCAGTCTTTATCTTTTATCCAGTCAACTACAAACTTTACTTTTTTATGATCAATATCTGGAAGAAAACCATGCCCAAGATTAAAAATCCAGTTTTGATTTTGGCTACCAAAATTAGTTAAACTATTTAAATATTTTTCGATTTCATCATAATCTTGATAGAATATTCGTGGATCCATATTACCTTGAATTCCGATTTCATCATCAATCATTTCTCTTGCATGCTCTATTGATGTGTGCCAATCAACACTAATAAAATCACAAATTTTTTTATTAATAAAAGATATTCCCTTGCCAATATCTTTTGGAAAGAAGATCGTGGGGCAATTATTTTTCCTTGCAGCATCTAATATCCTTTTTGAATATGGAAGGATTAGGTCATTATAAAGTTCATATGGAATAGAACCACAATAAGTCTCAAAAAGTTGAAATACATCTATTCCCGATCTACACTGGTTTTCAACATATTCAATTGAAGACTGTGTTATTTGTTCGAGGATCATCTTGCTTTCATTTCTATTTTTATATAAAAATTTAATAGCCTTTTTTATATGATCTTTCGAGCCTTCATACTTAAACATAAAAAGAAATACAGTTAGTGGACCTCCACAAAATCCAATTAATGGAGTTTGCTCATTTTTATCTAGATTTATTTGTTTGATATTATTATATATGTATTCTAATTTTTTAGGATCAAAATTTAAATCAGCTGCTTTTGAACCAATATTCATTGGATTATTAAAAACAGGACCTGTTTTTTTAAACTCAACTCCTAGACCTAAAGCATGTGGTATAACTAGAATATCACTAAAAAGAATAGCTGCATCAACTGAAAGGTCACTAATAGGTAAGAGTGTAACTTTTGAAGCCAATTCTTGATCATTCATTAATTCATGAAAAGAGTAAGATTCCTTTAGCTTCATATAATTTGGTAGAATCCTTCCAGCTTGTCTCATAAACCAAACAGGTGGTCTACTGGTTTTCCCTCCCTTAATTGTTTTAAGTAGTATTGATTCCATTTATTTAATTTTTTTTAGTGATTTGAGATTACTATATATAATTTTTTCAATATCATTTTCATCAATTTTATTCGAGAGAAAAAGACATTCATATTGAGATGGGGGGAGATATATCCCAAGCTCAAGCATTGATTTAAAATATTGAGAATAATGAGTTGTATTACATTTTTTTGCTACAGTATAATTTTTAACCCTGTCTGAGTCAGAGAAAAATAATGTCATCATGGAACCTACTCTTGCTACATTTGCATTAATTCCAGTTTTTTCAATATTTATTTGAAATCCTTCATGAATTTTAGAGGATATATCCTCAAGTTTACTATACACATCATCATTTAATCTTTCTAGAACACTTAATCCTGCAGCCATAGCTAAGGGATTTCCAGATAATGTTCCGGCTTGATAAACTGGGCCATCTGGTGCAACATGATCCATAATTTCAGATTTCCCTCCATATGCACCAGCAGGTAGTCCGCCACCAATAATTTTTCCAAGTGTGGTAATATCTGGTATTACATTATATAATTCTTGTGCACCACCTTTTGAAACTCTGAATCCACTCATAACTTCATCAAAGATCAACAGGCTACTGTTTTCAGTACAAATAGCTCTCAAATCATTCAAAAAATTCTTTTCTGGAATTACTAAACCCATATTTCCAGCAATTGGCTCAATAATGACTGCTGCGATTTTATCTTTATTTTCATTAAAGAGTTCAACTACAGAATCAATATCATTAAATTCTGCTACTAATGTATCCTTTGCAATATTTTCAGTTACTCCCTGACTATCTGGTTTGCCTAATGTCATTGCACCAGACCCAGCTTTTATTAAGAAACTATCAAAATGACCATGATAATTACCAGAAAATTTGATTATTAGGTTTTTCCGAGTATAACCTCTAGCAAGTCTAATAGCACTCATTGTAGCTTCTGTCCCAGAGCTTACCATCCTCACCTTTTCAATTGAGGGAACCATTTCAATTATCTTGGAAGCCATTTTTGTCTCAAGCTCTGTTGGTGCTCCAAAAGTTGTCCCATTTTTTGAACAATTAACAATAGCTTCAACTGTGTGATTCTCTGCGTGACCAAAAATTAATGGCCCCCAAGAACCAACACAATCTATATATTCATTATCATCTATATCAATCATTTTACTTCCATTTCCGCTCTTGAAGAATATTGGCGTTGAATGAACACTTCTAAATGCTCTAACAGGTGAGTTTACTCCACCTGGAATTGATTTTATTGCCTCATTATATGCTAATTTACTATTATAAAACATTTATTCTTTATTAAGTTTTTTTGCAATTTCTATTGCATTATATGTAATTATTGCAGTTGCACCAGCCCTTTTGATGGAAAATAATATTTCCATTGTTAGATCAATTTCATCAATTAAATTTTCTCTTGAGGCAGATTTAATCATCGAATAAACACCACTAACACAGTATCCAATTATTGGGATACTAAATCTATCTTTTACTTTTGAAATAATATCTAAATATGATAATGCAGGTTTTATTATTACTGCATCACATCCTTCATTTATATCTTGTTCAATCTCTCTCATATATTCAGATGAATTCTTAAAGCTCATCTGATGAGTTTTTCTATCACCTTCATCTAAGGAATTTGATACAGCACCTCTGAATGGTCCATAAAAAGATGATGCATATTTTACTGAGTAGGGGAATATTGGAATTTTGTGAAATCCATTTTTGTCCAGTTCTTTTCTAATCTCTCCAGTTCTTCCATCCATCATATCAGAGGGAGCTATGATATCAACACCTGATTCTGCAAGAATAACACCTTGTTTACATAGTGTCTCAATAGTTGCATCATTATCAACATCACCATCAATTAAAGTTCCACAGTGTCCATGAGATGTATAACTACAATTGCATAAGTCAGCAATAACAAGCATGTCATTATTATGCTTTTCTTTAATCTTTTTAACTGCCTTTGGGATAATACTTTTATGACTACAAGCTATATTGCCATTATCATCCTTATTGTCTGATACTCCAAACAATAAAACTGATTTTATATCAACACTAATTAGCTCTTCTGTCAATATTAATAAGTTGTCAATTGAGTATCTATATTGTCCTGGAAGGGATTCAATTTCCTTCTTTACATTTTTACCCTCACATACAAAAATTGGAAATATTAAGTCAGAAGTCTTTAAATCAATATCCTCCACTAGTTTTCTAATATTAGGATTATGCCTTAGCCTTCTTAATCTTGAATTAGGATAGTTCATGATCTAATTTTTTATTTAAATAGTCAATAATTGAATTACTTATACCTTCGTATGACTGCATTTTTGCTGTCATTAAGGGCTCAAAGCCTTTGTCTCTAATATGATCTGTTGTTGTATCACCGATGCTTATAATATTGTTTTTAAGATTATATTTATCAATAAATGAGTTAAATGTTGAGGGACTTGTAAAGACAACATAAGTATTCTCACTAATAATTTTTTCTGTTAAATCATCAACTTTTTCTACTACAGGATTAGTAGTATAAACTATTTTATGATCAATATTAAAAGATTCGGATAAGCACTCATAAAGTTCTTTTTTTGCAAGATTTCCTTGAATAAGTAATAATTTTTTGTTTTTACTTATTCCCATATTTTTAATTTCATCACACATAAACTTTGAATAATTTCTTCTTACAACTATATCAGGATTAAACTTATTTTTCTTTAATACTTCGGCAGTTTTTTTACCAATACATATAAATTTTATATCTCTATTAATAGAAGTTAAAATATTTTTCAGGAAATATTTTATACCATTTTTGGAGGTAAATATTATATAGTTATAAGTATTGGGATCAATATTAACATCTATACCTGATGTGAAAATCATTGGATAATGAAAAATGTTAACTTCCATAGCTTTTAACTTATCAAAGCTATAATCGAAATCTTCTCCAGTTATTATAATATTAGTTTTATTCAATGGTTAATTTTTTAATAATTTCATTAGCTCCAGATCTAATTAAATCCTCAGCTAATAATTTCCCAATATTATTATCATTATTAATATCCTTTTCCAGGCTTCGTTTATAGATTTGTTTTCCATCTAATGAAAGAATGGAACCAGTAATTCTCTTTTTATTATTTGAAATAAATGAATACGCTCCAATTGGTGAATTACAACCACCACCTAATTCATTCATGAATGATCTTTCATAATGAGTACAAAGATTTGTTTCCTCGTCATTTATATTCTTAAGGACATCATGCACTTCATTATTTTTTTTCTTAATCTCAACCGAAATAGCACCTTGACCAGGCGCAGGTAGCATTTGGTCAATGTCAAAATACTCTGTTACATATTCTTCGAGTCCAAGTCTTTCTATTCCCGCCGCCGCCATAACTAAGCCATCATATTCTCCATTTAACATTTTAGAGATTCTGGTATCAACATTACCTCTTATATCATCAATATTTAAATCAGAATTAATATTGAGCAGTTGTGCTTTTCTTCTAAGAGACGAGGTTCCAATTTTTAATTTGTGATTAAAATCTGAGAGTTTTTTTTTATTTCTACTTAAAAAAACATCACTATGATTGCCTCTTTTTAAAATTATTGAAGTTACATCATCTGAATAATTCTCAACAGGTAGATCTTTGAGGCTGTGTACAGCAATATCAATTTGGTCATTAAGTAAATGTTCTTGTATCTCTTTAACAAAAAACCCTTTATCAATACTTCTATCTAAATTTCTGTCTTGGATTTTATCCCCCTTAGTTTTGATCTCAACTAATGAAATTTTTAAGCTTGGCAATAAACTTGATAATTTTTCCTTAACCAAATTAGATTGATATAATGCCAGCTTACTAGATCTAGTCCCAATTTTAATTGATTTAATCATCGAGAAATATTTGATTAATTACACTAATTGCTTTTTCATCTTTCCCATTGTTACTTGCTTGTCTAATCTTTCTCACCAGATTGTCGGAAAATTTTTCATAAACCTTATCTAATCTTTTGTTAAACCCATCAGAATCAAAAAGGTCTGCATTTGATTGATTTGAAGAGGAGTTTACATTTTCAATTGTTTGTTCAATTACGATATTTTTCAATTGTTTTTTAATAGATAATATAGAGGGTCTCAACTGACGAGAATTAGTCCAGTCATCAAAATCAGATAAAAAATCTTCAATAAATTTTTCAGCTTTTATTATCTGACTCCTTCTTTTTTTATAGTTGTGATTTACCGCATCCTTAAGGTCATCAACATTTATTAATTTAATATTTTTAATATCACTGCAATCATTTGGAATATTTCTTGGAACAGATAAGTCTATAATCAAAAGCTCTTTTTTACTTTCTTTTCTAATTTTAGATAATTCGCTTTTTGATATTAAAGGTTCTTTAGATGAAGTTGAAAAAATTGCTACATCTACATTTGCTAACTCATTTTTAAATGAGTCAAATTTTACAGCAGTTAGACCTAGAGATTTTGCAAAATCTATAGATTTATTATCTGTCCTATTTGCAATTTTAATATTGGAATAATCTTTTTGATGAAGATGTTTGATTGATAACTTTGAGGTTTCCCCAAGACCAACACATAGAAATTCAGGCTCAAGAATCTCAATAGATTTATGTACTTTTTCAACAGCTGCGTAACTTACTGACACTGCTCCCTTATCTATTTTAGTATTGGTCCTTATAAATTTACCTGTTTCTAAAGATTTTTGAACCATTCTATTTAAGATAGGTCCAAGCATCCTGTGTTTATATGAGAAGTCATATGCTTCTTTAAGTTGCTCAACAATTTGAAATTCCCCAATTATCATTGATTCTAGCCCACACGCTAGTCTAAATAGATGTTTTGATACGTTATATGATCCGGTTTGCTTTATTAAGTAAGGTGAGAGACTGTCATTAAAGTTTCTAAATTCTGAGAGCTCTTTAACTATGCTGTGAATAAACTTATTTTCGTTTCCTATATGATTCTCAAATTCGAAGTATATTTCAGTTCTATTACATGTAGATATGAGCATCAATCCCTCCACACCAACCTTTTTTTTCAAAAGATTATGAAAAACAATTTTTTGTGCATCATCTAGGTAGAACCTTTCTCTAAGTTCAATAGGGGCAACTTTATAATTAAGACTTATTAAACCAACCAAAATCTAATTAATTTTTGCAAATTTAATTTTAAGATTGATACAAATAATAACGCTTAAGGTTCTAAAAGTATTGTTTAAAGTTCCTTTGTTTAATATAGATTTATTCTAAATAGCAGTTAAAAAATATCGTTATAGGTTCATATGTTTTTCTTATTCAATTATTCTATTTTTTAAATCCCCTTTGAGTACGGGACAATAGAAGTATTTTCCAAATAATTTGTATCTAATTAGAGCAATAAAGTCATAGACTATATTTGAAAAAAATGTTGGAAAAACATAAATTAAGACTCTGATTAATAGTAAAACTTTAACTTTTTGTAAAATGTAGTAAACTGCTTTACTTTTTTGCAAAATTTTTCCATTTTCCAAAATAACTGCAACTGAATCAACGGATAGAATTTCTGGATATTTTTTTTTTGTAAAATCACTTTGCAGATTTGTTGCTTTAAAATGAGCCTTTTTATCTTTTTTTAAAATAAATCGAATAAAGTAATTACATAGTACACATATACCATCATAAATTATAATCTCGTAATTTTTAGTCATATAATTTAAAGTAACTATACTTTAAAGTTAATTAAAATTTGTACTCAAATCCAGCATAAATTCCAAAAGGATGGCCAGGTCTTAGACCTGCAGGTGCTCTTGAAACTGAATATTTTTTATCAAAAAGATTAATAATTTTAGATCTAAATATTAAGTCTGAACGAAGATTATATATAAATGAAACATCAAAGACAAAATAAGATGGTATTTTAGATGAACCATTTGCAACAGTTGAGAATTTTCCATTATAGTTTGCGCTTAAATTGATTTCATAATCTTTAGTTTGAATGCTTAATGATGAATTAAATTGATGTTGTGGAATATATGGAATTCTATCACCATCTCTAACCTCTCCCCAAATATCCTGAGTACTTCCAAAGTCAGTTAAAAATTTTGCATTAGTGAGAGTGTAGGAAAGGGAAAGGGGAATCATTGTCTTATCATTATCAATCAAATTACTTCTTAAAAGAAATTCAAAACCATTTACCAATGCTTCTCCCGCATTGAATGGGTCAAATTCACCAAATCCACCTGTTGCAGCTAAATCATTTCCAAGTAAATTAGAGTAATTGTTTTGAAAGAAAATTATTTCAGAGTTAACATTATTAAATGATAGTCTTGTCCCTAGCTCAGAATTTATGCTCTGCTCAGCTTCTTGACCATCTGAGCTTCCAGGAGGTGAATAACCTTTGTGAATTCCTCCAAAGATTGAAATCTTGTTATTGAGATTATAATTAAGTCCAATACCTGGGATCAAAACAGAAATATTATTTTCCCTATATGATAAATCACTTTCATTTCTTAACGGATTAGATTTTCCCCAATCATTCCTTTCCAATTTTATAGATTCATATCTTATTCCGGGTGTTATTGTGAAACCATTGTATTTGTATTTATACATTATATATGATGCAAATGAATTAGCTGAACTAACTCTATTACCATGAGAACCTTTCTCTCCACGCTTATCTATATTAATTACTCCATAATTCATTGTATAAATATCTTCCCATTGAAACCTATCTTCTTCATCATAATGAAATCTTAGTCCAATTTCTAAATCATTGAAAGAGTTGTTTTTTCCATACCAATGATAGTCTATTTTTGTCTGAACACCTTGTGAAACATATTTTCTGTTATTAGCTTTTACTTTTAAAAAATTACTTGCTCCATTGATTTCACCTTTGACAAATGCTAAATGTCCAGAATATAAATCTGGATTTGAGATAACTTTTGAAAGTTTTTGTGATTCTCCATTATGAACAATATCATCAAGTTTATACCAATTTCTTTTAAATCCATTATGATATAGGATTGTGGTTATATTAAATTTTTCTGAAATTTTAATTTCATGTGTTATAAGATATTGGTTATGTTCAGCATCCATTTTATCTTTTCCAGATCCAATGTATCTTAGAAAGGGTGATTTTTTAAAATCTGAATCAGTCAAGCCAAGGTATGTTTCATTGGATATCTCATCATAATAGTGAAATTTGAATTCTAAACTTTGATCAATTTTTGCATCTTTTGATGAATTAAATCTAACTTTTGATGTTATCTCATTAATATCAAAACCAGTATTTAAATTTTCGCCTAAGTCTTTAAATCCATTAGAATTATAATTTAAATATTCAATCATATATCCAAAATTCCCATTGCTGCTTCCTATTGTTGAATAAGTCTGTCCTGTATTGAAGCTTCCGTAACTACTTGATATTTTACCTTGAAATGATTTTGGTATTTCAGTAGAAACAAAATTTATTGCACCACCAGTTGTATATGGTCCATATTGAATTTGACTACTTCCTTTTAAAACCTCAACTGCTTGCATTCTTGCAACTGATGGAAAATAATATGCAGAGGATGCACTATATGGTGCGGGAGAAATTAAAATACCATCTTCCATTATTGCAATTTTTGAGCTTCTTTCTGGAGATGTCCCACGTATACTTATATTGGGTCGTAAGCCAAATCCATCTTCTTCATAAAAATTAACTCCTGATATTTTGTTTAATGCTCTATTTATATCAGTATAATTAAAATCTGCTAACTCATCTGTTGAAAGATAATAGGCAGCACCTGTCCTGTTTCTTGCCACAAACTTATTTCCAAGAATTGTATTTGATTTTATGATAACTTCATCAAGATTGGTAATGCTATCGTTAATTATGGTTTGATCTAAATTTTGTGAAATTAAATTAGTACCATATAAAATAATTGAGATATATAATAAATTTTTCATATTTATCATTGTATTTGTTAATACATTTAGAACGGTCCTAAATGGTTTATGCTTATTCGATTTCTAAATTATTTAGAACCGTTCTAAATTATTTCGATGCTAATTTAAATATTTATTTAGAATTAGTCTAAATAAAAATAATTTTTTTAATATTGTGCTTTAATTAATCAGTTATGAAAAAATTATTCCCTCTTTTTGCACTATTCATTTTAGCATGTTCAAATAACAATTCAGAACAAATTGTCAATATGTATAGTCAGAGACACTATGATGTTGACCAGCTTCAATATGATAATTTTGAAAAAATTACAGGTATTAAAGTAAATGTAATTAAGGCTAATGCTGATGAATTAATTCAAAGAATGAAAAATGAAGGAGAAAACAGTCCTGCAGATTTATTCATAACAGTTGATGTCGGAAAATTATGGCAAGCATCTGATATGGATTTACTTCAAAAGTATAATGATGAAAGTTTAACAGATGGAATTACAGAAAGCTTAACAGACCCAAATGGGTTTTGGGTTCCAGTAACTTATAGATCAAGAATTCTTGTTTACAGTAATGAAAGAGTTCAAGAAAGTGATCTATCTACATATGAAGATCTTGCAAATGAAAAGTGGAAAGGAAAACTTTTAGTGAGATCATCATCTAACTCATATAATCAAGCTCTTCTATCTTCACTTGTTGCTAACTTGGGAGAAGAAGTTACTCAAAATTGGACCAAAGCAGTAGTCTCAAACTTTGCAAGAGATCCAAAAGGAAATGATAGAGATCAAGTAAAAGCAATTGCAGCTGGTCAAGGAGATGTTGCAATTGTAAATTCATATTATATTGGACTTTTATTATCATCAGAAAATGAAGAGGAAGTAAATGCAGGTAAATCAATATCAGTTTTTTTTCCGAATCAAGGAGAAGGACAGAGAGGTTCTCACATTAATGTTTCTGGAGTTGCTCTTGCAAAAAATGCTCCTAATAGATCAAACGCACTTAAGCTTATTGAATATTTAACTAGTGATGAGGCTCAAAAGATATATGTAAATAATACATATGAATATTCAGTAAAACCTAATATCGAGCCAAATGATATAGTAAAAGAGTGGGGAACATTTAGAAAGGATCCTCTTGATTTAAATATGTTAGGCTCTAAAAGAAATGATGCAATTCGTATATTTGATTCTGGGGGTTGGAAGTAGAATCTAAAATCATCAAAAGATGAATGTTAAACTTTTAACATCACTTATTTCTATCTTTTTATTATGTCCATTAATCTATCTTTTATATAGTGTAATCGGACTAAGCCTTGATACGTTTTTGTATTTATGGAATAATCTTTTGTTAGGCTATTCATTAAACACACTTTACCTTTTATTACTCACAGTTTTTTTTTCTTTGATACTAGGAATCATACCTGCATGGTTTATTTCTACAACAAATTTTAAAGGGAAAAGTTTTTTTGATATAATACTATTCTTGCCTTTAGCCATTCCTTCTTATATAATTGCCTTTACTTACAGTGATCTTTTAAGTTATACTGGTCCAATTCAAAGTACAGTAAGGAATAATTACCCTGATTTTTATAAGTATGTAAATCATGATTATTTGCAAATTGAAATTCTGGCATTTTTGATGGCACTTGTATTATATCCTTATTTATATACTGCATGTAGAATTTCTTTTTCACTGCTAGGGTCAAATTATATTAATATTTCAAAGAACCTTGGAATGTCCCAGTTTCAAACTTTTTTTAAGATTATTCTACCAATATCTAGAGTCTCGATTTTCTCAGGCTTATTCTTAATTACAATGGAGGTGCTAAATGAATATGGTGCTGTAAAGTACTTTGGTGTAAATACTTTTACAAGTGGAATATTCAGATCTTGGTATTCAATGGAAGACATTAATACGGCATCTATTTTGGCTGTTTGCTTACTTATTATTGTATCTATTTTCTTTTTACTTGAGAGATACTCAACATCAAAATATAGATATAACTATAAACCAAATGATAATGTATCTGGTAACTATTCTACAAATAAATTTTCAAGAACAGTTATATATCTCATTTGTTTATTCCCATTTATACTAGGCTTTTATATTCCAGTTATTTACATAGTAAATAATGTTTTTAAGACTATAAATGTTGTAGATTTTAGTGAGTTAATAAATCTTTCTTTAAACTCATTTTTTTTAGCTTCAGTTTCATCTCTAATAATTGTTGCTATTGCGATTTTATTTCAGTATATAAAAAAGATTTCTAAAAGTAAAACTGTTTTTTACTTAAGTGAGATAGTCTCACTTACATATGCCTTGCCAGGAGCAGTAATAGCTCTGTCACTTATAATTTTTTTAGCATTTTTGACAAAATTAATTGGAATTTCAATAGCTTTTGGATCGGTAGTAATTTTGGTTTATGCTTATGTAATGAGATATATGGCAGTTGGAATTTCTCCACTGCGATCAAGCTTTGATAAACATCCAGAAACATTTGATGACACAGGAAAGAATCTGGGGATGACAAATTTTAAATTGTTTAAAAAAATTCATTTGCCAATAAACATTAGCGCAATATACATTGCATTTATTTTGTGTTTTGTTGATATAATCAAGGAGTTGCCAATTACTTTAATTTTAAGACCATTTAATTTTGACACCCTAGCTGTAAGGACATATGAATATGCAATAGAAGAAATGATTGCAAAATCTTCTATTTACTCTTTAATTATTATTTTATTAGGTGCAGTATTATTGATATTTTTAAGAAAAATTATAAACAAAGGTGTAGATGTATCTTAACATTGAAAATTTAATTAAGTTTTACAGTAAAGATGTTCCTTTAATTAAGGATTTAAACTTTTCTGTCAAAAAAGGTGAATTTGTCTCTTTTATTGGAGAGAGTGGTTCTGGGAAAACAACTTTTTTGAAATGTTTAGCAGGTCTTGAAAAAATAAATTTTGGAAAAATTACATTAAACAACACAGTCTTAGATAATAAGACAACCTTTATTAAACCAAATCATAGGAAAATTGGTTTTATTTTTCAGGACTATCCTCTCTTCCCGCATCTAAGTGTTTTAGAGAATCTGAAAATAAACCTTGAAAAACATTATGAAAAAAATATTCAGTACTATGTCGAACTTACTGGGCTGGATAATTTATTAAATAGATATCCTCATGAATTATCTGGTGGAGAACAACAAAGAGTATGTATAACACGAGCCTTGATTAGAGAACCCGATCTTCTTCTTATGGATGAGCCATTCAGTAACCTAGATGTTAGTATTAAATCAAAAATTCAAAATGAAGTATATAAAATATTAAAAAGTACAGAAACTACTACAATTCTAGTAACTCATGATATAAAAGATACTTTTGATATTTCAGATAGAATACTTGTTTTTAAAGCAGGAATAGTTCAGCAATATGATAAACCAGAGGAGATGTATTGTAATCCTGTAAATTGCTATTGTGCTAAAATTTTAGGAGATCTAAACAGAATTCATATTGATGGTAAAGAGCTTTATATAAGACCTGAAAAAATTAAAATTGTAGATAAATCAAAGCATAAATTAAAAGTTGAAAAAACTTCATTTATCGGAAAGGAATATAAGATAAAAGGGACCTTTAATAAAGATGAAATATACTTCTATAGTTCATCACCAATAAAGGTTACGAATAATTTATTTATTGATTTTGACAAAAGTGATCTTTTAGAATTTGATAGAAGATGTAGTAATTTCTTCACTTAAACCAATTAATCTCTTTATTTATAATCATTTTAAATTACTGTAAATGAGTAATTTAAAATCATTCTAAACCTTTTTTAATTTAATTTTACGTAAAATTATTTAAAATGATTCAAACAGTTAACACATGTATAAATTGTACAAACATGACAGAGTCATTACTTTGTGCAAAACATAATGTTGAAGTTGAGGCTAATAACATTTGTGGTGATCACCAAGTTAAAGGATAATCATTAACACTTTTTACTTAACTTCTATTTTCTTCTAATTATATGTATACCTTAAAGAGGTTTACTTTAATCTGTTTCCTTTTATTTAAGTCCTAGGCTTAAATCATTTGGCTAAAACTTTAATATATTTACTTATTAAAGAATAGAGTAACTATGTTTAAAAATAAAATGTCTCTGAGATTAAGAATCTTTATCTCAATGATATTATTAGTTTTTACTGCTACACTTTTAGTATTAGGTTCCACTTACTATCAATATAGAACTGAGTCCGATCTCTACAACTCATATAGACAAGAGAGGAAGGAGAATCAACTAAAAAGACAAATAAATTATTTAGTTAATAAACATGATTTGTCAGACAAATACGATTTATGGGAAGACTATGAAAAAGACTTTGAGGAGATAACAAAAATTCATAGTGTTGAATACTCAATTTTTACAACTGGTGGTAGCCCCCTTTTTTACTCATATCTTCCACTTGATGTTATATCTAATAATTATTCTTTAAAGGAAGAGTTTGCAGACATGTTAGTTTCAACTGATGAAGGGAAATTTATATCAGAGAATTTTACAGATGTCGGAAAATTCCAAGCATCTTACAGTGTTTTGAAAAATGATATCGGAGAAAAATATGCAATACTTTTTTTTCCATATTTTCAAGATGTTTCTTTTGCTGAAAGTGAATTAAATGTATTCTTATCTACCCTTTATCAGATATACTTTATTATGCTTGTGGTTGCTATTGTGTTGGCTTATTTTATATCAAGATATGTTACTAGGTCCATTGAAACTATTCGTTTAAAAATTGGACAAGCAGGGTTACTTAAAAAAAATGAAAAGATTTATTTAAACAATGCAACAAAGGAGATTGATAGTCTTGTAAACTCATATAATAAGATGATTGACGATCTTGAGGATAGTGTGGAAAGACTAGCAAAAACAGAGAGAGAGCAGGCTTGGCAGGAAATGGCTAAACAAGTAGCGCATGAAATTAAAAATCCGTTAACACCAATGAGACTAACTGTCCAAAGCTTTCAAAAAAATAGTGGTATAAAAAAAGGTGAAGATCAGAAAGATAAGTTAAATGACTTTTGTGATACTCTAATAGAACAAATAGATACAATGAGTAATGTTGCAACATCTTTTTCAGATTTTGCAACTCTGCCAAAAACACAGCTTGAAAAAACAGATATTGTAGAGGCAACTAAAAAAGTTGTTGAAATTTTTGAGCAAAATAATATATCTCTCGAGACTTCAAGCGAAAACATATTTATTAAACTAGATAAAGAACAGTGGATTAGAGTAATGACTAATCTTATTAAAAATAGTATTCAGGCAATCCCACATGATAGAGAGCCAATTATTCATGTAGAAATTACAGAGAGATTAAAAACTGTAAGAGTGACTGTCTCAGACAACGGACTTGGAGTTTCTAAAAATAATAGAGATAAGATATTTGAACCAAAGTTTACGACTAAGTCTGATGGAATGGGTCTGGGACTAGGAATTGTTAGAAGTATTATAAACTCTCACAGAGGTAAAATCTCATATAAATCAAGAAGTAAAAAAGGTACAGATTTTAAAATCTCATTACCTAAATAATTAGCAAAATTCGTTATACGCTTGGATAAGATTGTCTGCTATTAAGTCAGCCTCCCTACCTTCGATGTGATGTCTTTCAACCATGTGTACCAACTCACCATTTTTAAATAAGGCAATGGATGGAGAAGAAGGTGGAAATGGAAGCATTTCTTCTCTTGCAGTATTAGTTGCCTCAATATCAAATCCAGCAAATACAGTACAAAGATTATCAGGTTTAGATTCGTTAGATAAGGACATAATCACTCCTGGTCTTGCATTTCTTGCAGCACATCCACATACAGAATTTACAACTATTAGTGTTGTGCCCTCTTTATCTAGAGCTGATTTAACATCTTCTGATGAAGTTAGTTCTGAAAAACCTGAATTAGTTAATTCAAGCTTCATTGGTCTTACGATTTCTTCTGGGTACATTTTATTTTTTTTACAAATATATAAAGAAAGTCAAAAAATAAATTCAGATTAACTTATATTTAGCAATCAATAATTAAAGATCAAAATTGAAAAAGAAGCAGTTAAAATATGACATAGCCTATCTAAAAATGGCAGAGGAATGGTCTAAACTATCTCACTGTAAAAGAAGACAAGTTGGTGCATTAATTGTAAAAGATAAGATGATCATATCAGATGGATATAATGGAACCCCAACTGGATTTGAAAATCCTTGTGAAGACGATGAAGGTTATACAAAATGGTATGTGCTACATGCAGAGGCTAACGCTATAGCAAAAGTTTCTGGTTCTACTCAATCCACAAATGGAGCTACTCTTTACATAACATTATCACCATGTAGAGAGTGCAGTAAACTTATTTTTCAGTCTGGCATAAAAAGGATAGTATACTCCAAGAAATACAAAGATCAATCTGGAATTGAATTTTTATTAAAGTCAAGTTTAGAGGTTGATTTTATTGAGATTTAGCTTTTGAACTTATCTCTTATTCTTTTTGAAATCATTAAAATTAATATCAAGATAAGTGCGCACAATGAAAGAATGAAACATATTAAGGCTATTCTGTTTTCATTATCCAAAAAATTATAGATATTTAGTTGTGTTAAATTAAATACTACAATCAAAATTGTTAAAAACAATAAAATTTTATCTAGATTTTTCATTTTTTGATATGCAAACATAAGCTAAAAAAAGCTATCATTAATATTTTTTTAATTCAATTTTAATGCCCAAATATATTGAAGAAATTTAAATTTTTTATTTTTTTTAAGCTTAAATTGTAGAGAAAAAAGATTGAAAAAAGATTAAAAAAAGTTGATCTTTTTTAATGTTAAAAACTTTATGTTAATCTTTGAAAAATCCTCTTTCAATTTTCAATATATTTTTAAATATTTGTTAGACTAAAAAAATTATCAACCATAAAAAAAAATTATTATGCAGCAAGAGCCCTTACTTCAAGAAAACAAAGACAGATTTGTAATCTTTCCAATCAAGCATCACGATATATGGGAGTGGTATAAAAAATGTGAAGCAAGTTTTTGGACGGCAGAAGAAATTGATTTACACCAAGATTTGAATGATTGGAGTACAAAATTAAATGATGATGAAAGATATTTCATAAAGCATATTCTTGCTTTCTTTGCAGCTTCTGATGGTATAGTGAACGAAAACTTAGCAGAAAACTTTGTAAATGAAGTTCAATACTCGGAGGCAAAATTTTTCTATGGATTTCAAATAATGATGGAAAATATTCATTCAGAAACTTACTCGCTTTTAATTGACACTTATGTCAAGGATGATAAGGAAAAAGATACATTGTTTAAGGCTATTGAAAATTTTCCTGCAATTAAAAAGAAGGCTGATTGGGCATTAAAATGGATTGAGTCAGATTCTTTTGCTGAAAGGCTTATTGCTTTTGCAGGTGTTGAAGGAGTATTTTTCTCAGGCTCATTTTGTTCAATATTCTGGCTCAAGAAAAGAGGTCTTATGCCAGGCCTTACATTCTCAAATGAGTTAATCTCTCGTGATGAAGGAGTTCATTGTGATTTTGCAGTTCACCTGCACAATAATCACATGATTAATAAGGTTCCAAAGGAAAGAATTAAGGAAATACTTCTTGATGCTTTAAACATCGAAAGAGAATTTATAACGGAATCTTTACCTGTTAGTTTAATAGGTATGAATGCAAAATTAATGACTCAATATCTAGAGTTTGTTACAGACAGACTTTTAGATCAATTTGGATGTGAGAAAGAATTTAATGTTTCTAATCCATTTGATTTTATGGATATGATTAACCTTCAAGGTAAAACCAACTTCTTTGAAAAAAGGGTTGCTGAATATCAGAAAGCAGGTGTTCTAAATAATGATAAAAAAGACGAGTCAAACTTTGGTCTTGACGACGATTTTTAAAATAATCAATTAAATAATTTTTTAGATAATATAATATGGCAATGGAATGAGTATGTATGTAATAAAAAGAGACGGGAAGAAAGAGCCCATAATGTTTGACAAAATAACCGCAAGGATTAAAAAACTTTGCTATGGTTTCAACGAGCTTGTTGATCCTGTTAGGGTAGCCATGAGGGTTATTGAAGGTCTTTACGATGGTGTTACCACATCTGAGTTGGATAATCTTGCTGCTGAAATTGCTGCAACAATGACAACAACTCATCCAGAATATGCTTCACTTGCAGCTAGAATCTCTGTCTCCAACTTACATAAAAATACGAATAAGTCTTTTTCATCCACTATGAAGGATTTACATACTTATGTAAACCCGATCACAGGAAAAAAAGCTCCTCTTCTTTCAGATGAAGTATATGAAGTAATTAAGAAAAATGCAGAGCTGTTAGATTCAAAAATTATTTATAATAGAGATTTTGGATATGATTATTTTGGTTTTAAAACTCTTGAAAGATCCTATCTTTTAAAGATTAATGGTAAAATTGTAGAAAGACCACAACACATGTTAATGAGAGTTTCGGTTGGAATTCATCTGGATGATATTGATGCAGTGATTGATACTTATGAGCTAATGTCAAAGAAATATTTTACTCATGCTACACCAACCCTTTTTAATGCCGGTACACCAAAACCTCAGATGTCTTCATGTTTCCTCTTGACTATGCAAGACGATAGTATTGATGGAATATATGATACTTTAAAACAAACTGCTAAAATATCTCAGTCAGCAGGAGGTATAGGTCTTTCAATTCATAACATTAGATCTACTGGATCTTATATATCAGGAACCAACGGAACATCTAATGGTATTGTTCCTATGTTAAGAGTTTTTAATGATACTGCTAGATATGTTGATCAAGGAGGTGGAAAAAGAAAAGGTTCTTTTGCTATTTATATTGAGCCATGGCACGCTGATATATATGACTTCTTAGACCTAAAGAAAAATCATGGTAAAGAGGAAATGAGAGCTAGAGACCTGTTCTATGCAATGTGGATGCCAGACTTGTTTATGAAGAGGGTTGAAAATAATGAAGAATGGACTTTAATGTGTCCAAACGAGTGTCCTGGACTGTATGACTGTCATGGAGATGAATTTGATAAATTATACTTAAAATATGAAAAGCAATCTAAAGGTAGAAAATCAATAAAAGCAAGGGAACTATGGGAAAAGATTCTTGAATCTCAAATTGAGACAGGAACTCCTTACATGCTTTACAAAGATTCTTGTAATAGAAAATCAAATCAAAAAAATCTTGGTACCATAAGATCTTCTAATCTTTGTACCGAGATATTAGAGTACACGTCTAAAGACGAGATAGCTGTATGTAATCTTGCATCTATTGCTCTACCAATGTTTGTTGAAGACGGGGAATTTAATTATCAAAAACTTTTTGATGTAACAGTTAGAGTGACCAAAAACCTAAATAAGGTTATTGATAGAAACTATTATCCAGTAAAAGAGGCTGAAAACTCAAACTTAAGGCATAGACCTGTTGGGCTTGGTGTTCAGGGGCTAGCCGATGCATTTATACTGCTGAGGCTTCCTTTCACTTCTGATAAAGCAAAAGAATTAAATCAAGAAATTTTTGAGACAATTTACTTTGCAGCTCTTACTGCCTCTGTTGAGGAGGCAAAAAAAGATGGTGTTTATGAATCCTATAAAGGATCACCAATTTCAAAGGGTGAGTTGCAGCATAATATGTGGGGTGTTGAGGATGAAGATCTTAGTGGAAGATGGGATTGGAAAGTCTTAAGAAAAAGTATCCTTAAACATGGAGTTAGGAACTCTTTACTTGTTGCACCAATGCCAACCGCAAGTACTTCTCAAATTTTAGGAAATAATGAGTGCTTTGAACCATACACATCAAATATTTACACAAGAAGAGTTCTCTCTGGAGAGTTTATTATTGTAAATAAGCATCTTTTAAATGATCTAGTAGAATTGGGGCTTTGGAATGAAGAAATGAAACATGAATTAATGGGCGCTAACGGTTCTATTCAAGATATTGAGGGCATACCAGATGATCTAAAAGAGTTATACAAAACTGTATGGGAAATGAGTATGAAGGATATAATTGATATGGCTAGACACAGAGGATTCTTTATTGACCAGTCTCAATCACTTAATTTATTTATGGAGGGTGCAACGATGTCCAAATTAACATCTATGCATTTTTATGCATGGAAATCTGGATTGAAAACTGGAATGTATTATCTGAGGACTAAGTCTGCTGTCGATGCTATCAAATTTACTTTAAAGAAAAAAGAAGCAAAACCTGTAGAGCCAAAAGTTGAAGTTGAGGCAGAAGAAGTAGGAGAGGTTGAAATTACAAGAACAGAAAAAGCAGCAGCATCAAAATCTAAAGAAAAACCTGTTGCGGTTGAGCCATTATCACCAGAGGAACTAAAGCAAATCCTGTCTCAATCAAAAGAAAATGAGGATGATGACTGCCTTATGTGTGGTTCTTAATGCTTTTTAAATCAGCACTTTACATTCCAATGTTAACTAAATGTTACTTAAAAGTTGTTTAATTGTTAATTTATCGTTAACTTTATGTTATAAAACTGACGATTATGAGACATTTAATACTATTCCTCGCCTTTTCTATAGGAACTCTAGGTGCACAAGAACAAAAGATAATTACTAAAGAAGACAACAATACTTTTAAAGTAGTTTATCTAAATGAAGATGGGAATATTTCACAAAAAGGTTTCATAAAGAATAATAAACTTCATGGGAAATGGTCTAGTTTTAATAAAACTGGAATTAAAATAATCTCTGGTCAGTATAAAAAAGGAAAAAAAGTTGGCAAATGGATTTTTAGAAATGAAGGAAAAGTTAAAGAAGTAGAATATGCTGACAATACAATTATTAATGTAGTTGACTGGGATACACCAGTAACTATTGCAACAGTTAATGATTAGATTTTTATTTCTCCTTTCTTCTTAAAATTAATATGATTTCTTGCTATCATTGCAGCTACTATAATTAGAGTAATAATAATTCCTATTAGTCCAGTTGAGTGAATGAAGAAAACAATTAATCCACAAATTGAGAAAGCAGAAAAAGCTGTAAAAAACCAACCGCCAATAACACTTACTACTCCTGATACTCTGTAAACTGCACTATTATTGCTCCAAGCTCTATCAGATAGTGACGTCCCCATTGCCACCATAAAAGTAACATATGTAGTAGAAAGAGGTAATTTATATGATGTTGCAACTGATATTAATATGGCTGCAATTACAAGGTTTAAGCTTGCTCTTAATTTATCAAATGATGGCCTAGTTCCATCAATAGATTTTGCAATATTATTATTTGAGTTAAATTTAAAAGATTGGTTAATCTTATGTAAAATATTATCTGGAATAATTTTAATGAATACTTTATTTAAACTCAATCCAAAATTTACAAGTTGTCTTCCAATAAAATTAGATTGAAATTTTTCATCTATTTCATTTTGATTTGATAAGTCCAAGCTAGTCTTAACAACATTCTTTGCTTTAGATGAAAACCATAAAGTAATTACCATAATTAAACCAGAGATAAAAAGATAGATAGGTGGTGTATTAACTTTCTCTGATAATGATATCATAGAAAACTCAGCAGCACTGATAGATGAAGATGACCAAGATTGAAAAGATTCTACTGCAGCAATTGGAACCCCTATAAAATTTACTAGATCATTTCCTGCAAAAGCTAGTGCTAATGAAAAGGTGCCAATTGCAATTATAATTTTATAAATATCAAGCTTAAACAGTTTACAGATTAAAAAAGATATAATAAACCAAAAAATTAAACTTATAATCCAAAACATTATAATATTTGAGTCAATAAATTCATTTATTGTCATATTATTTAGAGTGGAGTAACTCTCAGAGGAGTAGGGTGTTCCCTTGATTCCTTTAATTAAAATAAAATTTATAATAGATGTAAAAGAGAGTGAGCCGAATATTGAATTCAGCAGGATGCTTTTTGATTCAAAATCAAACGTTAAGACTAATCTTGATAACCATTGAATAATTGCACCAACAGAAAAGGCAACCAAAACAGATAGGAGAATTCCTATTACAATTTCTGTGGCTTTTTGAACGTTAATATAATTTTCAATTTCTGCCATATTTCCATCTGAGCCCGTAATTTTTATAATGGACATAATTACTGCAGCTCCAAGTAACTCAAAAACAATTGATACAGTTGTAGAGGTAGGCAGACCCCATGAATTAAATAAATCCAGAATTAATATATCTGTAATCATTACCGATAGGAAAATGATTATGATATCACTAAAGAAAAAAGCTTCAGGGTTAAAGATTCCTTTCCTTGCAATTTCCATCATCCCACTCGATGAGATTGCACCGATTGCAACTCCTAAGCTTGCAAGAATCATTATGTTTTTAAAAGAAATTACTTTAGACCCAATCGCAGAGTTTAAAAAATTAACAGCATCATTGCTTACACCTACAATTAAATCACTAATTGCTAAAAAGATTATTATTCCAATTATAAATATATAAGTGCTTTCCAATTGAATTATTTATTCAAATTTAGAACTTTATACTATAACCCAGAGAAAAACTTTGTCCTGGATTATATATTGAAAAAGGACTTGTCTCAATATTGTAGTAGTCATATTCACTCTCTCTTTTTGAATTCAACAAGTTTTCAGCCTTAAATGTTAAACTTTGATCCAAGTTTTTCCCAAAACTTTTTGAAATATTTAAATTTAAATTATGGAAAGGAAGGGTGTATACATCTGGTAGGTTACCAATCCCAACTACCTCTAAAGTCTTTCCTTGAACATTATAATATGCTCCTATTTCAATATTATTTTCAAATGAATTGTATATTACACCAGAATTAATAAGGTATGGGGATTGTCCTTGTAATTCTCTTGAATTTTCAATTTCTTTATCAGGATTACTTGTAACTCTTCCAGTAAATTCAACTTCACTCATTGTTAAATCAGAGTTAATTACTGAGGCGTTAAGATTTATTGAAAACTTATTTTTTGTAGTGTTTATTATGTCTTTTCTCAGTTCAATTTCAGCTCCAATAACAGACGCTTCTTTGTTATTCCTAGCAATAAAAATTTTAGGTTGATTAGCATCATTTGCACCGATTTCTATGGGGTCATTAAATATCTTGTAAAAACCACTAATTGCAAATATTTGATTTCCGTCTCCATACGACTCATACCTTAAATCAAAATTATTAATAATTGCTGGTTTTAAATTTGGATTACCAAGAAAATATCTTTCAGTTATTGGATCAAAAATTTGTGCTGCAGAAGCTTCTTTAAAACTAGGTCTAGCAGTTGATTTAGAGTAAGAAAGTCTTAGGTTTACATCCTCATTTAATGTTCTAATTAAGTTAACGGATGGGTAAAAATCACTGGAGTCAACAAGAAGTTGATTTTCAAATTTTATTCCTTCAATATCCTCACCGGTATATCTAATTGTGTATTCTTCAAATCTTAAACCAAAAGTAGATTTCCATTTTTCAGAAAATATAAGTTCAGCAGAAAGGAATCCTGCCATTGTTTTTCCTTCTGAGTCAAATTGATTGGTTCTCTGATATGATCCTTTTATATATGATCCTTCATTTGTGTTAATATCATACAAAAAAGTTGAATTAAGAAGGTTGTTTGCATTACCTCCCAATGGCAGTGTTCCAACAGTACTCAATGGGTTTACACGATAATTTATTTCATAGTTATTGGTTCTATAGATTCTTTCTTTTATTGTGTAAGCCCCTCCAATCTTTATTTTACCTTCAATTTTTTTGCTATTTAAATCAAAACTTAACATAATATTTGATGACAATGCATCCTCTTCCAAATCTCTCCACAATCTGCTAGGGTTTTGAGTAGTGTTGTTAGCAATTTGCAGACCAGTTGGATTTTCCTCAAAGATTGTTTTTTTAAAGTCTTTATCATAAACTCTTGCAAATGATGGCGCAATCTTTATCTCTAGATTAGTATTCCCATTGTTGAATGTATGAAGAGATGAAAAAGGAATTGATAAAATATTTCTTTCTGTATAGGTTAAAATATCAGCTTGACCAACATAAGGGTTTTCAATAAACTCTTTATAAACACCCTTTATTGCAGTTGACTCACCTGAATTTAATGCAAGTAGGTTTAATTTATATTTTGAATTTCTGGTCTTGTATGAAACCCCAAGTAAACTACTAGCTAAATTTTGAACTGTCCCGAGTTCTCCTCTTTGTTCACCATATGGCTCTAATGGTCTGTTTATGTTCTCTTTTTCAACTGTTCCATTAAAAAAATCTTCATAATATTCGTAATCTCTTTTATAACCTAAAGCTGCTATAAACCCGATAGTTTTTTCATCGGAGATATTGTATTGATTACTTGCAGTAGCACCAATACTAAAGTCTAAAAAGCTATCAAATCTAGAAACTGACATAGTTTTTTGAAACATATTTGTAAGAGACATAGTTAGATTAGTTTCACTTAAATTAAATGTTTCAACATCTGGGATTGGTTGATTTGATGCCAAGGGGAGATCAAAATATCCATTATCAAATCCTAAAGAGTTAAAAGCACTTTTTTCGTTTCCTATAAAATTACTATTAAAGTTCATCTCTGGATTAAATGAACCGCTAACAGAGAAACTGTACTCTGGTAATACAGAAAAGTCCTTTAAAAGGATATCGACAATACCTCCAGTAAAATCTGCATTTAACTCAGCACTTGCAGACTTACTAATCAAAATATTATCTAAAAGATTAGTTGGAAAAATATCTAATTGAAGAGTGTTTTTATCTGGATCAAGACCAGGGACCTCTAGTCCGCCAAGTAATGTCTTTGAGTATCTATCACCTAGTCCTCTTACGTAGACAAATTTCCCATCTTGAACAGAAACACCTGGAACCCTCTTGATTGCAGATGCAAGATCACTATCACCAGTTTTCTTTATAGCTTGTGCAGATAATCCATCGATTAGGTTTATTGCCCTTTTTTGGATAGATAACACTGCTGCTTCAGTATTTTGTCTTGCAGTTGTCGTAACAATGACTTCTTCTAAAGCGTTCGATGCAGGAAGCAATATTGAATTAACAATGACTTCTTCATTCTCACCTACATTAATTTCAGTGATTTTTTTTGTATCATATCCAACAAATGAAAATTCAAGAAAATAGATTCCAGGTTGAACTTCAAAAATATATGAGCCGTCAAAATCAGTTGATGTTCCGCCAATATTAGAACCATCTGAAAGAGTTATAAGTACGTTTGCAAATGGAAGAGGATCATTAAACTCTCCATCAATTACCTGACCGGAAATTATGGATTGAGATAAAATAAAATTTGTAAATAAAAGAAATGAAGCGATTAAAGTCTTTTTCATATTATATAATTTAAATAAAAAGTTCGCTAGAGTTTATCTAGCGAAACTTTTTTTGGTTTAGGTTATAAACTAAACAATAATATGAAAGAAAAATACTCTTTATATTATTGTTGTGTTGTTTGGTACCACATTGTCCAGCCAAATACTGAAGTATCAGCTCCTACAGTACCACTAGAGACAACAGACGCCCATGCTGGAGTAGCAGTCGTTGTATCTGCTGTATTAGCAAGAATAGCAGCTAATGTTGTTGTTGTTTGAAACTGAAAGTTTTTGAAAATTAAAGTATTTACTGCATTTGTTGTTGCTGTTGCACTATATGTGTCAGCGTCAATCCCCTCAATTACTTGACCATCCATCACTGTGTAAAGGACATTTTCAGTTGTTCCAGTTGCATCAGACTTCCAATGACCTAATTGATCTGTCTTAGTTGTGTTGCCTGCAACTCCAATATATGTAACATCTTTAATAGTAAATTGTCCATCGTTTGCATCTGTTGAATCTTCAGTACCATCAATTTCAAAAATGTTATCTGTTGCAGCTTTTGTTTGAACCACAACATTTGTTATAGTTCCAGCATAACCTTCATCTAAATCAACTGCATCATCTTTGTTTGCATAAATAACTAGATTATTAACATTAACAGTTCCTCCAAAAATTTCGATACCATCATCGTCACTTCCTACAACTTCAATGTTAGAAATTGTAGTAGCAGAACCAACACCACCCATAGTAAGACCTTGTATCTCGTTACCTTCACTTATAGCTATACCATTGTGTCTAATTGAAACGTAAGACATAACTCCGGAGTCATCAGCGTCATTCGTACCTCCATACTTTGTCCATGGGTATCCTGATGCAATACCTTCAATATCATCCTCACCACCATCTTCTCCTACAGTTGCCTTTCCTAGTAAAATAATACCACCCCACTTACCTGTGTCAGTAGCAACTCTATTTGGACTAACACCATTAGTGTGAGTATAATCAAGTTGATCTTCTATGTCAGTAAAGATAATTGGAGAATCAGCAGTACCAGCCGCTTGAATCTTACCACCTTTAGCAACAACTAAAGCTGTCGAATCCACTCCTGTCAAACTAGTAGATTTAATAATAGTACCCGGTTGAATGGTTAGAGTTACTTGATCTTGAACGACTATTTTCCCATCCATGATCCAAATCCTGTCGTTTGTCCAAGTTGTATCCTCGTTGATATAGTAGATACCACTATCTGAACCAACAGTTTGAGTTTCAGGAACAGTAACTGTTGCTGGAACCTCTACAGTTACAGTTTCAGTTTCAGTAACAACTACAGTTTCAGTAACTGTAACTGTTTCATACACAGTTTCAGGATCCTTTTCACAAGAAAGAAATAAGATACCTGAAGCAAGTATTAAAGAGTAAATTTTATTTTTCATTATATATATTTTGTTGAATTTATGTTGGTCAAATATATCCTCTTAATCATTTAATCAACTTAATTTATAATGAAATAATTATTACCAATATGTTAATAAAAAAAATTTAATGTTAAATTAATATTAACTGAACTTCTTAGTTACCAATATAATACAAATAAGAATATTTGGATTTAAATTGAAAAATTTTATACTTTCACCGTAAATTACAGTTAATATGTCCAAGTTTGGAGAGTTATTAGATGAGAAAAAGCCATTACTGCTCGTTTTTTTTAGCGAGTTTGATGAGTTATCTAATAATCTACACCCTATTTTAAAGGATGTAGCTGCTGCGCTTGGGGATAAGGGAAAAGTAATTAAAATAAATACTGAAAAGAATATTAAACTTTCGGAAGCATTAAGAGTGAAAGTCATTCCGACTTTAATGATCTATAAATTTGGAGAAATGGTATGGAGACAAAGCGGAGATCAAGATGCTAACACACTAATAAGTTTAATGAAAGACCAGCTTAACTAGATTGTAAATATTTTGTTGAATTTATGTTTATGAGTTAGTTAAGCTTTTTTTATTCAATCATCCTAGCTAACATATCTTTTAGATTCTTATCATATTTATTGAATGCATCAATATCATATACCTCTATTTGATTTATTAGCCTACTGTACTGGTTGATATCAGATGTTATGCCCTCCAAGTAATAGACCTGTTCATCCTCATCAATATTTGAGAAAACAGAGACTCTTCTAATCAATTGCTCTTCAATCTTATCTATCACACTTATTGAGTATTCAACTTCATTTAATTCTAAAAGTGAAACTAAAAAGTTTGATAGAGAAATATAATAATCATATTCACCATATATGTAGTTAAACTGCTCAGAGCTTGATATAAAACTTTTTATTTGATCAGCCAGAATCTCTCTCTCACCAGATTCTTGAATTGTTTCAATTAAGTTTCTAAACCTCTCGATATCTGAAATAATTTCCTCACCAACATCATACTGATTAAATATCTCAAGCGAAGAAAAAAAACTTAATCTATCGGAATATTTAAAAGATAATTTTTGAACTATTTCTTTTACTTTCTCACTCTTTCCTATATCATAATA